>JAZQTQ010000001.1:0-39248 GCA_045630885.1 Acutalibacteraceae bacterium
TATCTTAATTTTAACATCATTGGCACCGGTTTTAGGTTCTGGAACATCCTCAAACCAAATTCCTCTTTCCGGATATTTTTTTACAAGTGCTTTCATAAAATCTTTCCTTTCTGTAATATACTTTTAAATGTATATACACACAAAATTTTACATTGTTGTATGATTATATTATTATACTATTTAAACCACAATGTATTCATATATATTATACGCGTTTTTTTAAGTGTTGTCAAATAAATTTTCTATTTTTTCCATATACTTCAATATATAAAATTATTCTTAATTACAGCTTATTTTGTCATAGAAAAAGCGCACTAAAATTTAGTACGCTTTTCTGGTGATCCATCCGCGATTCGAACGCGGGACACCTTGATTAAAAGTCAAGTGCTCTGCCAACTGAGCTAATGAATCGCCTTAATATCACTTCAAGCGACTAAGATATTATACCAATATATTTTGATATTGTCAATAGTTTTTTTGCAAATTTTTAAAAAAATATTATTTATCTTTAAATTCCTTAATATTTTCTTTATATTCATAGTCAGAACCTGTCATAAGGTTGATAACCGATGAATAAATAAGCTCAGGATTGTCCCAAAAACTATTTTTAATTTGTTGAGCCGTTTCAAAGTTAGGCGCATTTAACCTAATTGTCAGCATTTCTTTTTCGCCCTCAACAATAGAGCAAGAAATAATATATTCTCCTGAATCTAATGCCTCTGCAGTAACTCTTGTCTGCTCGCGGCATTTTAATTTTTTTATCATTTTAACTGTTGTGAAAAAGGCGCGCTTTCTGACAGAATAGGGGAGGTTTCTTTTTAATTGAGTAACAGTTTCTATTCCCATCTTGGTTATTTCATAATAACCGCGCTTGTTTTCACATTCTTTTATCAAATTCTTTTGTGTTAAATCGGAGAAGGCTTCTCTAAGCTCAAAATAATTAGCGATACCTTCTGCATGAATTTCTTCGCAGAAAGCATTTCTTGGCAAGGGTTCTTCGATATTGTTTATTATGTAACAAACAAGCAATTTTATACTTTCTTTTGTTACTAAACTTCCATAAACACCGGTTCCTAAAGCATCAATTTGCATAGTGTCCTTCTCCTTTCTTTAGATAACAATAAAGCCCGAAATATGTCGAGCTTTATTATTATACTATAAACTATTATCTTTTTCAAGAGTTTTTTATTTCATAGATAACCCTATTCGTTTTTTGGGAACGTCAACGCTTATAACTTTGACTTTAACAATATCTCCAACCTTCAAAACTTCCGAAGGGTGTTTAATATAGTGGTTGCATATCTGAGAAATATGAACGAGCCCGTCTTCGTGAACTCCTATATCAACGAATGCTCCAAAGTCAATAACGTTTCTGACAGTACCTGTCAACTCCATTCCAACTGTTAAATCTTCGATTCCCATTATATCTTGTTTGAGCATAGGTGCAGGCAACTCATCTCTAGGATCTCTGCCGGGCTTTTGTAGTTCAGAAATAATATCTTGAAGGGTTAACGCGCCGATACCAAGAGATTCTGCTACTTTCGAAATACCATTAGATTCGATATAATCTTCTATTTTTTCAATACTTCCCGCAAGATTAATAAGCTCTAATGCGGGCTTATAGCTTTCGGGGTGAACCGAAGTTCTGTCAAGAAGATTTTCGCTTTCGGGAATCTTTAAAAATCCTGCACACTGTTCGAATGCTTTAGCGCCAAGCTTCGCAACCTTCAAAAGCTCTTTCCTTGACTTAAATCCGCCAGTTTCCGATCTATAAGAAACGATATTTTTAGCAACGGTACTGTTTATACCGGCAACTTTTGAAAGCAAAGAAACTGATGCGGTATTAAGGTCGATTCCAACCATATTAACGCATTGTTCAACTACGCCGTCAAGCGCTTCCGTGAGCTTTGCTTGAGGCATATCGTGTTGATACTGACCAACACCGATTGCTTTAGGATCAATTTTAACAAGCTCTGCAAGAGGGTCTTCGAGTCGTCTTGCGATAGAAACGGCAGAACGAAGGGAAACGTCATAGTCGGGAAATTCTTGTGCTGCAAGTTTTGAAGCAGAATAGACTGAAGCACCAGCTTCGCTAACTACCATATAACCAACGGGCAGAGAATTTTCTTTTATTAGTTCTGCGGCAAATGTTTCGGTTTCGTGTGATGCAGTACCATTTCCTATAGCGAAAACTGTTACTTTGTGTTTATTAACAAGATTTAGAACAGTTTTCTTTGCTGCTTCAATTTTGCTATGTGGCGGAGCGGGATAGATAACAGCTGTGTCGAGAACGTCTCCTTTCTCATCAACAACTGCAAGCTTGCAACCCGTTCTGTATCCTGGGTCGAAGCCCAAAACGACCTTGCCTTTAAGTGGCGGTTGCATAAGAAGTTGATGGAGGTTTTGTGAGAATAACTTGATAGCTGAATCTGAAGCGGTTGCAAAAAGGTCGTTTCTTATTTCACGTTCGATAGAGGGGAAAATTAATCGCGAGTAGGAATCTTCGGCAGCCTCTCTGACACACTGCGTTAATGCGCTTGCAGGCTTAATGTATATTTTTTCGATTATTTTTAAGGCGTCTTCTTTATTATAGTCGATAGAAACCTTTAAAATATCTTCTTTTTCGCCTCTGTTAATTGCAAGCACGCGGTGATTAGCAACCTTTTTGATTGGTTCACTAAATTCTTTATACATCGAATAGACGGTTTCATCGATATTATCAACTGCAGAAACAGATGAAATATTACCATAGGCGGTAATAACGTTTCTTAAGCGTTTTCTGAGATCGGAATCAAAAGAAATATCTTCTGCTATAATATCTTTAGCTCCGTTTATTGCAGATTCAACGTCGGGGACTTCTTCGGATATAAATTCGCCGGCAAGTTCTTCCGGTGTTGCGCTTTCGGGGTCTTGTTCTAAAATTATTTTAGCTAATGGTTCAAGACCTTTAGCTCTTGCAACAGACGCCCTTGTTTTTCTTTTTGGACGGAAAGGAAGGTAAATATCTTCAAGTTCAGACATTGTTTTGGCGTTATCTAATTTTTCAGATAATTCGTCGGTCAAAGCCCCGGCTTCTTCAATAACGCCTCTGATGCGTTCTCTTTCTGCATCAAAATTTCTGAGATAAACCAAGCGTTCGGAAAGTTCTCTTAATAATTGGTCATCAAGATTTCCCGTTATTTCTTTTCTGTAACGTGCTATAAAGGGAATCGTATTGCCATCGTCTATAAGAGCAACTGTTTTTTCAACTCTTTCTTCGTTTAGTTTAAATTCTTCCGCTAGCGATAAAATAATGTTCATTTACGTTCTCCGTTCTAGTGATTTATAGTAATATTATAATATCTTTTGAGTTATCCTTCAATATTTTTTTGAAATAAAATTAAATATTTTATTGATTTTTGCATAATTACTAGTATAATATAATATGTATAGATTTATTTTGGAGGAAATCCTGATGGATTATAAACAATTTTTTAGTAAAATAAAAGGGAAAAGGATTGCTATATGTGGCATTGGTGTTAGCAATACTCCCTTAATCGAGAACTTTTTAAAGCAAGGTGCAAGAGTGTTCGCTTGCGACAGGAGATCCAGAGAAATGATTGGACCTGTTGCAGATAAATTAGAAGAACAGGGCGCAGAGCTTCGCTTGGGAGAAAATTATCTTAAAAATTTAGAGGTTGATATCATTTTCAGAACTCCCGGAATGAATTATTATCTTCCTGAGCTTGTTAATGCAAGAGAAAATGGAATTGCGGTAACAAGCGAAATGGAGGTCTTTTTCGAGGTTTGTCCCGCAACAATATTTGCAGTTACCGGTTCTGACGGAAAAACTACTACCACAACTCTCATTGCAAAAATGCTTGAAGCAGAAGGCAAAAAGGTTCACGTTGGCGGTAATATCGGAAATCCGCTTCTTCCTATGATTGAGGATATTAAGCAAGAAGATTACGTTGTTGTTGAACTTTCGTCATTCCAGCTTATTTCAATGAGAAAAAGCCCCGACGTTGCTGTTGTAACTAATGTTGCGCCAAACCATCTTGACGTTCATAAGGATATGGACGAATATATTCACGCAAAAGAAAATATTCTTCTTCATCAAAATGCTTTTTCCAGAACTGTATTAAATGATGATAATGACATAACCAAGGGCTTTTCCAATGAGGTTAGAGGTCAACACATGCACTTTAGCATGAAAGCTCCTGTATCTAATGGAGCGTGGCTTGCAAGCGATGGAACTATTTATATGGCATATAGGAGAATGATTGCTCCCATAATGCATAAGGACGATATTGCTCTTATGGGTAGCCATAATATAGAAAATTATCTTGCTGCTATTTCTGCTGTATGGGGTTATGCAGGCGCCGACAGTATTTTGAAAGTTGCCAGGGAGTTTAAAGGCGTTGAACACAGAATCGAGCCTGTCAGAACAGTGAACGGAGTTCGTTATTTTAACGATTCTATCGCATCAAGTCCAACCAGAACGATCGCAGGTCTTAAGGCTTTCGATCAAAAGGTAATACTTATTGCGGGCGGATATGATAAACACATTCCGTTTGAGCCTTTAGCACCGTATGTTAACGAAAAGGTTAAACTTTTGATATTGGCAGGCCCAACTGCCTCTAAAATTGAGAAAGCTGTTAAAAATGATCCTAGTTATAACGGCGATGTTAAAATAGTTTTCTCAAGTTCTATGGAAGAATCTGTTAAAATCGCCCACGAAAATGCAGAAGACGGCGATGTTGTTACCTTAAGTCCTGCTTGCGCAAGTTTTGATGCGTATCCTAATTTTGCCGAAAGAGGTAAACATTTTAAAGAATTAGTAAATGCTCTTTAAAGGAAATACAAATGGAAACTTTAGATATTTTAAAAGAACTTTCCAATGCTGTTTGTGTTGGAGAAATTAACGAAGCAGAGAAGAAAGCAACAGAGATGCTTTCGAGATCTTGCGAAATAAGAAACGCTAAAGACGGTTCTTTTTATGGATTTATGGATTTTCATAAAGAAAAGACATTGCTTTTTGATGCGCATATTGATGAAATAGCATTAACCGTTACCGCTGTTAGCGAGAATGGCTTTTTAAAGGTTTCAAAAATGGGTGGAATAGATCCTAGAATGCTTCCTGCTCAAAGAGTCAACGTATGGGGAAAGGAACTGGTTAAGGGAACTTTTATTTCAGTTCCACCTCATCTAAAAAAAGGTAAAATTCAACCAACATTTGATGATTTATATATTGATATTGGAATATTTGAAAATGTTGCAGAAATAGTTCCTGTTGGTTCTGTTGTAACGTTCGATGTTGAATCAACGTGTCTTCAAAACGGCTTTTTTAGTGGCAAATCTATCGATAATAGGGCATCTGTTACGGCTTTAATAAAAGCGGCAGAAATCATCGCTGAAAAGGGAATTTCTAATTATAACTTAGCTTTTTTATTTAGTCGTCAAGAGGAGTTGGGTCTTAGAGGCGTCCAAACCGCAGTTTATGATATACAACCCGATGAATGTATTTGCGTAGATGTTACTTTTGGCGACTTGCCCGGAATACCTGCTCATAAAACAGGGGTTGTCGGAAGCGGTCCGATGCTTGGAATCTCTCCGATTCTTTCTAAGAATATATCTGAAAATATTAAAGATGCTGCAGCGAAGTCTGATAGTAAAATTCAATTTGAAATAATGGGCGGAAAAACATCGACCAACGCAGACGTTATTTCTATTTCTCGTTCGGGAATTGAAACGGGTCTGATTTCAATTCCTATCAGAAATATGCATACACCGACCGAAGTTGTTTGCCTGTCTGATATAGACTCTGTTGCTAATATTTTAGCAGAATACGTAAAAGGGGGCTCGTCAGATGTTTGACATTTTAAAAGAACTATGCGAAATTAATGCGACGTCCGGCAACGAGGCGCCTGTTCGCGATTATATTATAAGCAAGCTTCCAAGTGATACAAAGTATTTTATCGACCCTCTAGGTAATTTAATTGTGCAAAAACTCGGCAAGAAAAAGCCTAAAAATAAGATTATGCTCGATGCACATATGGACGAGGTCGGTTTCATTATAACCGGCATAACGGGGGATGGATTCCTTCGCTTTTCAACTGTTGGTGGTATTGAAACTAATACTATTATTTCAAGAAGGGTTATTATTGAGAACTCAATAGTTGGAGTTGTATGCTCTAAACCTGTTCATAATTTAACCGAGGATGAGAAGAAATCTCCTATTGATATTGATAGCCTGTATATTGATATTGGTGCTAAAAATATATCTGAAGCAAATGCTATGATTTTTCCGGGCGATACTGCCGTCTTCGACGTTCCCTATGTTATGTTGTCGGAAGATAGACTTTTGTCAAAAGCGTTAGACGACAGAGTTGGTTGCGCTGTTGCTTTAGACCTTATTCTTAATTTTGATGAATATGAATATTTCGTTTCTTTCTCTGTTCAAGAGGAGGTTGGCGCAAGAGGAGCAAGAGCCGCAACATATACGATTGAACCCGATTATGCTATAGCGCTTGAAACAACAACCGCTGCAGATATTGAAGGGGTTTCTCAAGAAAACTACGTCTGCGAATTATCAAAGGGTGTTGCCGTTTCGTTTATGGACGGAAGTACTTTATATGATAAAGCGCTATATAACGAAACGCTTGAAATAGCGAAAATAAAAGGCATAAAAGCTCAACCCAAATCAGCGGTTACGGGCGGAAATAATGCAGGAACTATTCATCTTTCTAAAGGCGGAGTCAAAACTATTGCTTTATCTGTTCCTTGCAGATATATTCATTCACCGTCTTCAATTTGTTCGAAGCAGGATATTGAGTCTATGAGGGCTCTTTCTAAGGAAATGATAAGAGCTTTTTCGGAAAAATAATATGATAACTAAACTTGAGAATATATCGCAATTATCGCATTTTAATGATTTTCTTTCGGTTAAAATTCGTTCGCTGTTTTTAGCTTATGGAAGTGAATTTGATTTTTGTGATTTTTATATTCAGAAGAATGAAGAAGCCAACATAACTGCATTTTTATCAAGATATTATAGTTCTGTTTCGCTTGTTTATAATGCTGAGTGTGATTTAAAAGAGATCATTGACTTTATATATTTATTATCTCCTTCTGAGTTAATTTGTGATTTCAGTTTTTCTGAGAATTTTAACGCAGGAAAAAGAAAAGTTTTTTCTGTTAAAAAAGACTGTAGTTTTTCAAAAAATACAAACGTTGAGTTTTGTTTTTCAACGGGATGGGAGATTTATCGTCTGTTTTCACAAGGAGATAAAGATATCGAGGTTGGCAATTTTGAAAATTGGTATGCCAATATAAATCATTTTTATCGCCATGGATTTGCAAGGACTTATTTTAACAAAGAATGTGCAGCAGTTGTTTTAACCGACCACGAAAATCATTATTTGAATGGAATTGCAGTTAATAAAACTAATCGTTCCAAAGGATATGGAAGCGCTTTTTTAAAAGGAATTTTATCTGATTTTAATAACGGTTTTTTGATTGCACTATGTTCAGATGATGTTTTGCCGTTTTATCTTAAAAATGGTTTTAAGATAGATAGGGAATACGCTATTATTAATTTTTAAGAGGTTTTAAAATGGAGTTTTTTAGTTTGCCCGAAAGATTAAAAAAACTTGACGAAGTAATTATAAATGACTGTCAAGATATGTTAAAAAAAATTGACGAAACAACTTTTCATAATCAACAAAAGGTTTTGTCTGCTTTTATAAAGAATCAAGTCAGTGAATCGCATTTTGCGGCATCAACCGGCTATGGTTATGGAGATAGAGGCAGGGAAGTATTAGAACAGGTTTTTGCCGATTGTGTTGGAGCTGAAGATGCAATCATTCGTCATAATTTTGTTTCAGGAACTCACGCTTTAACGGTTGGGCTTTTTGGTCTTTTAAGACCAGGGGACAAAATGCTTTGTTTAACCGGAAGACCTTATGATACATTAGTTGGGGTTTTAGGAATTGATGGCGATGTTGATGGTTCTTTAAAAGATTTCGGCATTGAATATGATGAAGTTGAACTTGATTCTGATGGTAAAGTTCAGATTGATAAGATTAAGACCAAATTAGCTGATAATACATATAAAATCGCATATATCCAGCGTTCCAGAGGTTATTCTTTAAGACCGAGTTTAACGATTGAAGATATTGAGGAAATAATAAAAGCTGTAAGAAGCGTTGTGCCTGATATAATCGTTTTTGTTGACAACTGTTATGGCGAGTTTGTTCAGGAAAAAGAACCCACTAGTGTTGGTGCAGACATAATAGTTGGTTCGCTAATTAAAAATCCCGGCGGCGGAATTGCACCTACGGGAGGATATATTGCAGGAAAACACGAGTTAGTTGAAAAATGCGCATATCGTTTAACTGCTCCCGGTGTTGGAAGGGAAGTCGGAGCAACGCTTGGGCATTTAAGAGAACTTTATATGGGTGTGTTTAATTCACCACACGTTGTAGGCGAAGCATTAAAAACTGCTGTTTATGCCTCTTATTTGTTTTCAAAGTTAGGTTTTGACGTTACGCCGGGACCAAATGAGATTCGAGGAGACATTATTCAGGCGGTGCTTTTAGAAACCTCAGAAAATCTTATTGCTTTTTGTCAGGGTATGCAGTCCGGTGCACCGATTGACTCCTACGTAACCCCTGAACCTTGGGATATGCCCGGATATGATAGTCAGGTTATTATGGCTGCGGGTGCATTCACGGGCGGTGCTTCTATTGAACTTTCTGCTGATGCTCCGTTAAGAGAGCCTTTTGCCGCTTGGATGCAGGGAGGACTTAATTTCGACAGTGGCAGAATCGGAGTTTTACTTGCCGCAAAATCGATGATGGACAAAAATTAAATATAACTTCTAAAAGCCGAAATGTAAATTTCGGCTTTTTGTATATTTATTTTAATAAAGGTTAAAATTATATAAAAGAAATTAAGGAGAAATTTTATGAAAAAACTAATTTCGATTATATTGATTTTAACTTTTATATTTATTTATGTTGGTTGTAGAGATAACTCATCAAATGATAAAACAGAAAGCAATACTTTATCAAAACCTAATGATTCTTCTGACATAGTTTCACAAGAAAAATCGGAAGATTTCTCCGAAATGGAGGTTATTAATAACGATAAGTGCGCAATTAAAATAACCGATTTAGAGAAAACGAATAACTTGAAATTTGAAATAAAAGTTGATTGTGAAAATAAATCTGATGATAAAAAATATATGTTTTCGTTAGATTCGGTTGCTGTAAATGGACTTCAGATATCTTCTTTATTTGCCAAGGAGGTAACCGCAGGCAAAAAAGCAAAGGAGAAAATATCGATATACGATTCAGAACTTGATGATTATGGCTTTGATGCTATAACAGATATTGAATTGTCTTTCAGAGTTTATGATTCTGAGGATCTTATGGCAAAAGATGCGGCTTATGAAACTGTTAATATTTATCCTTTTGGAAAAGAAAAAGCAAAAAATTTTAATAGAACTGATGAAACTGACGACGTTTTATTGGTTGATAATAACGATATAAAAGCAGTTTTAGTTGATTTTGATGACGATGATATTTGGGGATTTCAAGCAGAATTATATCTGATGAACAAAACAAAAGATGAACTTATGTTCAGCGTACAAGATGTTTCGGTTAATGGCTTGATGCTAGATCCTTTATTTGCTAAATCCATTAAGGGGAATAAGAGCGCATTTGCCTCGATTTCGTGGTCAGAAAGTTCGTTAAATGATGTAGGGATCAAAGATTTCGACGATATTAATGAAATAGAAATGACGTTCAGAGTTTATGATTATAATAATATCTTAGATAATGATATATTTAATAAAAAAGTAACTTTAAGGCCATAAAAGAAACCGTTTCTAGCAAATTTGTTAGAAACGGTTTTTAATTATTTTTTATTTTGCGCCTTTAGTTGGCGAATGTCTTTTCCGTCGAAAAGAAGGGAAACATAGTTACCAATAAATCTCGATGAAACGCGGGGAGTGTATTTTTCAGCGATTTCTGCCATAGTTAAGTTTGTGTTAACTATAGTTGATTTGCCTTTAAGAATTCTGGAATTGATAATGTTATATATAGCCGATTTACCGAAATTTGTCAAAAACTCCGTACCCAAGTCGTCGATAATAAGCAAATCACAATCGTTTGATGTTTCATATACGTCAATTTTTAAATTTGAGCGATTATATCTTTCTCTTTCAAGATTTGAAATAAATTCATCAGCACTGGCATAATAAACCGAATAGCCTTTTTTCAGGAGTTCGTTTCCAAGAGCGATAGAAAGATGTGTTTTTCCAAGACCTGTTCCTCCGATAAAAAGGAGGTTTTCTCCTTTTGGAAATTCTTCAGCGAATTTTTTAATAAAACTAAAATTCTTTTCCATTCTGAGCTTCGGAGAAATTTTTGATTCGCCGTCATTTGGATAATAGTCAAGATTAAAATTATCGAATCTGCAATCTGAAAAAGGTGCGCCATTAGAAAGTTCTTCAGTTTGAATTTTTTTTGCAAGCAACTCAACACATTCGCAATATCTGCCATTAACAATTCCGGTGTCCGAACATTTTTCGCAAACAAATGGCACGTATGTGTTGTAATCTTTCGTTAATTTTGCTTTTTCTTCTTGCAGTTTTTCTGTTTTTTCCTGAATTTTAAAAATTTCATTTTTGTTTCCGGAAAAACTTGACATAACAACCTGCATACCAAGACGAGCAAGCTCATTATCAATTTCTTTGATTCTTGGGATTTCGTTATAGAGTTTTGATTTTAGAGCCTCTCTTTTGGCATCGCCGGATTGCAGGTCAATTCTCTTTTGTTCGAGCGCTTTATCATAAATATATTTAGAAAAACCCATTATATCACTTCCTTAATCGGGGAGAATATTATTTAGAGCGTCATTAAAAGCATCAAGGTCGTATTTTTCAATTCCTTTATCAGCTTCAAGTGTTTTATTTCGTTCAGCATCAAGCATTTCAACGTCTTTTACAGACTTTACATTGGCTTTATGCCATGAATCGAGAATCTTTTTTATGTAGTCCATTGAAATTTTTGAGGTTGCATCAACACATTTGTCGTAGGCAAGCTTCAAAACAGCATCGTCAAAACCATACTCATAAATCCATTGATGAGAAAGAGTATCTTCTTTTTTGCTTGGTGAACGGTAGGGGATACCCATAGCTTTTGTAACTCTGCTCCAGGCTTTTTTGTGTTCGTAATATTCGTTGATTTTTGCCTCTGCATCATCAACGGTAGTAACGCCATCGTTTATCCAAGAAACAGCAGTTTTTTCAATAAAGCCTAAAGTTGCTTTATTTTCAGAAACAGCAAAAGAAAGAAGCATTAAAATGATAGAGGTTTCAAGTCCTTGCTCGTCATATAGCCAGACGAGAGTAGATGACTCGCTTTGCTTAAGAGGTCTGCTGAGTTTCATCTGAGCTTCTCTTAACAAGAATTCAATTTTCTTATCGTTTGCGCTAAGCTTTGTAATTTCGTCGCGACTCGGTTTAACGATTTCCTTTTTAATGATTTTTTTGTGTGGTTGTACTGAAGGGGCGACGGGAGAAAAGGATAATTCTTGATCGTCTTTTGAAAAAATCCCTAAATCCGACCAATAGTTTAGCGCATCAATAACGTCGGGCAAAGATAAAGAAAGTCTTTGAGCAATTTTTTCTGAATCAATGCCGTTCGCGCAATCTTTGAGCGCTAAAAGCAGAATTTTCAGTTGTGTTGCACCGGCTAATTTGATGTGTTTTTCAGCAATCGAAGACGGAACGAGAAAAACAGAAGCAAATTCCGATGGATTTATTTTATATCCCATAAAAATCCCCTCAAAAATAAATAAACGGTTAAAAAATCCGGTGCACTATTAATTTGCGCACCGGAAAAGCGGAATTATTTATCCCTTAATGCTCTTTCAAGCCATACAGCGGCAATATCCATTGCATTGTAAAGCCCGATTTTTTCGCTTTTCTTAACAATTCTCTCTGTTGCATTAACCTTTTCATCGGTAAGCATAAGCTGAACAAGAACTTTTTCGGCAACATCCATATCGCCAATTTTCTTTGAGCTCATAACTCTTAACATAATAACATATTTATCCGACATCTTTCCGTAGTAGATTTCGTCGCCTTTTCTAACTAAAGGTTTGCCTTTATATGTTAAATACTTTGAATCAGCCATTAAATTCAACTCCTAAAATTTATCTTATAATATATTATCACAAAATATAGCCTTTGTAAAGAAGAAAATAAAAGGCAGGAGAACCTGCCTTTATAAATTAATTAGAAACATAGAACTTAACCATATTCTGAAGAAGAACGTCTCTATCTATTTTCCTGATAAGGCTTCTGGCGTTATTATGAGTTGTGATATAAGTTGGGTCTTCGGAAAGAATATAACCAACTATTTGATTGATAGGATTATATCCTTTTTCCTTTAGAGCATTATAAACTTGAAACATTATTTCGTGTATTTCTCGCTCTTGTTCGTTACCGAGAGAAAATGTCATAGTCTTATCATTCATCAGTATCACTCCTTATATTAATATTACTATAAAATAAAGTAAAATGCAAGAAAAACTTATCATTTTCTTAAATTAGCTCCAAGTGCTTCTAATTTTTGGAAAACCTTGTTCATAACTGTTTCAACCTGAACGTCTGTTAGTGTCTCGTTTGGTGAACGCAGAACGAGGTTATAAGCAACACTTTTCATACCTTCAGGAATTTGCGATCCTTCATAAACGTCGAAAAGATTAACGTCTTCGCAAAGAGCGCCTGCGCCCTGTCTTATTGCTTCGTCAAGAGCGCCAACCGGAATATTTTTATCGCAAAGAAGCGCTATATCACGGCTAACAGCGGGGAATTTTGGAAGGGCTTTATATATAGTCGGCTTTTTCTCAAAGGCATAAATCGGAAGAAGCTTAATTTCTGCAACATAAACTTTCTTATCAAAACCGTATTTATCTGCGGTTAATGGGTGTAGTTCACCGAAATAAGCAATTTCTTCATTATTGAAGATAACCGATGCCTGTCTGCCCGGATGGAGGAAAAGCTCAGAAGCTCTCTCATATTTAACGGTCATACCGAAGTTTTCATAAATATTTTCAATAATGCCCTTTAACGTGAAGAAAGATTCGTCATCTCCGTAAAGTCCAAGTGAAAGCGTTGGGATTTCATCAGGCTGTTCGGTTGCGGGAAGGTGTTTTGCAACGAAAATTTTGCTTAATTCAAACATTCTTGCACTTTCTATTTTTCTGCTCATATTAGTTGAAAGAACAGTTAGCATACTTGTTATAAGTTGAGTACGCATAGAAGAGTATTCTTCTCCTAAAGGATTAAGAATTCTTATCATATTATTTCTCTGATCGTTTTCATCTAATCCAAGAGGCTCTAAAGCTTTTGAACTTATAAAAGAATAGGTTGCAATTTCTCGCATTGAATTGTCAATAAGAATATTCTTAATTTTATCTGCTTTGAGTCTTTCAGGAAGCATACGTCCTCTCAAAACCTGACCGTTCATTTTAGTTCCGATCATATGGTCGTAACCATAGATTCTGATAACTTCCTCGGCGATATCAGCTTTGCCTTCAATATCATCTCTGAACGAGGGAACAAGGCATGTCAAAACTCCGTTTTCTTCAGTTGTTTTTATGCAGAGTCTGTTAAGAATATCAACCATTGTTTCTGTTGGAATTGAAACACCTAAAAGGTCGCAAACGCTTTGAGCAGTTACTTTTAATTCGCGTTCTCCTGGCAATCCTTCGTTAAGGTCGATTGCTCCGTCGATAATATCGCCCGCATCTAGTTCGTAGATAAGACCCAATGCTCGGTTCATAGCATATTCAACGTTATTAATATCAACGCCATGCTCAAATCTTGAACTAGCTTCAGTTCTCATACCGAGAGCCCTGGCGGTTTTTCGGATGTTATCTCTGCGAAATTTTGCACATTCTAAAAATAAATCTTTTGTATCTGCTTTGATTTCGCTGTCAAAGCTTCCCATAATACCTGCAAGACAAGAGGGTGCTTCAGCATCTGCAATAACAAGCATCGTTTCAGAAAGGGTGTGGTCTTTTTCATCAAGGGTTTTTATGGTTTCTTCTTTAAATGCGTTTCTGATTATTATCTTGCTGCCTTTAACGTCTCTTTTGTCGAAAGCGTGCATAGGCATACCGGTTTCGAGCATAACAAAGTTTGTTATATCAACAATATTGTTGATTGGGCGCATTCCTGCAGATTTAAGACAGGTTTGCATCCATTCGGGAGATTCTTTAACTCGAAGATTTTTAACAACGCGTCCCAAATATCTTGGGCAAAGGTCGTAGTTTCTGTTTTCGAGAGAAATGTGTTCATTTATATCTCCGCCAACTGTTTTATATGAAGGTTCAGGCATATTAAAAGGTTTATTTAAAACAACTGATACCTCTCTTGCGATACCTAAAACGCTTTGGCAATCAGGACGATTTGAAGTGATAGAAAAATCAATAATATAATCGTCAAGTTCTAAAATTTCTTTCATATCCGTTCCGGGAGCTGGCTCATCTTTAAGAATGAGAATACCGTTAACTGACGCACCCTCGTAATCTGCTTCTGTCAAGCATAATTCCTCTCCGGAGCATAGCATACCATTTGAAGGAAGACCGCGAAGCTTACCTTTTGTGATTTTCATACCGTTTGGAAGAAGGGATTTATGAAGAGCGGCAGGAACATAAGCTCCAACAAATACGTTTTGTGCACCTGTGATAATTTGAACGAGTTCTTCTTTACCAACGTTCATCTGACAAATCTGCAAATGGTCTGAATCAGGGTGCTTTTCGATTTCTTCAATTTTTCCAACAACAACGTTTTTCATTGATTCGGAAAGATTGATTAATTCTTCGATTTCAAATCCTGCCAGGGTCATTTTTTCGCAGAGTTCCTCCACGGGAACTGTTATATCAACATATCTTTTAAGCCATTTTAAAGATACTTTCATAGGTCTTTTCCTCCTTATTTGCTGAATTGCTCAAGAAAACGTTTATCATTTTCGAAAAGCAAACGAATGTCGCTGATTTTATATCTTGTGGTTGTTAATCTGTCTAAGCCAATTCCAAAAGCAAAGCCGGAATATTCTTCAGGGTCAATATTGCAATGACGCAAAACGTTAGGATGAACCATACCTGCACCCAAAATTTCAATCCAACCGGTTCCTTTGCAAACTCTGCAGGATTTATCTTCGCCTTTGCATTTTGGGCAACTAACGTCAACCTCAACGCTGGGTTCTGTGAAGGGGAAGAAAGAAGGACGGAATTTAACTTTTGTATCGTTTCCGTAGATTTCTTGAGCGAACTGTTCAAGAACGCCCTTTAGATCACACATAGTAATTCCTTTGTCAACTACCAAACCTTCAATTTGATGGAAGACGGGGGAATGGGTTGCGTCAACTTCATCAGCTCTGTAAACTCTTCCCGGACAGATGATTCTGATAGGAGGCTTTCTCGTGGTCATAGTTCTGATTTGAGCTGCAGAGGTCTGAGTTCTTAAAAGAAGATTTTCTGCAATATAGAAAGTATCCTGCATATCTCTTGCGGGATGGTCTTGCGGAACGTTTAATGCTTCGAAATTATAAAAATCAGTTTCAAATTCAGGACCATCAACAACGTCAAAGCCCATTGAACGGAAAATATCAATCATATCGTCCAAAACAATATTAAGGGGATGCAAACCGCCTTTTTCGGGCTTTTTGCCGGGCATGGTTATATCGAGCGTTTCTTCAAGAAGCTTAGCGTCGATAGCCTTAGCTTTAAGTTGTTGAGAACAAGCGTCGATTTGGGCTTCAATCTCGCTTCTGATTTTGTTTGCAAGTTGACCTATTATTGGCCTTTCTTCAGGGGAAAGACCTCCCATTTGCTTAAGAATTGCAGTTAATTCGCCTTTTTTTCCTAAAAAGCGAACTCTGATAGCATCAAGTTCTTTTTCGTCATTAACAGTTGCAATAGCAGATAATGCTTCTGCTTTAATTGCTTCAAGTTTAGTTTTCATTAAAAAACCTCCTAAAAAATAAAAAACAGGCTATATCCCTAAAATTTGGGACGAAGCCTGAAATCTCCGCGGTACCACCCGTTTTTTTGCTAACAAAAGCAAACACTCTTGCGATTTTATAACGGAATCACCCGTTAGCACCTACTACTGATTTTCAGCGCTACCGCTCCGAAGGGAATTTCGAACTCGTTGTTTGCAAGCAGTGTTTTCAGCCATGACACCGCCTCTCTGATGCAACAAAAAGAGAACTACTTGTCTTCATCATTGCGTTTACCTTGATAATATACCACTAATTTTGAAATTTTTCAAGTCTTTTTTTATGATTTATTTGATTTTTATGCAAAATTAATGTATAATATATAAAAAACTTTAGGAGATATAGATATGGATGCTTTTTGCGAACAAATTATTAAGATCAAAAAAACCAAAAAAATGTATTTTATTCAAATACTTGTTTGGCTTATTGCAGCGATTATAACAGCGTTTTGTATTCTTTTAATGGGAAGATTGCCGATAGTTATATTTTTGGCAGCAGCATCAATTTTTGGCGCTTTCAAGTTAGGTGGGCTTCTAAACATAGAATATGAATATATCATAACAAATGGAGAAATGGACGTTGACAAGATTATAAATAAATCTTCAAGAAAAAACGTTTTAACGTTTTCTTGTAAAGACGTTGAGGAAATAACCGTTTATAGTCCTGAAAAAGCAAAAAATCCTAATATTAAAACGTATGTATGTACTGATGATTTTGCATCTTCATATATTTTCAAACTCTCTTTAAAAGAGGGCGGAATGTGCGCTTTGGTTCTTTCTCCGAATGAAAAAACTATTGAGAATATGAAAAGATATATTCCTCGTTCGGTTTATAGTCAGATTTTTTAATGATTTTTAGCCGATAGAGTCAATTCTGTCGGCTTTTTGATTTGGGGTTGAATTAATGTTAGTATTTAATAAAGAACAAATTAGAAGGATTGAATCAACGGCAGTTGAATCAGGTTTCAGCGAAACAAGAATGATGGAAAACGCAGGTTCTGCTGCATCAAAAATTATTGAAGAAAGATTCGATATAACTAATAAAAAAATTGTTATTGTCGTTGGTAAAGGTAATAATGGCGGTGATGGGTTTGTTGTTGCCAGAAAACTGTTTGAAGCTAAAAGAGATGTTAGCGTGATTTTGGCAGACGAAATGCCAACAACGGCTGCTTCCAGAGAAATGCTTTCAAAATTAACTGTTTATCCAATAAGACTCTATAATAGTTTTGATGCCGATACTATTAAGGTTATTAATTCTGCAGATGTAATAATTGATGCTGTTTTTGGAATTGGATTTAAGGGTGAATTGGATCCGAAAATAGCCGGAATACTTGAGATAATAAATAAAACGCACGCATTGAAAATAGCGCTTGATATTCCCAGCGGAGCAGAATGTGATACGGGAAAAGTTGCTAATAACTGCTTTAATGCAAATGCAACTATTTCGTTTATCGCAATAAAACCCTGTCACGTTCTTTTCCCGTCGGCAGAATTTTGCGGAAAACTCTTTAAGGCGGGCATAGGTCTGCCGCCTCAGATTGCAAACTCTATTTCGTCAAAAGATATTATTATTGAAGATGTTTTAATTAAAGCTAAATTTCCTAAACGCCCAAAGAATTCGCATAAAGGATCTTTTGGCAGACTTGCTTTGCTTTGCGGCTCTTATGGTATGGCAGGCGCATCAATTCTTGCAACAAGATCTGCATTAAGAAGCGGAGTAGGACTTGCGGATATGATTATTCCCGATGACATATATCCTATCGTTGCTTCTTCGGTTTGTGAGGCAGTTTGCTCTCCCTACAATGCTAGTGATGGAGTTATGGCATTAAGAAATATTGAACAAAAAATTTCAGAGTCTGATGCCGTTGTTGCGGGATGTGGTTTAGGACAGAGTGAATTTTCTAAAAAGGCGATAAATCTTATTCTTGAAAGCTCAACCAAACCTATGGTTTTAGATGCGGACGGATTGAATATCGCTGCTGAAAATTTAGATGCCTTATATAATTGTAAAGCAAAAATGGTTTTAACTCCTCATCCGGCAGAAATGGCAAGGCTTTTAAAAACGACGACAAAAGAGATTCAAAGCAATAGATTTGCCTGCGCTACGTTGCTTGCACAAAGAACTCAGCAGGTTGTTGTTTTAAAGGGTGCGAATTCGGTTATTGCTATTCCCGACGGCAGAAGATATATCTGCACTAAAGGTAACGCAGGAATGGCTACAGGTGGCAGCGGAGATGTTTTAAGCGGTATAATCGGAGCCTTTTTAGCCCAAGGTTTTACCCCCGAAGATGCTGCAATTTGCGGAACTTGGATTCATGCGTTTGCAGGCGACTGCGCTTCAAAAGAAAAGTCTATGACGGCTATGCTTCCAAGCGATATTATTGATTTTTTGCCAAATGTTTTTAAGGAATTAGAATAATAATTTTTAGTGTTTTTTATCAGGAGGTGATTTAATGAGAGATGAAAGAATCGTTTGTTTGAGGAAAAAAGCGATGGCTTTGCCTTTAAAACCCGGAGTTTATATTATGCACAACAAAGCGGGCGGAATTATATATATAGGTAAAGCTAAAATACTAAAAAACAGGGTTAGTCAATATTTTGGCAGCGATACTAATCATTCCGAAAAGGTTAAAAAAATGGTTAGTAATGTTGAAAATTTCGAATATATCGTTTGCGATAGCGAATTTGAGGCATTGATTCTTGAATGTTCTCTCATTAAGCAACATTCTCCGAAATATAACGTTCTGTTAAAAGACGATAAAGGATATCATTATATTAAGATAACAAAAGGTGATTGGCCAACTATTAAAGCAGCGTTGCAAATTGAAAACGACGGCGCTGAATATTTAGGACCCTATAATTCAGGGTGGGTAGTTAAGCAAACCGTTGAGCAAGCATTGAAGATTTTTAAACTTCCGCATTGTGATAAAAAGTTCCCCAGAGATATAAAAAAAGGAAGACCTTGCCTTAATTTTTATATTGGTAATTGTAATGCGCCTTGTTCATCAAAAATAAGTCAACAAGACTACTATCAATCGGTTTTGGAAGCGATTGATTTTATTCGAGGTGAATCAAAGTTATCCATCGATCAAATAGAGGAGCAAATGTATGCGGCAGCCGAAGAACTTGATTTTGAAAAAGCGGCTCGCTTAAGAGATAGAATTTCTGCAATGAAAAGAATAGGTGAAAAACAAAAAGTTATAGCTTGCACCTATAAAACGCAGGATGTGTTTGCTATTGTAAACGGGAAACAAAAGGCTGCTATAGAGGTTTTTGTTTTCAGAAATTCAAGACTTTGCGATAGACATCAGTTTATAATTGATGCCAGCTTAGACCTTAAAAACACAAGAGCTGAGTTTATTAAGCAGTTCTATGCGCTTGATGATAGGGAGATTCCGCCTCGTATTTTAATTGATGACGAATGTGAAGATAAGGTTCTGCTCGAACAAATGCTATCCGATATGTCGGGCAAAAAGGTTGAGATTATCGTTCCTCAAATTGGCGAACAGAAGCAACTAATAAGAATGAGCCTTTCTAATGCCGCTGAATATCTTGCCGAAATGACCGGCAAAAAAGGTGGAGATACGGCGGCGCTCGACGAACTTGCGAAACTTTTAGGTTTGCCTTATTCTCCTGAATATATTGAATCTTATGATATTTCCCATACAGCAGGAAGCGAAAACGTTGCAGGAATGGTTGTATTTAAGAACGGACAACCATATAAAAGAGCATATAAGCGATTCAAAATCAAAAGTTTTTTGGGACAAGACGATTGTCGCTCGATGGCGGAGGTAATTGAAAGACGTTTTACAGAGTATTTGAATTCCGATAATGATGAAGGCTTTGGAAAACTTCCTGATTTGATTTTACTAGATGGTGGTCATGCTCAGCTCAATGCGGTAAAAGCTGTTTTAGATAAATTAAATATCAACGTCAATGTTTTTGGTATGGTTAAAGATTCAAAGCATAAATCAAATGCGATCGCCAAAGACGGAGAAACAGTGTCTATAAAATCAAACAGAGCTGCCTTTTCTTTGATAACTAAAATTCAAGATGAGGTTCATAGATTTGCTATAACTTATCATAGGAGCAGATCAATAAAAAGTGGTACGCGTTCCGAACTTTTGAATATTGAAGGCGTTGGCGAGGCAACCGCTAAAAAACTTTTGAAGAATTTTAAAACAATAAAGGCAATTAAAAACGCAAGTGTAGATGAATTAAAATCCATTGGTATGGTTTCCTTAAAAACTGCTGAAAATATTCATAAATATTATAATGCCGAATAATTAACTTCGGCATTATTTTTTATTTTCGTTCATATAAAATAATGAATGGAGAGTGTTAAAATGGATAGTTATGATGAATTAAAAAGCGAACCTCAAATATCTTCTAAAATGGATTGGAATTATGTTTCGTTAATATATAGATTTCTTTTTGTGATTCTATTAATTGCCATTATATTTTTATCAAAAAGTTTTAGTGATAGCGCTAAAAAAACAATATGTAAGTTTTATAAAACCGAATTTTCTGTCGATGTTGACGCTGGAGAAATATTAGAAGAATGATTAAATTTCTTGTTTTAAACGTTCCTATATATCTTTCGTATTCTTTTGTATTTGTTTTGAGCCTGCTTTCCATAATTGATAAAACGGGTTATTTAACAGCAAGTATGTTTTCTGTTTTGATTCATGAATTTGGGCATATTTTAGCGTTGAAACATTATAGAATTAAGATTAATTCACTTGATTTTTCGCTTGGCAGAATTAGAATTAATGCCCCGATGCTTCTTGTTGGCAGAAAGAAGATTTTTGTTTCACTTTCGGGGCCGTTAATTAACCTGTTGTTATCACTGTTGATTTTTTTAAAATCAAATTATTTAAAAGCATTTGGTGTTTGTAATTTATTGGTTGCCATTTTCAATCTGATTCCCGCAAAAGGGCTCGACGGCGGAGATATTTTATATTGTTTATTAAAACCTTTCAAATGCGGAAGGTTTATTTTCTATGTTTTATCTTATTTTGTTCAGGTGCAGATAATTCTAATGGGAGTCTTCGTGTTGGTTCATTTAAAAGGCAATCCTAGTCTGTTAATTGTTGGATTATATCTGTTTATTTTTTCTTTTTATAAAAATTGAGTTGAAAAATTCTTTGTGTTAGTTTAAAATAGAAGGTGTAAAAAAGTTCGGAGGAAAAATAATGACCCAAGATAGATTTGAAGAATTATTGCTTTCCGTTCAAAAGCCCGGCAGGTATTCGGGTGGAGAAATGGGGAGCATTATAAAGGATAAAAACAAGGTCGACGTAAGATTTGCCTTCTGTTTTCCCGATGTTTATGAAATAGGTATGTCGCATCTCGGAATGAAAATTCTTTATTCCCAGTTCAATTCGAGAGATGATATATGGTGTGAAAGAGTTTTTGCGCCTTGGATTGATTTTGAGGAGGTTATGCGCAAAAATAATATACCTCTTTTCGCGTTAGAAAGCAGAGATCCGATTAAAGATTTCGATTTTATTGGATTTACTATGCAATATGAAATGAGCTATACGAATCTTCTAAATATGCTTGACCTTGGCGGTATCCCGTTGCGTTCGGCTGATAGAAAAGAATTAGCCCCTCTTGTCGTTGCAGGTGGCCCGTGTGTGTGCAATCCCGAACCTATTGCAGATTTCGTTGATTTGTTTTTCTTAGGTGAAGGTGAAGAGGTTGATTTGGAGGTCATAGACCTATATAAGAAATTCAAAAAGCAGGGCGGAAGCAAAGATGAATTTTTAAAAGAAGCCGCTAAAATTGAAGGAGTTTACGTTCCTTCGCTTTATGACGTTTCTTATAATGCAGACGGAACGATTTCTGCAATTATTCCTAAAAATAACGCTCCAAAAACAATCAGAAAAAGAATTATTAAAAACCTGGATAAAGCATTCTATCCGAATAATTTTGTAACGCCATATATTGAAATTGTCCACGATAGAGCCGTACAAGAAATTTTTAGAGGCTGTATCAGAGGTTGTAGATTCTGTCAGGCGGGTTATATTTATCGTCCCGTCAGAGAAAAAAGCCCTGATGTAATTAATTCTCAGGCAAAAGCACTTTGCGAATCAACCGGATACGATGAAATGTCGTTAGCATCACTTAGTACAAGTGATTATACAAAGATTGAATCGTTGCTCTCCGAAATGGTTGATTGGACTAATGAGAAGAAAATAAATCTGGCGTTACCATCGCTTAGAATTGACAACTTTTCAAAAGAACTTATAGAAAAGACTAGCGCTGTAAGAAAAAGTGGTTTAACCTTTGCGCCCGAAGCCGGAACACAACGCCTTCGTGATGTTATAAACAAAAATGTTACGGAAGATGAGGTTATCAGAACCTGCAAAATGGCATTTGAAAGCGGTTATACTGCCGTTAAACTGTATTTTATGTTGGGCTTGCCTACCGAAACCGATGAGGACCTCGTTGGTATAACAAAACTCGGTCAAAGAATTGTTGATGAATATTATAGTATGGAAAATCGTCCTAAGGGTAAATCGGTTAACGTGTCTATAAGTGTTTCAACCTTTGTTCCAAAACCTTTTACTCCTTTCCAATATGAGCCGCAAGATAATCTGGAAACCATACGTCGAAAGCAAGAACTTTTAAGAGATAGCGTTACTACCAAAAAGATTTCTTTGACTTGGCACGATTCTTCTACGAGCTTTTTGGAAGGCGTGCTCGCAAGAGGGGACAGAAGAATTTGCGACGTTATCGAAGCGGCTTGGAAAAAAGGCTGTAAATTTGATAGTTGGTCGGAGTGTTTCCTTGTTGATAAATGGATTGAGGCTTTCGAAGATGTTGGCTTGAAAACGGAGTTTTATGCTAACAGAAAAAGGGAATATGATGAAATTATGCCTTGGGAGCACTTGGATTATGCCGTTAGTCGAGAATTCCTTATTAAAGAAAACAAGGCGGCACATTTAGCCGCAACAACGCCTAACTGTAGGGAAAAATGCGCAAATTGTGGTGCAAACTGTTATGGGGAGGGTGTTTGTTTTGAGAAGCGTTAGAGTTTATTTTAAGAAAAAAGACAGAATGAAATTTGTATCCCATTTGGATATGAATAGAGTTATGACCCGCATATTAAATCTTTCCGGAATACCATTTTGGTACACCGAGGGGTTCAACCCTCATCCGTATCTAACGTTTTTATTGCCTCTTTCTTTAGGTTTTGAGAGCGATTATGAGATAATGGAAATCAGAATTATCGACGATGCTTTTACAGACGAAATGGTTAAAGATGCTTTGAGCAAAACGTGTCCTCAGTATATCGAAATTGATGAGGTATTGCCCGCAGTAAAAAAAGCAGGAAAAATAGCGTTTGCGTCGTATTTGGTTTCGTTTGAACATTTGTCTGATGATACTTTGAATTTGCTTGATGTGTTTTTAAAGCGAGATAGTATTATAACAGAAAAGAAGGGTAAGAAAGGAAAAATAAGCGAAATTGACCTTGCTCCGAAATTAAAGAAATACTCGATTGTTAAAAATGAGAATTCAGTTTCGCTCGAACTTTTATTGCCCGCAGGAGGATCTGACAACGTAAATCCAACCTTGTTTATGAAAGCTTTCAAACAAGAATTTGAACTACCGTATTTTAAGATAACAAGAACATGTATTTTTGATGAAGAAATGCAGAAATTTAGGTAATTTTAAAAAAATAAAAAAAGTGCTTGATTTTTGTTAATAGTTGTGGTATTATATTAGAGCATTTGATTACACTTGGCCTTACAAGTGGGTTCTGTGCCGTATAACGACATTGAAGCGGGCAGTCCTCTGGCACCTATAAAACAAATCAGGTAGCGTATGAATGTCTGAAAAAATTTAAGGAGGAAATTATCAATGGACGCAATTAAAAATTTGGCAGCAAGCCAGCTCAAAGAAGATGCTCCCCAGATCAAAATCGGTCAAACCGTTAAGGTTCACGTAAAGATCCGTGAAGGTGAGCGCGAAAGAATTCAGGTATTTGAAGGAACAGTTATCGCTCGTAACAACAGTGGTATCGCAGAAACCTTTACTGTTCGCCGTGTTGCTTACGGTGTTGGCGTTGAGCGTGTATTCCCGCTCCATTCCCCGAACGTTGCGAAGGTTGAAGTTGTTCGTAACGGTAAAGTTCGCAGAGCTAAGCTTTATTATCTCCGTGATAAGATCGGTAAGGCTGCTAAGCTTAAAGAGCAAATTATGTAATTAAGGTTTGGAAGGGGGCAAATTTATTTGCCCCCTTTGTTCCTTAATATCCAAACGAAAAGGAGAGAGTGAATTGAATTTTTATTTTAATAACAGCAAAAAATCTGAAGATGATGTTGAAGTTAAAAAAACAAAAATCGGAGAGCTTTATGAATGGGTAGATGCCGTTGTTCTATCTGTTGTTGTAATTATTCTTTTGTTCACTTTCGTTTTCAGAATTGTTGGAATTCAGGGCGAATCTATGATGGATACCTTGAATGATGGAGATAGAGTTATAATTTCCGATTTGTTCTATACCCCCGAGCAAGGCGACGTTGTTGTTATTTCAAGAAATTATCTTAATCAATCAGGAGATACAAATGAAAACGATTCTCCTATTATAAAAAGAGTTATAGCAACAGAAGGTCAAACTGTTAAAATAAATCCTATAACAGGTTCTGTTTATGTTGATGGAAGAGAGCTTGATGAGGATTATATCAAGCCCGGAACAATAACAACTTGGAATAATGGCAATAACTCTACCCAAGAGGTTGTTGTTGAAAAGGGTAAGATTTTTGTTATGGGTGATAACAGAAGCAACTCTGCCGATAGCAGAAGCCCCGAAATCGGTCAAATAGACGTTAAATATGTTTTAGGACACGCTCTTTTTAGAATTTATCCCTTTAATTCAGTTGGAGGACTATAATAAATCATGGATAATAGTCAAGTTATTCAATGGTTTCCGGGACATATGGCAAAAACGCGCCGCAAAATAACAGAGAGTCTTTCTTTGGTTGATGCGGTTGTTGAGATAGTCGATTCAAGAATACCCGTCAGCAGCCGAAACCCGGATCTGGCGGGTATTATTAACGGAAAACCTAAATTAATATTAATGAATAAAAGTGAT
Source organism: Acutalibacteraceae bacterium (assembly GCA_045630885.1). Lineage (GTDB taxonomy): Bacteria > Bacillota > Clostridia > Oscillospirales > Acutalibacteraceae > UMGS1532. The sequence continues at coordinate 25,161 of JAZQTQ010000001.1, forward strand.
CTTGCTTCTCCTGATGCGAATGCACGTTGGGTTAAATACTTTGAATCACAAGGAACCCCTGCGCTTTTGGTTGATTGTAAATCAGGCAGAGGTGTTAACCAGTTCAAAAGCAAGATAGAGGAACTTTTAAAAGAAAAAATCGAAGCAAATAAAGCCAAAGGTATGGTTGGCAAAAAGCTCCGAATAATGATAGTTGGTATTCCAAACGTGGGTAAATCTTCTTTTATTAATAAGGTTTCTCATAACACAAGAGCAAAAGTTGAAGACCGACCTGGCGTTACAAGAGGCAACCAATGGTATTCGGTTGACAAAGGTCTTGAATTGCTTGATACTCCGGGCGTTTTATGGCCAAAATTCGATGATAATACTGTGGGCGAACATCTTGCTTTTTGCGGTAGCGTTAAAGACGTTATTATGGATATAGAACTTCTCGGAATGCGTTTAGCAGAGATTTTAGCTAAAAATTATCCCGAACTTTTAACGGCTAGATATAAGATTTCCGATTTTGCTATGGATTCTTATGATTTGCTTTGTTCTATTGGAAAAGCCAGAGGAATGATGATGAGAGGCGGAGAAGTTGATACCGAACGTGCCGCTACAATGCTTCTCGATGAGTTTCGTTCTGCTAAAATCGGTAAAATTTCATTAGAGTTTCCGGAGGATTAGTTATGCCTGATTACAGTTTTGAAAATGAAGCTACAAAAAAAGGTTATAAGTTCGTATGTGGTGTTGACGAAGCAGGCAGAGGCCCTTTAGCCGGACCTGTTTGCGCTGCTGCGGTAATTTTGCCGGAAGGACTTTATATCGAAGGCTTGAACGATTCAAAAAAACTTACTGAAAAGAAAAGAGAAGCGCTGTATCCGATAATTATGGAGCAAGCTATTAGTTATTCTATTGCTTTTGCCTCTGTTGAAGAAATCGAAGAAGTAAATATTCTTAATGCAACTTATCTTGCGATGAATAGAGCTATCGAAGGGCTTGCTCAAAATGCGGATTTTGCTCTGATTGATGGAAACAGAGTTCCAAAGGATATAACAATTCCATGTCAAACCGTTATTAAAGGTGATGCCCTTAGTTGTTCTATTGCGGCGGCATCGGTTCTTGCTAAGGTTACGAGAGATAGAATGATGTGTGAGCTTGATGAAAAATATGATATTTATAACTTTAAGAAACACAAGGGTTATGGAACGAAGGAACATACCGACTTAATTAAAAAATACGGACCCAGTGATATTCATCGTTTAAGTTTTTTGAAAAATATTTTAAAATGAAGACAACAAAAAGAAAAATAGGGGATAAGGGCGAAAAATTCGTAGCAAAATATCTAAGGAAACATAAATATAAAATAATCGAAAAAAATTATGAAACCAGATATGGCGAGCTTGATATAATTTGCCAAAATAAAAGTTGTATTTGCTTTGTTGAGGTTAAAACTCGAAAAGAAGGTTCTTTATATCGCCCGCTAACTGCCGTAAATCAAAATAAAAAATTAAAAATTATCAGAAGTGCTTTTTCATATCTTAAAAGGAATCCTTGTCAAGATAAAATGTATCGTTTTGATATTGCTGAGGTATTGTATAACGAAGAAGGGAAAATGACCCTTAATTACATTGAAAACGCATTTACAATTCAAAATTAAATGCCCGAACTTTTCGGGTTCGGGCATCTAATCGTTATTTTGCTTTAAAGGTTGCGCAGTAAACTTCGTTTGATGTGTTTGCGTGATTTGGGCCAACCTCGATGCAACCAGCATCGCATCTATGACCGGAATTGTGATAAACACAGTTTTCAACATTACATTTAACGCCGTTAATAATTCCGCAATTACATTTATTATCCATATTTTCAGTTCCTTTCGGATTATTTTAACCGTTGTAAAACGGCTGATATTATTATTTGCATTATTTTTTTGATTATTATAAAAGAGGTGATAGTTATTTCAATTTTTTGTATTGCTGACTTGCATTTATCCTTATCTTCCGATAAACCGATGGACGTATTCAAAGGCTGGGATAACTATACCGATAGAATTAAGGATAATTGGTTAAAATCTGTAAGTGATGAAGATGTTGTAGTTATTCCCGGTGATGTTTCGTGGGCTTTAAAACTAGAAGAAACCTTGGAGGATTTCAAGTTTTTGGATGATTTACCCGGCAAAAAAGTGATTATAAAAGGGAATCATGATCTTTGGTGGAACTCATTAACTAAAATGAATAAATTTTTAGATGAAAATTCGCTTTCAACCATTTCCTTTGTTCATAATTCTTTTTTTGCAGTTGGTGAATATGCAATTTGTGGTTCACGAGGATGGTTTTATGAAACAGAAGGTCATTCCAAGAAGATAATTTTAAGAGAAGCGGGAAGACTTGAGGCTTCAATTTCGTCCGCCGAAAAACAGGGATTAAAGCCAATAGTTTTTCTTCATTATCCGCCGGCTTGGAACCAAGACGTTTGTTTCGAGCTTATAGATGTGTTAAAAAAACATAAAATTGATGAAGTTTTTCACGGACACATTCACGGTGGGTTTCGCGAATTTGCAAATTATTCGGCAGAAGGCATAAAATTTCATCTGGTTTCGTGCGATTGTTTAAACTTTTCGCCAAGACTTATTAAATAATAAAAAAATTTTTGAAAAATTTTCAAAAAATGGTGGAAATTTCATATCTTTTGTGTTATAGTATTGATTGTATATTGATGTTTATATGGAGGTTTAAAACACAATGGCATTAAAAGGTTCAAAAAAAGTTGAAACAAACAGATATGAGCTTGAGATTGCAATAGAAGCAGAAGCTTTCCAAAATGCAATCAAAGAGGCATATCGCAAAAACGGAAAGAAGATTAATGTTCCGGGCTTCAGAAAGGGTAAGGCTCCTTTGAGTATTATCGAGAAGTTATATGGCGAAGAGGTTTTCTATGAAGACGCTCTTAATCTTATTTATTCCGATGCTCTTGATGCTGCTATTGCAGAAGCAGGTCTTCGCATTGTTGAAGACAAAATTGATTTTGATCTTGTTAGCATCAGCAAAGCTGAGGGTGTAGTATTCAAGTCAACTATTACTACATACCCTGAGGTTGAAATGGGCGACTATAAAGGTCTAAAGGCAGAAAAAGTTAAGGTTGACGTTTCTGACGCTGAAGTTGATGAAGAAATTGGCAGAATCGCCGATAGAAATGCTCGTGTTGTTGCTGTTGAAGGCAGAGCTGCAGAGAATGGCGATATCACAACTATCGATTTTGAAGGCTTCGTTGATGGCGTTCCTTTCGACGGAGGCAAAGCTGAGGGCTACGCATTAACTCTTGGTTCTAATCAGTTTATCCCCGGCTTCGAGGATCAGATCGTTGGTCATAATGTTGACGAAGAATTTGACGTTAACGTTGAATTCCCCGCTGATTATCAAGCTGAGAATCTTGCAGGCAAGCCTGCTGTATTCAAAGTTAAACTTCATGAAATTAAGGTTCGTGAGCTTCCTGCTATCGATGATGAATTTGCAAAAGACGTTAGCGAATTTGATACTCTTGACGAGTTAAAGGCTGATTTAAAGGCAAAGACTCTCGAGAGAAAGCAAGCAACTGCTGATGAAGACGTTGAAAACGCTCTTATCGACCAGCTTATCGACAATATGAAAGCAGAAATTCCTGAGGCTATGTTTGAGCGCAGAGTTGATGAAACTCTCCGTGATTTCGACTACAGACTTCGCTCACAGGGTATGGATCTTGAAACATATATTAAATATATGGGCAACCCTGATATTAACGAATTCAGAAGCAACTTCCGTCCTCAAGCAGAGCGTTCCGTAAAGGTTAGAATGGCTCTTGAGAAGATAGTTGAGCTTGAGAAAATCGAGGCAACTGAAGAAGATATAACAGCTGAATACGAAAAACTTGCAAAGATGTATAATATGGAAGCCGATAAAGTTAAGGCTATGATTCCTGCATCTGAACTTGTTAAAGATATTGCTGTTTCTAAGGCTATAGATTTAGTTAAGGCTTCTGCGGAAATTAAAGAAGTTGCTAAGAAATCTGAAACAGCCGCTAAGAAGCCTGCTGCAAAGAAGACCACTTCAACTGCTAAAAAGGCTGATGGCGCTGCTAAAAAGACCACTACAACTAAAAAAACAACAACTTCTACTGCGAAGAAAACCACTTCAACCGCAGCTAAGAAAACAACATCAACTACTGCAAAGAAGACAACTACAACTGCAGCTAAGAAAACAACAACTGCAAAGAAAACCACAACAAAAAAGGCTAGTGAAACAAAAACTGAAGAATAATTGATTATTTTTCGCAAATTTTGTTCATAATTATCTATATGAAGGAGGTTTTTATATGGATATGAATTTAGTGCCTTATGTCCTTGAGCAAACAAGTCGCGGAGAGCGTTCTTATGATATTTTTTCTCGTTTGCTCAATGATCGAATAATAATGCTTAATGATCAGGTTGATAACGCAAGCGCAAGCATAATTATTGCTCAGCTTCTTTATCTTGAAAGCCAAGACCCTGATAAAGATATTTCATTTTATATCAATAGTCCGGGTGGTTCTGTATCCGCAGGTATGGCTATCTACGATACAATGAATTATATTAAGTGTGATGTTAGCACAATTTGTCTTGGTATGGCTGCAAGTATGGGTGCGTTCCTCTTGGCTGCAGGTGCAAAAGGAAAAAGATATGCTTTGCCCAATAGTGAAATTATGATTCATCAGCCTTTGGGCTCTGCAGAAGGTCAGGCAACTGATATTCTTATTCACGCAAACCATATAAAGCATATCAGAGAGAATATTAATAATATTCTTGCAGATGCTACAGGAAAGCCTCTTGAGATAATAGAGCGCGATACCGAGCGTGATAATTTTATGACTGCTGCTCAAGCCGCAGAATACGGTTTAATTGACCGCGTTATCGAAAAAAGATAATTGTTCCTAAGATAGTCAGGTCGAATGTCCTGACTATCTTTTTATAGTCTAAACTTAAAGGAGAAATACCCTTGTCTAATAATAAAGATATGAAAACCGTCTGTTGTTCTTTTTGTGGAAAAACGCAAGACGAAGTAAACAGATTGATTTCAGGAAATGGTGTTTTTATTTGCGATGAATGTATAGATGTTTGTCATTCTTTGATTTTTGAGGATGAAGATTTGTTGCCTAAAAAAGTTAATAACAAAACGTCGGCTAAAAACATTCTTATTCCAACTCCAAAAGAAATCAAAGCGCATCTTGATGAGTACGTTATCGGGCAAGAAGACGCAAAAGTAACTCTTTCTGTTGCTGTTTATAATCATTATAAAAGAGTGTTCAGCGCTGAAAAAGGCGATATTGAAATTGGAAAAAGCAACGTTTTAATGCTTGGACCTACCGGTGTTGGAAAAACACTTCTTGCTCAAACGTTAGCAAAGTTTATCGACGTTCCGATTGCAATTACCGACGCAACAACCTTAACCGAAGCAGGTTACGTTGGAGAAGACGTCGAGAATATCTTGTTGCGCCTTATTCAAGCTGCTGATTATGATATTGAAAGGGCAGAACACGGAATTATCTATGTTGACGAAATAGATAAAATTGCAAGAAAATCTGAAAACACTTCTATAACCAGAGATGTTAGCGGAGAAGGTGTTCAGCAAGCGCTGTTAAAAATTCTTGAAGGCACTGTTTCTAACGTTCCACCACAAGGCGGAAGAAAACACCCTCAGCAAGAATTTATTCAAATTAATACTTCTAATATTTTGTTTATCTGTGCGGGAGCATTTGATGGATTAGAAAAAATAATTGAAAAAAGAACAAATTCCGGCAGTATGGGATTTGGTGCTGAAATCGTTTCAAAAAATGATTTAGAAGCAGAAAAACTTTTGCTAAAAGTTGATCATCAAGATCTTGTAAGATATGGTATTATTCCTGAACTTGTTGGAAGATTACCTGTTGTAACTGCCCTCAAAGGTATGGACGTTGATGCTCTAAAACGTATTATGACTGAGCCTAAAAACTCAATTATTAAACAATACCAAGAACTTTTTCGTTTAGATGGGGTTAATCTTCAATTTGAAGATGAAGCTCTTGAAACTATTGCAGCAAAAACTGTTGAAAGAAAAACCGGAGCAAGAGGTTTGCGTTCAGTTATTGAAAAGGTTTTAAATCCGCTTATGTTTGAGGTTCCATCTGATAATTCAATAAAGGAAATTTTGATAACAAAGGGAGCTGTTTTGGGGGATTCCGAACCTATTATAAAAAGGAATAAAACTTCCGGGAAAAAAGCATTACCTCAATAAAAAAATTAAGCCGATTCGTTTTCGCGAATCGGCTATTTGTTTATTTAATTAATTTAATGAAATTTTCGATTGATTCTTCATCTCTTTCGTTAAAATCACAAGGCTTTTTATAAAGAGAGAATTTTTCTATATGCTCGGTTTCGTCGTTTGGATAAAGAGTTGTTAATTCGCCTAGCGTTTCAAACTCTATGATAGTTTCGTTTGTATATGTTTCAAAAGACATTCCACCGTCTGGATAAACACCATCAATATTGTGGTTATATTCCTTTTTGAAGACAACGTCGTTTAGTACGTAATAACCCGTTCCAAAGTTTGCATCAAATCCCATTTTAAATGCTCTGTGTGCGTTGGGGTCTTGCTTTAGCGATACATATTTATTACCCAAGAATAAACGATGGTCATTGATATCTGCGTATGGCCAGAACGCTATCAATCTATTTCCAAGAAGTTCTGTATCTCTGGTGTTTTGCGGAATAATTTCAATACCGCCTTGTTCGAGAACTGTTAAAGCCCAAAGAGAATATTCCTTGATTTCGCTGGATATATTTTTAACTTTATGAGTAACTGTCATTTCATTGGTGTCGTCATCTAAAGTTAAACTGAATTGCAAAGCAACTCCGTTTTCTGTTTGAGGTTTAGGAATGAAGGTAGCGGTGTTGCCTTCGATAACGTATTCGACGGGTTCGTTATCAGGATAGTATGTTTCAGGAAGTGATTCGGGAGAAAGCCATAATCTATGTCCGCCAAAACTTTCCCATGCAGCACCCTTATAATAAAAATCATCAAATTCTTTTCCGCCAAGCGGCTCAAATTTGTTTCTGTCGCTTAACATAACGTTTGTTCCGTTCAAGAACGAAAAAGAAACAATTCTTGGCCCAACGTCTAACGTAACGATTGCCTCAATCTTTTCGTTTGACAGCGAAATACATTTGCCGTATAGCTTGTAATTTTCAATAATTTTGGTTTTCATTTTAATATCTCCTTTATATCTTTATTATACCCACGGTGTAGTCTAATCCGCAAGGATAAGGCCTTTTTAATAAGGAAGCGTATATATCGTTCCTTTTTGCTTCTTGATTAAATAATATTTCAACGTCTTCGTTTGGTTTCGAAGAAGTTTTTCCTGATACATATAAGGGAACTGTAGCAGATTTCGCTATTGATTTTAATGCGATTTCACCGATACTACTCATTCCGAGAATATTGAGATAGGGTACTGACTTTAAGCACCAAAAATCAGTTTGCTCTAAAAATGCTGATAAAATTAGCCTGCGAATTCGTGCCAAAGTATATCTTTTGGATTTTATTGCTTCCATAAGGTCATCTAAATTTTCTGCATTAGCGATCTCTTTTTTTAGCTTCATATCTAAACCTTCAGAAATATCAGGGAGATTTGAGAAATCATTTTGTCTTCTTAAATGCGAAATAACGGCATTTGAGTATTTCTCAATATCTAATATTCTTCCGTTGGAAATTTCGTCAAGATAAAGCTTAAAAGATTCAATGGGGGTGTATTGAGCTAAAAATAGAGAACTATCGATATTTTCTCTGATAAGAGAAGCAGAGCAAATGCTTGAAGAAGTTTCTTTGCTATCGTGTTTTGCGTGGATTCTTTTGATTGCTTTAAATTCCGGGTTGAAATTCAATTTGTTTGCAGCTTTTATATATTCGATACCCAGATTATCATTAGAACCGCTCAGAATTTTTGAATATTTTTCTCCAAGCGCTTTTTCGAGTTCTCGTTCTCTTGCTTTAGCAAAGGTTTCGTCTTTTTTTTGCTCGATTTTAATTTCAGAATCTTTTTCAACTATCGTTTTTAAAGCGTCTATATTTCCACATTCGCTTCCGAAATAAATAGAGTCAACGTTGGTTTCTTTTAAAACAGAAACGGCACCAATACTGAAATTTTCAGCAAATGAGCTGGACCAAGGAGAGGGGAGTTCGATAACTAAATCGACTCCTGAGAGTAATGCCGCGCGAACTCTTACGTGTTTTTCGATTACAGCAGGTTCTCCTCGCTGAACATAATTTCCGCTCATAACAGCAATAACACAATCATTTTTTGACTTAATTTTGTCAATTATATATTTATGCCCGTTATGAAATGGGTTAAATTCAGAAATTATTCCTGCAATTTTCATAATATCTCCTTTTTTGCTTGCAAAATGATGGAAAATGATGTAAAATAATTAAGTATGATTATATTATTATTTTACAATAAAAGTTTAATTAATTCAACAATTATTTTTTTGGAGGTTTCAAAATGAAGATTTTAGTTATTAATGCAGGAAGTTCATCTTTAAAATATCAGCTTATTGATATGACAACCGAATCTGTTCTTGCAAAGGGAAATTGCGATCGAATCGGAACAAGTGGTGTTATTAATCACAAAGCTAAGGGCGAATCTTTTAAAAAGGAAATCGATATGCCAAGTCATATTGAGGCTTTTAAGGTTTTAGTTGACGCTTTGACTGTTGGTGAACTTAAAGTTATTGACAGTATGAGCGAAATTTCTGCTGTTGGTCATAGAGTTGTTCACGGCGGTCAGATTTTCAAAAAATCAACAGTTATAACCGATGAAGTTCTTCAGAAGATCGATGAATTAAGCATTCTTGCCCCTCTTCATAATCCGGCTGCAATTCTTGGCATAAAGGCTTGTATCGATACTATGGGCAAAGATGTTCCTCAGGTAGCTGTTTTTGATACTTCTTTCCATAGCGAAATTCCCGATTATGCATATATGTATGCTCTTCCGTATGAATATTATGAAAAATATGGCGTTAGAAAATATGGTTTCCACGGAACATCACATAAGTACGTAAGTAATCGTTGCGCTGAACTTATGGATAAAGATATTAAGGATCTTAAAATTATAACCTGTCATCTTGGAAATGGTTGCTCAATTTCTGCTGTTGAAAATGGCGTTTGCGTTGATACAACAATGGGATTTACGCCGGTTGACGGCATGATGATGGGAACAAGATGCGGAACAATGGATCCTTCTGTTCTAACCTTCATTGGAGAAAAAGAAAATCTTTCTTTCGATGATATTAATAACATTTGCAATAAGAAATCAGGTCTTCTCGGCATTTCAGGCCTTTCGAATGATAGCCGTGATGTTTGCGATGCTGCTGATAAAGGCGATTATAGAGCTAATCTTGCTAAGAATATGCAAAGATACCACGTTCTTAAATACGTTGGATCTTATGCCGCGGCGATGGGTGGCGTTGATGCAATCGTATTCACAGGTGGTTTAGGCGAAAATAACCCTGAAATGAGAGCAGAAATAACCGAGAAATTATCATTTTTGGGCATTTCATTTAATGCAGAAGCAAATGCTTGTCGCGGAGAAGAAGTTAAAATCACCTCTGACGATTCAAAAGTTTCAGTTTTCGTTATTCCAACTGATGAAGAAATGGTTATCGCTCGTGATACGCTTGCGCTTGCTTCAAAATAATGTTTGATAAGATAATAAATAATGAATTAAAGCTTTCAGAAATCGTTCTTGGAAGTTGTTATTTTGGAACTGAGATTTCTTATGAAGAAAGTTTTAACCTTCTTGATAAATATTATGAACTTGGCGGCAGGACTATAGATACAGCTCGTGTCTATGCTTCTTGGTTACCAAATGGAGAATCTGCTTCAGAAAAAGCAATCGGTGAGTGGATAAAATCAAGAAACGTTAGAAATGAAATAACGTTGGTAACTAAAGGGGGACACCCCCCGCTTAATAATATGAGATTCGGAAGACTTGATTCAGAAAGTATATTTTACGATGTTATGAAAAGTCTGGAATCTTTGTCATTACCATCGATTGATCTGTATTTTCTCCATAGAGATGATCATTCAAAACCTGTTGAAGAAATAATGATTACGCTAAATGAGCTTATTAAGTGTGGCTTTGTTAAAAATATTGGTGTTTCTAACTGGAGTATTGATAGAATTAATGAGGCGAATAAGTTTGCAAGGGATAACGATTTAAAGCAAATTTCTGTTTCTCAAATTCAATGGAGTCTTGCTAAAACAACCCCTGAAATAGTTGGAGATCCAACGTTAATATGTATGGATGACTATGAATATAACGGTTATTTAGAAAGCAAAATACCCGTTATGGCATTTTCTTCTCAGGCTAAAGGTCTTTTTTCAAAATATTTAAGCGGAGCTCCTCTTAACCCTAAAATTAAAGAAAGATTCTTGAATTCTGACAATATTGAAAGAGCGAGAAGAACCGATGTTTTAGCCAAAAAATACGGTGTAACGCCATCTGCGGTTGTTTTAAGTTATATCACTTCCAATAGAGTTGAAGGCGTTGCAATTGTTGGGTGTTCTAACGTTGCTCAACTTGAAGATTCAATGAAATATAGTGATTTAAAACTTACAAAAGAAGATATAAATTTTTTAATAAACGGCGAGGTCTTTTAAATGAATATATTTGAAATTAAAGAAAAAGTTATTAATGGCGGTTTTGACGAACAGTTTAAAGTTTTATATGGCGAATGTGAAAATTCAAAAATAAGATTTTCTTCGCTTTGCGATAGTTTTTATGAACTTTATGGCGAAAAAGATGCAATTTCTCTGTTTAGCGCTCCGGGCAGAACGGAAGTTGGTGGCAATCACACCGATCATCAACATGGTTGCGTTTTAGCCGGAAGTGTTAATCTCGACGTTATTGCTGCTGTTTCCAAAAATAACGACGGAATTGTCAGAATCAAATCCGAAGGTTATCCAATGGACGAGATTAATCTTAACGAACTTGAGCCTTGTGAACAGGAATATGGAAAAGCATCATCTCTAATCAGAGGTATGTGTGCAATAATGAAAGAAAATGGGTATAATATTTCCGGATTTGATGCATATACAACATCAAACGTTTTAAAGGGTTCGGGACTTTCTTCGTCTGCCGCTTTTGAAGTTCTCGTTGGAGTTATTATCAACTATCTTTTTAATGACGGAAAATGTGATGCTGTTTCTATTGCAAAATACGCACAGAAAGCAGAAAACGTATTCTTTGGTAAACCTTGCGGACTTATGGATCAAATGGCAAGTTCTGTTGGAGGATTCACCGCTATCGATTTTAACGATACTTCAAATCCTATTATCAAAAAGGTCGAGTTTAGTCTTAAAGATCAAAAACATTCGCTTTGTATAGTTAATACGGGCGGTAATCACGCTGACTTAACTCAAGATTACGCTGATATAACTGTCGGAGATAAGAAGGTTGCTAATTATTTCGGAAAAGATTTCTTGCGAGAAGTTAACGAAAAAGATTTTTTTGCGAACATTAAAGGTGTAAGAGAAGCTTGTGGAGATAGGGCGGTTCTTTGCGCAATTCATTTCTTCTCCGATAACATCAGAGCGCAAGCTGAAGCTAAAGCTTTGGAAAATGCTAATTTCAATAAATTCCTAAGTCTTATTAATGAATCAGGAAATTCATCTTTTAAATATCTTCAAAATGTTTTTTCATCAAGATTTCCTTCCGAACAAGGATTATCTTTAGCGTTAGCTTTAACCGAAAGATTTTTAGATGGTAAAGGCGCTTGTAGAGTTCACGGTGGAGGATTTGCGGGAACCATTCAAGCTTTTGTTCCAAACGATATGCTATGTGAATATAAAAATATGATTGAATCGGTATTTGGCGAAGGCAATTGCTATATTTTAAATATTAGACCTGTTGGTGGTTACGCTTTTAATTAAATTTTTTTCTCAAAACTATTGATTTATTCTGTAAAAAGATTTATAATGACTTTAATTGAGTTTTAACGGAGGAGACTTTATGTTTTTAAATTCTTTGTCAGCTAAGGTTGGCAAGCTGCTTGTAGAAAAAACTTTAGATAACGGATACACTTGGGGCGATGTTACTAATGTAACTTTATCAGGTATTGCGATAGTTTTCGGTATGCTTGTTCTTTTGGTTTTTATTATTTTGGTTTTCGGTTTTATTATGGGTATGGTTAATCCCAAAAATAAAGCTCCTAAGGTTCAAAAAGCCAAGGTTGAAAAGAAAAAGACTGTTAAACCTAGTGTAGCTTCGGTACCGACCGCTGTTGCTTCCGATGATGATGAAGTTATTGCCGTTATTGCTGCCGCAGTTAATGCTATGTATGAAGGTAGCGGTAAAAAGCCGATTATTCGAACAATAAAACGCGCTGATAGAAAAGTTGGGCGTTCGGCTTGGGGCTCTGCGGGTGTTTTTGAGAACACACGTGCTTTTTAATGGAGGTTTTTCAAAATGAGTGTTATTGATACTATTGTCGGTCTTATGGAAAAATCAGGTTTTGCCGGTTTTTTTCAAGACGGAGGTTATCTCAATCTTATAATGATCGGCGTTTCCTGTGTTTTAATGTATCTTGCAATTAAGAAACAATTTGAGCCGTTGCTTCTTTTACCTATAGCATTCGGTATGTTGTTGGCTAATCTTCCTTTTGCCGGAATTTATCATTCTGAATTTTTTAGCGGCGAAGCGTTAAAAGAGGGCCTTGATTTCGGGAAAATACTACACGACGGCGGGCTTTTAGATATTCTTTATCTCGGCGTCAAACTTGGAATTTATCCTCCTCTTATCTTCTTGGGAATCGGTTGTATGACTGATTTTGGCCCCCTTATTAGTAATCCAAAAAGCTTTTTATTAGGCGCTGCCGCTCAGCTCGGAATTTTTGGCGCATTTATTGGCGCTATGGCGCTTGGTATGCAAGCAAATGAAGCTGCTTCTATTGGTATAATCGGCGGTGCTGATGGCCCGACTGCAATTTTTGTTACATCAAAACTTGCGCCTCATTTGTTAGGTCCGATAGCTGTTGCCGCATATTCATATATGGCTCTTGTTCCTGTTATTCAGCCTCCGATTATGAAGTTGTTAACAACTAAAAAAGAGCGCAGAGTAAGAATGGAGCAGCTTAGAGATGTTTCTAAAACAGAGAAAATAATTTTCCCGATTCTTGTAACAATCGTTGTTTCTTTGCTCCTTCCTGATGCTGCAGTTCTTGTTGGAATGCTTATGCTAGGAAACCTTATGAGAGAATGCGGAGTTGTTGATAGAATATCTAAAACCGCTCAGAATGAGCTTATGAATATTATAACAATATTCTTAGGAATATCAGTTGGTGCTACGACAAATGGACAAACCTTCTTAACACTTGATACCATAAAGATTATTCTTATGGGACTCGCTGCTTTTTGTATTGGTACTGCAGGCGGTGTTTTGTTTGGTAAACTTATGTATTTGTTGACCGGCGGAAAGGTTAATCCGCTCATTGGTTCTGCTGGTGTATCTGCCGTTCCGATGGCCGCTCGTGTTTCTCAAAAAGTTGGTCAAGAAGCTGACCCCGGCAACTTCCTTTTGATGCACGCTATGGGACCAAACGTGTCTGGCGTTATCGGTTCAGCCGTTGCCGCAGGTATTCTTATCAATATGATGAGTTAATAACCAAATAAGGATTAAGATTATATACTGCTTTTAAATTTGATATAAACACTTGTGGTTTTTAAAACTGCAAGTGTTTTTTTATTAATGGCTTTAGCCAGTTGAGGACGGAACGCCCGAACCAGACAACCACCCGCTATGCGGGTGGGGAATAAAAGTTATACAAAAAAATTCCCCAAAGTAGTACAATAAGGTTGTTCAAGTCTTAGAGAACTACGAAAGGAGAATTTTAATGGCTAATAGCATAAATAGTTTATCACATACAAGGTGGATGTGCAAGTATCATGTGGTATTTGCACCAAAATATCGAAGAAAAATAATCTATAATCAGTACAGAAAAGATTTACAAGACATCATAAGAACATTGTGCAAATACAAAAGCGTAGAAATATTAGAAGGACATATGAT
>JAZQTQ010000002.1:0-12676 GCA_045630885.1 Acutalibacteraceae bacterium
AGTTACCTTATACTTACCAACTGCTTTTCTTCCCGACGCATATTTAACCTCGAAGGTTGTTATCTTATTGCCCTTTGCATCCTTAACTGTTACGGAAGGTTTCTTTGCTTTTCCGTCATAGGTATATGTGCTTGACGAAAGCTTGATAGAAGAAGCCTTGTAGATTGTCTTGGTTTCGGTCTTTGTGCATCCTGCTCTGGTACACTTTCTTGTGAGAGTACCATTAGCGGAGGTTGTTGCCTTCTTTGTTGCTTTTGTTTCAAATTTATGGCCGAGTTCTTTAATAGGTTCGCCTTTTTTAACTACTCCGCCACAAACAACACAAATCTCATCGCCCGTATATCCCGCTTCATCGCATTTCGCATTTTTAAAGCCTTCGAGCTTTGTTGCTGTGCCCTCACATTCACATTTAATAGCTTTAACGGTTATATGTGTTTTAGCAACAACTGTTCCGTTTGAATTGTATCCGGTATAGATGATAACAGATTTTTGACCATCTTCTCTAACCAGAGAAGCGCCATTAATATCGGGGAAGAATGCGTATCCGTTGTTAACATTAACAGTCTCCCTATTTTCTCCGTTTATCTCGCGAACAACTTTCACAATGCTTGATCCTTTAACTGAGATACCATTCTCAAGCACATCAGGAAGCTGAAGCTTATAGGTTGCAATAGCCTTTGAGTTGTCAGCAATAAGTTTTGTTCCGGATGCTGTTGAAGCAAGAATTTCAAGATTTTCTGATTTCTGATAAGCTTGAATAGAAGAATAACTGGTTACTCCTGATGCACTTGTTTGAGCCGCCATAGAAGCAATAAGGCTCTCCTCTGTTGCAAACTGTTCATCAAGCCAAGCAAGACGATTCTTCATCCAGTCATACATTCTTTGATAGTCATTCTCATATCCAACGAGAATTTTCCACATTTCTGTGTTTTTAAGACCGGATTCATAAAGAAGGTCATGGCTCTTTTCCATGTAACCATCTTCGGCTATCATATATTCAAAATTATCGCGATACTGCCAATAAATTTCATGGGCATAGCTTAAGAATACAGGGTCTGCAACAGCTTCTTTAAACCAAAGGTTCATTTGCGGATTTCTCTTATAATACCAGGTTTGCCATTGGTCATAAAGATAAGACGTTCCAAATCCTGCAGCAGTTATATCCATATCCCAAACGGGACCGAACATAAGCTTGCCATCAACATCTTTATACATAAAGTTACTGTTATAACCCGCGTCCCAGTTGAAGAACACTTCGTTTACCATCCACCATTTAACCATACTATCAAGGTCACAAAGGTCGGTATAGCGAACCTTTTTGCCGTTATACATAGTTGTGTAATCAGGGGAAATGCAAGCGTCCTCAACTGCCTGCAAATATGAATCAACAAAATTAAGCATTTCGGGATTAGTTTTGCAGAATTCCGGATTCTTAATATTAATATTTAGATTTGAATTTGTTTTAACATTGGAAACCTCGTCTTCATGAGTATCCAATTCCAAAAGATAACCGCCGTTTATGCTTGGGAGTTCATCAGTGTAATAATCCGAAACCTTATAAGTATTTCCTTCGTAGGTTACGGAATCGGTTGTTATCCACTGCATATTTTCATTCATATAATCGGCGAAATCGCCATCATCTGATATCTTATCGGAATTTGCTTCATAGATAGCCTCTGCGGCATCCTCGGCAGTTGATTCCCAATCATAAATATCAACGCGGTTTTCGTCAACCCTTGTATGTTCAACCAGGATATAAACGCCGTGATAGTTACCATTAAGATAGACGTCAACCCATTCGGAGGCAGCATAGTTGAGCCCCATCTCTCCGCCGAGGTCATAACTCATCTTATTGCGAAGGAAATTTTCATCCCAATAACAGGAAACCAAAGCCCAATGCTTATTCTTTCCGAAGCCGAAAAGGTCTTTTTTCTTATCGAGCTTGATTTTATATGACTTTTTAGGGAAGCCCCAAGAGGTGTTTCCTCTACCTCTGATTTCGGTTAAACCATCATACATAACCTTATTATCATATTGCTCGTTTCCAATAACCTTAAAATCAGCGTCGATATAATCGGTTTTGCTTGTTACGTCTTGACCTGTTTCGGTTTGAATCGAAACAATTGAGAGTTTACTTAAGAAACGCTCGTTGCCTGAAATAAGCGCGCCTGTCTTATCATACGCCGAAAGTCTAAGAGTTTTTCCCATATCCGCCGACTTTATTGCATAAGAAAGGCCTTCATTTTCAAAAGGAACTCCATCAAGACTCCATTCGAGAGTATAATCACTTCCAATAATTGCATTACCGATTACAGAAGCTGTTACTGTTTCTCCTGAACAATAAAAATCCTTGTCAAACTCAATATCAACGTCGGGATAATCTTCATAAGTAATTTTAGGGTCGCCAAAAATTATATGGTTATAAGAACCGTTCGTTGTTGGATTAATAACACTCACAATAACGTTACTTCCCGGCTTTGCGCGAACAACAAATGGATAACCCGTTTTAACCTTAATAGCTCCAGAATTATATATTGATTGGCTATTAACGGTTATTGTTACGAAACATTCCTCGCAATAGTGTGTTGTCATCCCTGACTCAACGCCCGGAACATGACGGCAAACGCCAACAACTCCGCGTAAGGTGTTATAACCTTGTGGCATAGTGAAACTGATGCTTCTGGCTGAACCACCCGATGCGGCATGATAACGGAAACCTTTGGCATATTCCTTATAATCGTTATCCGAACCGATATGAACAACTCCTGCGGGGGTGTGATTCCCGTCGACAGCGCTACCGCATTGATATTCCGTATAGCTATCCGGATCGGTTAAGTTAGCTTCTCCGCTTGCAATCATATCAACAAGATATTTTTCGGTTGTAAGTGCCGAAACATCCACTATTGAAAACAGCGAAAGCATCAAGCATAGGGTTAGAACTAAAGAAATTATTTTTTTCATTGGATTTTTACCTCCTTTTGTATACTACAATTATACAAGAAACCTAAACAAAAAGATAGTTGGCATTTTAGCCAAAAAAACATACTGTTTTTTGGTTAAAAAGCACAACAGCCGACCCTTAATATGACAAGTGTCGGCTGAATGTGTTTGTTTTATTTTAGCAAAACTTCGCTGTTTGTTCCGTAGAAAATATCGTCTTTTTGGCTAATAAGTTTCAAAAATTCTTCAAACTTATCCCACGTGTTATGTATATCAAATTCATAAGCGTGTCCCCAAATATAGAATATCTGAGGTTTATCGGGTTGCAGATTTAAAAACTTCTCGCCAAGCTCAAACATTTTATCAAACTCTACGTGATGATAAACAGTTGGTTTAAAGGTATAAAGGTCGTCCTGAAGATCAAAGTTTCCGCTCGAAACGATTGTTCGGCAAAATTTAACGCCTGTATTGTTTCTTATAACATCGGCAACGTGTTGATTATAATTTTCTCCTCCGCAAGGATATGCAAAACCCTTTACCTCATATTCAACGATTTCCGAAAGGGCAAGTCTATCCTTTTCAACCTGCTCGATTATTTCATCGTCGCTAAGCTTTGGAAGGAAGGGGTGGGTCAAGGTATGTCCTGCAACCTCATGTCCTTCGTAGATTTTTTTAATCTCCTCAGGGCGAGGCTTAACGTGCGCCACCGTTACGTCTTCTCTGATAAGATGCCCACCGTTTCCGAGAAAACTTGAATTCAGATTGAAGGTTGCTTTAAGGTTATATTTGTTAAATAAGCTTATGAGCCTTTGGTCTTGAGTTACTCCATCATCATAACTAAAGGTTACCGCCTTCATTTTTCCGTTAAACATTTTAATCACTTTCCTTTTATCGTTTTTTTAATCATAGCCGATTTTTTCGGCTTTTCATCAGATATTAGAATGGCTTTTTTAATGAGTTCCAATGCGCCTTGAAACTCTTTTTCGGAAGTTTGAAGAATTGCTATTTCTTCTCCTTCTGAAAGATAGTCCCCAAAACTTTTCTTGAAAACTATTCCCGCTGAGAAATCAATTTTATCGCCCATTTTTTCTCTGCCCGCTCCCAAAAGACAGGCCGCTTTTCCGATGAGCTCGGCATCGATTTTCGAAATATATCCGCTTACGGACGCGCAGAACGACTGATATTTCTCGGCCTTCGCAAAACCTTCAATATCTTCTAAAAATGAAACGTCTCCGCCCTGAAACGCTATCCATTCCTTGAATTTTTCAAATGCCATTCCGCTCTCAAGCGTTTCTTCGGCAATTTTCAGAGAAGTTTCAAAATCTTCTCCGAAGGCTTCGCTTCGCATTAATGCGGCAAGGTTTAAGGATACCTCTTTTAAGGCTTCATCTCCATCACCTTTTAGAACCTCGACGGCTTCTTTCACCTCAAGTCGATTTCCGATATGAGTGCCTAACGGAATATCCATATTCGTTATGAGCGCGGCGGTATTCCTTCCGCAAGAAACACCTATATCAACCATCTTTTGAGCGAGTTTTTCGGCTTCCTCTGCGCTTTTCATAAATGCTCCCGAACCATATTTAACGTCGAGAACTATCGTTTTCGAGCCTGCTGCGAGTTTTTTGCTCATAATGCTGGAAGCGATAAGCGGAATACTGCTTACTGTCGCAGTTACGTCCCTTAACGCATAAATTTTTTTATCCGCAGGAGCAAAATTTCCCGTTTGCCCAACAACCGATATGCCGATTTTCTCGGTTTGACTTAAAAACTCATCGACCGAAAGATTTGTTTTATAGCCGTTTATTGATTCGAGTTTATCAACAGTACCGCCCGTATGTCCGAGTCCTCTGCCTGACATTTTGGCGATTTTCAAACCCATAGCCGCCGCTAACGGCGCTACGATAAGGGTTGTTTTATCCCCTACTCCGCCCGTTGAATGTTTATCGGCAGAAAGATTTTTCAAAGAAGAAAGGTCTGCCGTTTCGCCCGAATTTTTCATTTCTTCGGTTAATATAACAGTTTCTTCATCTGTCATACCGTTTAAATAACAAGCCATCAAAAAAGCAGATGCCTGATAATCGGGAATTGCGCCCTCGGTATAGCCCTTTATAAAAAAAGCTATTTCTTCCTTTTTAAGTTCTTCGCCATCTCGCTTTTTTTCGATTATATCATACATTTGCATAATTTTTTCTCCTAGAATCAAAAGGAAAAACCTAATGGGAGCAGCTCTCCCAGAGTTGTTTCTAAAACTTCTTGATTTCCGATAAGAATTACCTTCATATCTTTCTCGCAAAATTCCGAAAGAACCTGTCTGCAAGCACCACATGGCGGACAAATATCTTCTGAATCGTCGTTTTTTCCGCCTGCAATAGCAATAGCTTTAAATTTTGTTTCTCCGTTCATAATAGCGTTAAAAAGCGCAACTCTTTCGGCGCAAATCGTTAAAGAATAGGAAGCATTTTCAATGTTGGCGCCTTCATATATTTTTCCGTCTTCGGTAAGTATTGCTGCTCCAACAGAAAAACCTGAATACGGACTATACGATTTTTTGCGGGCATTTTTTGCGCTTTCAATCAAGTTTTGCATAATTAACCCATCCTTTTTGCCGTTTTCAGAGCTAAAGTCATCATTTCGCGGAAAGATTCCTGACGCTCTATGGATGGCAACGATTCTCCGCTTATCAAATGGTCGGAAACGGTTAAAATTGCAAGCGCTCTTTTGCCACATCTTGCCGCATTCATATAAAGCGCTGCCGCTTCCATTTCAACCCCTAAAACGCCCATTTTACCCCAAGCCTTTAATGGAGTGAAAATTTCGGGAAGATTCTCGTTATCGCCATAGAAAGCATCTGAGGATAAAACATTTCCGATATTAACCGAAAATCCTTCTTCCTTAGCAATTTCCTCAGCAGTTTTCAAAAGTTCAAAATCTGCCACTGCCGAAAAAGTTCCGGGAAGATTAAACTGATGAGCATAATTCGAATCGGTTGAAGCGCCCAAGGCAAGGATTATATCCCTTACTTTAACCTTATCGCTCATTCCACCCGCAGATCCAACTCGGATTATATTTTCAACGCCATAAAAATTATAAAGCTCGTAGCTGTAAATTCCAATAGAAGGCATACCCATTCCGCTTGCCATAACGCTGACGGGAGCACCTTCAAAAAGCCCCGTGTAACCGTTTATTCCTCGAACTCCGTTCACAAGACGCGGGTTTTCCAAAAAATTCTCTGCAATAAATTTCGCTCTTAGTGGGTCTCCCGGCATTAAAACCGTCTTTGCAAAATCGCCCTTTTGGGCCTCAATATGCGGAGTTGGTATCATCGTTTTGCTCCTTTACTATTTTAACTATTCTGCTGGTTCCCAATCGATGGGCTCCGAGCTTTATCATATTTTCGGCATCGGCAATAGTTTTTATGCCCCCTGCCGCTTTTATCTTTTTGCCGTTTCTGATATGTTTTGCGAAAAGTTCAATATCGTGAGGTGTTGCGCCGCCGGTTGAAAATCCGGTTGACGTCTTGATAAAATCTGCTTCACTTTCCGATATTATCTCGCACATTTTAATTTTTTCTTCATCGCTGAGAAGACAGGTTTCGATTATAACCTTTAAAAGTTTTCCTCTTGACGCTTTTTTGATAAGATTAATTTCATCGAAAATTTTATCATAGTTACCCTCTTTTAAATCGCCGATGTTAATAACCATATCAATTTCATCTGCGCCCGAAATGACGGCTTCTTCTGCCTCCGCTGCCTTTATGGGCGATGCAGAATAACCATTTGGAAAGCCGATAACCGTGCATATTTTAAGCTTATCGCCAACGTATTCCTTCGCTCTTTTAACAAAGCTCGGAGGAATGCAGACCGAAGCAGTTTTAAATTTAATACCATCATCACAAAGCTTTCTTATATCCTCAAAAGTAGCTTTAGGGGAAAGCTCTGTGTGGTCGCAAAGCATTAGAATTTCTTTTATATCCATATTTTCCTCTCCTTTTTAATTATTCTATCATAAATCCAATTAAAAAGATAGTTAAATTTTAAAATTTTTATTTCTTTTATATTTTACGGGCGACAAAGAGCAAAATATTAAGAAAATCCATCTCTTGAAACTAAAATTTTGCATTGACAGTTATATGTTTCGTGGTATATAATTATAATTGATATAATAGTGGTTGCCAAAAGGCGACCGAAAGGAGCAAAAAAATATGAACCCTATTCTTGAAGCAGTCAGAAACGTTGGCTTAATGCCCGTTATTAAGCTTGACGACCCCAACAAAGCGGTTGACCTTGCTAAGGCGCTTACCAAAGGCGGAATCCCCGTTGCGGAGGTTACCTTCCGCGCCGCAGGAGCAGACAAGGCTATTAAGGCTATTGCCGAAGCGCTTCCCGATATGCTCGTTGGTGCAGGTACCGTTATTAACGTAAATCAAGCAGAGCTTGCAATAAACGCAGGCGCTAAATACATAGTTTCCCCAGGCTTTGTTCCGGAGGTTGTTAAATATTGTATTGACCGCGGTTGTCCTGTTATTCCCGGTTGCACAAACGCAAGCGAGGTTTCGGAAGCAGCAAATCTTGGCCTCGAGGTTGTTAAATTCTTCCCTGCAGAAGCTATGGGAGGACTCAAAGTTTTGAAAGCTCTTGCAGGCCCCTTCGCAAGCATGAAATTCATTCCAACAGGCGGAATCGGACCGAATAACCTCGGAGAATATCTCGCATTCAACAAAATCATCGCTTGTGGTGGAAGCTGGATGGTTCCAACTAAACTCGTTGATGAAAATGATTGGGACGGCATAACTGCACTTGCTAAAGAAGCAGTTACTGCTATGCTTGAGGTTTCTGTTAAGCATATCGGAATTAATTCTGAAAACGAGGAGGAGGCTTTAGCTTCAGCTAAAATTTTCGCTTCTATCCTTGGCGGAGAAATCAAAACAGGCTCCAAATCTCATTTCGTTACAACCGAAATCGAGGTTATGAAATTTAATGGCGCAGGCTCTATGGGACATATCGGTCTCGGAGTTACAGACGTTGACAGAGCTATTCGCTATTATGAATCACAAGGTCTTGAATTCGACTATTCAACAAAGCAACTCGACGATAAAGGTAACGCAAAATTCATCTATTTCAAAAATGAAATTGGTGGTTTTGGCGTTCACCTCGTTACGAAATAATATTTAAAGGAGATATAAAAAATGAAAGTTGTTACTTTTGGCGAGCTTATGCTCAGACTCGCTCCATTTGGCTATTCAAGATTCGTTCAATCTGAAAGTTTTGAGGCTACGTTTGGTGGCGGCGAGGCAAACGTTGCGGTTTCCCTTGCAAATTACGGAATTGATGCCGCTTTCGTTACAAAGCTTCCCGAACACGAAATTGGACAGATGGCGGTTAACTCTCTCCGTAAGTTCGGAGTTGACACCTCTAAAATAACAAGAGGCGGATCAAGAGTTGGTATTTACTACTGCGAAAAGGGCGCTTCTCAAAGACCTTCAAAGGTTATTTACGACAGAGCAGACAGCGCTATTGCAAAGGCTACAACCGCTGATTTTAATTGGGACGAAATTTTCGAGGGTGTTGATTGGTTCCATTTCACAGGCATCACTCCCGCTCTCGGTGATAACGTTGCTGAAATCTGCCTTGAGGCTTTGAAAGCGGCTAAGGCTCGCAATATCACTATTTCTTGCGACCTCAACTATCGCAAAAAGCTCTGGACAAGAGAAAAAGCAGGTCAGGTTATGGCAACGCTTATGCCCTACGTTGACGTTTGCATTGCAAATGAAGAAGATGCTTCCGACGTTTTTGGAATTAAGGCCAGCGACACCGACCTTACAGCAGGAAAGGTAAACCACGAAGGCTACAAAGAGGTTGCAAAAAAGCTTGCTGATCAATTTGGCTTTAAGAAGGTTGCTATCACTCTGCGTTCCTCTATCTCCGCTAACGATAACGATTGGGCTGCTATGCTTTATGATGGCGAGGAATATAATTTCTCAAAGACATATCATATGCATATCGTTGACCGTGTTGGCGGTGGCGACAGTTTCGGCGGCGGTCTTATCTATGCTCAGCTTAACGGTTATTCTTCAAAGGATAGCATCGAATTTGCCGTTGCTGCATCTTGCCTTAAACATTCAATCGAAGGCGACTATAATATGGTTTCTGTTTCCGAAGTTAAAACCCTTGCGGGCGGCGACGGTTCAGGCAGAGTTCAAAGATAATTTTAACATTTATAGAATTTTACCGCACTGTTTTTTGGCAGTGCGGTATTTTTTTGTCTAAAACAGCAAAAATAATAATATCAATTTTTAAAGGAAGAAAACATGAGAAAAACCAAAATTATATGCACTATGGGGCCAAAAACAAGAAACGAAGAAATGATAACAGAGTTAGCGCTTGCGGGAATGGACGTTGCAAGACTAAACTTTTCTCACGGCGAACACTCAGACCATTTTGAAATGATAAATTTTATAAAAAGCATTAGAAATAAACTGGGTAAACCCATCGCTATACTCCTTGACACAAGAGGTCCGGAATGTAGGATAAAAAGCTTTAAATCAGGTAGTGTTTCTCTTAAAAACGGCAATATATTCAAGTTTTGCTCCGAAGATATCCAAGGAGATGAAAAAAAGGTTTCCGTAACATATAAAAACCTTTTTAAAGAACTGGAACCCAAAGATATAATTCTTCTTAACGACGGGCTTATAAAAATGGAAGTTTTAGAAGTTACCCAAACAAATGCAAAATGCAAAGTTATTATCGGCGGAGAACTTAAAAGTCAAAAAAGTATGAGTTTTCCTGATAAGGTTTTAAAACAAAAATATTTAAGCGAGCAGGATATGGCGGACATTAAATTCGGAATCGAGCAAGGGGTGGATTTTATTGCTTGCTCCTTTGTTTCAAATGCACAAAATATAATTGACGTTAAGGATTTTATTAAAACATTGGGAATACAGATGCCGCAGATAATCGCAAAAATTGAAAACCGAGCAGGCGTTGAAAACATTGAGGAAATTTTAAAGGTTTGTGATGGTATTATGATTGCCAGAGGAGATATGGGGGTTGAAATTCCCTTTGAAGAACTCCCCTTTATTCAGAAAAAGTTGATAACAAAATGTCGACTGCTCGGAAAACGAGTTATAACAGCTACGGAAATGCTCGAATCTATGATTCATAATCCAAGACCTACGAGAGCGGAGATTTCAGACGTTGCAAATGCGGTTTATGACGGAACAAGCGCTATTATGCTTTCGGGCGAAACCGCCGCAGGCGCATTTCCTACCGAAGCTACAAAAATAATGTCTAAAATAGCAGAGCAAACCGAAAACTCTATTCATTATCAGAAGCGTTTTAAAAATACGGAATTTAAAATCAAGAATACTATTGATGCGATTTCTCATGCAATTTGCGCTATGGCAATTGATATAGATGCCAAGGCAATTGTGGTTTGTTCGCTTTCGGGAAGAACCGCAAGAATGGTTTCTCGTTTTCGCCCAACCGTTCCTATAATTGGAATAACTACCGACGAAAAGAATCTAAGAAGCCTTTCTCTTTCCTGGGGAATCATACCAAAACTTGCCGAAAGATTCGCTACAACAGATGCTCTTTTCGCTAATGCCAAAAGCATCGCCAAAGATACCTTAAATCTCCAAAAAGGCGACAGAATTATTATAATGGGCGGAAAAACCAACGGCAAAAACGGAAACACTAATCTAATTAAAATCGCTACAATTTAAAGAATTAACCCCAAAGATAAGCTGCTTAAATGACAGTTATTATCTTTTGGGGGTTATTTTTTGTGCAAAACAATCAAATTTACAAAAAATTAAAAATATAGTGGAAATTTGGTATAAGATGTGATATAATGTTTTGGTAAAATAGTTTTGTTATGCCCACTTATTCTTTTGGAGGTGTTTTAATGCGCATCATCAGCGGTATTGCAAGAGGGCGCAGATTAGAAGCGCCTGAGGGCACCGAAACCGTTCGCCCGACAACCGATAAGGTTAAAGAAGCAATTTTCAGCAGCATTCAATTTGATATTGAGGGAAGGCGCATTTTAGACCTGTTTGCGGGCTCCGGTCAGCTTGGTCTTGAAGCCTTGAGCAGAGGCGCCGCATCGGCTGTTTTCGTTGATAAAGAATATTCTTCTTGCGAACTCATTAAAAGAAACGTAAAACACTGCGGTTTTGAATCCGAAGCGAAGGTTTATAAAGCAGATTTTTCTGCCTTTTTAATGGGCTGTGCAGAGTCTTTCGATATTGCTTTTTTAGACCCTCCTTATTCTGCGGGTCTGTTAGAAGAAGCTTTAAGCGCGATTTCCGAAAAGATTAATGATGGCGGAATTATTGTTTGCGAATATCCTTTAGGAGGGGTTTCTCCCAAAGCTCCCGAAGGTTTTTCGGAAAAACAAAAGAAATATGGCAAAACTTTGGTATCTTTCTTCAGAAAAGAGGGCGATATATGAAAAATTCAATAGCGATTTGTCCGGGAAGTTTCGACCCGATAACCGTAGGACATATTGACATTATCAAAAGGGCTTCGCTTATGTTTTCGAAGGTTATCGTCGTTGTTATGACGAATTCTTCAAAAAGCCCATGCTTCTCCCCTGAAGAAAGAATGGAAATGATAAAGGCGGCAACCAGCGATATTCCAAACATTGAGGTTGATTACTACGGCGGTCTGCTTGCAGACTACTGTAAAGAAAAAAACGCTCTCGCCATTATCAAGGGTCTTCGCGCAATGTCGGACTTCGAATATGAATTCCAAATGGCGCTTACAAACCGCAAGCTTAATCCCGAAACCGAAACGATTTTCTTAACCACCGCCGCTGAAAATATGTATCTCAGCTCAAGTATGGTTAAGCAAATTTGTTCGATGGGCGGAGATATTAGCGACTTCGTTCCCGCTAAAATACACGATAGAATTAAAAATCGCATATTAAAGAAAGGATAAAAATATTATGAACATGGAAGAACTTCTCGATCAATTAGACGAAATGCTTGACAAAGGCATTAAAATCCCCGGTAAAAAATCAGTCCTTGACGTTGAGGCTATCAGAGCAACTATCGACGATATTCGTTTTGCTATGCCTAACGAAATCAAGCAGGCCAGAGGCATCGTTGCCGACCGCGCTCAAATTATCACAGACGCTAAGCGCGAAGCTGACACAATTATCCATAATGCAGAGGAGCGCGCTAAGGCTCTTTGCGCACAAGAAGAAATAACAAGAATGGCTCAGCAAAAGGCTAGCGAAATTATCGCATCTGCCCAAAGCCGTTCAAAGGAAATGAGAAAAGCTGCTCAAGATTTTGTTGACGATATTATGCGTCGTTCAGACGAGAGTCTAACTGCAACCTTAACTGAGGTTCGTCGTACACGCGCCGCTCTCAAACAGCAAATCCCTCCTGTGAACGCTGATAAATAATTTTTTGCAATCTTAAATTACATCAAAAGCTCGGAAAACATCTTTGTCTTCCGAGCTTTTTTATTGGGGTGAGCAGTCAAACCCTACAGGGTTAGAAATAGCTTTATTAAAATCTCCAAGCGCAATATCCAACGCTCCAACATTCGTCATAGCAATAGAATAATAATCCATATTCCAAGATGAACGCATAAGCAAACGCGGATAATCCGAACCTGATTTTAAAGAGCAGATTTACGCGTTTTCTTTGTTAAAATACTCGTCAATCCACAAAGGATTGACTGCGTTTTTGCCTTGCAAACCCAAAAATCCGCATCTTTAAAATTCTTCG
>JAZQTQ010000003.1:0-57280 GCA_045630885.1 Acutalibacteraceae bacterium
GGAGACTATGGACTATATCGACGCCAACATTCTAAACGTCAGCCTTAGCGACGTTGCCAAAAGATCAGGACTAACCGAAAGCGCTTTATCTCGGCAATTTTCCTCGATTAACGGCATTTCCTTTAAGCAGTATCTGGTTGAAAAGAAGATTCAGCGAGCCATTCTGCTTTTGCAAACAACAAATCGGAAGATGATAGATATAGCCCTCGAAAGCGGTTTTGACAGTATAAGCGGATTTTATAGCGCCTTCAGAAAAACGACAGGGACAACTCCGGGCAAATTTTATGAATTTGATATTTAAAAAAAGACCTGGAGCGAACACTCCGGGTCTTTAACTTTTTGTCCTTCTGTTTTAAATTTTCCTTAAACCCCAAAAAAGAATATTGGCGCTTCGTTTTGCTCGCTGTATCGTCCACCGGATACTATTATTCGCGGCAATTTATACCGTTCGCACTTGTTTTTTTTATAAAATATGTTATAATTAATAAAAATGTGGGGGGTGGGAGAATGGAAATCAGAAACGAAGCTATCTTCTGGAAAAAGAAAGAATTTTTATCTTTTTTATTGAGTATTCTCGTTTTCTTCATTCATTCGAATTTTGCGCAAGAAAATTTGGGAAACGGTTTTATTTCGGTTATTAACCAAAAAACCTCCTTCTTTTTTTCATCTTCAATTACACAGTTTGCGGTTCCGATGTTTTTTATGTTGTCGGGAATAACCTTTTTTAAAGGGTATGACAACAAAAAATATCTGAGAAAAATCAAATCAAGGGTCTTCTCTTTAATTATTCCATATCTATTATGGAACACCGTTTGGCTGGTTTGGGAAATTCTTTGTTCGTATTCTTTCATCAGCAAATTTTCCGCAGCGAGCGAGCCATATCCCTTGACGATTACAAGCATTTTAAAGGGTATTTTCTTCTATGGCTGCAACGGGCCTTTTTGGTTTATGTTTAATCTGATTATATTCTCTTTGGCGGCGCCGATTGTCTTTTTGATTATCAAAAATAAATACGTGGCTTTGGTGTCTGTTATCGGGCTATCAATCCTCGCTTTCTTTGGAATACATATCCCAAAAGAGGTCTTTTATTCCCCTATTTCCATAATTTTTTATATTTTGGGCGCCATAATTGGGTATCATTATTTCGATTTTGCTTCTAAAAAATCTTCTAAAGCAACCCAAATAGCCTCTATCATTCTGCTCACCGCTTATATCCTTGCTAAAAATATCGTTTCGCAAGAATTACACGTCGACAATTATTTAACCGAGGTTATCGTCTTCACCTTGTGCGCTTATGCCTTGTGGAACATAACCGATATGTTTATCGAAAAAATTAAATCCAGACCGATTTACCGTCGTTCCTTCGCCATTTATGCTATGCACCTTAATCTGGCGCTAATCATATTAAAAGTGATTTCAATTCTTTTGCCTCAAAGCGAATATTTTGAAATTCCAAAATTTATAATTATGATTGTTTCAACCCTCATAATCATTAACTTGGTATGCGCTTTTCTTGAAAGATTTTTTCCGAAAGTGTATGCGCTGTTTATGGGAGGCCGTATGCCCAAAAAGGAACAAAAATAACCTAACACAAATTTCGAGTAATACTGTCTTGTTCTTAATCTCCACAATGGAAAAATGGCTATTAAACTGCATTATGATATACCGAAGCCAAGTTTATCATATATCGGAGGTTACAGAAAACATAAGGGATATACCGTTTAGTTTAAAAGAGCAACGGAATTCTGATATTTAACATTAAAGACCTAGAGCAAACGCTCTAGGTCTTTTGCGTTATTATATTCTTCTGTTTTAAGTTCCTTAAACCCCAAAAAGAATATGGGCGTTTCGTATTGAGGGGTTGGGAATTTTGTCATTGAGGTTGTAGGCTAATTGCTCCATTTCCTGCCCATTAATATTTATAAGCTTCTGTTCTCGTAATTCTTCGGCAACAAGAGAGCAAATTTCTTCGATTTTTTGAGATTTCAGTTCGGCTTCTTCCTTTGCGTTTCCCGAAGAAATCAAAAACTCCAAATCGGCTTCAAGATGACTTAAAAAATTAAGTCTTCTAAGCCCTTTAAAGCACCATTTATAATAGGGCATATAGGCGCGGTTTATGAGATAAATGCAATGAAGCGCACTTTGAACGAACTCAAAAACCGCTAGCTGAGCCGCACCCGTTTCGCCCCTTGAAATGCAACGATTATAGTTATATTGTCCCGATTGACCCATCAGCAGAATATACCCTGCAAGTTTTTTGAGCCTCACTTCTTCGGGGAAATATTTGAGTTTTTCCCGAATTGCAGAAAATTCCCCTGAAGGGTCGGAAAAAATTTCTCCGTTGGTGGCTTCTAAAAGGCTATATTCCGGAATGGAAAACCATTGTTCCAAAGAAAGCTTGCCGTCCGACGTACCCGTTTTAAAAGAAAAGAAATCCTTTATTCGGATAACCCCGTGTCTACTTCCGCCGACGGGGTCTATCGGGCTTCTCTTAAAGCCCATAAATTCCTTCGGCAACTTGGCGTAGGCTCTTTCGAGCTGAAAGGCGGTTTTACTGTCAATAACGTCTTCATCGGGCAAAAAAATGCAGAAAGAGGGTTCGAAATCGTGGTCTTTGGATAGGTCATCATCGAAGCCGCAACATTCCGAGCCACTCCCCGCAAGGCCTACCGCAACAAGATTCATAACGTCAGGGAATTGCTCTGTCAGGGTCTGTTTGCAGGCGTTATAGTAATTTTTTGCTAATTCAAGTCCCTTCATATATCCTCCTATATCGCTCAGTAAGCTCCTTTGCATAAGCCTCGTATCCATAATATCCAAAAACGGTGGCACATTTTTCGCAAACGAAGGCATAGTTCCCGTCGGTTCTCGCTTTGCCCGATTCAAGAAGGTCCATTGCCTTTTGGGACAACTCGTCAATTTTATTTCGCCCCTCGTCTAAGCCTTGCTCGGCTTCAACGCCCGACGCCATATTCAGATAGGTTATCGCCTGCTCCGGCTCTTTCAGGGGGTTGGCTTCTAAAATGGAAATTGCCTTTTTATAAAGCTCATAAGCCCTTTCGAATTGCTTTAAATCAACCAACGTAAGCCCCATATTATTATAAAGTCCTGCCAGTCGGTCGTCGGTTGGGGATAATTCGTTTTCATAGATTTCTTTTGCTCTTTCAAAAAGCAGAATAGATTCCTCCGACAAACCGAAAGCCTTATATACCGTTGCGCTGTTAAGATAGGTTGTAGCGGCGCCGACGTTTTTGTCGATTCCCATTTTTTCAACCTGCTCAAGCGCTTTTTGGGCATATTCTAAAGCCTCAGTCTTTTCGCCTAATTTTCGGCAGAGCCCCATCAATTCGTTAAGCATTAGCAAAACCCCTGAAGCATCTTTTGAGAAATCCGCCTCCGAAAGCCAATATTTGAGAAGCCTTTTGGCGGCAGGATAGTCGTTGCTTCGAAGGAGGGAATCGAGTTTATCCAGAATTCGGTCTTTAGGAATCATTTTTTCACACCCCTTTTTTCTATTATACACCCAAAGTTCTACGTTGACAAGATGTTTTAAGATGCAATATTAGTCGGGTTTACTTTTGAAAATCTTTATAATATAACAAACATTTTTAATTAATTATTTTCTCGAAGGTTTAACGTTTACTTTTGGAGAAATTTCGTCTTTGATTTCTCCGTTTTCGGTTTCAAACGTTTTGATATTATCCCTGATTAAAACCAGGATTTGGCTGTTAATACTTCTTCCTTCATAATCTGCGATATATGCGATTTTGCTTAACATTTCTTCCTCAATTCTTATAGATACACTTTTTATAGCCATATTTTCACTCCAAAATGAATATATTATGTATTTATTTTAGCGCCCTTGCCTAAAGTGAAAATATCAATATGATAATAGATATTCTGAGGGTCTGTAATCAAGGTTGCCGATTTTTCACTCTTTGGAAAAACCATTGAATCCAATGAAACACTTTCTCCGAAATCATTTGTTATTTCGGGGATTTTGCTTTCAATAAGATTTTTGTTGTTTAAGGTATATTCCATTACCTTTGCGGTTGAATAGAAGGTCTTTAATTGGTTTTTATCTTTCATAGAAATCACCCTTATGAGCTCCTTCATTATGAAGGTTTTCGCTATTTACCAACATTTTATCATGGTTTCGTTCTTTAATAAACCCTGTTTTAATTTTTTGTGGATTTGCACAAAATTGAAATGGCATAAATGTGCATTTTGACGAACTATTTCGCCTTGTTGTTTTGCAAAAAGCGTTTCTGCCTTTAAAAAAAGCTTTAATAATTTCGACGCTTTATTGCTCTTTACTTTTATTTTTAACTATGATATAATTTTTTTCGGAAGAATGATATAATTTAATGAAAAATCTGATGATTTTTTTAAAAGGATGAAAGGATGATTTAACTATGGCAAAAAAGAAAAGAGTTATCGTTATATTAGTGGCGGCGTTTTTGTTGATTATAGGAGCGCTTCTCGCAATTTATCCAACGGTTGAATTCAAATGCGCAGATAAGTTTTACGCTTTGAGATACACCGATGATTTTTCCGAGTTTGACGAAAATGCTTCTTATAACGAGCTTTATTTTTATAACGAGGAAAATGACGTTTCGGTTAGAAACGTAGAGGTTAAAAACTTTCTGTTCTTTTATGTTTTCAGCTTCGACTACGTTGAAGGGGATTATAGAGAAAAAGAATTTAAGCTTGAAGACGATTTTATGCAGTATTGGCTTAAAAATGCGGAAATTCAAGAAAACCCTGCCAATATCGACGTTGCAAAATTAATAAAAGGTAAAACGCCTTTAGAGGGTAACAAGAAATATCCGGGAAACGAATTTGATAAAATGATTGTTTATAAGCTCGATGGAAACGAGGATATAATGTATTATTACCAGAGCGATGATTTAACCGTTTTCCAATTTGGCTCAACCGACGAAAGCCCGAAATATATTGCCTATAAATAAAGCTATGCGGAGCGAAAATTTTCGCTCCGCTTATGTTTTTTCTTTATGGGCTGATTAAGCAAACGCGGATAATCCGAACCTGATTTTAAAGAGCAGATTTACGCGTTTGCTTTGTTAAAATACTCGTCAATCTTAGGTGTTTTTCATAATAACCGTTTCGATGCAATCGCCAACGTGTTCCGTAGCGTCGGCACAAACCTCGAAGCAATCGAAAATTTTGCAAAGCGAAATGGTTTCGAGAAGGTCTTCGGGATTTTTTGTGAGCTCGTTTATGGATTTCAGATATATCTTATCACATTCCTCCTCAACGTCGTTAAGCTCGATTATCAATGGAAGAATCTGTTTTGAGCGCTTAAAGTTTTCAAATTCCTTCATAATTTTTCCCAACAAATCGCAAGAATAAACTAGTTTTTCCGCAAATTCAACAGCCGATGCAGGAACCTTTTTTATGTTGTAGATATAGAATTTCTGCAAAATTTCCTCTAAACTATCGAGAATATCATCGAGCTTATGGCTGATTAAATTGAGGTCCTCCCTTTCTATCGGAGTTACGAAAGCCTTTGCCAGCGCCGCCATCATTTCGTGTTTTTTAAGGTCGGCAGAATGTTCGAATTCGTGCATTTTAGAAAGCATTTCTTCCGCCTTTTCGAGGTTGTAATTCTGAAGACATTCAACCAGATATTCCGAAGCTTTTTTAGAAAGCGAGGATACATCATTAAAATTTTCAAAATAAAATTTATCGCCTTTTGCCATTTTTCATTTCTCCTTTTAGTGCGAGCAGTCAAGTCCTAAGTGAAAATAAACATAAATAATTTAGTCATAAGATATCCAACAAGTCCGCAGCCGGGGAAGGTTAAAATCCACGTTAAAACCATTTCCTTAACTACCGAAAAATTGATAGCGGAAATTCTCTTAACTGCGCCAACGCCCATAATCGAGGTTGTTTTTGCATGGGTTGTTGAAACGGGAAGACTGAATATAGAGCATATAAGCAAGGAAAATGCCGCCGCAATATCTGCGGAAAAGCCTTGATATTTTTCGAGCTTAACCATATCCATTCCAACAGACTTTATGATTTTTTTGCCGCCCATAGCGGTTCCGAGCGCCATAACAACCGAGCAAACTATCATAAGCCAGATGGGAATTTCGATATCGGAGGGGAGCGCCTGGCCTTTCGACATATAAACGCAAAGAAACAAAACTCCCATAAACTTCTGCCCGTCTTGAGCGCCGTGCATAAACGCCATCGAAGCTGCGCCCGCTATCTGCGCGCCTTTAAAAAAGGTTTCCGTTTTTCTGCGATTAGCGTGGTAAAACAGTTTGGTTACAAGCTTGCAGGTAAGCCAACCCAAGCCGAAGCCTAAAATAACCGAAATGAAAATTCCATAAACAACCTTAATCCATTCGTCGCCATTAACGCCTTTTAAACTGTTTTGAATCGCAATAGCGCTTCCCGTAAGCCCTGCTATCAAAGCGTGGCTTTCGCTGGTGGGGATTCCGAAAACCCAAGCGAGGGTTGCCCAAGTTACGATAGCGAAAAGCGCTGCACTTAAGGCTATTATCGCGAGGTCGGGATTCGAGCCGAAATCAACCATTTTTGTTATTGTTTCGGCAACCGTTGCATTCAAAAGCGTCATAACAAAAACGCCCAAGAAATTAAAAACCGCCGCCATCAGTATTGCCGCTCTAACCGGCATACAACGAGTTACAACGCAGGTTGCAATGGCGTTTGGCGCATCTGTCCAACCGTTAACGAGGATAACTCCCAGCGTTAGCACAACCGCTAAAAGCAAGAGTGGGTTTGCCGTTACTCCGGAAAAAAACTCCATAAAACCCAATGCTTTATTCATCCTTCCTTTTGTTTTTTCGTTTTCAAATGCGAGCTTAACCTCGCAACTGTCATAATTCTATACCATCTAGGTCAAATTACCGTCAAGATTACGTTAATTTTATGTTAATTACAATTAAATGTTTGTTAAATCCCGCAAGATTATTCATAAACTATTATTAACCGTTCCTGTCTCAATATGTTATAAAACAACAACCCCTTCAGCAAAATAAATTGTTGAAAAGTTGTGTCGTTTGGTTTATAATCATTATAAAGGATAAAAAAGGGGGATTTTAAAGTGGGTTCTAAATCTCGGAATTACGGGATAGATTTGCTCCGCATTTTTGCGATTTTAGGAGTCTTGTTCTTGCATATTTTAGGGCACGGAGGTATCTTAAAAAGCGAAATGGGATTCCCTCAATTTTCCCTGGTTTGGGGATTAGAGATTTTCGCATATCCCGCCGTTAATTGCTTTGTTTTGGTTTCGGGATTCGTCGGATTCAAAGAAGGCAGAGAGCTTCCTAAGGTTAAAAATATAGTTTCAATATTTTTCAACGTGCTTTTTTATTCGGTTTTGATAGCCTTCATTATGAAAGAACTTCACCCCGACGCTTTTGGAACAAAACAAATTCTGAGTGCGTTTTTCCCGATTTCAACAAAGCAATATTGGTTTTTCACGGCTTATGCGGGAATGTTCGTCTTGTCGCCCATATTAAATCTTGCGGTTTCGGCAGCCGACGAAAAAACTCTCAAAATCTTCATTTTTATCGGTTTAGGTTTCTTCTCTGCTTATGCAATGATTTCGGGGCTTTTTTCGGGAGATATTTTCTATCTGGGCGCAGGCTATAGTGTTTTCTGGTTCAGCTTGGTTTATCTTGTTGGAGCGTCTTTAAAAAAGCTCGATGGCTCTGTTAAAATAGGGCGCACTTCTTGTTTGCTCGGTGCGGCGATTTCCTTCTTGATAACTTGGGGCGCAAAAGTATTTTTCCAATATTTAATAAGCGCAAACTCAAGCGCCGACCTCGTTAAATATCGCGACCTTTTGGTTTCCTATTGCTCCCCGACAGTTTTGGCTTTTGCCATTTTTATATTGTTGTTTTTCAGGGGGCTAAATATAAAAGAAGGCTTCGGGAAAATCATTTCCTTCTTTTCCTCCTCCGCCTTTTCGGTTTATCTTATCCACGACAACAAGGCTATCCGAGAATACGCCATAAAGGGAAGATTCGCCGAAATTTCAAACAACGGTTCGATTGAGTTTTTGGCGAAATTTCTGGCAATTGTTTTTGGGATTTTCATAGCCCTGATTCTGATAGACAAAATCAGAATTTTCCTGTTTAGACTATGCGCAATCGAAAAACTCGCCGCCAAAATCGGAGAACTTTTCGAAAGGCATCGAAAAAATAACCTTTAAAAAACTAAAAAAGAGCATTTTGATAACCGTAAAAGGGTTTTGCAAAATGCTCTTTTATTTTATTTATTGGCCATAATAGGCGTTTTTGCCATGCTTTCTGAGAAAATGCTTATCTAACAGTTCCTTTTGCATATCACCGACATCGGGATTTATCGCTTCTGTTCTCGAAGCCATAAAACTGAGTTCCTCTAATACAACTGCATTGTGCAGCGCTTCCTGAGGAGTTTTTCCGAAGGTGAACGGCCCGTGAGAATGAACCAAAACGGCAGGAACGTCGAGAGGTTTGATGTTTTTGAATGTTTCAAGGATAACCTTTCCGGTTTCCTTTTCATAT
The DNA here is from genome assembly GCA_045630885.1 of Acutalibacteraceae bacterium. Classification (GTDB taxonomy): domain Bacteria; phylum Bacillota; class Clostridia; order Oscillospirales; family Acutalibacteraceae; genus UMGS1532. The sequence continues at coordinate 8,544 of JAZQTQ010000003.1, forward strand.
TCTCCTTGAATTTCCTGAGTCGTCATTTTTCTTGTGCAAGGAATCTCTCCATAAAAATAATCGCCGTGGGTTGTTCCATACGGTGGGATTCCCCTTCCTGCTTGCGCCCACGCGGTTGCCTCACGAGAATGAGTATGCACAACGCCGCCAATCTCAGCGAAAGCCTTATATATTTCAAGATGTGTTGCCGTATCGGAAGAAGGTTTCCTTTTCCCCTCAACAACCTCTCCCGAAAGATTCACAACCACCATATCATCAATGGTCATATCGTCGTATTCAACTCCGCTCGGCTTTATAACAACAAGCTCTTTTTCACGGTCGATTCCCGAAACGTTGCCCCAAGTGAAGGTTACAAGACCATATTTTGGGAGCATCAGATTCGCCTTTAATACTTGTTCTTTTAATTTTTCAAGCATTTCTTTTCTCCTTTCAAAAAAGTTCGGTTGCTCTTTTTTCTATCTCTAAAAGTTTTTTATAATCCTCGAAATATTTTTTGAAGCCAAGGGACAACTCTTGGTCGGGGAATATAACGCTCTTTTGAGACTTCTTGAAAACACGGTTTTTAAGAAAATCCCCAAGACTTTCATCTGCATCTTTTTGTTGCACAAATGCCGCCAACAGGGCTATTCCAAAAGGCCCGCCTTCGCTTGCAGAATCAAGACAGGTTATGGGTGTTTCGAATGCCGCTGCCATATATTTTTGCCCAACTGCGGGAGTTTTGAAAAGCCCCCCGTGTCCTGTAAGAGAAGCAATTTCAACCTTTTCGTCCGCTAAAATTTCAACACCGATTTTAAGGGTTGTCATAGTTGAATAAAGCATTGCCTTAAATAAATTCGCAAGGGTGAATTTGGCATCAGGCTTCCTTATAATCATCGGAATACCCGAATCAAAATGAGTTATTCCCTCGCCTGTTATATAATTGCAAACAAGAACTCCGCCGCAATCACTATCACCTTCGAGCGACTTTTCATAAAGTTTTGTGAAGGTTTCTCCGTTTGCGGGTTCAGCGCCAAACAGTTCAGCAGATTCTTTCAAGACCGAAACCCAAGCGTTGCTATCACTTGTGCAGTTGCTCGAATGAACCAAAGCAACAGGTTTGCCTTCAGGCGTTGTAATAACATTAAGTTCCTTATGTAATTTTTCAAGCGGTTTTTCCAAAACTATCATAGCAAAAATCGAGGTCCCTGCCGAAACGTTTCCCGTCTTTGGCAGAACCGAATTTGTTGCAGTCATACCTGTTTGCGCATCGCCTTCCGGCGGTGCAAAAGCAACCCCCAAAGGAAGAACGTTATCTGTTAAGGCTCTGCCTTCCTCGCTTAACTTTCCCGCAAACTCTCCTGCCAAAAGGCAAGACGGCAATAAATCCCGAAGCTTCCAGCCGAGCTCTAAAGGCGCTATAAGCTTATCAAATTTTTCGAGCATTATTTCATCATAATCATTGGAAGATGAGTCTATCGGAAACATACCGCTTGCCTCGCCTATTCCAACAACGTTCTCGCCCGTTAGCAAATAATGAACGTATCCCGCAAGCGTTGTGATATGCGCTATTTCTTTAATATATTTTTCCTCGTTTAAAATTGCTTGATAAAGATGCGCTATGCTCCATCTTTGAGGAATATTAAAGCCGAAAAGCTCGGTTAGTTTATCTGCTGCTCTAGCAGTAGTTGTGTTTTGCCACGTTCTAAACGGAGTGAGAAGATTCCAATTCTTATCGAATGCGAGAAGTCCGTGCATCATTCCCGAAATCCCAACCGCTTCAAGGCCTTCTATGTCGGTTAATCCATTGAGCGTTGCTTTAAGACCTTTTATGGCGTCTTCCATATTATACGTCCAATAACCATTTATTAAGTCCGATTTCCAGACATAATCAGAGGAAGACAAAACCTTATAATCCTCTCCGATTAAAACTGCTTTGATTCGCGTTGAGCCAAATTCAATTCCTAAAAATTTTCTCATTTTTGCCTCCAAAACAAAGGATTGTTATTTCTTTATAAAACCCCAGCTTTCGTGGAATTTTTCTCCGCTTAAGGCTGCTGGCTTAATCTTTTGCGCCAGACTCGAAAATGCCGGCTCGTATTTAAGATTCAAAATATTGGTGTTCCACTTAAAAAGATACCTCAAAAGCGCATCCGATTCGGGCTCATAATCTATCTCGAAAAGCGCTTGAAAGTTTAAAATGTTGCTGTTTTCGGGCAGATACTTTTTAAGAGCAGTATCCAAAAGCCATGAATCACAGGTGTAATATTCCCAACTGTATTCGGGGAAATATTTTTTGAAAAATTCCTTGGAACGAGCAATAGATTCCTTCGCCAACTCTTTATCGAGTTTTCCTTCGGCAGGAATATGAATCTCCATAATCGGGTCGCCCTTTTTAATGCCGACCTTATCAAAATCACGGGTGGCGCCGTTCATTCTGAACTGCAACCTTCCGATTTTGAAAAGTTCAAAGCCAAGATGATTTGAAAGCCAAGGAAGTTCTCCTAAGAAAAGCTCCCCTTTAAGACCCGAATGAGTAATGGCCCAACGGGGAATATCCGAAAGGGTGTCTAAAAGAATTTCTTCGGGTATGCCTTTTTCCTCGTATTTTTTCGATAACTCCTCGCAGAAATAAAGGAAGGAAAGCAGATTACGTTTTCCGTTTTTGCAGGTTTTATCGTAGGATTCTAAAGTAATAGCGTCGGATATTGGCGTGGTTTTAAGCGCCTCATAAAATTCTGCGTCGTATTCCTTCGGAAATTCGAGCTTTTTATACCACTTTTCAATTATTTTTTCAACTTCGGGATTAAGGCAAGAAACGCTGTTTGAATTATCGGGCGTCGGCGCCAGAACCTCTCCCTTTTCGCCCGAAATTCCGAGAAAACGGAAAAGATTCTTTTCATAAATATTTTCACGAATACTTTTCCTTACTCCAAGCTCATTCATAATTTCCCCGTCGAGCGAAAGCCATTTTTTCGCCCAATCGGAATTATATGAATTGGCGCTGCAATCGGTTCCAAACATAATATTGCTTCCAACGTCGTAGCCCGTTTTAAATAGCTTAGTGAACAACTCCTTGCGCCAGATTTCGGGCGTTCCGGGGGTTATATCGAAAAACATTTCGGCGGTATTTTTATAGCCGAGCGCATTTTGAAACTTGCCATAAAGGGCAACACATTCATCAATCCAAGGCCATGAACAATGACCCATAGAAAATTTCAAGCCCTCGATATTAATAAGCGCCTCAAAATTGACGGGGCGGTTATATGAAGACGAAACCTCTCCGTCCCAGAGAATACCCGTATGGAAAATCAAAGGCTTATTAAGTTTTGCAATCTCCCTTATGAGCGCCATACTTTTTTCTTCGTAGACATAGAAATTATTGCAAATTATCTTAAATGCGACGATACCTTTTTCGGCAGCAATACGCACCTTATTTATTATATTTTCTTCGTCGGGGTGGACCCACAAAACAGGGAAAAGCCTATCGCGATGATTTTCGGTCCATTTTAAAACACCATCGAGTCTTTCTTCAAAATCGAGCCCTGTTTCTTCTTTTATCTGTTTTGGGCGAACCGAAAAAACGCAAGCGCCAAAAACTCCCGCTTTATCCATAAGCGCAAGCTGTTCTTCGGGAGACCCATCTCCTATTCTCAAATGAATATGCATATCATAGATTTTCAAAATTCATCATCTCCAAAGCAATTATACAACAATCTATTCTTATTGTCTATATAAAAAAGGAGGTTTTTATAAGGGTTGTACTCTAAAGGATAGTAAAAAAGATGGTTTATCTTATTGATAGACCATCTTTTTTGTATTTTTGTATTGCTTTTATTCCAGTTTTGGAATATAATCATACATAAGGAGTGTGATTATCAATGTTAGCATATATGACTGCAAGTGAGGCTGCCGAAAAATGGAACATTTCTCATAGAAGAGTCTTAACTTTATGTAAAGAGAATCGTATAACAAATGTTGCAACTCTAGGTAATATGTGGATTATACCTATTGATGCTCAAAAGCCTGAAGATGCACGTAGTCTTAGGTTTAATCAGTCTAACGAAAAAAATGCCAAGCCATTTCTAAAATGGGCAGGCGGAAAAGGTCAACTTCTTAAAGAAATCGAACACTATTATCCTTTTGCTGAAGGAAAGATTACTAAGTATGCAGAACCATTTGTTGGTGGTGGCGCAGTTTTATTCGATATCCTTAGCAAATATGATTTGAGGGAGGTTTATATTAGCGATATAAATGCTGAACTTATTAACTCCTATCGTACTATTCGTGATGACATTGATGCGTTGATAAAAATGCTTTACACAATGCAAAGCGAATTTATTCCGTTGGATACTGACAGTCGAAAGATTTACTATAATGAAAAGCGTGAGCGTTTCAATGATTTAAAGGTTAACGGAAACGAAAATATAAATATTAAAAAAGCCGCTTTAATGATTTTCTTAAACAAAACCTGTTTTAATGGGTTGTTTAGAGTGAATAAAAAAGGACTCTTTAATGTTCCTATGGGAGCATATAAAAATCCAATGATTTGCGACGAAAAGAATCTTCGTGCAGTGTCAGAAAAATTGCAGAAAGTTAATATCGTTTGTGGTGATTATAGAGAGTCGGCAGACTTCATTGATGAAAATACTTTTGTATATTTCGACCCGCCCTACAGACCGATCACTGATACTGCGAGCTTTACCGCATATACTGAAAACTTGTTTAATGATGAAGAACAAATTGAGCTTGCTCGTTTCGTAGATGATATGCATAAGAAAGGTGCTAAAGTTGTAATTAGTAACTCTGACCCAAAGAACTCAAATACGGAAGATGATTTCTTTGACAACATTTACTCAGCTCATAAAATCAAAAGAGTAGAAGCAACGCGTATGATTAACTGTAACAGTGAAGCAAGAGGAAAAATCAAAGAATTGCTTATCAGTAATTTTTAAGGAGGATTTGTTATGAAAAGAGATTTTAATAAATGGTTATCTGGTTTTCGCGACAGTATTGCCGATTATGGTTATTACATAGATTTTGAGAAAGTTCATCGAAATGTGGATAGTATCAAGGTTGAACTTAACATCTTAAATTCGCTAATCGGCTCTAAAAATATTGAACTTGATTTTGAAAACTTAATGAGAAAATATCCTGAAGTATTAAAGTGCATTCCGCTACTATTAGCGGTTAGGGCTAGTGAAATATACTGTCAGGATGAAAACGGTGGACACTTATTCCAATTTGATTTTGGAAAGTATCCGCCTAATAGCCATGCTCATTATGAACGTTATAAATACTTTATGCGTGAAACCGGGTTATTCGATTTATTAGAAAACCATATCGTAAACAACTTGGTTGATTACGCGACTGGTGTGGAAACAGGCCTTGATTCTAATGGTCGTAAAAACCGTGGCGGACACTTGATGGAAGATTTGGTTGAAAGCTTTATTCAAAAAACTGGATTTGTTAAAGATGTAAACTACTTTAAGGAAATGTATATTCACCAAATCACAAATAAGTGGAATATCGACTTATCCGCCATTTCAAACCAAGGCAAGATGGAAAAACGATTTGATTTCGTTGTGAAAACGCCAAATATGATTTATGGTATCGAAACCAATTTCTATGGAAGTGGCGGTAGTAAATTAAACGAAACTGCACGTAGTTATAAAACTCTTGCTTGGGAAACTGAAGAAATTGATGGATTCACATTTGTTTGGTTTACCGATGGCAAGGGCTGGACAAGTGCTCGAAATAACCTTGAAGAAACTTTTGATATTATGGAACACATCTACAACATTAAAGATTTGGAAAACGGAGTAATTAAAAAGGTTTGTAAATAAACTATATGCCTTTATATCATTATATCACAAATAGTTTGATTTAAAAAACCTTTAGTTTACAGGGAGACGAATAATATGATTGCATTATTTCAATATAAAAGTCCGTTTGGGAGTCAGTTTAGTGTGAGAGCTGGAAAAGCACATCAGCTTGCCTATCAAATATTCTTTCGTGATGGGTTGAAAATGTTGCTTGATCAAGGGTTTAATGCTCGAAGTAAAAAACTTAAAGCACAGTTTGAATATGCAGAAAGTGTTTATCAAGCTCAGTGTAACAACACAATTACTTTGGAAATGATAAAAGAGTACTGTTTTGATACAGATATTGGTGGATTTGAATGCTTATTTACTGCAGAAAACATAGATGAAATTGATGAACTTATAGATATAATCCAAGAGATGACATCAGAAAAACGTAAACATGATCCTAGAACAGAAGAAACGGTTCAAAAATTGGTTTCTTTGCTTGAAAAAGCTAAAAATGAGGTATCAGAGGAACTTGTTGAAGCCATCAACGAAATACATCATGTTTTATAGAGTTGCTACACGCATCTCGCTATGAATTAGAGGACTTTTTATGAAAAAGAAAATCACTAAATGGGAACCTGATGATTTTGAATTGGAAATGACCACTCATTGGTCATTCCCAAAACGTGGAGATTGGGCTACCCATGACGCTAAATGGCGTGGTAATTGGTCTCCGTATATTCCGCGTAATATTCTGCTTCGTTATTCTAATGAAAACGATTTAGTGCTCGACCAATTTGCAGGCGGAGGCACTACACTCGTAGAGGCCAAACTACTCAATAGAAACATTATTGGTGTAGATGTTAATGATGTTTCGCTAACTCGGTGCAGAGAAAAAATAGATTTTGAACACGAAGGTGCGAATGGTAAAGTGTATCTTCATAAAGGTGATGCTAGAAATCTTGATTTCGTTCCGGATAATAGCATCGACTTGATTTGCACACATCCGCCGTATGCTGATATTATTCAGTACAGCGAGGATATACCTGAAGATTTGTCTTTGCTTAAGGTTAAGGATTTTCTTGAGGAAATGAAAAAGGTCGCTTCAGAGAGCTATCGTGTTCTCAAAAAGGACAAGTTCTGCGCTGTTCTTATGGGAGATACACGTCAAAAAGGTCATATGATTCCAATGTCTTTTGATGTTATGCGTATCTTTGAAGATGCAGGATTTAAATTAAAAGAACTTATTATTAAAGAGCAACACAACTGTAAAGCAACAGGGTATTGGAAGACTAATAGTGTGAAGTACAATTTTTTGTTGATTGCGCACGAGTATCTATTTGTGTTTAGAAAATAATGTCACATACCGTAACAAGCAGGGAAAATGTACATCAAATTTTCCACATTTTTAGGATATCCTAAAACCTTATGATAAAAATAAAAAAGCAGAAACGAAAAATCGTTTCTGCTTTTTTATTACTGTCCTTTCCGGTACGACTCATACGTTTTTTTCTTTTTAAGCGGTAAAGAAAAAAGAGGCTGTATCGTTCTTTTTAACGATATAGCCTCTCGGAAACTTATTTTGCTTTTTTCTTGATTATATCCGACCATTCGGAATAATATTTCTTTTTGCCAACCTTCATATAGGAGCGAATTTTATAATAATAGTAAATTCCCGATTCTGCCGAAGAATCCGTAAAGGACAGAGTTTTGGTTGTGCCTATTCGGGTGAATTTACCTTCAGGCTCTGTTGCTCGATAGATTTGATAGGTATTAGCCGAAATTGCTTCTGACCATTTGAGCTTTATCGAGCCTGCGCTCTTTGAAGAAGCCGAAATTGTTGCAACCTTTTCGGGATAATCAAGCCTTACGGTTTGCTTTTCGGAGAGATTTCCGTAAATTGTGCCGTCGTTTGCTTTTTTATAAGTTTTTATCTTAAAATGGTAATTCTTATTTGGCTCAATATCGGTTTTCTCGAAGCTTGTTGATTTGCCTTGCCAGATTTTCTTCATCTTTTTGGCGCTTGAATCATACATATAAAGGATATATCCCGAAACACTCTTATCCTTTTTTATGCTAACCTTTATGCTCTTGTTATCATAGTCGGGTTTTAAGGAGAAGGCTGTGTCGCTTATTTTGGTTTTAACCGTTATGGTATCAGACCAATAGCTGTAATATTTCTTTCCGCCAACCGATTTATAGGCTCTTATTTTATAATAATAGTAGGTTCCTTCTTTTAGGGATTTATCCTTATAAGTATACTGCCAGCGGTTATCAGAGGTATAGATTTTTTTGAATTTACCATTTTTGCCTTCCGCCCTGTATAACTGATATTTAGTTGCATAATCGGAATGTCCCCAGGTTATAACGGTTGAAGACTTGCCCGTTTTTGAAGACTTGATATATTCGGGAGTCATCGGAACGATATGGAAGGTTTTGGAAACGGTTCCGGTTGTTCTCTTGCCCTTGGCTTTAAAAACAATCTTTGCCTCGCCAAAATTCACGTTGTTTTTATAAGTATAGGTATAATCCGTACCCTTTTTAAAGGTTATCGCCGAGGTTTTAACCTTTACGGAAGAAAGTTTTACGCTTTTTCCTGTATAAACCTTATTAACGATGCCTTCAAATTCTGCGTTTTTGAGTTTTCTGGGCTTTATTTTAAAGGTTACCTTGGTTGAACCGTCAAAATTGCCCTTGCCCTTAACTGTTATCGTTGCAGTTCCAACGTTGGTATTCTTTTTATAAGAAAGGGTATAGCTCTTATCTTTTTTCAGAGTGGTTTTATCGAAAACTACCTTAGGATTCGGGGTTAAAGGGGCGCCCGAAAAACTTTTGTCGGAAACTGTAATTTCTGTTGCGCCTATATTTCTGGGCAGAATTTCAAAGGTTTTTTCGAAACTAAGACCGACGTATTCGCCGATTCCCGTTATAATTGCTTTTCCCGTTCCAACGTTTTTGTTATCCTTATATTCAACTGTATAGTGGGTGCCTTCGGTCAGCTTCATTCCGTTTGTTGGAGAATAAACGCTGAAGGAAGGGGTTATATTTTCCCCTGTATAAACGTAGGTTCCGGGAGTGTAATAGCAAGCGTTCATATCAACGTCGCCCGTACCTCCGTCGATTCCCGCAACCCTTCCGTCAGAACGGAATTGCCAAAATTCATCTGCGCTGTGGTCTTCGTCGGCTTGGTCGGATTTCGGCCATTTTGCAAGCCACGTTGTGCCCTGCGCTTTAACCTCGCTATAGTAAATATGGTCCTGGAACCAATTTTCGCTGGCATATACGCCCGCTTCATAGCCTGCTTCCTTTATGACCCTCATAAATTCAAGGCACATATCGGTTTTTAGCCTTTTTGAAAGCCCCGCCTGACATTCGTCCTCCAAATCGAAGAAAATCGGATAGTCAAGATACCTTCCGCCAAGCTGCTCTAAAACCTGCTCGGCATCCATTTTGGCCTCCTTGACCGTTGTTGAATAGGAATAAATATAAACGCCCAGTTTCAGTCCGTTTTGTTGGGCTTCTTTATAGTTTTTATAGAAGGTTTTGTCGAGTCCTCCGTCGTCCTCGCCTCTTCCCGAAAAAGCGATTCTGAGGATTGCAAATTCAACGCCGTATTCCGCAACTGCTTGCCAATTAACCTCGCCTTGCCATTGGGAAACGTCAACGCCATAAGACTTGATATTAGGGTCGTCGCCCTGCTTTTTGAGAGTGAAACGAACAAGGCGCCAAAGTTGAAGTTCATTCTTGGAAGAATACGTTTTAACCCCAACGTTTGACGATTTTTTTGAGCCTTCGGGGGTCAGGCACAGATTGGCGTTATATCCGCTTTTAATGACGTATAAAGCCTCGCCCGATTCCGTTTCGCCCTTCTTTTCGAAATACCAATCCTGAACCTTTGTTGAAGCCGATTTTCTGAGCAACACTTTATCGCCCGAAGATGGAACGGTTCCCTCAACGTTAAGCGCTCTCGTTGTGCTTTGCGCAGGCTGAATAAAATAGCTTCCGCCCGAAAGGTTGGAATTCACCTTTATTTTCATAACCTGACCAACCGCATCTACCTCAGGAGTTACTATTTTAATGGTTGTTCCGTCGGCATCTTTATTGTTGGTTAAGTTAAGATACATTCCCGTTTTATTATTAATTATGTAATAAGCTCCCGCATCAACGCTGACTCCCGCCGCCTTCGCCTTTGGAGAAATGGCGGACAGAGATAAAACAATAATGCAAAAACTGAGAGATAGGCTGAAAAATCTTTTTAATTTTTTCATCATTCGCTTCCTTTCAAATAAATTGCGGAAATTACGCTATTTTAATAATAACAGAAATTATCCTATATGTAAACCCTGAAATTTATGGTAATGGCTAATATTTTGGAATCAATTATGCTAAAATTAGAGTTTACAAATCTGATTAAAACCTGTATAATGATAAAAAAAGGAAGGTTGATAAAAATGGCGAAGATTATTGATAAGCTTTGGAATTGGGGACATCTCGAAGGCTCCCATAACGACCTTTTAGGATTCGATTGCTCGATGTCGCCCGAAGAATTTGCAAAAGAATACGGAATAAAAAATTCCTTCATCGTTTCATACGGCGGAAATATTCAGCCTCCTTTCGGCCCCTTTGCCGAGCGTTTTTCGGAATTGGGAGAGGTTGTTTTCTCCGTTTTGGGCGATTTTTCTTCCCCTCTGCCCGAAGCAAAACTCGGAAACACGCAGGATATTATCGAAGCGCTAAATAGCGCACAAAATATAACGGGCGGAATTGTTGACGATTTCTTTTCGGAGGAAAGATTAATACGCTTCACACCCTCTGTGCTTATGGAAATAAAAGAAGCTTTAAACCAAAAAGGGCTCAAATTCTGGAACGTTTTATACGCGCATCAGCTAGAAAAAGACCTTTCGCCCTATATGGATTGCTTCGACGGAATAACCTTCTGGATTTGGAGATGCGAAGATATTGCCAACGTTGAAAGTTATATGGAAAATCTGAAATCCATAGCGGGGAACAAGCCTGTTATGGCGGGTGTTTATCTCTGGGATTACGGCGCAGAAAAACCTATGGACATCGAACTTTATAAAAAACAACTCGATTATTATTTTGATTTGCTCGCAAAGGGCGAAATAGAAGGTATCATTTTCTGCTCAAATACCATCGGCGATGCAAAACTGAAAACCAACACTCTGCTTAAAAAATATATTGCCGAAAAAGGGCAGACAGAGATTTAGCTATAAATTTACGATTTATAAGCTTCTAAAACCTTGAGCCCATTTTTGCTTTAATTTATAAAAGGCTCAAGTTGGATTTAGCCCCGAATTATGATAAAAAACCTAGTTCTCTTGATTCAAGGAGAACTAGGTTTTTAATTTTAAACTAAAACAAAACGGACGTTTTCTTCAAGAGGAAAGACGTCCGTTTTGCAATCTTTGGGATATTCTCAAATTTCGCTCGGCTTAAAACTCGGCATTAGCTCTAATTTAAAGAGGTTCATCTGATGCTTTCTATCGATAATCGCCTTGATTTCAGGGTCTTCGATGATTCCCTCGCGGATATATTTATCGAGAACCGCATAGCTGAAGCCCAGATTTTCCTCATCGGATTTTCCGCAAAGCCCATCAATCGGAACCTTTTCAACCAAATCAATGGGAAGCCCTAAAACCCTGCCGATTTCCTTAACCTCGGTAACCGTTAGGTTAGAAAGAGGAGAGAAATCGCCGACAGAATCGCCATAACGGGTTGAATAACCAACGTAGTCCTCCGAAAGATTACAGGTATTTGCAACTCGTCCGTTAAGGCTCTGCGAAACGGCATAGAGGGTTGTCATTCTGATTCTCGGAGGCAGATTTTGAATCGACATAGAGCTTATCTCAAGCTCCTTCGGAAGCGCCTGAGTTATGGCTTCGAAGGTGTCCTTAATATTAACGACAAAATGCTTTATTCCCAAGTACTCGCAAAGCTTATAGGCGGCATCAATATCGTGCTGCTCGCCCTTGGGCATTAAAACTCCGATAACCCTGTCTTTGCCGAGCGCTTCAACACAAAGCGCCGCAACAACGGAGGAATCCTTGCCCCCCGAAATGCCGACAATCGCATTACAGCCCTTTCCGTTTTTCTCGAAAAATTCTTTTATCCATTCAACACATTCGCTTGTTGTTTTTTTAGCATCAAACATTTCTTTTCCTCAATTCAAAATATTAATCTGACACATTTTCATAGTTTCGAGCGCTGCAAGATGGCTCTTTTCGGTTACGCCCGCAGTCGCTTTTGCGTCAACCGAAATTTGCGTTTCATAGAAATTCGCCTTTAATAAAAGCGCATTCGAAACAACGCAAATATCTGTGCAAAGTCCGATAAGCTCGATTTCAATTTCTGAAGGGTCATAGTTTTCCGAAATATAAGAAATAAGCTCGGTTGAGCCAAAAGTAGGCTTTTCTATTGATACGTATTCTCTGCCTTCGAGCGCTTTTGAAACCTCGGAATGAAGCCTCCAGCCGTCGGTTCCCTTTATACAATGCTCAACGGGAAGCGCTTTGCCCTCGCTCGTTAAAAGATAATTGCTTTCGTGGGTATCAAAGGTTGCGATAATATCTCCCTCGTGGGTTTTTATTTTTTGCGCAACCGAAGGAAGAATTGCCTGCGCCTCCAAAGTTCCGAGCGCTCCATCAACGAAATCCTTTTGCATATCAACAACTATTAGAATTTTCTTTTTCATAAAACTCCCCCTCTTTTCCCTTAAATTATACCTATTTTTTGCGAATAAATCAAGCGTTCTAAGCCCTACGCAAAACTACGGCATTTTTGGGGTTTAAAATATACGCTTATTCACTAAAAAATAGACCCCTCTCTTGCTTGGCAACTACAAATATCCGTGTTACCCACACAACGAAGCGTCTATTTTCATTAACATATCTATCGACAATTTTGTTTTAGCCTTTAAGCTTGATTCTTATTTAGAAAACATTGCCTTAACAACTCTTTCGCTGGCTTTTCCATCGTCTAAATAGGTGTAGGTATCGTTGAATTTCTTATATTTTTCATCATATACCCATTCATTACTTATGCGCTTGATTTCAGCGATAACATCTTCCTCGGTTTTCAAAATATTTCCGGGCAATTCGTTTAAGTCAATATAGAAACCTCTGATATCGTCGCGATAGGCTTCAAGGTCATACATATAGAACAAAATCGGTCGCTTAAGATTTGAATAATCGAAGAACACGCTGGAATAGTCGGTTATAAGCATATCCGAAACAACGTAGAGCTCGTTTATATCATCGTATTTCGAAACGTTATAGATGAAGCCCTCGTATTTTGCGAAATCGAAGCTGTTTGAAACGAAATAATGAGCTCTGAAAAGAATAATATATTCATCTTGAAGCTCTTTTTGAAGCTTATCGAAATCAACCTCGGATTTATAAGTGTATCCCTTGCCGACAACGTGTTGATTATCGCGCCAGGTTGGAGCATACAAAATAATCTTCTTATTTGTATTAGCAATTCCAAGGCTTTCCTTAATTCTTTGAAGGTCTTCCTCAGTGTAGTTATACATAAAGTCGTTTCTCGGATAACCACATTCGAAAACGTCATTCTCCTTGCCGAAGGCTTTAAGGTTAAAGCTCGAAACAAACTTTTCGGTTGAGAAAGCGGAGGGAGAAACCATAGCCGAGAGCTTTTTGGCTTCGATACGATATTTGTTTTTCATATCGTTTACGGTGTTAATAGCATTATTAAGCTTGTCCAAATCAAAGCCTAAGCGCTTGAGAGGAGTTCCATGCCAACATTGGAGATAAAAATGCTTGCTGTTGGGATAGATATATTCCTTTAATCTATGGTTTGTTACCCAATATTTAGCGCCATGAAGCGCCTTTTCATATTTCTTTGAGCAAATTTTAACAACAGTTGTGTTAGGGTATTCCTTTAAAAAGGCATATTTTTTCGGCTTTTTGAACGCCCAAACAAAACTATAATCTTTAAATTCGGGATTAGAAAGCAGATAGAGATATATAGCTTTTGGGTTATCCGCAAAACTTTTTCCCTGGAAGGTTGAAAAAACGAAGGCTTTTTCATCGGTTTTTATGCCTCTGCCTCGCCAATTAAACTTTATTCTATGGTATAAATCATAAGAGAATCTATATATTTTTCTAAAGAGAATATTTTTTTGAGACATTCTTTTCGCAAATGAAAACAACTTCTTTTTTCTTCTTTTGATAAACTTCTTGATTTTTCGCATAACTATTCCCTTTCAATAAATTTCAAAAAATGAATATATATAAATAATTTTGTAATAAAAATTTCAACATTGTAATTTTACCACATATTTTTAGAAAAAGCAACACTTATTAAAAAAATTTGAAGACTTCTTTTGGAAGCCTTCAAAATTTCGGAAAAAAGCCTAATTTAAGGAAATTAAAACCTCTTTTCAAATTCTTTTCCGTTTTGCAAGGTGTATTGCTCTGCGCCCCTTATCTGCAAAGGATTTCCAATATAATCAATCATTTTATTTTCCTCTTTCTTTTTTACATTAAGATCGATTTGGTTCTTTGATTTATTATAAATCAATCTCCGTTAATAATCAAGCACAAAAACAAAACCCTGCCCGAAAGCAGGGTTTAAAAATTATAATTTTAATTAAAGTCTTTTCATCTTCATCTTGCGAGCAACAAGGGTTAAAACGAGCAAGATGATATAAAGACAACCAATTGTGATAAAGATTGCGGGCCAGCCAAAGCTATCTTTAACGAAGCCGAAAACAGAAGCCTGAATTGCAGCGCCCATATAAACTGCCCAATCGAGTACACCAACAACGGTTGAAGAAAGAGCTCTGCCTCCCATATCTCCTGCGATTGCCCAGATAACACCCGTTACCATCGAGAAAACGCCAACGACAAAGAGCATAACCGTTGCAGGAGCTTGAGTTTTGATAAAGGGGAAGGTTATAAGACCTGCAAAAGCAACAACCGCCGCAAGAGCGAGCATAGGTTCACGCTTGCCTTTGAAAAATTTATCCGTTATAAAGGGGAAAACGAACATAGCGCAAGCTTGACCTATCGGGAGAAGAATGGAACTAAAAATGCCATCTTTAACAGAAAGATTCATTTCGTCCATAAAATATGTTGGAACCCAAGTCAAAAGACCATATCTACCGATACCTGCGATTGCAGAAATAAGGCAGAAAACGATAACCTTAGGCTCTGAGAAAAGAAGCTTATAGGGATAAAAGAATCCTCTCTTTTCGATTTCTTGAGATAAAGCCAAATCACGCTGTGCGGCTTCTTCATCCTTTTCAACAAAGGGTGCCAGCTTAACGTCCTCAGGCTTTTCTTTAAAGAAAGCTATAAAAGCAATGAGAATAAGAACCATAGGAATCATGGGATAACGGAAACCGGCTCTCCAGCCCCAATCGGGATTAAGAGTGAGGCAAAGATTGATGGTTAAATAAGTTACAACCTGAGCTACTCCTGAAAACGCTGTTGCAAGACCCGACGCAAAGCCACGATTCTCTTTTGGCCACCATTTGTTAAGAACTCCAACACCATTCGACCAAACCATCGCCTGGCAGAAACCATTTGCGCCCCAAAGAATTGCGATAACAACAAGATTATGCTGGAAAGAAATTGCAACGTTGAGAATTGCTGATGCAATAACACCAAACATCATTAGCTTCTTGTAGCCGAAATACGAGCCCAAGCGTCCGCTAACGAGCTGTCCAAACGCATAGCACCAGAAAAGCGCAGAGGTAACAACACCGATAGTTCCAAGGTCGGACTTGAATTCCTCCTTCATAAGGTCCATAACGAGATTAATGTTCTGGCGCCCGTTATAGAAGAAAAGATATGTGAATCCAAAGCTCAAAAGCATTAACCAAGCATACTTTTTAAACTTTTTAAATTCTTCACTTGTGTAGCCATAAGTAAATTTATCCTTTAATTGTTTACCCATAGAAATCTCCTTATAAATCTGTTTTTAGAAATTTTACCACATCGGGTGTTTTTTTACAATAGGAAAAGTCCAAAAATGTTTCGTTTTGGAGAGTGGATTAACCAAATATTTTAGCATCAGCCTCATCGAAGGGGAGAATTTCAGCTGTTACTCTTGCGTGGTCGTCGAGGTTATCAATTTCATCTATATAATAGTCAACATAAGAGAAAGCACGAACGTTGAGAGCAGGGAAAATCTCGTTAAGAGCGTTTTCTGCATAGCATTTATCCTCACCCTTGTGGATAAATTCAACAACCTTGCCAATCCAAGCAGAAGCGGTTGCCTTTTCCATCTTATAGAAGGGCTGGAATGCAAAACAGTCTTCATCAAAGATTTTGATGGAAACTTCCAAAACCTTGCCGTCTTTAACTCTGCCCTTGAAATCCTTTTCGGGAAGTGCCTTTTTAAAGTTAACGGTTGCGGTGTTTTTATCTGCGCTGGCAAGCACGTCGTGAACGAGTTTACGATTGAAAACGAGGTCGCCATGGAAGAAAAGCATATCGTCGTCCATAAGCTCTCTTGCAAGATACATTGAATAGATATAGTTGGTCTTATCATATATATCGTTGCGAACGAAGGTGAAATTGAGCTCAGGGAAATCAGAAGCCTCTCTCTTGAGCTGATCCTCGAAAGGACCTGTTGTGATTATAAAATCTTTAATACCTTCTGCGGAAAGAATTCTTATCTGACGATGAAAAATTGTTTCTCCGTTTTTGAGCTGTGCCATAGATTTATGGTTGTTCTTTGTGAACTCGCCCATACGATTACCAAGACCTGAATTAAAAATAACTGCTTTCATCTGTTTTTTCTCCTTTAATATATATAATATGGTATGTGCGAAAAGCCACACATATATCCATAATTATACCTGAGTTTTTTAAAAAGTCAACAAAAAATCAATTTTTCGAAGAAAACAGTCTTGAAAATCACACAATGTTGATTTATAATATACAAAAACGAATAAAAGAGGTAAAATTATGTCAATCGGAGCAAACATCAGAAAGAGAAGATACGAATTGAGAATGTCGCAACAAGAACTTGCCGACGAAATGGGCTATAAAACGCGCTCGACAATTGCAAAAATAGAATCGGGCGAGAATGACGTTTCGCATAAGAAGCTCAAAAAGTTTGCCGAGGTTCTCGACACAACGCCTGAGGAACTTATAAGCGGTTTTGCGGCGCCGAAAAACACGATTAATCTTATCCCCGAACTCGATAGCAGCGAGAGAAACCGAAACGTTGCGATTATCCTCGCAGGCGGAAAAACGGGAAGAAACAGACAGAACATTCCAAGCCAATTTATAAACATAAAAGGCAAGCCGATTTTGGTGCATTGTATGGACGCATATCAATCACACCCCGCAATAGACGATATCTACGTTGTTTGTCTTAAGGGTTGGGAAAAGATTGTTAGAGCCTATGCCGAGCAATATGGAATAACAAAGCTTAAAGGGCTTGTACCGGGTGGACCGAGCGGTATTGCTTCCTTAAAAAACGCCCTCGTAACTATAAAAAATTTTTATTCCCCCGAAGACGTTATATTGATTCAGGAATCAACAAGACCCCTCGTCAGCACCGAAACTATCTCAAGACTTTTGCAGGCCTGCTCTGAAAAGGGAAGCGCAACAATATGCCACTCGATGAACGACTACGTTCAGTTCGATATTTCGGGCGAACGGGCAAAATACGTTGACAGAAATGCAATCGTAGCTCTGCAATCCCCCGAAGCGCACAAATTTTCAAGACTTTTGGAGGTTTTCGCAAAGGCGGCGAAGGAAAACCACCCCTTAACCGAAAGCTGTTGCACTATGTTTTTATATAACCTCGGCTTTGATATAAACTTTATAGAAAGCAGCGTTAACAATATAAAAATAATGCGTGAAGAAGACCTTGCAACCTTCGGCGCTCTTGCAAAGGATTGATTTTTGCAACTGCCATATGATGCTTCGAAGCGTAAAAATATTTTAAAAATAAGGCGAAAAAATCCCCGTTTATGAAAACGTTACGGTCAACAAAATCTACTACCTGCGAGTTCGCACCTATAAAACAGTCGGCAAAACTAAATATTATTTGTCTTGGTCGAAAACAAAATATATGAACACCAAATAAGATGGAAAGATTTTGAATATTCTTTCGCTTTTTACCTTTTTTGCTCTGAAAATTGCTTTTTATGAAAGCAATATATTGATTGCAAAACAACTAAACATAATTTTTTCCGCAAAAAAGCGGCTGTGCAAAAATGCACAGCCGCTTTGCTATCATAAGAGAATTTAACGATTAAATTTTTAAATTATTCTGAAAGGGCTTTGTCGATATTCTCGGCGGCGGTTTTGCCCGCGCCCATAGCGAG
Source organism: Acutalibacteraceae bacterium (assembly GCA_045630885.1). Classification (GTDB taxonomy): domain Bacteria; phylum Bacillota; class Clostridia; order Oscillospirales; family Acutalibacteraceae; genus UMGS1532. Next base: position 26,658 of record JAZQTQ010000003.1, read on the forward strand.
AATAACCGTTGCGGCGCCTGTAACGGCATCTCCGCCTGCCCAAACGGAATCTTTAGAGGTTTTGCCTGTTTCTTCTTCGACGATAATACCGCCTCTGCGATTGGTTTCCAAGCCTTCTGTCGTTGATTTTATAAGAGGATTGGGGCTGGTACCGATAGACATAACAACACAATCAACGTCGAGCAAAAATTCCGAATCGGGTTTAACTTTAGGGCTTCTTCTTCCCGATTCATCGGGTTCTCCAAGCTCCATTTCGGTGCATTTAATTCCCTTAACAAACCCGTTTTTGGGGTCTTTTCTGTCATCGGGATTATTGTAACCGATAATCTCTAAAGGATTGCAAAGAAGCTTCATCTGAACGCCCTCTTCAATAGCGTGTTCAACCTCTTCTCGACGGGCAGGAAGCTCCTCCATTGAGCGTCTGTAAACGATATAAACGTCCTCAGCTCCGAGGCGAAGCGCCGTTCTTGCGGCGTCCATAGCAACGTTTCCGCCACCAACTACAGCCACTCTTTTTGCCTTTAAAATCGGGGTTTGAGAATTTTCAAGATAAGCCTTCATAAGATTGCTTCTCGTTAAATATTCGTTAGCCGAATAAACGCCCTTGAGCCCTTCTCCCGGAATACCCATAAATCTGGGAAGACCTGCTCCGCTTCCGATAAACACCGCTTCGAAGCCTTCTTCTAAAAGCTCGTCGATAGTGAGGGTTTTTCCGATGATAACGTTGGTTTCGATTTTAGCGCCGAGCGCTTTTAAGCCTTCAACCTCTTTTTTTACGATTTCCTTCGGAAGACGAAATTCGGGGATTCCATAAACCAAAACTCCGCCGGGGGTGTGAAGCGCTTCAAAAACAGTAACGTCGTAGCCTTTTTTTAGAAGGTCGCCCGCACAGGTAAGACCAGCAGGGCCGGAGCCTACAACGGCAACCTTATGCCCGTTTTTCTGCGGTTTTTCGGGGGGCTCTGTTTCATATAAATTATGCCAATCGGCAACGAATCTTTCGAGTCTGCCAATGCCGACAGGCTCGCCTTTTATGCCTCTTACACAATATTTCTCACACTGATTTTCCTGCGGACAAACCCTTCCGCAAACTGCAGGGAGAGAAGAAGCTTCGGAGATTATTTTATAGGCTTTTGAGAAATCTCCCTTTTTTATTTCCTCGATAAATGCGGGAATATGAATTTTAACGGGGCAACCGCCAACACAGGGCATATTTTTGCAGTTTAAGCATCTGTTTGCTTCCTTTATAGCGGTTTCCTCGGAATAGCCGAGAGCAACCTCATCAAAATTCTTCGCCCTCAATTTAGCGTCTTGGGTTGGCATTTCATTCTTTTTTGGGGACATATCAGGTTTCATTATTTAACCCCCTTAAAAAGATTACAGTTTTCTCTTTCGCGAGCCTCAAAATCGCTATACATCTGAGCTCTGCTCATCGCCTCGTCGAAATCAACGAGGAAGCCATCGAAATCAGGCCCGTCAACGCAGGCGAATTTTGTTTCTCCGCCAACCGTTAATCGGCAACCGCCACACATTCCCGTTCCGTCAATCATAATAGGATTCATAGAAACGGTTGTTGGAACCGAGAAAGGACGAGTTGTTTCAACGACGAATTTCATCATAATAAGAGGCCCGATTGTTATAACCTCGTCATAAGCCTCGCCATTTTCGAGCGCCTCCTTCAAGGGCGCCGTTACAACGCCTTTTTGCCCATAAGAACCGTCGTCGGTCATAATCGTGAGTTCAGAAGAAGCGTTTTTAAATTCTTCTTCCAAAATAACGAGGTCTTTATTTCTGAAGCCGATATATGAATGAACCTCGCAGCCGTTATCCTTTAGCGCTTGCGCTATGGGAAGCGCAATAGCGCAACCAACACCGCCACCAACGACAGCCACCTTGCGAAGACCCTCTATTTTGGTCGGCTTTCCGAGAGGGCCTGCGAAATCGGAAATAAAATCGCCGGTCTGTTTTTGATTTAGTCGGGCAGTTGTTGCGCCAACTATCTGAAAAATTATTTTCACGGTTCCTTCTTCACGGTTAAAGCCTGCGATGGTTAAAGGTATTCTTTCCCCTTCGTCGTCAACTCTTAAAATGACGAACTGCCCCGCCTGAGCGCGCGAAGCAATCAAGGGGGCTTGAATATCCATCATAGTAACGGTTGGATTAAGACATTTTTTGCTGATAATTTTATACATTTTTTCACCCGATGTCAAATTTAAAGAACACAGTTTAAGAACTGCTGGGTTCTTGGAGATTGAGGATTTGAGAACAGTTCCTCAGGACTTCCTTCCTCCTCGATAAGGCCATCTGCAATAAAGAGAACTCTGTCGGCAACCTCGCGGGCAAAGCCCATTTCGTGGGTTACAACAACCATAGTCATTCCCTCGTTTGCGAGGTCCTTCATAACCTGCAAAACCTCTCCAACCATTTCGGGGTCGAGAGCGCTCGTAGGCTCGTCAAAAAGCATAACTTCGGGGTTCATCGCAAGAGCTCGAACGATGGCAACTCTCTGCTTTTGTCCGCCCGAAAGCTGATTTGGATAAGAATTTGCTCTGTCCTTTAACCCAACTCTATCGAGAAGCGCAAGAGCCTTTTCCTCTGCCTCCTCCTTGCTCATTTTGAGCAACTTTATGGGAGCAAGGGTCATATTTTTAAGAATGGTCATATGGGGGAAAAGGTTAAACTGCTGAAAAACCATACCCATTTTCATTCGATGAATATTGATGTTCGTGTTTTTATCAGTTATGTCGATATCATCAAATAAAATCTTTCCGCCCGTTGGCATTTCGAGAAGATTAAGGCAACGAAGGAAGGTTGATTTTCCGCAACCCGAAGGGCCGATAACAACGATAACCTCGCCCTTTTTAATCTCGGTTGAAATACCCTTCAAAACCTTATTATCCCCGAAGTGTTTTTCCAGGTTTTCGGTTTTTATGATAACGTTATCAGTGATCACTCTTCCTCAGCCTCCTTTCGAAGATGTTGAGCAATTTGGTTAATACCAAAACGATAACAAGATAAATTATTGCAAGGCTGATATAAGGAACGATGGGCTTATATGTAACGCTGATTATTTTCTGCGTAGCCTTGGTTACGTCGGAAAGCGCAATAGTTGAAACGAGAGAGGTATCCTTTAAAAGGGTTATCATTTCGTTTCCGAGCGCGGGGAGAATGTTTTTAACCGCCTGCGGAATAATGATATGCCACATTGTTTGGAAATAATTAAGGCCCAAGCTTCTTCCCGCTTCCATCTGCCCTGCGGGGATAGACATAATTCCCGATCTTGCGATCTCCGCAACGTAAGCGCCCGAATTGATTCCGAGCGTTATAATACCGCAAACAACTCGAACCGAATCGTTTGAAGGACGCATAACAACGAAGCACATTATGAGAAGCTGAACCATCATCGGCGTTCCGCGGATAACGGCAAGATATATAACGCTGATTTTATTTAAAACGCTCAGAATAATACCCGGCTTTTTATTCAGCGACAGAGTATCGTAGGTTGTTCTTACGAGTCCTATTATAATGCCTATGATGATTCCGAGAATGAGAGCGCCGATGGTAACGATAAAGGTTATCTTAAGTCCATCAACAATGAGCATCCATCTGTCGTCATAGACAAAGTTTTTATATAGTTCATAAACAAATGATTTTATCCATTCCGGCGCATTGGCAAGCCAAGAAGGGATAGAGGAAAGCCAATCCTGATACATTAGAAAGCTCCTTTTACTAAGTCATTCGGCAGCCATCAGATGCCGACAGAAATAAGTTAGGGGCGGCAATAGCCGTCCCTAACAAAAAAGTTTTTATTGTTCGGCTTTAATTATTCAGCCTTGATGTATTTTGCGATGATAGCATCAATAGTGCCGTCTTCCTTGAGCTCTTTCATAGCATTGTTGATTTCTTCTTGAAGCTCGGTGTTACCCTTGCGAACTGCTGCGGCATAATCTTCAGCAACGTATTCAGTTTCAAGAATCTTAAGACCTGCGTTTGCCTTAACAAAAGCCTTTGCGGGCTCGTTATCGATAACAACGCAATCAATCTGCTTTGAAACGAGAGCAGCAACTGCGAGCGCACCGCTATCGTAAGGTTTAACTAAATCTGTTCCGAAATCATCAGAGCAATAGATTTCGCCTGTTGTTCCTGCCTGAACACCGATGGTCTTGCCTTCGAGGTCGTCAACAGAAGCAATTTTGCTGTTTTCAGGAACGATGATAACCTGTTTACCTGTTGCATAAGTATCTGTGAAATCAACTGCTTCCTTGCGCTCCTCAGAAACTGTTAAGCCTGCGAAAACAACGTCAACCTGACTGTTTTCAACAGCAGTTAAGAGAGAATCGAATTTCATATCTTCGATAACAAGCTCAAGACCTAATTTTTCAGCAACTGCAGCAGCAATTTCTGCATCGATACCAACGATTTCGCCACCCTCAACATATTCATAAGGGGGGAATTCAGCATTTGTACCCATTGTGAGTTTGCCTTCTTCAATGAGCTTTTTCTCTCCTGAACAGCCTGCGAATGCGAAGCAGCCGAGAGCCATAACGAATACTAACATAAGCGCTAAAATCTTTTTCATATTTGTTTCCTCCAAAAAATAATTTTTTACTATCGCTCAGGACACATATATTATATATATCCTTGCGGTTGTGCTAATAATATACCACCATTTATTTTAAAAGTCAAGACTTTATTCATTTTTTTGCATAATTATACAAATGCTTCTGCATATTCACCCTTCCGTCGGGCAAAAATTCAACGCCCTCTCCCTTCAAAAGCTCTCTTTGGGCGTTTCCGCCGCCAAAAACAAAAGCCTCAGCTACAAAGCCCTCACGGTTCACAACTCGATGACAAGGGATTATCCCCGGAGCAGGGTTGTTATGAAGCGCATATCCGACAACCCTCGCCCATCTTGGGTTTCCTGCCCTTTGCGCCACCAATCCATAAGTTGAAACAAAGCCCTCCGGAATTTCTTGGACGGCTTTGTATATTCTTTCAAAAGTATTCATTTAATCAATCTCCTTGGGCAGGAATAATTTCTCCCTGATAACTTGTCCCGTCGGAGCAACTGGCGGTAAAAGACAATCCGTTGTAATCATATTTAACGGTGTATATTTTTTTGTTTCCGCCGTCGGTGGTTATGGTTTTTTTGGTTATTAAGCCATATTCGTCGTAGACGTTTTCTTGGGTTTCTTCGATTCCTGCGCGTATTTCTTTTTCATAAGTTATTCTGCCCTCGGAATCATATTTATATGAATAATTCCCCGAAACGTCAGAAGAATATTTTGCTGTTTTGATTCTTCCTTCGTCGTTATAGGTATAGATCCAATCGTATTTAACCGTATCATCGCCGAAGATTTGCTTTTTCGGATAGCCCTCAGAATTATGGTCGGTCTGCTCAACAACCTCGCCCGATGAATTTGTAACGGTTAAGCGAGAGCCTTCCTTTGTCCATTTATAATTAAGGGTTTCGCTCAAAGTTTCGGTGCTTGAAGCCGCCGAAACCAGAGTGTTGTTTTTATAGGAATAGGAGATGCTTTTAACGGCTTCGCCATGAGGATTATAAATAACGACCTTTGTGATAAGATAATCCGAGAAAATTTTGCCGAAGGTTTTATCTTCCTTTTCAAAAACAAACAGAGAATCGGGCGAAATTTCCTGAAGTTTTGGCGAAACACAGTCGAAATTAAGGGAGAAAAGCTCCGCACCGAAGCTATATTTTTTAGGCTCCTGAAAATTCAAAACTTTAGTTGCCGCAAAAACACCGCCGCCAAGAATCAAGAATACGACAAGCAACAAAGAAATTATTTTTTTTGCGCTGAATTTACGTTTATTTTGGGGAACGGGAGCGGGCGAAGGAACGGGCGCGGGCTCCTCTTTCTTTTTGAAGGCTTTTGCAATTTCTTCAAAATATATTCCGTCGGGAATAACGAGGATAGAACTCAAAAGCTCAAAAATCGGAAGCAGAGCCATACTGCAGGTTTTAACTCCCGAATCGTTAAGATGCCATTGGAGGTCCTCAAGTTTTCTTCTGCCTTCGAGCAAGAGCTCCTTTGCAATTTGAGGAGGAACGCATAAAACCTTTGCGATTTGCCCAACCGAAAGACCGATAAAATAATAAAGAATAATCGCCGCACGCTTGGAAACAGAGAGAGAATCAATACATTCCTCCATAATTTCGGCAGTTTCGCCCATATTAAGAGAAACACCTTTTGGGAAATAAGGATATTTATATCCGATTTTGTCGATTCCCAAGGTCAGGAAAATCTCACGGTCGCTGCGCCTGAGTTCGGTGCAACAGGTTATAGCGGCGGCAGTTTTAACCCAGGAAGAAAAATCCGTTTGAGGGTCGAGCCTTTCAAGAGAGGAAAAAACTCTTTTATATGTTGCATTACAAGCATTTATGGCTTCGTTCTGACTTTTGAGAAGCTTTGAGCAGATATAATAAACCTCCGAAACAGTTTCAAAAAACAGTTCCTTTTGGGCTGCCACGTCGCCATTTTGCGCCTTTAAAATAAGCTCCAAGTTTTTTCCTCCTTTCAAATTTTATAACTACAATATAGTATAACATAAAACACTCCGCAAAATCAATTTATTTTTCAATAAAAGAAATATCAAATTCGTAACATTTTGCGTTATCTTGCTTGCAAATCCGCCAAAACTATGATATACTGTTAAATGAATTTGTTTACAGGATGTGTTTTCTTATGGATTTTAAATACGAAAAGGAATTGCGAGAGCTTTTGGTTCCTATTTTTGATGAGCTCGGTTTTAAAGAAAACGAGGGCGAAATTTTTCTAAAAGAGGGCTATGCCGCAAAGCTTGATTATAATTCGGAAACCTCCCTTTTGAGCTTGCTCGGAGCTAAGCCCAAAGAGGGCGAGAGTCTTGACTTTATAAGCCTTTCTGCTTATCTTTTTGACGATACCCATTCGGTTCGCGATTTGAAGGCTATTGCGATAGATTTCGAAGAAACGTTGAGAAACGAGCTTGGCGCCAAAAAGCAAAAGGCCGCAGCAAAAGTAGCTATGCCGACCAAGGTTGCGGCAGGCGAAACTCCAACTATTGAATCCTTCACTAAGATTTTCCTTGACATTTATCCTCAATACAGAGATGCTTATAAAGAAACTGTTAGCGCAAACGACGGCTTTTTATACGTTAGCTTCTATCTGAAGCATGGCGTTGAGGTTATGAAGCAGTTGAGCGGCGGCGGAAAACAAACCGAGAAGCAATTAGGAAAACTTATCAACTTCCTCGATAAACATTATACCGAGGGCGATAAGGCCGTTTCTTCCCTTATCCCAACCGTTTTCTTCGGCGCAGCTTTTTATAACGACACAGAAAAGGTTTTCGAAAGCGTCGTTCTTCCAAAGCTTGAGGGTATGACATATCTTCGTCAGGCGGCGGTTAATTCCGTAAACCTTGCAAAAAAAGATAAAAAACTTCAAGAAATGTTTGGAGCATAATTTCATATTAAAAAATCAAGCGGAAGTTCATTCTCGAACTTCCGCTTTTTTGCATCAAAAATTAAAAAGCGTTTTTCGGATAAAAAGCTTTTTCGAAAAACGCTCAACATATATATTATACCATACTTTTAGCCAAAGGTGTTAGTAAAAAATTCAGGCAAATTTTTGTGCATTTTGCCATATTGACAAATATGGACATATCTGCTATTATAAAGACAACAAAAGAAAGGAGATCGGACCAATGAACAACGATCCGCCCAAAATGCAAACAAAATAAAATGAAAGGGGTGAGTCCAAAGTACAGTTAGGTCTTGATTTAGAACGAAACTAAAGAAAGCGTGAGTCCAAAAGTAAATTAAGTTAAATTCGGAACGAAATTAAAGATAGGTGTGAGTCCAATCATTTAAAAATTTTTAAACCTGAACGATTAAATCGAAAGGCGTGAGTCCGAAGTACAGTTAATTATTTTTATATGACAAAACTGCTATTTTAAGAAAGAGTGATTCCAATGGGCTGAATGCTCAAAAAAATAAAAATCTTAAAAAAACACAAAAAGCCATATTTTGTGGCGCAGTTCAAAAACGAGGTATAAACCAATGTTTTGATACGTGATTTAATGGATTTTTAAGTTGGAATATAAACCCTGCTCAAAGGTTTGAGCGCAATAAAAACAATGGAGGTAAACCTCCGATGGTTTAATAAAATTTTAAAATCGGCAGAAGCAAAGGAACAAGCCGTCAAGCGCGTTAGGTTGAAGAAAATGAGATTTTAGCGATTCAGGAGAATCGGTATGATGAGATGAAATGGCGCTAGGGGTTTTAAGTTTTGGAAAAGGCGGTGTAAAGAAACTGCTCTTCAAAAAGCCGAGAAAGGAAACAGTCCGAAAAGGACTTAAAAATTGAATATATAATGAATATTGAAGAACAAAATTAAAAGGCTATCTTGAAAAGAAATTTTTGAGATAGCCTTTTTTTAATGAAAAACGCCCGTAATGCTTACGAGCGTTTTAGTTTTATTCTGTTTTAACGGAAATTAATCTTCCATCGCCCAGTTATGCCAGATAGCCTGAATATCGTCGTTATCCTCCATAATGTCGATAAGCTTTTCCATATTTTCAATATCTTTTTCATCGGTAAGCTTTGTTTCAACATTGGGAACGTACTCGACCTCCGCGCTAACAAAGGAATAGCCTGCAGTCTCAAGTGCATCGCGAACGGCTCCCAAGTCGTTAGGGCCGGTTGAAACTGTGAAAACGTCGCCATCAAATTCAAAATCCTCGGCGCCAGCTTCAAGGGCGGCTTCCATAACCGTATCCTCATCTAAGCCCTCGGCTTCGATAACAATAACGCCCTTTCTCTCGAACATAAACATAACAGAGCCTGTCTGGCCTAAGTTTCCGCCGTATTTATCGAAATAATGACGAACGTCGCCAGCTGTTCTGTTGCGGTTATCAGTTAAGGTTTCAACAACAACTGCAACGCCCGAAGGACCGTATCCCTCGTAAACAATCTCCTCGTAGTTATCGCCCGAACCTTCGCCCGCCGCTTTTTTGATTATTCTTTCGATATTATCGTTTGGAACGTTTGCGGCTTTAGCCTTTGCGATAACGTCCTTAAGCTTTGAATTAACGTTGGGGTCGGGTCCGCCTGCTTTAACAACTATCGCAAGCTCACGGCCGATTTTGGTGAAAACCTTAGCGCGCTGCTGGTCGGTCTTTTCCTTTTTTCTTTTAATGGTGCTCCATTTAGAATGTCCTGACATTTCTTATTTGTCCCTTCTTAAAAAATAAAAATCGTAAAACTCGGCAAATTTTCTACCATACCACCATATTATAGCACCTTTTAACCCATTTCGCAACCCGTTTTTTAATATTCCTTTAGAACGGAGGGAAAGTAGGTATATTTGTTTTTGGGGAAAGCTCCCTTTTCAATATAATTCTTTGCGAGCTCGATTGAATAATCAAGCTGATCCTGAAAGGGTTGAGCAACAACAGCTTTGAGAATTCCCAATTCGATATATTCTTTATTTTGTGGATCATCCTCAAATCCGAAGCCAAGGATATCCTTTCTGAGGTTAGTTTTGATTTTTCTTAAAGCGGCGCACATTTTTGAAGTGAAGCCATCGAAGCAAACAACGCTTCCTATATCGCTTTGCTCAAGTTTTTCCGCAATCGTTCTCGAAATTGAAGCCGCAAAAAATGGGTTTTGAGTAGAGCTTTCAAACAGAAGATTTTCATAGGGGATTTTATTTGCGAGCGCCTCTATAAAGGCGAGCTCTCTCATTTTATCTTGCGAATAGCAGGAGTTTTGATTGCAGGAAGCAATCAAAAGTTTTTTGCTTTTATCGTGGTGCTTTAAAACAGCTTCTGCAAGCATTTGCCCCTCCTTTTGTGGGTCTGGGCCGACGTAGAAGGTGTTTTTTGCAATCGCAAGCTGATTAAGATGGATAATCAGTCGCCCCGAGGAGAGTTCTTGGATTCTTTCAATGATTTTTTTCTTCGGAGGAGCAACGATAACTATAACCTTTGCGTTCAGCTCTTCTGCTTCATTTAGATAATGAAGAATAACCTCCTCATCCGAAAGGTTGGAATAAATATTATATTTATACGCAACCTCTTTTGAATAAGAGCGATGCATTTTGAATTTCCAGAAAAATTTAGGATTTTGCGGCAAAATGAAATAGACCCCCACGTTCGAATAGCTTTTTCTCAGCTTGTTTTCGGGGTGCTCATTCAGGATTTGCAGCCGCAAAGCACCATCAACACCATAGCAATGATTAAGCGCTTTTGAAATTGTTGATTTGCTCACGCCTGTTAATTTTTGATTTTGGTATTTTTCCATAAAATCAACCTTGCTTTTTTGTGTATTTTGCACATTAACAGAAACTTCAGAATTTTATAAAATTAATTTGTGGATATAAGGGGAAAATACCCTTTCGATTCATTATACAACAGAAAGCGACGTGGTGTCAATGGAAAAAGTTAGAGTCGGTATTTTTGGCCTTTCGAGGGGGTTGAATTATTTTGACCCTATCAGTGTTCAGCCGAATGCCGAGCTGGTTGCGGTATGTGATAACAGAGAAAATGCTTTGGAAGTGGCAAAAAATGACGCCGAAAAGAAAGGCTTCAGCGTTGAGGTATTTAATAATTTCGATGATTTTATAAATTATGATATGGATGCGGTTATTCTTTGCAACTATGCAGACGACCATGCAAGGTTTGCCATTATGGCAATGGAAGCAGGCAAGCACGTAATGTGCGAGGTATTGCCCGCCACAAACTGCGCCGAAGCAATAGAGCTGATAGAGGCAGTAGAGAGAACCGGAAAGTTTTATTTTTATGCCGAAAACTATTGTTATATGAAGGTACCATTTGAAATGTGGCGACGCTATAAGCTGGGTGATATTGGTGAAGTGCAATATGCCGAGGGAGAATATATTCATCCTGCAGGGAAAATTTCAGAATCTAACGCTCTTACTAACAACCAAGACCCCAAGCATTGGAGAATGAGAATGCACCCCAATTTCTACTGTACCCATTCCGTGGGTCCACTTCTTACAATAACGGGACTTCGTCCAAAAAGTGTAGTAGGCTTTAACACTAACCCTGGGTTGCGTGGCAATTCCGTGGGAATAGAAATGGTAACTCTCGAAAACGGTGCAATTCTCAGAAGTGTTCACGGCGCCTTCAGGCATCACTCCATAACATATCAGATAAACGGAACATTTGGCACATTTGATGCAAACTGGAAATCCGAAATCGGAGTTACCTTGCACCCAGACCCCGAGGTCGAGGGAAGCGTCGATTATTATGTGCCCGATTTCCCCGTTGAAAACGAGCGCGGGCAACAGATAGAAACCCATCACGGCTCGGATTACTACCCAACACATTTCTTTGTGGAAAAAATAAGGGGTAATAATCTTTATGATGAATGGCTTATAGACGTTTATCTCGGAGTTGATATGATGCTATGTGGACTTATGGCACAACGTTCTGTTGTAAATGGTAACGTTGCTGTTGAAATCCCCGATTTCCGTGATAAAGCTCAAAGAGATAAATATAGAAACGATACCGAAACCTATATGAAACCAATACAGCAAAAGGAGAATGACAAATGAAAAAACTTATTTCACTAATGCTTAGCATTTCGGTAATGCTGTCTACATTAATTGAAGCGGCACCTGCTGTGCTTGCGGCACAAACAGAAGGGAAAAACCCCTTTGAGCATTGGATGCAATCCGATATTGATGCAGGTATGCTCAATTTTTCTGTTGAAGATGGATATGAAATTGTAACTATTGATTCAGGAAACGGTGCCGCTAAAGCTTGGGGTGTAGACACTGCTACAACTGCCGGTGAAATCGAGTATGATTTGAGAATCGATGAAAACTATGGTTCAGCCGACAATAACTTTGTTGTTTATTTCAACGGCGGAAACACCGACCCCACCAACACATCGGGCAAAACGCTGCAAATGATGTATAAACCCAATTTTAAAAAGTTCGTTGCTCAATTTTCGGGTGGCGCATCTTTAGCAAAGCCGATTGCTATTTCCGAAATGTGGGATGGCAAAACAATAGATGATTACGTTGAGAACAATGAATGGTATGGTAAACACGGCGTTCATCCTATGACCGTCGGCACCTGGTATACCGTTAAATGGACTTGGAACGAAACCGAAATTGTGGGTTATCTTAACGGAACAGAAGTGTTAAGAGGCGATCTCTCTGCTTACGACTATGATTTTTCCATTGGAACAATTCGCTTTTCAAACTACAATTCAAAAGTCAGTTTGCGTAATATCAAATTGGAGTTCCCCAAAGAGCCTCAGATTGACGAAACCGCTTTTGCAGATTGGGACCTTTCCGGCGACTGGAACCTTAGTGTTGAGGGCGAGGATACGGTTGCAAATCCTATATCCGCAAGCAAGGGCTTTACCCTTAAAGAAAACACCGAAGCTCGCGAACTTTCTTTTGATTTCAGACTCAATGAGTTCGGCAATCCCCACGACGGAAACGTGGGAGTGTTATATTATCTGGCCTCAGGTTATCGCTTCTTCTTTGAATATAATCCCGTTGCAAAATACTATCAGATAAGAAGACTCAATTCCTATGGCTACGATGAAAACTATCTTGCCAAGACCGAAAACATCACTTTGGATAAGACAACCTACCACACAATGAAGGTGGTTGTAAGGGATAATCAACTTGAAATGCACGTTGACGGCAATTTGGTTTGTTCTTCCACCAATACCTGCGGAGAGTCTCTCGGCAACGCCAAATTCAGAGTAAGCAGTTACAACGTCGCTCCAACAATCAAGAATGTAGCGCTTGTTATTCCCAAGGTTGATGAAACCGCTTTCTCGGATTGGGACCTTTCCACCAACTGGAATCTCAGCCTTGAGGGCGAGGATACGGTTGCTAATCCTATATCCGCAGGAAAGGGCTTTACCCTTAAAGAAAATACCGAAGCACATGAACTTTCTTTTGATTTCAGACTTAACGAATTCGGCAATCCCCATGACGGAAACGTGGGAGCAATATATTATCTTGCTTCCGGTAACCGCTTCTTCTTTGAGTATAATCCCGTTGCAAAATACTATCAGATAAGAAGACTTGACGCACACGGCAACAATAGGGATTATCTTGCCAAAACCGAAAACGTTACCCTGGATAAGACAACCTACCACACAATGAAGGTGGTTGTGAAGGATAACCAACTCGAAATGTATGTTGACGGCAGTTTGGTTTGTTCTGCAAACAACACTTGCGGAGAAACTCTTGGCAACGCTAAATTCAGAGTTAGTAGCTACAACGTAGCGCCCACAATCAAAAACGTAAAAATGGTGGCTCCCGTTATCGATAAATCTGCATTCGATTGTTGGGATACCAACGGTTGGACTCTCGGCTTAGACGGCGAAGAAACCATAGCCACAAGAGTTAGTCAAAACGCAGGAGCCATAGGTATGCCCCTGAAGGGTGTATCCACAAGCCGCGAAATGTCCTTTGATTTCAAAATCAACAGCATCATTTCCACCAACGATAACAATGTTGGTATAGTATATTATCTGCCCTCAGGCAACTATTTCTTCTTTGAATATTGTCATACGGGCAAATATTTCCAGATTCGCAGATTGGGTTCTGCAACCAATTATCTCGCTAAAACCGAAAATCATCAGCTCAGCCTTAATAAATGGTACACGATGAAGGTTTCCATAGCCGAAAACAATCTGCAAATATTCATAGACGATGAGTTGGTTTGTTCTGCAAATAACACCTGCTCAGAAGTATTTGGCGAAAGTCAATATAAAATCAACGCCTATAATCTTATACCTTCCGTAAAAAACCTAAAACTTGATAATATCCTCGTGGATGAAGGTAATCTTCAATATCCCGATTGGAACATTAAAGATAAATACAGAGTTCAGACCGTTGATGACGTTCAGGAAGTTTACGGCTTTACTTATGCCAGTGAGAATATTGATTTGTTGGCGGCCACAACCCATAATGCGGTTGAGTTTGGAATGAGGGCCGACGGTTTCGAAACTCAGAAAAACATATATGAAAGCACCTACCAAGGCAATCCCGTTGAGCATTCGGAATTCGGTGTGTATTATCAATCCGCAGGCGGCAATAAATTAATCTTCCGCTACAACAAGATTACTTCCGCTTGGGAAATTGTTCGCAACAATAACCTTGATAATTCTAAAACGGTTTTAGCAAGTAAAACCGCCGAAATAAACGAGGGTCAATGGTACGATATCAAAGCGGTCTTTAAGAGTGATGCAATCGAAATGTATGTAGACGGCGAAAAGATACTTGGCTGTGCTAATAATTTCGAAGATTTCTACAGTGGAAGAATCGCTCTGTATTCTTATGGCATTAAGCCTTCCTTTAGAGGAATGAAGCTTTCGGGCGGAAGCAATATAAACGACTATGCCGATAACTACGATTTGGATTTCAACTTTGATGCCGAAAAGTCAACAACAGGCTTTACTGCAGAAAATGGCTCGGTTTCTTACAATTCCGCCGATACGAGTCTTGTGTTTAATATAATAGGCGAAAATGCAACTCTCACTTCTCCCATAATAAAAATTCCTGCAAGCCGTGAAGGTGTGGTAGAGGGCTATCAATACAGAGCCATTCTGCCCGAAAGAAACAGTATTCTGCTGTATCTTAAAAACAATACTTCGGCAAATAAATTAAAGGTTGATTTCGATTTAAGCACAACTAATAAGTATTATGATAATCAATCAGTTACAATAGATATCGAGCCTAATTCAGGCTACAAGGCATATCTTGTAAATCTTTCGTTAGCAGGTACCTTTGCAGGTGAGCTCCGTGGTTTCCGCCTGAAGCCTATAGGCGCCACCGCAGGCAGTATAGAGCTTGGTTCTATTCGTTTTGAAAGGGAAACCGACCTTTCTTATGATTATGCCGGTTCTGTTTCTTCTTGTATTGCAGATGAAAAGGCAGAAACCATAACGATAAATGGTACACTTGATTCCAAATATTCCGGTAAGACAGTTACACTTTACGAAACAACAATATATAACCCTTATGTTCAACTCATCGAGGACGAAATCCTCACTACAACCAAGGCAGATGGCATTTCCTTCACATTTACTATTCCCTTGAAGAATGCCGAAAGAAATGATATAAGCCGTCTTAGTTCTCTCTTCATTGTGGCGGTAGACGGCGTTAAGGTATCAAGCCGTTTCACAGTTGATAACTTTGAAGATTTCAAGAACAATCCTTATGCGAAAACCTTAGATAATGCAATAAATCAGAAAAATATAGTAAACGTATCCGATTACGGTGCAGTTGGTGACGGTTTTACCAACGATACACCTGCAATTCAGGCAGCTATTGATGATGTTGTTGCTATGGGTGGCGGTGTAGTAGTTATCCCGGGTGACACCTCTACTCAATATGGAAAGCGATATTCCTGTACCAGCATAATGATTCGTAATGCAGAGAATATTGAGCTCCGTATAGAAAAAGGAGCAACTCTTTTGCAGAGTCAGACTGAAACGGATTACGAAGCTATCTATGAAAAATGGGCGGCAGGTGATTGCATTAAGGGTGGTTGCTCTTACTGTAAGCTTTCTTATGGACACAACCATCCTCAGTCAGTATTTGATAATCCTTGGGCTCACATCGCAATTTCGACCCACTATCCCATGCTTTATTTAAGAGAAGTGAAAAATGTAAAAATCACCGGTGGTGGTACACTTCGCGGAGATGATAGAGGTAGTAACTGTGAGAATACCTCAAATGGTGGCGACCCAAGACTTTGGGAAGGCTGTAATAGCCGACTTCATACCGTTCTTTTAGGCGGCTACAAAGTTGATACAGCCGAAATTTCAAATCTGCTTATTAAAAGATGTAACTGCTATAATTTATCTATTAGCGAACAAAAGAATGTATATGTTGGTAATGTTGCTATGGTTGAAGCCACTTGTAGTTCCAGCGACGGTTATGCCGCAGGAACAGGTGGTGTCGTTGAAAGAATGTTCTCCTATGTAAACGATGATGCTATGAAGGTTAGTTCCAGCGGTAGATTCGACCCAAGAAATCATCTTTGGAGATATTCAGCCGAAGACACCGACAACGTTTCAACCCAGAATGTAATCATCAGATACTGTAACGTGTCCGGCGGTTGGGGTATGACCTTCATCAACTGGTCTGCCGGTAAGATTGACTATAGCAAGTGTGGTATTCGCAACATTGAAATCCACGATAACACCTTCTCGGGTTACCGAGGCTCATTCGGGCATTGGGATGATTCCGACCCCAACGGAGTAGGTGGAGGATGCTCTACCGATGTTTATATGCATAACAACTATTATCCCTTCCAGATTAACGGAAGCTTGCATTCTGCCACCAACTTTATTACTGACTTAGGTGTGTCGGTCAATGCAAAAGCTTTTAAACAAGGTAACTTCGAGCACCCGCTTTTCGGACAGGAAGGCTATGAGGATGCTTATGCAGGTCTTGCCAACTGGTCGTATAGCGGCAATGTAGGAGTTGTAACCGAAAGTCTCGAAAACCACTATGGTTATATCAAAGACGGTGGTAAGCTTTATCAGGGCTTATACGTTTCTGCTGCAAAGCATAGAATTGGCATTGATACAAAGCTTGTTTCAGGTTCTGCCACGCTTTATGTTGCTAACGCAAGAACAGGTAAAGTATTGGCACAGAAAGATATAGCTATCTCCGACGGCTTCGTCACCAATTATATGGCATTCAATGTAGAAAGTGCCGACGATTACTATTTAGGAGTTGAGCTGGCAGAAGGCACAGATGCAGAAGTTTATATTGACAATGCCCAGCTTGACCCACCCATTGTTCCCGATAACCCCTACAAAGGAGAATTTACCCCTGATGCGGGTTATGTAGAGAACTATAAGGGCAAGGATGTTAATGTTCTGCTTTGGAAAGAACACGGCACCGCGGGCACATTCGATAGTGCCGATAATACCCTTATCACCGAAAATTCCGATATTGAGGGTTATGCTCAGATAGGCACTAACGATGCTGTTCTTTATAACAATGTTGAGGGTAATATTAACTCTATTTATACAGTTGGCGGTGATAGTTCTGCCGGCTACCGTGCATTTAATTCTGCCACACAGGCTGCCTTCACCAACAGTCTGCTCGATACCAACCTTTCATATGTAGATAATTCCGACGTTATTCGTATAAGCGATAACAATGTTGGATATGGCAGAAATTCAGAGGGCTTCTACACCTATTATCAAAATGCAGAGGGACAGCATACAATAGCCGCACAAGGATTAGAAAACTATACCCGCCGCGGTCAGTTTGAATATTACTTCCCTAAGGGTGCAACGGTTTACAATCTAGTTATAGGTGGTCATAAAATCGAGGGTCTTCGTTTCGGCTCCTACGATATTTACGCTGCAAATAGTAAGGAAGCCCTGTATAATGCTGAAAGCCTTGTTTATTCCTATAATGATGATGTTGCAAGGGATTATCTCGGATTTACTGACCCTTCATTGCAGGTGTACAATATCCCCGATGGTCTGAGTGCAAAGTATTTTGCAATAGTTATCTATTCATCCTGCTCCAGCTACCTTTCAAAACATACAGGTTATAGTGTTGACACTTGTGCCGCAACAAGAATTTCGGCTTTGCAATTATTCGGAACTATCGGCATTAAGCGCAAAGTAGAATTCTCCGATAGAAGCGGAAATATTATCTATACCGCCTCCGTCAATGAAGGTGAAACGCTGGCAGATGCAGATATTTCGGTTGCCGAGAAGCTCCTTCCCAACGTTTTCGGATATGATAAGATGACCGATGAAAACGGAAATATCGCTTGGAGCGGGGACGTATCCGCTCCCATCACCTCCGATATCGTTTTCCGCGCGCTTTATAAAAAATCCGAAACAACCTATGAGCTTATTATCGAAAAAGCCGATGGCACTTCTGAAACTCAGCATCCTCGCTTCGATGATAAGATTCTAATAACCGATTCAGATGCAAAATATTGGAAATTAAAGGATTCTGATTTTATTATCGCGGTTGCCAAAAACGGAGTCAGCAGCTTTTATGCCTTTGGAAATGCTCATATCGTTGAAGGTTTAGAGGAAGCTCCGAAGACTTTGAGCGTTGAATTCGTTAGAATGGAAAACGGAACCGAAGCGAGCGGTAAACGCACCTTAACCGTCCTTGCCCACGTTAATAACCCCGAAGGAAAGGCGATAAAACGTGTCGGAGTAGCGTTCCTTTCTCAAACAAAGTATAACACCCTTTCGGATAAAAACGTTTGCTGGAAGGATGCTTTCGCCGACGGCGCGATTCCGATAGGTTATGTTGAGGGAAGCGTTACCAACTTTATGGTAACTCTCAAAAACATATCGGCAACTTCAAACGTTACAAGATATGCTCAAGCCTTCGTTGAATTTTCCGATGGAAGCGTTCTGATTTCGGAAAACCCGGTTCATTATGAGTTTCCCAAGATAGCTTAAGGAGGAGAAAAAATGAAAAAAGAATATATTTCTCCCGAAATCAAATTTATCGGGGCGCTTAAGGATGATTATCTGGCGCTCAGCCTCGTTTCCGTCCTCGATGGCGAGGGCGGCTGGCAGGATTCCTCGGCAGATGATTCCTTCGGTGAAGAAGAATAATTAAATAAGGCTTATTTAAAAGCAGAAAAGGGATAGACTTCAGAGCTCTATCCCTTTTTTAGGTTTTTAGCGGTTGACAGAATGAGAATTATATCTTATAATAAATGCGTATGTTAAAAATCTTAAAGTATATATTATTTATTATAACTTTAAAGTTTGGAAAGAGGCTGAGTTAATTTGGGCAAGAAGCACCACCATCATCACCACCATTATCATCGCAATCCAACTGATGGCATGAACGATGAAATGGTTATGGGGCACCGTTCTTCTAAAGAATCGGGCCATAATATAATTATCCCCGTTGTTGCGATAATACTC
This sequence comes from Acutalibacteraceae bacterium, assembly GCA_045630885.1. Classification (GTDB taxonomy): domain Bacteria; phylum Bacillota; class Clostridia; order Oscillospirales; family Acutalibacteraceae; genus UMGS1532. The sequence goes on from JAZQTQ010000003.1 coordinate 45,595, forward strand.
GGAGTTTTGCTTTTGGTTCTTGTTGGAATGTCCTTCACGTCTTGCAATACAACCGGCAGCGGAAACCTTTCGGACAAAACCATTGAATCAATTAAAGACGACGCCAGCAAAAAGAAAAAGGAACAGGCAAAAGAGGTTCGCTTCGATTCGGAATCTGCGCCCTGGTTTTATATTGATAACAGAAACCGAATTTATTTCGATGCCGACGCTCACGAAAAATATTATTCGAGCAAGGATTATACGGGCGATTTCTCGGCTCGCGAGACCCTTAAAATCCCCACCTATTTCGATAATATAAAGGTTTCGGTTATAAACGGAGAAACCTTCGGAGAAGAAAACAGCTACATCAAAAAGGTTATAATTTCCGACGGTGTTCAGGCGGTTGGAAACGGCGCATTCAAGGGATTTAAGAGCCTTAGAAGCGTTACAATTCCTTCTTCTGTTACCAGAGTTATGGGCGAGGCCTTCCACGACACGCCTTGGTACAGAGCGCAGGAAGCAAAATTTGTAACGGTTGGCGACGGTGTTCTTATAAAATATAACGGAATCGACAGCGATCTTGCTATCCCCAAAAACGTTAAGGCAATCGACTGTATGGCTTTTTCCAACCTTGAAAGCGCAGAGGCGGTTTACATTCCCGCTTCCGTAACCTATATCGGAGATGCCGCCTTCAAAGGTTGCACCGCTGAGGAAATTGAAATTCCGCAATCGGTTACAAGCATCGCAAACGACGCATTCTTCGATAGCGCTTATCTGAAAAAATACAAGGGCAAGGAGCTTATCGTTGGAAAAGGCTGTATGATTTCTTATGCGATTGAAAACAGCGTTATCCGTATTCCAAACGAGGCATTCCAGCTTTCGGGACTTGACTTTGAAGAAAAAGGCAAGGGTATTTCCTTGCATATCGGCGAAAACGTTAACGCTATTTCGGATTTCGAGGCGCTTGGATATTTCAACGAATTTAAGGTTGATATTGATAACCCCTATCTTTCAACCGACAGCGGAGTTTTATATAGCAAGGATAAAACCATAGTTTACAGATTCCCCGTATTTTCCGATGAAACTCGCTACGAGCTTCACCCATTAACCACCCGAATCAGCAGCGAGGCCTTCTCGGCAAGTCATCTTGAATATATCCAGCTTTCAAATAAGCTCGTTCAGATTGACGACCGTGCTTTTTCGGGCTGTAAAGAATTAAAAGAATTGAGAATGCCCGATACGACAACCATTCTCGGAACAAGCCTTTTCAGAGATTGCCAAAAACTGAAAAGATGCGAGCTTTCGGATAAAATTTCGGTTATCCCACACGGAATTTTCTCTGGTTGCGAATCCTTAGAGGAGCTTTATATTCCCGATACGGTTCGTGAAATAAAGGGTAACTCCTTCTGGGGTTGCAAATCCCTGAAGAAGCTCGTTATCCACGAACGCTTAACAAAAATCAATCTCAAAACCTTCAAGGATTGCAATATATCCTTCGAGGTTGATGACAGAAACCCCGTTTATGCTTCTGTTGACGGAAAATTAACCGAAATACCGAAAAAAGAAGAATCGATAAATGACGCCGGAACGGTTAGCGGAGTTAAAAATTCAAGCGAATCAAAGACTACCGTTAAAAAATAATAACAACATAAGCAAACGCGGATAAACCGAACCTGATTTTAAAGAGCAGATTTACGCGTTTTCTTTGTTAAAATACTCGTCAATCCAATAATCAAACGCCCGAAGGAGAAACTAATCTCTTTCGGGCGCTTTTTTTGTTTTTAGTCTTTAAAAAATTTATTTGTTTTTGGCTTGAGCTTCCATTTCCTTGCGAATTTTTCTTCTATTGAGTCTTGCGGGAATGGAATTAACGTTTTTGAGCACCTTTTTAACGATGATTTTGCAGGAGTTTTCGGATTCGTAGGTAACGTATTTATCCATAAATTTCTGTCTTCTGCTCTCGGATTCTTTCATCGCATTTTCGGGTTCTCTGAGCGCTGTCATAAGTTCGTCGTTGGTGTAAACAAGCGCTCCGGGAGCCTCTTTTTCAATATCGAAATACATTCCTCTGAGATTATCTCTGTAATCTTCAATATCGTGGATATAGAAAAGCATAGGCTTGCCCGTCATTGCATAATCAAAAAGGGCGGAAGAATAGTCGGTTATAAGCGTATCGGAAACGATATACAGGTCTTCAATAGAAGGATATTTATTCATATCAAAGATAATTTCATTGTCTTCGGGAACCTTATAGCCTGCCGCGGAGAAATGATGAATTCTTATCAGCAAAATGTGGGTATCGCCAAATTCTCGTTTAAAACGTTCAATATCGAGCTGCATATCAAACTTGTTTCTTATTCTCCACGTCGGAGCATAAAGCACAACCTTTTTGCCCTTGGGAATACCCAATTTATCTTTCAGAGCAGAAATTTTTTCTTCGGTTGCATTATACAAAACGTCGGTTCTGGGATAGCCTGATTTTAAGATTTTAACAGGTGTTCCGAAGCAGTCCATCGACTTATCCTTCATAAATTTACCCTGAACCAAAAGGAAGTTCCAACGCTTGTTTTTATCAATGTATTCCTGACGCAGAGCCTCTGTCGGGAACTCTCCCGGAACCTCAAGTCCGAAGGTTTTAAGAGGTGTTCCGTGCATCGTTTGAACCTCTATCTGCCCTTTTCTCTTAACGTAATTTTTGGGGAAATTAACGTTATTAACGAGATACTTCGCCGTTGCAAGATAATGATAATATTCCAAAGAGCCATAGCGAACTCGCTTTCCTCTGCCCTTTATGGGATAATGAGAGTCTTTGAGCGCCCAGATACATTCATATTCGGGATAGTTTTTATCAATATATTCATATAGCGCTCTCGGATTGCAACTATATTTGTCGCCCCACATCGATTCGAATATTATCCTTTTGGGGTTGATTTTCTCTTGGCGGAAAAGGGGATAATTCTTATCTATCAGCGCGCGTCTTTTGAAAAGCGTATCTTGTTCCTCGCTCCAGACCTGCCAAGCCCTGATAGCGGCAACGTTTTTGCCTAAATTGTAAAATCTCAATTTAAGGCCGTCAACGTTTATATTTTTATTAATTGCCTTTAACGTGAAAACGGGAACCAAAATCTCGCTTGCGGATTCAAATTTGAGCCTTAATAAAAGCGGAGTTTCGGTTTCGTGAAGATTTTTTAACAACTTTTCGTTTGAAAAGTCGACAACGAAGTTTATATCGGTTTCGTTTGATTCTATAACGGGCTTTCTTGTCTTCAGGCGATAGAATTTGCGAGTTACGGTATCCATAAATCCGAGCTCTGCCGAAAGGAAGCCGTTAAGCGACTCTGCTTTTGCAAAGAGGGTAGTTTTGAATTTGAAAATTGTTGGATTTTCTTCATCTGTTTTAACCGATTTCAAAAGTCCAAGCGCGGGGAAAAGCGAAAGTTTCGGCTCAAGGCTCTTGACGGAGGAAAGCAAAATAAAGCCTTTAGAGGTTTCAAAAACGGAACTGTTGGATTGCGAATAAATCGGCAATACCTCTCCGTTTTTCTCATAAAGGAAAGTGTATTGAGCTTCTTCGATAAGTTCGGCCCACAAAATGAAACGGTTGTTTTCTTCTTTTTCGAGCTTAACGTTCTCGCCCGAAAGAGAATTCTTAATATAGAGCGCATCGGCCTGCGCATTGGTTTCAAGAACAAGAGAATCTTTATAAAATTCTGCTTTAACCAACGAAATCTCTGCTTTTTCGACAAAAACCGCAACGTCGCCATTATCGTTAATTTCAAATGAAATTCGCTTGTCGGCAGAAAGAATTGCAGAACCATTAAGCTTTTCTTGGGTTACTTCGAGAGCACTTCCAAGCATAACCGAACCTTCTGAAGCACGGTTTTTATAATCTATAAGAATATAATTTTCTCCTAAGGAGTCGTTGCCTAAATTCAAATTTTCGGCGTCTATTACAACCTCAAAGCCTGCGCCGTCGAGGTTATAGCGAGATTCCTTTTGGCTATATTCATCGAAAACAAAGCCTCTTTTTAAGGTTAAGTAGTTGCTGTTAGCCGGGATAACGGGCAAGGGGATTTTGACTCCCGAAACGGGGTTATAAAGGGAGGCGGTTATCGTTTGGTCGCCCTCTTTTAAATTAACCCTCGGAATATAAATAGAATATAAAAAGCCGGCGCAAGTATCTGTTGCTTTAAATCTCTTTAGGTTCTTTTTGGGGTGGAATTTCTTAATATCCGCCGTAACGTCTTTATTGGGTATAGAATACAGCTCCTCAGAGCAGTCGATTATAAATCTTCCGTCTTTTTCTTCTATGGGAGCATTATAGTAGTTGCTTTGGTTTTCTATAAGGTTTCTTAACGCTTCGAGATTGCGGTTTTTAACGTGGGTAAACTTCTGTCTGCAGTTTAAGTTAGTTAAATTCAAAATATCGTCGGATATATATTTATCCATATAAGCGTTTATATGCTCGATAACCTCCAAAGCAGTTTCATCGGGCAAAAGTCTGCAGTTATTAACAAAAATCGAAAGGTCGACTTCGAGGTCCTTTATAAGTTTTGCGCGAACGAGGTCTTCAGAAATTTCGTGTTTTTTGAAAAACTCGTTATTCATTTCCATAACTGCGATTCTGTCGGTTAGATTTTTTAAATTTGAAATGTTTTGAGTTATGGAGGTTGTAACGCCATCTCTCTGGCGCCAATAATAGAACACCGATTTTGCAATCGACACGTTTTTTGCCAGACAATGCATCGGGATTATAACGGGAATGTCCTCGTAAAGCATTTTTTCGGGAAAACGGAAATTATATTCATTAATAAAATCCATTCTGATCAGCTTGTTGCAGGAGGTTGTATCGTAGATTAAAGAAAGGTCCTTCGTTATATGCGTTGATTCTTCTTTAATGGGCAAAAATGCCGAATTATGAAGCTTCGATTCAAAAAAGCCCGTACTGTTAAATCTGATGTCGGCGCAGGTTGCCATTTCACTACCGTTTCTTTCTGCGGTTGCGAAAAGCACTTCATAGTAGTTTTTGGGAATAATATCGTCCGAATCAACAAAGCCGATATATTTGCCTTTTGCGAGGGGAATTGCATAGTTTCTTGCGTGTCCAAGTCCGCCGTTTTCTATGTGATGACATTCGAAATTCGGATGGGATTTGCAATATTCATCTGCCATTTCGCCACTCTTATCAGGCGAACCGTCGTCGATAAGTATAACCTGAATATTATCCTTCGTTTGGTTGTTTATTGAATCAAGACATTCAATAAGATATTCCTCAACGTTATAAATCGGAACAACAACCGTTATGTCATAAAGCCATTTATTTTCGGACATTTATTCATTTCCTCCTTATTTTAAAAACACCCGATATGCATAGGCGATATCGGGTGTTAAAAGGTTTATATTATTTGGAAATTAAGCCTTATTAACCGAGCCGAAAATCTCCATTTTTTCTTTAACGGTTTCCTTAATAGCTTCGAAACCATCAGCAAGAACCTTTCTTGGGTCGAAGCCCTTGCCCTGAAGGTCTTTGCCGGCTTCGATATATTTTCTTGTTGCAGCAGCGAATGCGAGCTGACATTCTGTGTTAACGTTGATTTTGGAAACGCCGAGAGAAATTGCCTTTTGAATCATCTCGGTTGGGATTCCTGTACCACCGTGAAGAACGAGAGGCATAGAGCCTGTGAGCTCCTGAATCTTAGCAAGAGTATCAAAGGAAAGTCCTGCCCAATTTTCAGGATATTTTCCATGAATATTACCGATACCTGCTGCGAGCATTGTAACGCCCAAATCAGCAATCATTTTACATTCTTCAGGGTCTGCAACTTCGCCGCTTCCGACAACACCGTCTTCTTCGCCACCGATAGCGCCAACCTCAGCCTCCAAAGAAATTCCCTTGGATTCTGCAAGCTCAACGAGCTCCTTGGTTTTAGCGATGTTTTCTTCGATTGAATAATGAGAACCATCGAACATAACAGATGAGAAACCTGCTTCGATGCACTTCTTTGCGTGCTCATAAGAACCGTGGTCAAGATGAAGAGCAACGGGAACTGTGATTCCGAGCTCGTTTATCATTCCGTTAACCATACCAACGATGGTTGTATAGCCGCACATATATTTACCTGCGCCTTCGGAAACACCGAGAATAACGGGAGAATTCATTTCCTGAGCCGTTAAAAGAATGGCTTTTGTCCATTCGAGATTGTTGATGTTAAACTGGCCAACGGCATATTTGCCTGCCTTTGCTTTTGTGAGCATTTCTTTTGCTGAAACTAACATTTTTATTCCTCCTAAAGAATTAATACCTCTATATTTTATCCTATTTTATGGAAAAAATCAAGGGTTAAAGAGCCAAAAAACAAATATTATTCGTGTTTACTAATAAATAACTCCTTTACCCCTATAAAAATGAGCAAAATTCCGAAAAATTTTGAGCTGTAGGCATTACCTAAGGTTGAAGCGGTTATGAAACCCAAAAAGCAGAAGGGCAATCCCCATAAAACGAGAGGAATCAGGGGCTTTATCTTTATTCGTTTTTTAAAGATATAAACCGAAAGCGAAATTAAACTTATCGGGATAAAAAAGAGCAGATTCATCCCCTGAGCCGAAAGCTGGTCAACCCCTTTTATAAGGGTTAAATAAAGGAGCAGAACCGTTCCCGAACCGAGCCCCATCGCCCCCATAATTCCCGCTATAAAAGGCATAATCAAATCCCAAAAATTCATTTTAAAAGCATCCTTATTCCCGAATATATAAGCAACAAAGAAAAACTGCCCTTTAATAGCTTTGCGGGAAGTTTGGCAATTAAAAACGTTCCGATGAGCGCTCCGACGGCGCCCGGAATAAGGTAGTCGAAGGCGTTTGAAAGGGCAATCTTACCATCGAGATAATAGAGAAAAACCGAAAACACCGTTAAAGGCAGAATCAGAAGAAGGGAGCTTCTGTGCGCCAGTCTTTCGCCCATTCCCGATTTTTTCAAAAGCGGAACCGCAAGCATTCCTCCGCCTGCGCCGAAAAGTCCGTTTACAAAGCCTATCGCCGCTGCGCCCATATATAATTTTTTCTTTTCCATATATTGTTTCCTCCTTTTCGTATTTTTACACAAAGTTTGAGTTTAATAACTGACAAATCTTACAAAATTTAATTAAATTGGAAAAAAGCCTTTAATTTTGCATAAAATTATGCTAAAATAAAATTTATAAAAACACAAGTTAAAGTTAAGGAGTTGAGCGTTGGTGGCAAATAAAGTAAAGCTTAATATCGCAGGCTCGGAATTCACTATTAATACAGAGGAAGAAGAGTCTTATATAAAGGCTCTTGCAGAGGAACTAAACAGAAGAATTGCGAAGCTTACAAACAGCAATAAGTATCTTTCTCCCTCGATGGTTGTTTCCATTGCTGCGCTTCAATATTGCGACGAAGCAAAAAAACGCAGAATCGAATGTGAAGAATTAAAGGCGCAGTCCTCCGTTGCGATGCAGGTTGGAGCAAAACTCAGGCTCGAAAAAGAAGAAGCGCTGAGAGAAATCGAAAGAATAACACGCGAAAACAGAGCGCTTTTAGAAAAGGTGGACAAGCTTTGATGGAGCTTTTGGCGCCTGTCGGCGGAAAAGAAACTTTATTGGCGGCATTAAGGTCGGGCGCCGATGCGGTTTATTTTGGCGCGCAAAGTTTTAATGCCAGAAGAAATGCAGAAAACTTTTCCGAAGAAGAAATGAAGGAAGCCGTTAATAATTGCAAGCTAAGGGGCGTTAAGGTTTATTTAACCCTGAACACTCTTATTTATGGCGACGAATTAAAAGAAGCGCTCGAAACCGCAAAAATGGCGGCAAGGCTCGGCGTTGACGGGCTTATTTTGGCGGATTTGGGACTTGCAAAACTTATTCACCAAGCAATCCCCGATATGCCTTTGCACGCTTCAACCCAATTAACCGTTCACACCCCCGACGCCTTATACCTTTTGAAGGAAATGGGCTTTTCGAGGGTTGTTCCTTCTCGTGAAATGAGTTTTGAAGAGCTGAAGGTTTTAACAGAAAAGGCGCACGATTTGAAAATCGAGGTTGAGGTTTTCATTCACGGTGCGCTTTGTATGAGTATGTCGGGCGGTTGTCTTATGAGCGCATATTTAGGAGGCAGAAGCGGAAATCGCGGCCTTTGCGCAGGAACCTGCCGACTTCCTTTTTCAGCAAGAAACAAAGCAGATGATTTTTGCTTGAGCCTTAAAGACCTTTGCTTGATTGAACATATTGATGCCCTTCAAAAAATCGGAGTTGATTCCTTAAAAATCGAGGGCAGAATGAAGCCCCCCGAATACGTTGCGGCGGCGGTTTCGGCTTACAGAGAAAGGCTCGACAAAGGAAAGATTTCAAAGGAAAAATTCGAACTTTTGGAAGGCGTTTTCTCCAGAAACGGTTTCACAGACGGCTATTTTTCGGGCAACAGGAAGGATATGTTCGGAATCAGAAGCGATGAAAATATCGCGCTCAGCCGAGAAATAAAAAATCAGACCCATGAATTTTTCAGAAACGAATTTCAAAGGGTTAAAATAGACGCAAAATTCCTTTGCAAGCAGGGAGAAGCGTCAAGCCTTATTTTGAGCGACGGCAAAAACGAAGCCTGCGTTTTGGGAGCCGTTCCTCAAGCCGCTATAAATCGTCCTGTGGATAAAGATTTTGCCCTTTCGCAAATAGGCAAATTAGGTTCAACGCCTTATATTCTCGATAGTTTTTCAGCAGAAATCGGGGAAAATCTTTCTTTAAGGGCCTCCGAACTTAATGAACTAAGAAGAAATGCGGTTTCGAAATTAAACCAAATGCGAATGGTTTCTGAAAGCTATAAGATCATCGCCACCCCTATTCCGAATTTCCTTAGAAGCAAGGGCAAAAAGGCTTCCATAATCGCAAGATTCAGAAGCGCAGAAATGCTCGAAGGAGTAAATTTGGAGGGCGTTGACGCAGTTATTTTGCCGGCGGAACAAATTGAAAAAGCCGAGCAAATAAAGGGCGTTAAAATTATCGCAGATATTCCCGCAGGAATGAGCGAAACGGCTTTTATAGATAAATGTTTTGAAAAAGCAAAAACTGTTGGCGCAGTTTACATAAGAAATTTAAGCGGTCTTAAAATCGCCAAGGATTTGGGTCTTTTTGCCCTTTGTTCAAGCGAAATGAACGTGCTGAACCCCTTGTCTGCCGAGGTGTTGTCAGACTTGGGCGCCGATGCCATAACCTTAAGCTGCGAAACAAAATGCTCGGATTTTGAGCGCTTTTCCAACGAAATTCCTATAGGTGCTAAATGCTACGGCAGAGAAAAATTGATGCTGACAAGGAATTGTCCGATAAATTCCGGCGTTGGTTGCAAAAACTGCGAAAACCAATTAACCGATAGAAAAGGAGAAAAATTTCCGCTTTATTGCAGAGGCGGATTTGCCGAAATTTTTAATCCCCGTCCAACCTTTTTGGGGGACAGAATCAATGAATTTTCGGCTCTCGATTTCATAATTCTCGATTTTGTTCTTGAAAGTCAAGAAGAAATCGAAAAAGTTTTAGGCTCATATATGGGGAAAAATTCATATTGCCCAAATGAATACACAAGGGGACTTTTTTCAAAAGGTGTGTTTTAAAAAACAAAGCAGGTAAAGGAAGGCGAAAAAATATGAAAAAGACAGTAGCGATTTTCTTAAGCTTGGCGCTTATTGTTGCGACGTTTGGAATAAATTTAAGCGTGCAGGCGAGCGAGATTAATTCAAACGTTGTAACCTTTTGCGATTTTGAAAACGTAACCAATGGCGGCTCATACGTAAATTACGGAACCCAGAAGGTTATGTATGATTCCATAATCGACGTTGTTAAAAATTACGTTATGCCGTCGGGTCTTTTCACGAATCTTATTCCCACAGGAAATGCCGTTCAGAATATGAGAAACACCATCATCGGCGATAATATGCAAAGAGATGACCTTCACTTAAATTTTAACTATGCAAGGCTTCTCGCCTCTTGCACTTGGTTTAAATCTCTCCTTCCCGATGCTGATTTGTCGGGTATTTTAACCGATTCAACCTGCCGAGCAACCCTTAATGCAGGCGTTCAGGATTTGGCGGCTCTCGGAATAACGACAACCGCAGATGAATTGGGAAATCTTATAATCGAATGTGCCGAAGCGGCAATCGAAAATCCTTATGAGGTAACAGTTGGTAAATAAAATGACTGAGAAATTATATTCGAAAAATTCTTATATAAAAAGTTTTGAGGCTTGCGTTTTAGAATGCAAGCCTTTTGGCGATAATTTTGGTATTATTTTAGATAAAACCGCCTTTTTCCCCGAATCGGGCGGACAATATGCCGACAAGGGAACTATCGGCGGTATCGAGGTTTTGGACGTCAGAGAAGAAAATGGCGAAATTTATCATATTTTGCCGAAATCCATTGAAATTGGCGAAAAAATCAAGGGCGAAATCGACTTTGAAACCCGTTTTATAAGAATGCAAAACCATTCGGGCGAGCATCTTATCTGCGGAGTTTTGCATAACCTTTTCGGCGCTGAAAACGTCGGCTTTCATCTTAACGACGAATGTGCAACGATGGATATAGATATGATTTTAGAGGAGCGCCAATTAGATGAGGCGGAGCTTCTTGCCAACCGCGCCATATATGAAAACCGAAAAATAAATATTCTTTTCCCAACCGATGAAGAATTAGAGGGGATAAAATTCCGCGCCAAGCTCGAAAAGATGGATAATATAAGAATTATCGAGATTGAGGGCATAGATAAATGCGCCTGCTGTGCGCCCCACGTGAATACGACGGGCGAAATCGGAAGCATAAAAATCATAGGCGCTTATAAGCTCAAGAAAAATATAATGAGAATAACGATTGTCTGCGGAAAACTGGCGCTCGAAGACCATAAAAAGCTCCATAGTGAAAATGCAAAGCTGATGAGCCTTCTTTCGGCAAAGCGAGAGGAAACAGCCAAGGAAACCGAAAGGGTTTTGGAGGCTCTTAATTCCTGTCAGAACGAAATTAAGGAGCTATCCCGAAAATTAGCCTTTTATGAACTCGAAACGAGCATAATCGGAACCGATGCAATAGGCTTTTTGGAAAATAAAACCTATCAGGATTTAAGCTTTTGCGCCAACAAGCTTCTGGAAGAAAACGAGAAAATCGGCAGAGTCCTTCTCTTTTCCGAAAATGGCAAAAACGAGTTTATTTATATGATTTTAAGCGAAACGGAAAACGTTTCCGAAATAACCAAAGCCTTAAACGAAGCCTTCCGTGGCCGTGGCGGCGGAAAAGGAAACTACTCTCAAGGAAAACTAAACTGCCAAAAGGAAATGCTGATTGAATATTTAAAAAACTAACGTAATTATGCCAAAATGCCGTTTAGTTATAAACACGTTAAAAATCGACCCGCTTTGTCAGAACACTCGACAAGTGCTTTTGAGCGTACTAAAATGAACGTAAAGAAAGTTTGGTCAATATGAAAAAATCAAAAAGAAAAACAAAACTCGTTAAAATCTTATCATTAATCGTAGGGTTATTTCTGTTGCTTAATGTCTATCCGATGTCTGCAATAGATAAGCAAACGCGGATAATCCGAACCTGATTTTAAAGAGCAGATTTACGCGTTTTCTTTGTTAAAATACTCGTCAATCCACAAAGGATTGACTGCGTTTTTGCCTTGCAAACCCAAAAATCCGCATCTTTAAAATTCTTCG
>JAZQTQ010000004.1:0-51334 GCA_045630885.1 Acutalibacteraceae bacterium
TTTTTCCAATAAGCGCCCGACTGCTGTGTAATCTTAAATGCCTTTAATGCCTTGGTGTAGCAAAGGTGGGGGCCTACGCACATATCAACGTAGTCGCCCTGCTTATAAAAGCTTATCTGAGCGTCTTCGGGAAGGTCGCCAATATGCTCAACCTTGTATTTTTCGCCGAGTTCTTCCATATGCTTTATAGCTTCTTCACGGGGAAGAATATAAGGGCGGATAGGAAGATTTTCTTTCGCTATCTTCTTCATCTCTTTTTCGATAGCTTCCAAATCCTCATCGGTGAGCTTTGTGTCCCCTAAATCAACGTCATAATAGAAACCCTTTTCGTTTGCGGGTCCATAAGCAAAGTCGGCGTGGGGGAAAAGTCGTTTTATAGCCTGCGCCATAATGTGTGCTGCGGAATGGCGAAGAATGTGAAGTTCTTCTTCTTTTGCGGCTTCGCCAACAGTTCCGTCATTAAAAATAACCTTCATAATTTTTTCTCCTTAATTTTAAAAATAGAAAGCACCCTTGAAGATAAGAAAAGAATTTTCATATCTTCAAGGGTGCAAAAGTTTAAAAAATTTGCACGGTTCCACCTTGAATTTTAACTTAAGTTGTCCTTAACGCGGAAAACGGCTTGGCTTACTATAATTTCTGCCTTGCGGCTCAGGAATGGTGTTCATTGAGTTTTCGGCAAAGGAAACTTCCAGCAAATGCTTCCTCTCTCTGGTCAGCTTATAAATCAACTACTCTTTCCGTCAAAGCCTTTATTTTCTTAATTATATCAAGTTTTTCGCTATTTGTCAACCGATTAAATATCGCAGTTGTTAACAGTTCTTGGGAAGGGAACAACGTCGCGGATATTAGACATACCCGTGAGATACATAACGCATCTCTCAAATCCCAAGCCGAAGCCTGCATGGCGAGCAGAACCATAGCGACGAAGGTCGAGATAGAAGCCGTAATCTTCTTTATTAAGGCCCATTTCTTCCATTCTCTTTGTGAGAAGCTCGTAGTCGTCCTCTCTCTGGCTGCCGCCGATGATTTCGCCGATGCCCGGAACAAGACAGTCCATAGCGGCAACGGTTTTTCCGTCGGGATTAAGCTTCATATAGAAAGCCTTGATTTCCTTCGGATAGTCGGTAACGAAAACGGGGCGCTTGAACACTTCTTCGGTTAAATATCTTTCGTGTTCGGTCTGCAAATCGCAGCCCCAATAAACTTTGTAATCAAAATTATCATTATTCTTTTCGAGCTCTTTTATAGCGTCGGTATAGGTTATATGGCCAAATTCGGAATTAAGAACGTGGTTAAGTCTTTCGATAAGACCCTTATCAATGAAGCTGTTGAAGAAGTTCATTTCTTCGGGAGCGTTTTCAAGCACGTAGCGAATAACGAATTTGAGCATATCTTCTGCGAGTTCCATATCGTCCTGCAAATCCGCAAATGCGATTTCGGGCTCAATCATCCAAAATTCTGCCGCATGGCGAGTGGTGTTTGAGTTTTCGGCTCTGAAGGTTGGGCCGAAGGTGTAGATATTTCTGAAAGCCATAGCGAAGGTTTCGCCGTTGAGCTGACCGCTAACAGTAAGGTTAGTGGGTTTCGAGAAAAAGTCCTCTTTAAAATCGATATTACCGTCTTCATCGCGGGGGATATTGTTAAGGTCGAGGGTTGTAACCTGGAACATTTCGCCTGCGCCCTCGCAGTCGCTTCCCGTTATAAGAGGCGTGTGCGCATAAACAAAGTTTCTCTCCTGGAAGAACTTATGAATAGCATAAGCGATAACCGAGCGAACTCTGAAAACTGCCTGGAAGGTGTTGGTTCTTGGGCGAAGATGGGTCATAGTTCTGAGGTATTCCAAAGTGTGGCGCTTTTTCTGGAGGGGATAATCGGGGGTCGATTCGCCTTCGATTAAAACCTCGGTTGCGTGAATTTCAAACGGTTGCTTTGCATCGGGGGTTAAAAGAAATTCACCCTTAACTATAAGCGCAGAGCCAACGTTAAGCTTTGAAACCTCTTCCATATTCTCGATTTTTTCATCATAAACTATCTGGATAGGCTCGAAATAGGTTCCGTCGTTAAGAACGATGAAACCGAAATTTTTAGAGGCTCTGACAGAGCGCACCCAGCCACATACCTCAACGTTTTTTCCGCCGAGCTCTTCCTTTTTTTTGAATAACTCTCTGATGGTGATGATATTCATTGTTTTAACACCTTTTTTCACAATAGAAATAATTATACAAAAAGATTATAACACAGATGTTTATAAATTACCACAATTTTTTGAAAAATTTTCTAATTTTTTTGTCTTTCGTACGAAAGAAAAATAATTTGTTTTAGAAATTGTTATTTTATTATATTTCTCTTTCAAAGAAGCCTTTAAGCTCGACGGGACTTTTGCCTATAGCGGGGATTTTTCCCATTATAACTTTTGCTGCTGCGCGTTGGCTTTCTTCGGTTGAAGAATAAGCATTTAAGTAGGTCTTTAAGAAGGGCAAATCAAAGAGCTTATATGGGTCGCCAAAGGAGGTACAAATAAGCCTTTTTGCATTAAAAACATAACCTCTCCAAAAATGGAAGATATTGTCCCAGCCAACTCGGAAGGTTCCGCCGTGATACATTTCAACGTCGAGCTTATAGTTGATAAGCACAGCCTCATAGTTGTCTATTATATTTTCGATTTCATAGTGGTAGGGCGTGGTTAAAACATCAACCGTGTATCCCTCTTTTTCGAACTCCTCCTTCATAGCGTCAAATTCGTGTCCGGTATGCTCGATTTTGTGTCTGTTATTGACAATGTTAATGAATAAAAGCTTCGATTTTGGGGGTATATCCAAAGGAATCACGTTATCAAAATTTCTGTTTAGGGTTATGCTTTTTTCTGCAATATCGGTTGCAATTTTTTCTATTGGGCGTTTTAGGGTTATTTTTTCTTCAATTTCTTCCTGATTTTCGAAAAGTCCCGCCCATTCCTTCATCTTTATAATTCTTGCAACGGCGTCTTTTAGTCTTTCAATCGGAAGTTCTCCATTTTTAACTGCGTTTAGTATATTTTGGCGGTCGTCCTTTTCGTTGAAAAGCACCATATCTCCGCCCGCTTTCAGGAAATTTATTGCGAGCTTATCAATAGGGCAACGAGCAACTGCGCCAACCATACACATAGCGTCGGATACAACGCACCCCTCAAAGCCCAGTTCGTTTTTGAGCAAATCGGTCATAATGCTTTTGCTTAAAATTGCGGGAGGACAACCTAAAATCGGGTCAACGTCCTTTTCGCAGAAGGGCAGAGCACAGTGGGCAATCATAACAGACCCAACGCCTTCTTTGAAGGCTTCTTTATAAACTCGACCGTAGGTTTCCATCCATTCCTCTTTTGTCATATCGTTTGAAGTAACGCAGAAATGGGCGTTGCGCTCATCGGTTCCCTGACCGGGGAAATGCTTTACGCAGGCAACCATATTATGATCTTTTTGGATACCCCTTATAAAAGCTTTACTCATTTTAATAACCTGTTCAGGATCGTCGGAAAACGCGCGGGTATTAATTTCGGGGCAACGGAAATTATAGTTTATATCAACAACGGGCGCGAAGGTCCAATGAACTCCGTTTTTGCGACAAATAGCGGCGGCAGCTTCGGTTGCTTCTTCCAACAGTTCGGGACTGTCTGCGGCTCCGCAAGCCATAGGCTTAGGGAAAGAGCCTGAATCGTCGATAACGATATTCGGGCCGTTTTCAACATCGCTGCAAACGATAACCGGTACCTTCGAATATTTGTTTGCAATATCGGTGTAGTGCTTTATTTCTTCCTTCGACATATGTGTTACGAAAAATGCGCCGGGCTTTTCTTCACGAAACATTTTTTCAACTTTCTCAGGGTCGCTTTTCCTGCTTATAGAAGGGCATAAAACCTGACCTACCAAATCTTCAATATCCAATTTTGAAATATCAAATTTCATAAAATCAACTCCTAAAATTTCTTTGCATTTTTATTATATATCTAAATGAAAAAAAGTCAATAACCTATAAAAAAACTGTCTGTTTCAAAAGAGAAAACAGACAGTTTAAAGCCTTGATTATTTATCGTTATCGTTTTTCGTCGGGATTTTATTGAGAAGGGTTGTTATGAGGATAAGAACGCCCATAACTATAATAATTGCAAGCATACCCTTGCCCATATATTCGCTTGACTCGATAAATTTTATTGGGTTGAAATTGCTTAAAAAATCCATAGTAGTTATCCTCCTTTATCAACCGAAGAAGCTAAGAATGAGTCCGCCTGCGATAACGGAAGCTATCTGACCTGAAACGTTAACGCCCATTGAGTGCATAAGAAGGAAGTTGTCGGGGTCTTCTTCTCTGCCCATTTTATGAACGATTCTGCCCGCCATCGGGAATGCAGAAATACCTGCGGCGCCTATCATGGGGTTGAATTTTTTCTTGAGGAAAAGGTTTAAGAATTTTGCAAAAAGAACACCGCCCGCAGTATCGAATATGAAGGCGAAAAGTCCGAGAACGAGGATAAGAAGCGTTTCGGGAGCGAGGAAGGAATCGTATTTCATCTGAGAAGCAATAGTGATTCCGAGGAATATCGTAATAAGGTTTGCAAGAACCTTCTGAGCAGTTTCGGAAAGGGAATTGAGAACGCCACATTCTCTGATAAGGTTTCCGAACATAAGGAAGCCAACGAGGGCAACCGAAGAAGGAGCAACAAGACCTGCAACAACAGTTATGATAATGGGGAAAAGAATTCTTGTGAGCTTAGAAACGTTTTTCTGCTCATAAGGCATTCTTATCATTCTTTCTTTTTTGGTTGTTAGAAGCTTGATAACGGGGGGCTGAATAATGGGAACGAGCGCCATATAAGAATAAGCCGCAACCATTATCGCAGGAAGGAATTTAGAGTCAAGCTTCTGTGCAACAACGATAGCTGTCGGGCCGTCTGCCGCGCCGATAATACCGATAGATGCCGCATCGTTTAAGGGGAAGAACATAGAAGCGAGGCAAAGAGTGAAGAAAATTCCAAATTGAGCCGCCGCGCCGAAAATCATTAATTTCGGATTTGAAAGCAGAGGGCCAAAGTCAATCATAGCGCCGATTCCGATAAACAAAACAATCGGGAAAAGCTCTGCCGAATGATGGTCGATACCTGCTTTGAAAAGAACGTCAAGAATTCCGGGGTCTTCGCCTTGGGTTATGGCTCCGGAGAAAGGAAGGTTTACGAGAATCGTTCCGAATCCCATTGGAAGAAGAAGGGTTGGTTCCATATCCTTTTTAATAGCAAGAAAAATGAGAAGTCCGCCAATGAGCCACATTATAACCATTCTATAATCAATGGCCAAAATGTTTTCATAAAGAATGTCCATTATAAATTTCTCCTTTTAAATTATTCTTTCGGGAAAGCTCTTTAAATATCCAAAAAAATAAACCCATATTGCAAAAAACGCAATATGAGTCTCGCTTTTTAATGCGGTCGCGGGGTTTAAAAAACCCGAAATGACGCTACCGCAACGATATTTCGCAAGCTACTCCCTCTTGAAAGCTACAAAGATTTTAACATAAAATTTTCCATTTTGCAAGTGTTTTTTGAATTGTATTTTGATTAGAGTTGTAAAAAACATCAAAAGTTCAACAAAAAAGCCAATATCTATAAATTTCTATTGACAGAGCTTTTTTGCTATGATATAATTCCATATATAAAAATAATACAAATTTCTATAAAAAGGAGAAAAAGTGATGAAAAAATTTATTAGTTTAATTTTGGCTTTAGCAATGGTTATGCTTAGCATTCCGAGTATCGCTTTGGCCGAACAGCAAGTAACTGTTGAAACTGATATTTCTAAGGTTCAAGACCTTGCTTCAAGAACCAATTCTGATGAGAATATCGTTAAAAATTTCGGTATTGGCAGTAATCAGGTGGGTGGAATGGTCAACGTTATAAAAAACACTCCGAGCGATGGGGAAACTACAACCCTTCCTGATTATATAAGCGTTTCGGGATTTAATGCAACTAATGGTATTATCAACGAAAAGCATAACGACTATAACGTTCCCTTCCTCGATTCGGAAGGAAACTGGACGGGAAATACTATCGATATAGTTTTCAATCTGATGGGAGAGGCAAAAATAAACGCCTTCCTTTTTGCGGGTTGCAACGAATCCAACAATACCCTTTACACGGAGGAATATGCAATTTTCGCTTCAGATGAATTTGCAACCCTTTATAACGACAGTAACAAAATATATCATTATGAAAACACCGCAAAAACCGGTGCGCAATATTTTAGTTTTTCCGAGGAAATAGAGGCAAAATATTTTGGTATAAGAATCTATAAGGGTGTAACCCAAGACCTTTCAGCAAAAGATCGTCCATATTCGGGCGCAAGAATCAGAGAGCTTGCTATTTTCGGAACCTGTGAAAATGTGAATGATAAAGACCCTGACAGTTTCGTTAATGCGACCGTATGTATTAACAGCCTTAAGAGTTCGAGCAACCTCTCTTCTTATATAAAAGCAAATACGACGGAAAATCCTCCCAAAAACGGAACCTTCTTGGTTTTGGGAAACGATGGTGAAGGAATAAAAACGGGAGCAACGCACAACTACGCAACGGATAACGACATAATCGACGGAAATGTTGCTACCCATTCTGATATTAATGTTCGAAATGCAGACGGATTTATTCTTAATATGCGTCAGAATGGCGACGTTAAGGAGTATATTGACGAAGTTTATTATGACATTGTTCTTTCTTTAGCCGGAAGCTCTGAGGTTGAAAAAATCTTTTTGGCACACCATGCGGAAGAAGGTTTAAGAACCTATGAATATGAGATTTATATAAGCGAAACCTACGAGAGCCTTTTTAATAGCGCAAACAAAAAATTTGCCTACGTTAACGAGAAAAAATCCCAATATCAAACCTTCGTTTTAGATGAAGCGCAAACTGCAAGCTTCGTTGGAGTTAGAATTTTAAAGGCACTTCCGCTCGATACAAGCTATGGAGTAGAAACGGCATATCCAAGAATCGCAGAAATAGCAGTTTTCGGAAAATATGATGCCCCCATTCCGGAATTTGACCCCG
This sequence comes from Acutalibacteraceae bacterium, assembly GCA_045630885.1. Lineage (GTDB taxonomy): Bacteria > Bacillota > Clostridia > Oscillospirales > Acutalibacteraceae > UMGS1532. The sequence goes on from JAZQTQ010000004.1 coordinate 7,064, forward strand.
ACATTATAGACAGTGCGGTTAACAACTTGAGCAAATCTCAGCTTGCAACGGAATATAACCTTGCGGCGGATATAACGAACACAACTGAAAAAGCAAATATTTTCCCGGGTTATATGAATATTATCGGTTATGATAATTCAACCGAAGGCAAGGCAGGAGCAGTTCATAACTACAGAACCGAAAACGACATTCTCGACCTCAATGCCGACTCTCATTCTGATATAGGCGCTGAAAATGCTGTTGGACAGACAATAGTGTTTATGGAAGAGGTTGGCGGAGTTAAAAAATTCAAAAGCGGAGTTCACATTGATATAAACCTCGCTTTAAGAGAAAGCGCAAAAATTGAAAAGTTCTTTATCTCTCATCATTCGAGCGAAAGCTTAAGAACCTATGAATATGAGGTTTATATGAGCGATAGCTTCGAAACTCTCTATAATGCTTCTAATAAGGTTATTTATTATATCAACGAGTCGAAGGCGCGTTATCAAACCTTCGTTTTGGAAGAGCCTGTGAAGGCAAGTTTCGTTGGTGTGAGAATTTTGAAGGCAGTTCCTTCCGATGCAACCAACGCCGTTTCCTTGCTTTATCCCAGAATTGGCGAAATAGCAGTTTTCGGAGAATATGAAAACGGCGTTAATTATAGCGTTAAAGCTCCCTCCGTTGGCATAAATGCTTCGGGCAAGGTTTATCAAGGCAAGGATAAATCCTTCTCATTCCCGCTGGTTTCAAACGGCCTTTCCTTCAAGGGCGTTACCGTTAACGGAAGTCCTGCTGAAGCAACGATATACCAGTTTAAAAATGAAGCGGTTTTAAAGCTTAATTTAACGGAAGACGTTAATATTGAGGCAACTTATGAATCCACACCTTCTTCTTTAATCGGTAGCCCCATAAAAAATGGATATATCAGATTGCCTAAAAATATTTCAATAGCTCTTAAATCAAGCTTCAAAAATCAGTATGCTTCGGCTGTTTCCATAAAGAATGGCGGAGCAGAGCTTAACGATACTGACTACGTTGCAACGGGAAATAAGATTTCTGTCGGTTCAAGCGTGAGCTATGACGTTATAACCGAATTTGACTATGATTTAAACGGAAATTCGAGCGTAACAGATTTGGTTGCGGCAATAGACGGCGTTTTGGAAAACGACGCAAACGAAACCGAAATTTTCTCTTTTGATGCTGACGAAAACGATAAATTAACCGTTTCTGATTTAGTTGCGGGAAGAAAGAATATTCTTTCAACAAAGGACGTCGACTATTCTCAAAAAACGCTTACAATGGATAAAGTTCCCTTTAAGGGACTCGGAAGATATGAGCTTTCGGAAGGTGTAGTAAACCTCGAAATGACCGCTTCCGGCTTCTCCTTTAACGCATATTGCTTCGGTGATATAAAGCTTAACGTTAAAAACGGAAACTATTTGCTTCGTTATGCGGTTTATCTCGACGGAGTAAGACAAGATGATTTGATTGTTTTAGGCGGAACAAATGGCGACATAGTTCTTTTTGAAAGCCTGTCTTTCGGCTATCATAATATTGAAATTATTAAGCAGTTTGAAACAACCCGTTCAACCGATTTTAAGGCTATTACCTTAACCGGAGAATTTGGCGAGAAGCCCCAAAACAAGGACCTGCTTATTGAGTTCGTCGGAGATTCTATAACTTGCGGATACGGTAACCTTATTAAAAACGGTCAGTCTGCGGTAAATCACGAGGATTCAACCAAAACCTACGGCTTCTATACAGCCCAAGCCCTTAATGCTGACTGGGCGATGATTTCAAGAAGCGGAGCTACGGTTGTTGATGTAACGCAGTATGATTCTAACGTTGGCTGTATGCCAAAGGATTATGAGAAATGCTCAACTAATTCCGAGCTTAATTGGAGCTTTGAAAGAAAAGCTGATATCGTTGTTATAAATCTCGGAACGAACGACAATTCTAAAATTCCTACGTTCTTTGGAACCACGACTGAAGAAGAAAAAAAGACTGTATTCAAGGATACGATGAAAGCATTCACAAGACGTGTTTATGAGCTGAACGGAAATGACGTTAAAATCGTTTATGCTTTCGGCCTTATGAGTCCGGCTGGTAACCACGAATGGGCTGTTGAAGCTTATCAAGAACTTGTTGAAGAATTTTCATCGGAAGGATTCAACGTCTATTTCAAAAGATTAACCGCAAGACAAAACGGTGGCGATGCGCACCCTGATGCTAACGACGCATATCTTGCTTCGCAAGAGTTAGTTGAATTTATTCAAAGCAATGTTCTTGCAAATTAAAAATAAAACCCAAAAATAATTAAATGCGCCGAAGGTGGATAAAATCATCTTCGGCGCATTTTTTTTGATGTTTGAGATTGAAGGTATGTTTATAGTATATTAAAAGAATACAAAGATTTTTGTACTTTCTGAATATTTTTTGAAAATTATTATATTTATGTTGCGTTTTTTCGTTGGATTTGCTAAAATAAACGTAGCCTATAATATGAAGGAGAATGTATAATGAAAAAAATTGTTTGTTTGATTTTAGCGTTGGCGCTCATATTGATCTCGTTGCCGAGCTTTGTATTGGCCCAGACAACGGTAAATTCCGTTCATAACCTTTCTTCGGTTTCGGGGCTTTCAGAAAAACTTAATTCCGAAGATAATATCGTTTTAGGTTTCGAAAGAACTACGACGATAGGCTCAACCGGAGCATATAGCGCAACGACAGGAAGTCTTTCTTCTCCTGCTAATATCACTGTTAATCCATCAACCGACCCCGACGCAACCCCGACAAACGGAAAAATAGATGAAGCGCATCTTGATTTTGTGCATCGTTTTAAGCCGACCGAAGATACTTACACAACGGTTCCGGTTGACGTAACCTTCTCTTTTTATGGAAATGCAAAAATGGATGCATTCCTTTTGGCAGGAACTTCGCAAGCAAGTCAAACAACGATGTTTACTCAGGAGTTCGCAATTTTTGCCGGCAATAGCATAGCAACTTTGTATGATGAAAGCAACAAGGTTTATCACTATACAAGGGGCGAAACTAACTATAACGATCATTACATAACCTTTTCTGAATCCGTTGAAGCTAGTTATATAGGTCTGAGGGTTTATAAGGGCGTAACGGATGATATGGCTCAATATAAATATTCATATTTCAGAGCGCGCGAAATAGCTATCTTTGGCGAGGTTACAATTCCCGAAGGTTACGATGCTCTCGACCCTCAAAAAATTGCCGCAGCAACGGCTAAACTCAAGGATAAGAGCAACCTTTTGCAGGATAACTATGTTTTAAGCTATAAAAACGAGCCCGGTACTATAACTTTTTCAGGACACGACGGAAGCAAATACTATAAAAACGGAAACGTGGTAAACTTTGAATCCGAACATCCGTATTTGGATATGAATAACGGAATAATCGGCAACTGTACGGACATTCGTGTCGGTGCAAATGACGTGCAATTCCTCGATTCCAACAAAAATTACAGAAACGTTTATATAGACGTAACCATAAATTTCCGTCATAAAGCAGAATTCAACGAAATATTTATATCAGGTTCGTCAACACCGTCTTTAAGAACGCAGGAATATTATCTTTATGCATCTGATGATCTTTCCGCTCTTTATAACAACAGTAATAAGATCGCAACCTTTGTGAATCCCAACAGCGCTAAAGATCAGTGCTTTACATTTGAAACTCCCATCAAGGCAAAATATCTTGGAATGAGAATAACCAAGGCTGTCAACGCAGAGCTTTATGCCTTTGGAATCCCCAGTTCTTATGCGAGAATTGCGGAGTTTGCAGTTTTTGGAAAATACGACGTTGACTATTATTCTTATAGTGTTTCTTCCATTGGAAATATAGTATCTGCTTCGGGTGAGGCTTATGAAGGTGCCGAAAAAACCTTTACAGCCCCGCTTGTTTCGGGTATGTATACCTTAAGCGGTTGGAAACTTAACGGCGAAGACTATGACGATTTCGAAATAGATGAATATGCCAATATTTCGGAAGCAACTTTCATAATAGATGGTGAAATGGAAATTGAAGCCGTTTATACAAATGAAGTTTCAGATTTTGGTGAAACTGAACTTAAAACTTCAAGCGATGGCTATGTTTTGGTTGACAATATGATAGTTGATGCTTTGAAGAATAGCTTTGATAATTACAGAAGCACCTTGAAGGTTACTTATAACGAAACCGAGCGTAGCAATGAAGAATATGTTAGATCGGGCGATATGATAGGCTATTATAAAAACGGCAATCTTTTCTCGCGTTTGATTGCGGCCGAAAAATTTAATTGCGATATGCAAAACGGAGTAAACGTAACCGATATTCTTTCTGCGGTTGATAAGGTTTTGATGAATGAACATTCAGAACTTGATATTTTCGTTATGGACGACGATGAAAATGGCGATATAACGGTTTCCGATATAGTTGCCGCAAGAAAATATATTCTCGAAACCGAAAGAACTGATTATAGCAATCAGACGGTTGCCATAAAAGATTTGGATTATAAACCCCTCGGCAGAACCGAGGTCGCAGACGATCAGCTTATTTTGGAAATGACGGCTTCCGGATTCAGTTTTAATGCCGATTGCTATGGCGACGTTTCGATGAACTTGGCGCAGGAAAAAGAAAAGATTTATTATGCGATATTCGTTGATGGCGAAAGACAGGAAGATATTATTGTTCCAAAGGGCGCCGCAAAGGATTATGTTATTGCTAAAAATCTGCCTGCAGGGGAGCATACCTTTGAGATTATAAAGCAGGAAGAAGCAGGGTATATCGCAAAGGTAAACTCTATAAACTTAAATGGTGAGATTCGCGAAAGACCCGAAGACAAAGACCTTTATATCGAGTTTGTCGGCGATTCTATAACCTGCGGTGCGGGTAACCTTCAAAACGGAGCAACAAACGCAAAGGGCAAGCACGAAGACGGAACCTATGCGTATTCAACTCAAACCGCATTTATGCTAGACGCCGATTATGGCATTATCTCTCGATCGGGTTCGTCTTTGATTGATGACAGAGCCAAAAATGCAACTCGTGCACATATGCCAACGGAATATGAAAAGGTTTCGCTTTCTTCCGAAACGCCTTGGAGCTTCGAGAGAAAAGCAGACGTTGTTGTTGTGAATCTCGGAACCAACGATAACGGAATAATTGCCAATTATATAAGCGAGAACACAAGCGCTGCCAGAACGGAATATTTCTCAGGTCTTGCTTATGATTTCGCAAAGAGAATAATCGAGCTAAACGGAAATGACGTAAACGTTGTGTTTGCTTTGGGCTTGATGTCAACCGGCACTAGCCATGATTGGGCAAAAGAAGCATACAGACAGGCCGCCCAAAAGCTTACAAACGAGGGCTACAATGCATATTTCTGCGAGCTTCCCGTCGGAACCGATGGCGCAGCAAACCATCCGAACGTAGAAAACGGAATCGAAGCGGCCGAACTTCTTTCAAGCTTTATTAAGGATAATGTTTTAAAATAAAAAGTCAACAGTCAAAACTAATGCGGTTGTGCTGAATGTTCGGTACAACCGCTTATTTTTTCTAAAAATCTATATGCAAACGGAAAAAACAGATTAAATATGTGGATAATTGAGTTTCAAAAATAACAATACTGTGATAATATAATATACACGTAAAATTATTGGAAGGTGAAAAAATGAAGAAAATATTAAGTTTGTTTTTAGTGTTTGTATTGGCTATTTCAGCTTTTTCAGTTGCGGTTGCTCAGGAGGCAACAACAATCGATATAAACAATCTTTCCGAGGTTGAAAATCTTAAAGAGAGGTTAAAATCTCCGCAAAATATTGTTTATGGGTTTCAAAAGGCTAAAATCGGTACAAACTCCTCGTTCAGCTTAACCTATGGCGATGTTTCTTCCCCTATGAAAGAATACGTTATAAAAGACTAAAAAAACAAGCGGTTCAGTTAAGACAACTGAACCGCTTAAAATTTTTATTTATTAATTTGCTATTTTTTATAAACCTCGTAGTTTATAGAAGTATCTTCGCCCAAATAAAGGCGGTTTTTGGTTACATACCAATATTTCTTTGCAACCTTGTTTGAATCCTTGTAATATTCATCATAGTTTGAATTCCATTTATATTTAACGTAACCGTCTATAACCAGAAGGTTTTTATCGGTTATGCTCCAAGTGAAGGTTGTTTTGGCAGTATATCCGTCCTTATCCGTGCAGGTTTTTGCGCCCGTTCCGTCATTTTTAAAGCTATAAACCTCGGTGTATTTTTGGGAAGAATAGGTGCCTTTTCGGGTTCTGGTCCAAGTCCCCAAAACCTTTTCCTCCGCCGACATAAAAAAGCCGTTGTAATAAAGCAAGCCGAGGGTTAAAACAACAATGATTATCATTGGGATAACGATGAGCGTAAGCTTAAAAAGAGGGCGGGGTGTTGAAGGCTTTTCTTTAGTTCTTTTAAAAAGCATATTTTTTTAAAACCTCTTTATTTAGCGATGTATTCTTTATATTCGTAGTATCCTGTTTCTGAGGAAATGTTGCTGAGAATAAGCCTGTCGCCATCTAAAAACCAAAAAGAGTTTTCGGGTGTAAGATGATAGTTTTCATAATCGGGCTTCCAGGCGTATTTGCGATAGCTTCCGTTTTCCCAAAGAATAACCAAATCGTCCTTGTCGGTTATATACCATTGGAATTCGTCGTTTTGACCGCTTGAATCGGTTGAGGCGGCAGGATTAGTGATATAAGAACCGCTGTCGGGGGAGAAGGAATATAGGATTTGATCGTTGGTTTGAGAGGTTGTATCGTATCTGCTCCAAGAGCCTTCAAGCCTGTTTTCAAGACTTCCAAAAAATGCAAACAAAACGGTAACGATAACAATAGCGATTATTGAAAGCGCAATCCCCGAAGCGAAAATTATGGTTTTTCCGCGTGGTTTTGCCGTCTTCTGCTTGGGCAAATCAAACGTTGCCTGGCCGCATTCGTTGCAAAATTTCGAATTTTCGGGAATCTGAGCGTTGCAGTATTTGCAGTTCATTTCTGGGTCCTCCGTTAGTAGAATTTTAAACAAATATAACGACACTATCATTATATTAACTCTATTATATATACATTATATCAAAGATTTTTTATATCTTCAACTGTTTTTTTGCTTAAAATTATCTTTTATTAAAATATTTAGGTATTTTGAAATATAATGACTTGAACTTTTGTGAATATATGGTAAAATAAAAGCAAGAAACAAAAAGGAGAATCAAGATGGCAAAAATATCCCCCTCTGTTTTAACGGCTGATTTTTTGAGGCTCGAAGAAAAATTGAAGGAATTTGAAAATTTGGGCATTGATATGCTTCATATCGACGTTATGGACGGAAATTTTGTTCCTAACATCTCCTTTGGCGTGCCCGTTATTAAATCAATTTTCGAGCATACTAAGTTGCCGTTAGACGTTCATCTTATGATAGACCGCCCTGATAGGTATATAGAAGATTTTGCCAAATATTCGGATATTCTGAATTTTCACTATGAAGCAGGAAGCAACGTTAAAGAAACTATAGAAAAAATAAAGGCTTTGGGCGTAAAGCCGGCTATAACCATAAAACCTGCTACAACCCCTGAGGAAATTTTCCCCTATTTAGATGACGTTTATATGGTTCTCGTTATGTCGGTTGAGCCTGGATTCGGCGGCCAGAGCTTTATGCCGAGCGCCCTTGATAAACTTGAAATTCTCAAAAAAGAGATAGAAAAAAGGAATCTCAACGTGCTTTTGGAGGTTGACGGCGGAGTTAACAAAGAAACCGCCCCTCTATGCGTTAAATCGGGAGCGGATATTTTGGTTGCAGGAAGCTATGTTTTTAATGCTGAAAACCTTTCTGAAGTCGTTTCTTCTCTTAAAGCGCTTTGATTTTTTCGCCTAAAAAAAATATTGCATTACCCTCCGCAAGCTTGGTCCTTTGCTTGCGGAGTTCTTTTTTTGAAATCATATAAAAATTATCCGAAAATTCTTTTGCTCTCAATAAGGATTCTTCTTTAATTTGAGGGCAGATTTCGAGGAAAAAGGAGTCGTCTGAAGCGTAAACAACGCTTTCAAGATTTCGAGTTTTTTCGTCATTGAATAGCATTTCAATAGCATCTAAAAGAGCAGTTCCGTCATAAAATTCATATACAAAAACGGGACTTTTCATATTGGCTTTTAATTTGCTTTTTTGGGGTGTAAAATGCAAAACTCCGCCCGAATCGGTCGGCAGAGCAACAACGAATAGCGAGGCGGGTTCGATGAAAAGACCTACCTTCTCGCTTGCCGCTTTGTAAAGGGCTTTCATAATAAGTTTGATTTCGGGGTCGTTGCTAGCCATTTTTTCAATAGGTATACCGATTGAAACGATGTCCTCAGAGGTTAAAAAGACGGTGATTTTGCCGCCTGAAAAAATAGAAACCTTCATAAAAAATCCCCCTAATAAAATGCCTTTATTAGCATTATATTAGGGGAATAATTGTCCTTGTGCAAGATTTATTAAAGCAATTTTAAGAAGAAAGGATTTCCCAAAAATATTTTCTTTTAGATTTTGGAAAATCGGTTAAAATTCCGTGTTCAGGGTCGTAAAAAACGCCGTCGAAATAGAGCGACCAATGCCAGCAACGGGGCGTTTCAAGGCTTAAAAGCGCAACTTTTGGAAGGTCGGATTTTTCTGCCGCTTCTTTTCTTTGAGGATTAAAATTTATTTCTAAAAGCTTTAAAGCCGAAAACATCTGCTTGAGATTTGTTTCTCGGTCGGTTCCCGTTATCTCTATAATTTTTTCGATTTTTTCGCCCGAAAGCATTGATAAAACCGCCTGCCCGCATTGAAGGTCGGTAGGCTCGAAAATATGTTCTGGCTTTAAAACTAACGGCATAAAATCACCTCGCAAATAAAAAATCGTCGACTGAGTAATTATAGCATAAAAAATGGTTAAAATCAATTATTTATAAACACAAGCAACTTCGTTATTCATTACGAAAATCCGTTTGAATGAATGATGAATATTGAATAATGAAAAAAGAATAATACAAAACGAAAATCCCATCGATGAAAGTCGATAGGATTTTCGTTTTGGCGGAGAAGGGGAGACTCGAACTCCCGCGCCGGGGTTTAGCCGACCTACGCCCTTAGCAGGGGCGCCTCGTCACCAACTTGAGTACTTCTCCATTGGTTACGTCTTTTAAGACGATATTAAATTAAAAAAATGGCGGAGAGAGTGGGATTCGAACCCACGGTGCCTTGCGACACGACGGTTTTCAAGACCGTTCCGTTATGACCACTTCGGTATCTCTCCAAAACGTTAGCCTATAAATATTATCACATTAGAAATCTTTTGTCAACATTTTTTTAAAAAAAATTGTTTATTTGGTTTATATGTCCGAAAATATTGAGAAAATAACCGCAAATTTTTATCTTTGTCAAAAAAGAAAAATTGAAATTACCCTTGAAGATTCGTGCTTTATATAGTATAATAATATAGATTAATTATATATTTCGGCATTTGGGAGAAAAAGATTGGAAAAAAGGACAAGCAACTTGCCCTCTAAAGAAGAACTAGAGGAGCAGAACGTATATATAAATCTCGCTAAAGAAAAACTTAATAAAAGCTTGGGCAGAGCTCCAAAAGCTTTTGTTCATACCTATGGTTGTCAGCAAAACGTCAGCGATAGCGAAAGAATGAAGGGCGAACTTCAATCTATGGGCTATGAATTTATTGATGAGCCGGAAGGCGCCGACCTTGTTCTTTTCAATACCTGCGCCGTAAGGGAGCATGCAGAGGATAGAGTTTGGGGAAATATCGGGGTTTTGAAAAAATACAAAAAAGCAAACCCTGATATGCTCATTATAATCTCCGGTTGTATGACTCAGCAGGAAAAGAACGCCGAAAGATTAAGGCGAAGCTTTCCTTATGTGGATATAGTTTTGGGAACCTATAGTCGTTGGCGTTTGCCCGAATATATCTATAAAAGAATTTCAGGCTCAAACAGAATCTTTGCGCTTGAAGAAAGAACCAACGATATAGCCGAAGGCTTCCCCGTTTATCGCGACGGAAGTTTCAAGGCGTGGGTTCCGATAATGTATGGTTGCAATAATTTTTGCACCTATTGCATCGTGCCATACGTCAGGGGGAGAGAGCGTTCGCGTGAGCCTCAGAAAATTCTTCAAGAGGTCAGAGAACTTGTTTCGGCGGGCTATAAGGAAATAACCCTTTTGGGTCAGAACGTTAATTCTTATGGCAAGGGCGAAGAACACGGAGTTAATTTTTCAAAGCTTCTCAGAATGATAAACGATATTGAGGGCGATTTCAGAATAAGATTTATGACTTCGCACCCAAGGGACTGCACAAAGGAATTGCTTGATGCGATGAGGGACTGTGAAAAGGTCTGCCGACATCTTCATCTTCCGTTCCAAAGCGGCTCGGATAGGATTCTGAAAGCCATGAATCGGCATTATGACAGAGCTTCTTATCTGGAGCTTATAAGATATGCCAAGGAAATAATGCCCGACATATCCCTTTCGAGCGATATTATCGTCGGTTTCCCCGGCGAAACCTATGAGGATTTTCTCGAAACTCTTTCTTTGGTTCGCGAGGTTAAATATCAAAACCTATTCACTTTTATTTATTCCCCTCGAAACGGAACTCCTGCCGCAGAACTTCCCGACCCGGTAACGAGAAAGGAAAAGGGCAGATGGTTTTCTGAACTTTTGAGAGTGCAGGAAGAAATATCGCTGGAAATCTCTAAATGCGAGGTTGGAAAAACCTTGAGGGTTTTATGCGAGGAAGAAGGCAGAGGCGAAGGCACTGTCGCAGCCAGAAGCCATGGCAACACGGTGGTTGAAATTAAAGGCAGCCCCGATATGATCGGAACCTTTAAAACGGTTAAAATAAAAGAACTAACAACTGCATTAATTGCGGAAATTATTGATTAAGGAGAAATAAAAATGGAAGAATTAATTTTAAAAACAAGAGAGCTCGGTAAAATGCTTCAAGAGCAGGAGGCTTTTAAAAACTATATAAGCGCAAAGGAAGCGAACGATAACGATGAGGAGCTTCAAACCGACATCGGTGAGTTTAATATTATGAGAATGAATCTCGACAGAGAACTCACAAAAGAAGAAAAAGACGAGGAAAAGCTCAAAAAGATAAATGAAGATATGCGCGCAGTTTATGGCAAAATTATGGCAAACGAAAGCATGATAAAATATCAGGAATCCAAAAAAGAACTCGACGGAATCGTTGAAAAGCTTTATGCTTTGATTCTTGCTTCTGCTGCCGGGGAAGACCCCGAAACGGTTGAAATTTCCGAGGGCTGTAGCGGAAACTGCGGTTCTTGCGGCGGTTGTCATTAAGAAAACGCTGAAATCATAAGTTTTCCTTATTCAGGCAAAAGAAGGCAAAATTTTTAGATAAAAATTTATAAACAGACGAGGTTTAAAAATATGGCTGAATTATCTCCGATGATGAGGCAATATCTTGAAATAAAAAACGATAATCCCGATTGTATTCTCTTTTTCAGATTGGGCGATTTTTATGAAATGTTTTTCGACGATGCAAAAATCGCTTCTGCTGAGCTTGAATTAACCCTAACGGGCAGGGATTGCGGACTTGAAGAAAGGGCGCCGATGTGCGGCGTGCCCTTCCATAGCTATGAGCCTTATGCGGCAAAGCTTGTTTCAAGAGGATATAGAGTTGCGATTTGCGAGCAGGTTGAAGACCCCGCAACAACCAAAGGCATAGTTAGACGAGAGGTTATAAGAACGCTTACTCCCGGAACTGCGATTGATGATTCTATGCTTGATGAGGGCAAGAACAATTATCTCGCTTCCATCAGCATAATAGATGGCGCTTGTGCCGCTTGTTTCGTTGATGCGTCAACGGGTCTTCTTCATTTAACCGAGGCTTCGGGCGATGATGCTCTCGGAAGAATAGAGGGCGAAATCGGAAGATTTATGCCAACAGAACTCATTCTTCCCGAAAACGGAGCAGAAAATCTTGCAATATCGGAATTTGCCAAAATGAGAATCGGAACAAGGTTAACCGCCCGTCCAAAGGAGGACTTCTCTAAGGGGAATGCGTTAGAAATAGTTTTAGAGCATTTTAAGGTTTTAACAACCGAGGCGCTTGGTATTTCTGAAAATTCGCCTGCTCTTATTGCTCTCGGAGCTGCTCTTTCTTATCTTTATGAAACAAGAAAAGCGGGTCTTGAGATAATCGATAAGATTGACTACTATAAGAACGACCAATATATGCGCCTTGATATAAGCGCTATGAGAAACTTAGAGCTTCTCGAAACTATGAGAGGAAGCAAAAAAGGCTCGCTTTTATGGGTGCTTGATAAAACAAGAACAGCTCTCGGTAAGCGTAGGCTAAGAGGAATGGTTGAGCAACCGCTTATCAATATGAGCGAAATAACCGCCCGCCTTAATGCGCTTGAGGAACTTTATTCTCTGCCTATGGTAAGAGGGGAAATCAGAGAGGCGCTTTCAGGGGTTAAGGATATTGAAAGACTTATGACGAGGGTTATTTATGGCTCTGCAAACCCGAAGGAGCTTAATACTCTTGCCGATACGATAGGTTATTTCCCGTCGCTTATCGAAAATCTTTCCGACTGCTCAACAAAGCTTTTAGCCAATATAAGAGAAAGCATCGACCCTTTAAGCGACGTTATGCTTAAAATCAAGGATATTGTTGCTGAAGAGCCCGCTTCTCTCGTTCGCGAGGGCGGAATAATCCGCGAGGGATATTCCAAAGAACTCGACGAATTGAGATTTGATTTTACCGACGGTAAAAATATTATCCATAGAATTGAAGCAGAGCAAAGAGAATTAACCGGCATAAAAACTCTTAAAGTCAGATACAACAAAGTGTTTGGTTATTATATCGAGGTTCCGAACAGCTTTAAAGGCGACGTTCCCGAAACCTATATCAGAAAACAAACCCTTGTAAACTGCGAAAGATACATAACAGACGAGCTCAAAAATCTCGAAAGCCGAGTTTTGGGCGCAAGAGAAAGAGCAAATCAACTTGAATTTCAGATATTCGATGAATTAAGGCGAGAGGTTGCAAACGAAAGGCATAGAATTTTAAAAACTGCCGACGCTATTGCAAAGCTCGACGTTGTGGCGGCTCTTTCGGAGGTTGCAGTTGCAAATGATTATACAAGGCCTGCGCTCAATCAGGAGGGCAGAATCTCAATTACCGGCGGCAGACACCCTGTTGTTGAGCTTATAAGCAAGTCTTCGTTTGTTCCAAATGATACGCTTTTAGACGATGGCGAAAACCGTTGTATGATAATAACGGGACCTAATATGGCGGGTAAATCGACCTATATGCGTCAGGTCGCTCTCATTTCCATTATGGCGCAAATCGGCTCCTTTGTTCCCGCAAGCGTTGCCAATATTCCGATTCTCGACGCTGTTTTCACAAGGGTTGGAGCATCTGACGATTTGGCGTCGGGTCAATCAACCTTTATGGTTGAAATGAGCGAGGTTGCTTATATTCTGAAAAATGCAACCTCAAAGAGCTTATTGGTGTTAGATGAAATCGGCAGAGGAACCTCAACCTATGACGGAATGTCTATAGCCAGAGCAGTTTTAGAATATTGCGCTGATAAAAAGAAGCTCGGCGCAAAAACTCTTTTTGCAACCCACTATCACGAATTAACCTGTCTTGAAGATGAGGTTAAGGGCGTTAAAAATTATAATATAACGGTTAAAAAACGTGGCGATGATATAACCTTCCTTCGCAAGATTATGCGAGGCGGTGCAGACAGAAGCTATGGTATCGAGGTTGCGAAGCTATCGGGAATCCCCGTTTCGGTTATCAATCGAGCAAAGCAGGTTCTGGCTTCTTTGGAGGCGGAGGGCTCAGGCGCTCAGAAAACTTATGGTGAGCCTCAGGATAACGGACAAATTTCCTTCTTCCAAAACGCCGCTTCAATGCTTATCGAGGAACTGAAATTAACCGACGTTAACACTATGACTCCCATGGAGGCTTTAACAGAACTTAATGCTCTCATAGAAAAAGCAAAAACGATAAACTAAAGGAAAGGAAGAAAGTATGCCGAAGATAAATCTTTTAAGCAAAGAAACCGCCGAGCTTATTGCGGCGGGCGAGGTTGTTGAAAGACCAGCTTCCGCAATAAAGGAAATAATTGAAAATTCAATAGATGCGGGCGCTCGGCATATAACTATTGAAATAGAGCGTGGCGGAATTGTTGGAATGAAGGTAACCGACGATGGTTGCGGAATTCCGTTTGAGGAAGTTCCGATAGCGTTTCTTCGCCATGCAACGAGCAAAATTTCAACCGCTTCCGATCTTGATAAAATAGGAACTCTCGGTTTCAGAGGAGAAGCGCTCGCCGCTATCAGCACGGTAGCCAAGGTTGAAATGCACACAAAAACCCATGAATCAAATATGGGCACGAGATATGTTATCGAGGGCGGAACAGAGGTTTATTATGACGAAGCCGGTTGTCCAAATGGTACAACTATCGAAATCAGAGAACTTTTTTATAATACTCCTGCCCGAATGAAATTTCTCAAAAAGGATATAAAAGAGGGTGCAAACGTTGCCGCAGTTGTTGACAGAATGGCGTTGTCCCACCCCGAAATATCATTCAGATTTATAAGGGACGGCAAGCAGGTGCTCTTAACTCAGGGTAACGGAAAGCTTCAGGATGCGGTTTATGCGGTTTTGGGCAGAGATGCCGCTCTTGGTATGCTTCCGATGGATTATTCCGTTAATGGAATAAGAGTTTCAGGTCTTATATGCAAACCTTTCAAATGCCGACCAAACAGAAATTTGCAGATAGTTTTTCTCAATGGCAGATTCGTTAAATCCGCCTGTGTTATGGCGGCTTTAGATGCGGGATATAAAAATTCCGCTATGGTTGGAAAGTTTCCATATTGCGTTATTAATCTCGAAGTACCCTTTGAGGTTGTTGACGTTAACGTTCACCCCGCTAAAACGGAGGTTCGTTTTTCTGATGAAAGCCGAATTTTCGATTGTGTTCACTATGGCGTGAAAAATGCGCTTGAAGGGGACACCTCAAGACCCGAAATCACAAATACCAAAATCGCAAATACCAAAATTGAAAAAACTAAAATCCGAATGACGACCGATGAGTTTCTTCGCGAAATGTCGGCCGAAAACAAACAGCAAAAAGCAGAGGTTCGTCTTCCTATTTCCGAGCCTAAAAAAGAAGATTTCTTTATGGAAGTCAATCTTCGAAAACAACCTTTAAAAGCCGAAGAACCTTCCAAAATGCCCAATGCGGAGATTAAAAAAGCAGAAATAAGCGAACCCCCCGTTGCTTTTCAAGAACCCGAAGATGCGGAAAAACCGAAAAAGAAAACGCAGAGTCTTTTGGATATGCTGGAAGAACTTCCCGATGGCAACAGTTCGGTTTTATCGGCAAGCGGTTCAGCATTTAAAGAAAGCGAGAATGCTCCCAATCCCCAGATCAAGAGTGTTGTTTTTGGCGTTGATTTAAAAGATGATATATCAGATGAAACTCTGCAAAAAGCCGAAGAACTCCCGATAAGGTTTATCGGAGAATTATTCAGAACGTATATAATGATTGAACAGGGCGATAAGCTTTTGCTCATTGATAAACACGCAACCCACGAGCGGATATTATATGAAGAATTAAAGAAAACCGCCAAGGAAACGGAGCAAATGCTCTTGAATCCCGCAACTTTATCTTTTGAAAAAAACGAATATATAGCGCTTGTGGAAAATTGCGAAAAACTTTTGGAGATAGGCTTCGATATTGAGGATTTCGGCGACGGAACAATAATTCTTCGCTCGGTTCCCTCAAAACTCGCAGGGGAGGATTACCTCTCTCTTTTGAGCGAGGTTGCCGAAAGCCTTATGCAAAAGGGTTCGCTCGAAATTGAAAAGCTTGATAGAATTTATCATACAATGGCCTGCAAAGCAGCAACAAAGGCGGGTGCGATTTCTTCGGAGCCTCAGCTTTTGGAATTGGCAAAAAGGGCGGTAAACGACCCGAAAATTCGTTATTGTCCACACGGCAGACCCGTTGCGATTGAATTAACGAAATCCGAGCTGGAAAGAATGTTCGGAAGAATACAGTAAAAAAACGAAAGGTGAGGGCGAGCAAATGGAAAAAATTAAATTAATCATCATTTGCGGCCCAACCGCATCGGGAAAAACGGGGCTCGGAATCGAAATAGCAAAAAAAATCGGTTCTGAGGTTGTTTCTGCCGATTCGATGCAGATTTATAAGGGCATACCAATTGCTTCAGCGCAACCCGATGAAGAAGAAAAATGTGGAGTCCCTCATCATTTGATGGGATTTTTAGACGTTGGAGAAAGTTTTTCTGTTGCGGATTATTTAGAGGTTGCCCATAAAAAAATAGAGGATATTGCGAATGAAGGCAAGGTTCCCATTTTAGTTGGCGGAACGGGACTTTATATTGATTCGCTTGCCGATGATATTGTGCTTTCGGATTGCGGGTCAACCGAAATTCGAGAAAGGCTCGAAAAGGAATTGATTGAAGCGGGCGCGGAGGTTTTATATAAAAGACTTCTTGAAATTGACCCCGAAGCCGCAAAAAAAATAGAACTTAACAATAAGCGCAGAATTATCAGAGCGCTCGAAGTTTTCGAGGCAACGGGGATTCCCTTCAGCCGCCATAACGAGCTTTCGAGGGAAAAGCCTTCAAGATATGAAGTGTTGAGGTTTTTTATAAACTATTCGAGCCGCGAGGCGCTTTATGAAAGAATAAATAAGCGCGTTGATATAATGCTTCAAAACGGTCTTATAAAAGAGGCCGAAGATTTTAGAGAAAGAATGGAAGAAAAGGGCGCGGGGCAGGCGATAGGCCATAAAGAGATGTATCCCTTCCTTGATGGCAAAATAACCTTAGAGGAAGCGGCGGAAAATCTTAAAAGAGCAACGAGAAGATATGCCAAGCGTCAGATAACGTGGTTTTCCAAAAGGGAAGATAATATTTTTCTGTTTCCCGATAAAGAGGATATATTGGATAAAGCAATCAAGATTATAAAGGAAAGGGGATTTATATGAACGGAAATTCAGGGCTCAGAATTATAAAAATCGTATGTCTTGTATTAGTAGCGTTTGTATTCTGCTTTCAGCTTTATCAAATTCTATATAATCCCATAACAACCGGTGCGGTTATCCATCATGAAACCTATAACGGAATTGATATAACCGCCTTTGCCATAAGAGATGAGCAGGTCATTTCTGCGAATGAAAGTGGAGTTATAAGATATAACGTCGGCGATGGTGGAAAAATCGAGAAAAACGGAGCAATCGCAAACGTTTATAAATCCGAATCAGACGTTTCTGATGCCGCCAGAATCGAGGAACTTGAGGCTTCTATAAAAGACCTTGAGCAGATTGAGGCGTATAACGACGTAGAAGCGGTTGACCTCAATCTTATCGATAGCAAAATTGACGATGCCTTTGAGGGCTTTATAAAAGAAATAGACAGCGGAAATATTGCAGATATTTCGCAAGATAAAGAACTTCTAAAACTTATGAACAGAAGGCAGGTTATAACAGGGGTTTCTTCCGGATTTGAATCAACCCTGTCGGAGCAAAAATCCGAGCTTGCGCGCCTTAAATCGAGCATCGGCACAAGCTATAAAACGATAAGCGCTGAAAATGCAGGATATTTCGTTTCGGTTGTCGATGGTTATGAATCGGTTTTTGATTCAGGCGATGTTGAAAATTTAACTGCGGATTCGCTTGAAAAAGCAAAACCGAAAAACAGCGATGAAAAAGCTATCGGCAAAATTGTTTCTGATTATGAATGGTATTTGGTTGCAACGGTTTCTCTCAATGAAAGCCTGAAACTCAAAAAGGGCGAGGAAATGACCTTGTTCACGTATTTTGATTCCATTAAGGAATTGCCCGTAACTGTGAAATCTATAAATAAGGGTAATGCCGGGGATAAAGCGCTCGTAGTTTTCTCTTGCACCCATATGAACAGCGACCTTGCAAGAATGAGAACTCAGAATATGACCATCGTTCTCGAAAAACATTCAGGTCTTCAGGTTAATTCGAAGGCGGTTAGATTTGTTGACGGAAAGAAGGGGGTATACGTTCTTTCCGGAACGATTATAAACTTTGTTCCCGTTAATATAATCTATTCAACCGATAGTTATTGCATCTGCGAAGCGGGAACAACGGGAAAAAGACTTAAATTATATGACGAAGTTATTATAAAAGGGAAGGATTTGTATGACGGAAAGGTTATCGATTGAGGAGCTTTCTAGAAAATGCGGATATTTCGATGAGAATTTTGAGGATATAACCGAGAGGGTTAAAAAAGCGGCTCAAAAATCGGGAAGAAATGAAGATGACATCATTCTTCTTGCCGCAACTAAAACCGTTCCGACTTCGGTTATTAATCACGCAATAGAGAGCGGAATAAACTATATCGGAGAAAATAGAGTTCAGGAGTTTTTATCTAAAGATGAACAGTTGCTCCCCGTTCATAAGCATTTCATTGGGCATTTGCAAACGAATAAGGTTAAGGATATTGTCGGCAAGGTTGAGCTTATAGAATCGGTATCCTCCCTAAAGCTCGCAAGAGAAATCGCAAAGCAGAGCATAAAGCTTGGAATTGTAACCGAAATTTTAATAGAAATAAACATCGGAAAAGAAGAAAGCAAATCGGGATTTATGCCCGAAGACGCCGAAAATGCAGTTAGAGAAATCTCGAAAATAGCTGGTCTTAAAATTCGCGGATTGATGTCAATTCCGCCCATTTGCGAAAAAGAAGAAGAAATTCGCGGATATTTTTCAAAAATGTATAACTTATTTATTGACATTAAGACCAAAAACATAGATAATAGTAGTATGGAATATCTCTCGATGGGAATGTCGGAGGATTTTCAGATAGCAATTGAGGAAGGCGCTAATATTGTTAGAATCGGAACGGCGCTTTTCGGCAAAAGAATTTACAAATAATTTGAAGGAGATAAAAAAATGGGATTTACAGATTGGTTCAAAGATATGGTAAGCGTTCCTGTTGAGGACGAAGAACAAACTATTCCCGAAACTCAGGAATATGAGGAGCCTAAAGCTCAGGCAGCTCCAAAGGTAAGACCTTTCCGTTCAAGAGAGCCCGAACAGCAGCCTGCTCAACCAACAAATATTAAGGTTGTTTTGGCTAAACCTGAATCTTTTGAAGACGGCAGAGCAGTTGCCGACCATCTTAACGCTAAGAGAACCGTTGTTTTGAATCTTGAAGGCGCAAACAGAGAAATCAGCCGTCGCCTCATTGATTTCTTAAGCGGTGTCGCTTATGCAAATCAAGGTCAGCTTCAAAGAGTTGCAAATTGTACTTATATCATAACTCCTCGCTCGGTTGACGTTATGGGAGATCTTATTTTGGGAGAACTCGAATCAAGCGGACTTTTTGATAATGTCTGATATTGATATCAAAGCGAAGGTATCCGATGCTATAAAGCAGTCGGAAATAAAATCCGTTCCGAAATTTTGCGGATTCTTTTCCGCTAGCGAAAAAGCCGAAATCCTTCCTCTTTTAAAAGGCGTGAAGCATGGCTTTTTCGGGGGCTATGATGAGGCAGAAAGAACAGTTTTGCTTATATGTCCCGAATGGTTGGAAATTGAAAATGCAGAATATCCGATAAATGCCTTAACCTTTCTTTTCAGAAAGCAGGATAAACTTTCTCATCGTGATTTTTTGGGCTCGTTAATGGCGCTTGGAATAAAGCGGAATACCGTTGGCGATATTCTCGTTGAGGAGGGCAGAGCAGTTGTGTTCTTGCTTTCGGAAATTTCAGAATACGTTGTCGGTCAAATAGAAAAAATCGGCAGAGTTGGGGTTGAAATTAAAGCGGGGTTTGAATGTCCTCTCCCCGGTATGTCAGGCTTTATCGAGGAAACGAGAACGGTGGCATCTTTAAGGCTCGATTGCGTGGTTTCTGCGCTTTCGGGGAAAAGCCGAAATGCGAGCGCAGAGCTTATTAATGCAGGGCTTGTGGCTTTGAATTCCGTTGCCGCATTAAAGCCAACGGCAACGGTTAAAAACCTTGATGCAATCGCCATAAGAGGAATTGGCAAATTTATAATAGTTTCTTCAGATGATCTCTCAAAAAAAGGGAGGATCATCTTAAAATGGAAAAAATATATTTAGGGGGATTTTAATATGACAGCAGAAGACGTACGCAGCGTTGTGTTTCAAAAAGCGGCAGTAGGAGGCTATAAAACCTCTGACGTTGACCTCTTTTTAGATGAGGTTGCAGTTTGCATTGAAAATATGACCGCGAAAATTCGTTCTTTGGAAAAGGCAAAGTTCGAAGCAGGTCAGAAGGGCGCAGCTCCCGCAGAACCCGCACAAGTTGAAATTGAAAAGCCTGTTATCAAGCAGGAGCCCGTTGAGGTTAAATCAAACAATCAGGAAGGTGTTTCGGATTATGGTATTCAAACCCTTCTTTTAAGAGCGCAAAAGCTCGCAGAACAAATTGAAGCAGAAGCACGTCAGGCATCTGAGGAGCTTCTCGCAAAGTCGGCAGAGGATGCTCAGGATATTATCGCAAGAGCAGATAGCGCTGCCGCTGAAACTATTGAAAAGGCAAATGCAGTTTTGGCAGACGCTCAAAGGAAAGAGGCATCTATTAATGCCGCCGCAAGAGCAGAGGCTGAAAATATTATAAATGAAGCGGTAGCAAGAAGCGGACAAATGCTCACTACTACTCGCGAAAAACTCAAGGAAGAGCGCCTGATGTGTGAAAAACTCAGAACAGAGTTTAATCAGGTTAGAGGCGTTATCATCGGCTTCTATGAGGAGCAACTCGGCGAACTCAAATCAGAAGAATTTGAGAGAATAGCTAACGTTGACCTCGATGAAGGCTTCGAAGAAATAGAAACTGCTCCCGTTTCTTTTGAAACAGAGGAGGAAACCGCTCCTGTTTCTTTCGAAACAGAGGAAGAAAGCTCAGAAGAGAGCGTTGATATCGAGTCCTTCTCCGAAAATGCTAAGGAGGAAGAGGACGAAGCAGCTCCGACAGAAGAAGGCTCAACAGAGCAGGAGTTTGATTTCAGCCTCTTTATGAGTGATGAGGAAGAATAAAAGCCAAAATTGTGGGCTTTTAATTGCGGCCGCAGTTGGAATCATTATGATTGTTGCCGACCAATTAACGAAGCTTTATTTTCTCGGCGTGTTTGAGAACCGTTATGAAAGTATTCCCGTTATAAAAGGTGTTTTAAGCTTTTATCTCGTTCATAACGACGGAGCAGGATTCAGTATTCTTTCGGGAAAAACAATGTTTTTGATAATATTCACGTCTATCGCCTTAATTCTCGTTTTGCTTTTGCTCCTTTCCAGAAAGCTCAAAAGCGCTTTTGCGGATTGGGGGCTCTGCCTTGTTATTTCGGGCGGAATCGGAAATATGATAGATAGAGTTTTCAGGGGCGGCAGAGTTATCGATTTTATTAAAACGGATTTCATCGATTTCCCGATATTTAACGTTGCTGATATTTGCATCGTCGTTGGAGCAGGGCTTTTGATAGTTTATTTTTTGCTTGACCTTTATAAGGAAGCTCAGCAGAAAAAGGCAAAGGAAGAAGAAAATGGAGAAGCTTGAGCTTGTAGCCGAAAAGGGTGGAATCAGAATAGACGCTTATATTTCGGAGAATCTTGAAGACGTTTCCAGGTCTTCGGCGGTTTTGCTGATTGAAAGCGGCAAGGTTCTCGTTGGCGGAAAAACGGTTAAGAAAAACTATAAATTGGCAGAAGGGGATAATATTGAAATAAGCATTCCCGAGCCTCAACCGCTTGATGCCAAACCGGAAAATATTCCTTTGGATATCCTTTATGAAGATGAGCATTTGCTCGTCGTTAATAAGCCTAAAGGAATGGTTGTTCATCCGGCTTCAGGAAATCTTGAGCACACCTTGGTTAATGCACTTCTTTTCCATTGTGAAGGAAGTCTCTCGGGCATAAACGGAGTTATGCGTCCGGGAATAGTCCACCGTATTGATAAGGATACAAGCGGACTTTTGATGGTTGCAAAAAACGATTCGGCTCATAATTTTTTGGCTGAGCAGATTAAGGAACATTCCTTTTTAAGAGAATATGAAGCGGTTGTTGTTGGGAATATAAAGGACGATGAGGGAACCGTTTCGGCACCAATAGGCAGGCACCCGATAAAAAGAAAGCAAATGGCGGTAACCCTTAAAAATTCAAAA
This sequence comes from Acutalibacteraceae bacterium, assembly GCA_045630885.1. Classification (GTDB taxonomy): domain Bacteria; phylum Bacillota; class Clostridia; order Oscillospirales; family Acutalibacteraceae; genus UMGS1532. The sequence continues at coordinate 29,265 of JAZQTQ010000004.1, forward strand.
CACGCAACAACTCATTATGAGGTTATAAAAAGATACAAAGGCTTCACTCATTTGAAGTTAAGATTAGAAACGGGAAGAACACATCAGATAAGGGTTCATATGGCTCATATCGGACACCCCGTTGCAGGAGATTCGGTTTATGGAGGCAAAAACACCTTTGGACTTGAAGGTCAATGCCTGCATGCAAAAAAACTTGGATTTATTCACCCGGAAAGTCGTGAGATGTTGGAATTTTCCTCCGAACTCCCCCTATATTTTAAAGCGTTTTTGTCCAAACTGGAGGAATATTGATGGGCATTTTTGACGGTTGTCTGTTGGTTAGCGATTTTGACGGAACTTTATATCACGATGGAGTTGTTCCGAAAGCCAATACCGACGCAATAGAATATTTCAAGCAAAAAGGCGGAAGCTTTTCGATAGCAACGGGCAGAGGCCCTTATGCCGCAAGAAAGGCGTTCAGGTTTGTTTCAATTAACGCTCCCGCATTGCTTACAAATGGCTCGGTTATATTTGATGCTGATAAAAATTGTATACTTGATGCGGTTTATCTGAGCGATGAGGTTAAGCTTAAAACTCTCGAAATTATAAAAGAATTTCCCGACATCGGAATCGAGGTAACGCTTGGAGACAGCATCGTAACGATAAACGAAAATGCTGATACGATAGCGCATAGAAAGAGCGAAAGCTTTGCGGAGGTTCTTAAATCCTTTGATGAGATTAAAAACGAACCTTGGATAAAGGTTCTTATGATGTCCGGCGACGAGCATTATCTGAATAGCGTTAAGGACTATTTAAACAAAAATAAGCCTGAAAGCTGCGATTATATAACGACTTCTCCCATATTCTATGAAATGCTTCCCAAGGGCATAAATAAGGCCTGCAAAATAGATAAACTTTTAGAAATAACGAAGTGCAACAGGCTTTTCTGCATCGGAGATTTTTATAACGACCTTGAAATGGTTGAAAGAGCAGAAATCGGTGCATTTTGTGAAAACTCTCCTAAAGAATTAAAGGAAAAAGCAGATTATATTGCGCAAGACGTAAAATTCGGCGCAGTTGCAGATTTTATAAACTATATTGAAAAATATTTAAAATAAAAACCGAAAGGATGAAACAAATGCAAAAGGAAACAAAAATTTCTTTGCAAAAAACGGCTTGTGAGGTTAGAAAAGGTATAATCAAAGCAACCTGCGCCGCAAAATCGGGACATCCCGGCGGCTCTCTTTCCATAGCCGAAATTTTAACCTATCTCTATTTTAAAGAGATGAACATTGACCCCGCAAATCCGAAAAAAGAGGATAGAGATAGACTTGTCCTTTCTAAAGGTCATGCGGCACCCGGCCTTTATTCAGTTTTGGCTCAAAGAGGATATTTCCCCGTAAGCGAGCTTGAAACTCTCAGAAAGCCTGATGCTCGTTTGCAAGGTCATCCTGATATGAAGGGAATCCCCGGCGTTGATATGTCTTCAGGATCTTTGGGTCAGGGAATATCTGCCGCTTGCGGAATGGCTCTTTCTTCAAAGCACTTTGATTTAGGCTTCAGAGTTTATACAATAGTTGGCGATGGTGAATCTGAGGAAGGTCAGGTTTGGGAGGCAGCTATGTTTGCCGCCGCTAAGAAGCTTGATAATCTCGTTTGCTTCCTCGATTATAACGGTCTTCAGATTGATGGAACTGTTGAGGAGGTTAACAACCCCGCACCTTTCGATACCAAGTTCGAGGCCTTTGGTTGGAACGTTATCACTATCAACGGAAATGATTTCGACGAAATTGAGTCGGCGCTGAATAAGGCACGTGAGTGTAAAGGTAAGCCAACCGCTATTATTGCTAAAACCGTTAAGGGTAAGGGCGTTTCCTTTATGGAAAATCAGTGTAGCTGGCATGGTTCGGCTCCAAGCCCTGAGCAAGCAGAAATTGCTTTGGCAGAGCTCGAAGCGGCAAAAAATGAATTGGAGGGCAAATAATAATGGCTGAAATTAAATCTATAGCAACAAGAGAAGCCTATGGCGCGGCTCTCGTTAAAGCCGGTAAGGTTAATCCTGATTTCGTTGTATTGGATGCCGACCTTGCCGCCGCAACAAAAACAGGCGCATTTAAAAAGGAATTTCCCGAAAGATTTTATAACTGCGGAATCGCAGAAGGAAATATGATGAGCATTGCCGCAGGTATCGCTGCAACCGGCAAGAAGGTTTTTGCATCTTCTTTTGCTATGTTCGCCGCAGGCAGAGCTTTCGAGCAGGTTAGAAACTCAATCGGATATCCTCATTTGGGCGTTATAATTGGCGCAACTCATGCAGGCATTTCGGTTGGCGAAGATGGTGCAACTCATCAGTGCTGTGAGGATATTGCTCTTATGAGAACTATCCCCGGAATGACGGTAATTAATCCTGCCGATGCCGTTGAGGCTGAAAAGGCAGTATTTGCCGCATTAGAGCTTGACGGACCTTGCTATATCCGTTTCGGAAGACTTGCAGTTCCCGTTATTTTCCCTGAAGATTATAACTTTGAAATTGGAAAAGGCGTTGAACTCAAAAGCGGAAACGACGTAACGATTGTTGCAACAGGTCTTATGGTTAACGAGGCTTTGCAGGCTTATGAAACCTTAAAGTCAGAAGGCATCAACGCAAGAGTTATTAATATTCACACAATAAAACCTCTTGACGAGGAGATTATCATTAAGGCGGCTCGTGAAACGGGCGCAATAGTTGTTGCAGAAGAACATTCCGTTATTGGCGGTCTTGGTTCTGCTGTTTGCGACGTAACTGCAGAAAAATGTCCTGTTCCCGTTTTAAAGGTTGGCGTTCGTGATACCTTCGGAAAATCAGGCCCTGCAAAAGAACTTCTCAAAAAGTTTGGTCTTAGCGCAGAAGCTATTGTTGAAGAAACTAAAAAAGCTATCAAATTAAAATAAAAAATAAAAACGGCACCGATTATTGAATTTAATCGGTGCCGTTTTCTTATGAAAAGTTTTTTTAGAGCAGTTTTGCCGAAGTTTCGGAATCGATTCGTGCGTGGTTATATAGCTTAACGTTATCGAGAGCCCATTGACGACTTGAAAAAGAGCCTTTTTCAAGCGGCTCAACAGCGTGTGCTATTTCGTAAACTCTTGAGTCCATTAAGTCAAGTTCGCTTAAAAGTTCAGCCTCTAAAAACATTGGTCTAACTGCCGCGCCATATTCGGGGCTTCCGTGATGAGATAAAATCATATGTTCAATAAGCATCGCAGTTTCTTCCGAAATGCCGATTTCTTTTGCGATGTTATCGATAAGCATAGCTCCCATCGGAATATGTCCCAAAAGATTTCCTCTAACGGAATAATCATCGACAAGGCCTGATTTGTTAAGACTAAACTCGGATATTTTTGCAATATCGTGTAGCATAGCGCCCGAAATCAAAAGTTCTCTGTCGGCAAAGGGATAAACATTGCAAACTCCTTCCGCCAAGCGAACGATAGACAAAACGTGGTATAAAAGTCCACCGCGCATAGCGTGATGAAGCTTAAAGGCGGCAGGAACGTATAAAAGTTCGTTTTTATATCTTGAGTAAACCTCTAAAACCAGTTTTTTAAGTTCGGCATCTTCAAAACCGTGAACAATGGAAAGAAGGGTATCCAGCATCGCCTGAGGGTCGCAATCTGCAGAGGGAACGAAATCAGCGGCAGAAATTTTATCGCTATCGTTCAAAGAACGGATTCTGTCAATTTTTAATTGGTCGATTCCGTTATAAGGGGAAATTGTTCCTCTGATTTTAATTATATCGCCCGAAGCAAAGTGGCTGTGAAGTGATTCGTTATAATCCCAAAATTTCGCATTAATCTCTCCGCTTTTATCGGTGAGAGTCAAGTCAAGATATGTTGAGCCTCTTGAAGAGGTTTTCTTTTCGAGGGTTTTTATAAGGCAATAGCCTTCAACAAGACCGCCCGTAAGTTGTTCGAAATCCATAAACCTATCTCCTATTAATTATTTCTTTATTTAATTATACAATATTTCGAATATATATTCAATAACAATATAAAATAAAATATCCGAAAAAATAATAATCTGGTTAAATTATAAACGAAAGCCGAATGTGTGTTTTATAGAAAACTTGTAATTATGAAAAAATGTGGTAAAATATATATGTTAAAAATAGAAAACAGAGGGAACTAAAAATGTTTGAAATAAACAAAGCAGGGGAGAACACCTATTATATAAAATTCCCAACCATTCTGGGCATATATAAAATAAACGAAACCGACGTTTGTTTTATAGACGGAGCAAACGATAAAGCAACTGCAAAAAGAGCGCTCAAAAATATTGCCGAAATGGGTTGGAATCTGAAATCAGTTTTTTGCACCCATTCCCATGCCGACCACGTTGGCGGACTTCATTATCTTCAAGAGGTAACGGGTTGCAAAATTTATTGTCCGGCAGTTGACGTCGGCGCCATCAATAATGGAAAATTAAATCCTATAATGCTCTATGGCGGTTATCCTCCGAAACAACTTTTCACGAAATTTCATTATGCGGAAGACGCCAAAGGCGAGCCTTTGAGCGAGGATGTTCTGCCCGAAGGGCTCGAAGCCTTCGAGCTGTTGGGACATACTTTGGGAATGGTTGGCTATAAAACCAAAGACGACGTGTATTTTTTGGCGGATAGCCTTTCTTCCGAAGAAACTCTGAAAAGATATCTCGCAACCTATCTTTTAGATATTCCGATGTTTTTAGATAGCCTTGATTACGTTGAGAAACTCAGCGGAAAACTTTTCATTCCGTCCCATGCAGAGCCCCGAGAAAATATTGAGGAGCTTGTGCGGGAAAACCGAAAAAGCGTTTACGATATGATGGATAGAATACTTGAAATTTGCAAAGAACCTCATTCGGGCGAAGAACTTGTCAGAGAGATTTTCAAGTTATCTTCCGTTGCTTTCAATATTCCGCAGTATTCCTTGGTCAATTCAACTTTGAAGGCATACACGACCTACCTATTAAATATAGGCAAGCTCGAAGCCGTTATGGAAAATTATGAGTTCAGATTCAAGACAAAATAAAAGAATGCTATCCCGAAAAAAGGGATAGCATTCTTTTTTAGATTTTAAATTTTCTGCAAGCTTCAACCGCCGTTTTCCAACCTGCATATAGTTTTTCTCGGTCTTCTTCGGAAATTTCGGAAGAGAAGACTTTATCAATTTCTCTTATTTCGGCAATTTCCTCAAGGTTAGTATAGATTCCTGCTCCAAGCCCTGCGAGGAATGCGGCTCCGAGCGCAGTGCTTTCAATATTCGCAGGTCTTATGCAGTTTATTCCCGTTATATCGGCGGTAAGTTTGAGCAAAAGGTCGTTTCTTGAAGCGCCGCCATCGAGATAAAGCTCTGTGATTTTATTGCCCGTATCGTTTTGCATAGCCTCGGCGATGTCCCTCGTCTGATAAGCCATAGCTTCTAATGTTGCTCTTGCAAAATGTGCATCGGTCGTTCCTCTTGTCAAGCCAAAAATTGCGCCTCTTGCATCGGGGTCCCAATATGGCGTTCCAAGACCTACGAAGGCGGGAACGAAATAAACGCCGTCAAAACCAACCTTGTTGCCAAGAACTTCGGATTGTTCTGCAGAATCGAGAAGCTTCATTTCGTCGCGAAGCCATTTTATAGCGGCGCCTGAAATGAAAACGGAGCCTTCAAGCGCATAAGTGGTTGTGTCTCCGATTTTCCAGGCGATGGTTGTGAGCAGACCGCTTTTTGAATATGCGGGTTGACAGCCTGTATTCATAAGCAGGAATCCGCCCGTGCCATAGGTGTTTTTCATCTGACCTTCCGAAAAACAGCATTGACCGAAAAGCGCCGCTTGTTGGTCGCCTGCAATTCCGCAAATAGGGATTCTTTTTCCAATTATGGTTTCTTCCGTTTCGCCAAAATATCCTGATGAGGGCAAAACGGTTGGTAACATACCTTCGGGAATGTTCAAAAACGAAAGAATTTCCTTATCCCAAATTCCCTCGTGGATATTGAATAGCATAGTTCTGGCAGCGTTTGAAGGGTCGGTTGCGTGAACCTTGCCCCCCGTAAGCTTATATAAAAGGAAAGAGTCGATAGTTCCAAAAAGAAGTTCGTCAGCCTCTGCTCGGCTGCGAGCGTTTGGAACGTTATCAAGAATCCATTTCAGCTTAGTTGCCGAAAAATATGCGTCAATCTTAAGTCCTGTTTTAGAAGCGAAAAATTCTGTTTTATTATCATTTGCAAGCTCGTCGCAGAATTGCGCTGTTCTTCTGCATTGCCAAACGATTGCGGGGCAGATAGGTTCGCCTGTTTTTTTATCCCAAACAACGGTGGTTTCTCTTTGGTTCGTTATTCCAATGGTAGCAATGTTTTCGGCGCCTCCGGCAAGCGCAATAGCTTCGTGAATAACGCCCGCAGTTGCGCTCCATATTTCAGAAGCGTTATGCTCAACCCAACCGCTTTTGGGATAGTATTGGGAAAACTCTTTGGAAGCCGAGGAAATAACCTTTCCGAATTTATTAAAAATTATTGCTCGTGTGCTTGTTGTTCCGCTATCAATCGACAAAATATATTTTTTCATAAAAATTTCCGCCTTTTATATTTTCTAATTTAATTATACAACATCTGTCAATTATGCAAACTGAACAAATTCGAGTTATCAAATTTGTGCATTTAGCACATAGCGTTTGTGCGGAGTTCTAAAAAAGTGAAGAAAAATTTGGAAAAATCAATCATTTTGTTAATTTTAGATATTAAATATTGACTATTCGAGGTTTATAATGTATAATATATATGAAATCTTTAAAAGGAGGAATTTTCAAATGACAAAAAAACTTCTTGCTTTGCTTTTAGTTTTTGTTTTTGTATTCGCTCTCGCAGCTTGCGGTGAAGACGCAATTAAAGACAACAAAAAGTCTTCTAGCAAAACAGCCGCAACTTCTTCAGAAGAAACTTCTGAGGTTGAGTCTAGCGAAGAAACAGATACTGAATCCGAAAGCAACAAAGAAGAATCCAGTTCAAAACAAGAAAGTACGAACAGTGTTTCTTCTCAAACAAACCCCAGCAATAGCCGTGTAATTGGCACTCAAGCCAATGCTGACAAAGGAACTCAGGATCGTAACGAAGGCAGAGGCGATAACATTACCGTTGCTACAGAAGATCTTAAAGTAACAAAGGCTAAGAGCCTTGTTAAGAACCTCAACTTTAAGGGCAAGACCTTCACAATGGCTATCACTGGAGAAGGTCAGTACAATACTGCATCATTCAAGCGTAGCGTTGCAGCGTTCGAGCAGCAGTATAATTGTAAAATTACAATTAAAACTTTAAGCTTCGGTAAATACAACCAGCAGGTTTCTCAGGCTAAAGCAGCAGGTAAACCTTATGACATCTGCTATGCTCATGGTTCTATGTTCCCTGCTTGCGCTATAGATAGCCTCTATAACGACCTTTCTGATTCTATCAGTAAAGAAGATCTTATGGATAACGACGATCCTCTCGCAGGTGGTCTCGACCTTAATAAATCTTCTTATTTCGTTTACAACAAGAAGCTTTACGGAACCTGTAACTTCTCTTCTTGCTTCCCCTATGTAATCTATTATAATAAGGTTGCATTGGCAGAAAAGGGATATAGCGGAAACGCTGACCCCAGAAAGCTCGACGAAAAGGGCCAGTGGTCTTGGAATCGTATTCTTGCTATGGGTAAGAAATTGACAGACGTTAATGCTGACAAGTATTTCCTTTCCAACTCCTTCTCCGGCCGTGGTACTAACTTGGCTTTTGGCGCACCTATCGTTACTGTTAACAATGGTGTTTATAAGCAGAACGTTGACTCTAAGGCATATACAACAGGTCTTAAGATGATGCAGAAACTCTTCGTTGGTAATGGTAGAATTGCTGAGCCTCTTGACTCTGCTCATCCTTACAACACCTATGGCACAATGCTTAAGGGTTCTTGCTATATGTTCACAGAGGAAACCTCTAAATACCTCGATATGGCAAAAGCTGTTGCAACATCTTCTCCTTTCAACCGTTCAAAGGATAACATCGGTATCGTTGCTATGCCTTTAGGCGATACAAACACTAAGAAAGCATATCCTACAGGATGGCTTACCGCTGTTTGCTCCGGTGCAGGAAAAGGCTCTAACGAGCTCGTTGCAATTGCTTGGGACGTATTCCGTTCACAGTATAAAGATCCTACAATCGATAGTAACGCTATGAGCAAGGTTGATCAGGATTATGTTGCAAGTCTTCTCAAGGGTGATATCTGTTGCGAAGTTGGTACGTTTGAAACTTCCGACGTAACAACCTTGTCCTTGACAGAAGGAACTGTTATTCCTCAGGTTACAAAAGGCGCTGACGTTACACAGCAGGTTACTGCAGTTAAGGATCAGATGACTGCTTGTATTAAAGCAACTCTTAAGAAATAATTAAAGTTTCGGCTTTAACATATTGCCGCTTCCCGAAAGGGAGGCGGCTTTTTTTGTCTAATATAAGCGTTGGGATAATAAAGATGAATAAATAAAAATAAAAAGATGAAAAATACATTGAATTAATGTATTAAATGTGATAAAATTAAAAAAACAGAAAAGGAGAACGTTTATGAAAAAGATTTGTTGTTGCTTTATTTCTCTTATTTTAATAATGTCTATATCTCTTTGCTCGTTCGTTTCGGGCGCAGGATATGGAGATAACTTTGGAAGCGTTGACGATAGTTTTGTTGACGTATCAAATATCAAAACTTATGTTTCAACCGCTTTAGAAAAAACAGGAAGGTTTATTGATTCCGAAGCTAATTTCGGAAAGATAGTAGCTTCCTCTGATTTTATAGTTGAAGGCGAGAATATAACCCTTTGTGCCGAGCCGGCGCTCAATTATAAGTTTCTTGAGTGGCGTGATTCTCAAAACAACAGGATCAGCACAGATGAAGAATTAACCTATAATTTTGCCGACGGAAATAAAATAACCGCCGTGTTCACAACTGATATGATTCTCGAAATCAATTTTGATGACGGAACTTACACCAATTCTCATTCAGAGCGTGGTGTTCTTAAAACAGAAGGCAACAATAAATATATGAAGTTTACATCTTCTTCCGCTTGGGCGATAAATAAGCTCAAAAAGAATGGAGTAGACGTTTATTCCAACACGAAATACGAGCCTAACACAACCTATAAAATTATGATTGATTATCGTGTTATAAAGGGTGGAACAGAGCCTTCGGGCATAATTTCATTCACTCCGCACGCGTATTTCTATAACGGAGGAGATTCTCCTCGTTTGCTTATTGGCGCCACAGAGGAAGACTATAACAAATGGATGACCTTCGAAGCATTTTTCAAAACCACTGATGCCGAGGGTATGGGCGAATCTTATGTTGCAGACGGACTTTTCCAAACCTGCGCTTGCTTTAATTATGAGATTGACGTAGATAATATCATAATAATCAAGGTTGAAGGCGGGATGGAATTTGATAAGGCGGAAAATCCGGTTGAGGAATTCAAATATCCTATATATAACGATCAGGGCGAGGAATACGTGATTCTCCCCGCAGGCATCAGCGCCGCAACCGCTAAAATGACCTATAAGGATCCCGAAAACTACGATGCTTATAGCGGCGAAACAAAACTCAATGCTTTTGATGTTTTAAAAACCGGAGATTACTTATCCTCACAAGGCACACAAGTGAAGCTTAAAGTCCGCGGCGATTTTGATGGCGCCGGAGTAACGGTAGCCGACGTTCTCAAATGCGTTGATATAGTGTTAGACGGTTCTGAAAGCGATATTTTGAATATGCTTTCCGACGTTGATGAAAATGGCAAAACAACCGTTTCGGATGTTGTTGAAATAAGAAAAAATGCTTTGGCAAAGGGAACGGCTTACGTAGATAAAATGCTTGAAATGAATGAGGCAAAAACTTATAATATCCGTTCTTATAAGGATTATATAAAAATAAACGGCAGAACCGCCGATACTCTTAGTGGAGTTGCGTTCGACTATGCCGCTATGGGAATTAAATTTGCGGCTTATTGCGAAGGCACAGTTAAAATTAAGCTTACCGAGTTGATGGGGTCTATTTTCTTTACGGCATATATTAATGGCGATAAGAATCCTAAAAGATTATATGCAACAAACGGAGTAGTAACCATTGCCGAAAATCTTGCTCCCGGATATTATGAATTCGAATTCCTTCGTCAAAACGACGTTGATCAAACTGCGAGTATTGATTCAATAATAATGCAAGGCTCGCTTCTTCCCGTAACAAAAGGCAACAGTCTTAAAATAGAGGTCATCGGAGATTCTATAACGAGTGGTTGCGGAAGCGTATATTTAGAGCAAGGGAAGGTTGCCAACATTGCTGTTAATTCAGATGCAACAGTTGGCTATGCTTATTTAACGGCGCATGCTCTCGGAGCAGACTATTTTAACTTTAGCCGTGGCGCAAGAACTCTCTGCGAGGAAGCCTATGAGTCGAGCGGAAATAAGAGAGAATGTATAGCATCTCTTTATGAATATACAAATCCTTGGAGAAACAGCATAGCAAAAGAAGAATATGCTTTTGGCGAATCTGCTGATATCGTTGTTATAAATCTTGGAACAAACGATGCCATGTGTAACGTTTCCGATGCTAAATTCAAAGATGCGATGAAGGCATTTATAGAGAAGGTAAAGTCCTATAATGAGAATGCAAAAATAGTTTGGGCGTATGGTATGATGAATGCCACTGCCTATACAACGACGATTCCTTCCGTTATGGAAGAACTCGGCGGAGCAGATGCGGGGTATTTCAGCGTTAAGCTTCCTCTCGATACGGGTGCTTCAGGCTCTGTTTCGACGGAACCGCATTTCTATTCTCATCCCATTGTTGAAGGACATTTAGCTGCGGCGAAAGTATTGACCGAGTTTATTAAAAACAACGTTTTATAAATAATTAACAGGTAACTTTGACAACCTCTGCGAGAAAATACTCGCAGAGGTTGTTTTTAGTTAAATTGCACAAAAAATCAGGCTCATTTTTGTGAGAAACAACAGAAGAAAATTGTTGTTTTATGAATTGCTTTATGATATAATGACTTTGTATAATGCGCGTGTATGCGCATTGGAAAAAACAACAAAAAACTCAAAAGGAGAGTTTAACAAAATGGAACAAAATAAATTTCAAGAGCTTAATGCAAAAGCCCTCGCAATAAAGGGGGAAATCGGCAAGGTAGTTCTCGGCAAAGATGACGTTATCGAAAAGATTTTGGCAACAGCTTTGGCGGGTGGACACGTATTGCTTGACGATATTCCCGGTGTTGGAAAAACTACCCTTGCTTTGGCATTTTCTGCCGCAACAAGTATGGATTATCGTCGTTTGCAGTTCACTCCCGACGTGCTTCCAACCGACGTTACAGGCTTTTCTATCTATGATAAAAAAACCGATAGCTTTGTTTATAAACCCGGCGCCGCTATCTGCAACCTTTTCTTGGCAGATGAAATTAACAGAACTTCATCTAAAACTCAGTCTGCGCTTTTGGAGGTTATGGAGGAAGGCAAGGTTACCGTTGACGGTATAACAAGAGAGCTTCCCGACCCTTACGTTGTTATAGCAACCCAGAACCCTATCGGTTCTGTCGGAACTCAGATGCTTCCCGATTCTCAGCTTGATAGATTTATGGTTTGCGTTTCCATGGGTTACCCTGATTTTAATAACGAGGTTTCAATCCTTAAAGGCAGACAAGGTCATAACCCTCTTGAGGACGTTGTAGCCGTTGCAACTCAGGACGATATGAGAGCTATGAGAGCTTTGGTTAAAGAAATCTATACAGATGATAAAATCTATGAATACATAGCAAATATCGCGGTTGAAACCCGTAAGAACGATATGTTCAAGCTAGGCCTTAGCCCTCGTGGATCTCTTGCGCTTGCAAGAGCATCAAGAGCTGTTGCGTTCCTTCGCGGCAGAAACTACGTTATTCCTGATGACGTTGCTTTTATTTTCCGCGACGTTGCAGAGCATAGAATTGTTATGAGCCCCAAGGCTAAGATTGCGGGATTAACTGCCGCTCAGCTTCTCCAAACGGTTTTAAAGGCAGTTCCTGCTCCTTCAATGAAAAAATAATACTCGTTTAAAAAGAGGAAAAAGATGCTAGTTGTTAAATTAATTTATTTGTTTGCGGCAATAGTATCGGGAGTATTTTTCATACTTTATAAAGATATTCTATCTTTGATACTTTTCGGAGTATTGGTTTTAATCCCCATAATTCTGTTTTTACTTCTTGTGATAATGAGATTGTCGGTTTCATTTGAACTCAATAGCGATTCAAGTATTTTAACAAAAGGGGATAGAGGCGAATTTAATATCAGAGTTAAAAATCGCTTCGTTTTGCCTGTTATCCGCATAAAGCTTTATGGAACGTATAAAAACAGCTTTTTAAATCAGACCGATAAAAGCGAGCTTTGTTTTAATGCGGCTCCGTTTTCGGATAGAACTTATAAAGTTGAACTTGTATCGGAACACGTTGGAAACGTTGATGTAACCTTTTCTAAGGTTAAGGTCTTCGACTATTTCTGTGTTTTTGCGCTTCCGATAAAGGTAAACAAAAGTTTTTCGTTCTCGATAATACCGTCCGTTGCCGATGTTGGCGTTAATTTAAGCCAAAATATGTATACCTTGAGCGAATCTAATATTTTCTCGAAACACAAGCCCGGCGACGACCCCTCGGAGGTTTTCCAGATAAGAGATTATGTCGGCGGAGATAAGCTTAACAGAATACATTGGAAATTAAGCACGAAGCAGAATAGCTTTATGGTTAAGGACTATAGCCTTCCCATAAGCGAAGCCGCTTTGATTGTTGTCGATCTCTGCTGTAATCCCGATGACCCAAAAGAGCTTGACCTTGTCGATGCTGTTTTTGAGGCGGCGTTTTCCCTTTCTCATTTATTTATAGAAAAGGGAACGGTGCATAGAATCGCCTGGTATAATAAAAAAGCGAAAAATTCTTATGTTGTAAGCGTTGAATCGCTCGATGAATTGTATACGACGATGGGGCTCATTTATAATAGTTCGGGATATTATGAAACGCCATATATGGCGCAGCTTGATGCTCAAATTCAACAAAATATGTCCCACGTTATTTATATAGCTCCTAACATTGGAGAAAAGCATTTAGAACTTGCCAATATGTCCAAGAGTCCTTCTTGCATTTTTGCTATGCTTAACGTTATTTCGGACGAAGGCTCTGATAATGCTGTTTCTTCAGATGAAATTAATATTCTTCCCATCAAGGCTGGCGAGGTCGGCTCGAGCCTTTATGATGTTGTGTTGTAAAGGAGGAGAAGAATGAAAAAAGAAATTTCAGGAAACAATGGTGTTTATTTCGTCCATAAACCCGATGAATCCATAAATAACAGTCGCTTGAATTTGCCTTTTGCAGGCGAAATCTTGCGTTCCTTGCTTTGCATTATAGCCGCTTTGGGTGCGCTTTTCACAGTTCAAACTATGTTCTCTTTGAAGGTTGAAACATACGTGCCTATTGTTGTTAGCGCTATAACTGCTTTGGTTTTTAATTTTGCAATTCTTAAACTAAAGAAGCCTTCTTTGTTGCTTCTTTTGGGTCTTGCCGTCCTTGTTGCGGTTGTTTTGTTCGCCTTTCCTTCGGTTGAAAGAGGCGCAACGATTCTCTATGACCAAGGCTACAAATCTATTTCCGCAAGTATGTTCTGGGACGTTCCGAAAGCAACCTATGCTTGGAAAAATGCTTATTATTCCGATACGAATCTTGTGTTTGGAATGTTGTCTTTTATTTTAACCCTTGTGATTGCTTATTTCACAACCGTTAGAACAAGCTTTATCGCAATTTTCCTTTTAACCTTCCCGTTCTTTGAAATCGGCGCCGCTTTTGGTTGCGTTCCCAACCATTTCGCTTTTGCGGTTATGCTCGGTTCTTGGGCGGCAATGCTTGGTTTTTATCAAGCAAACCACATTAAAAGAAACACTAAGAAAAGAAAAAGTGTTTATATCGGCAAAAAGGGAAGTTTTGCGGGTAGTGCAATCGTTATTGCCGCTTTAACTCTGGCTTTGTTCTTAGGTGGCAAGGAGTTTTTAGCGGTCATTGGAATGTCCAGAATCGAAAACGTGGATGTGCTTCGAAAAGACGTTAAAACCAAGGCTGAAGAGGTTATAGATTACATACTCGGCAAGGATAACGACGGAAGTATGAAGGAAGGAAAACTTCTTGAATTAGACGACCATAAGGTTAAAGACCGCCATTATATAACGATGGAAACGTCCTTGCCTTCAATTAATGAAAATCTTTATTTAACGGGTTATTCTGCAACAAAATACAGCAAAAATGAATGGGGTCAAACCGAAAACTACGAAAAGTACAAAAAGCTTTTTGATCTTTTGGAGGATAGTTCATATAGAATTCCCGGAATTAACGGCGCTCTTTTGAGAAACCACAAAGAGTATGGTACCTTAGAGCAGGCGCATATAACCTTGAGCGATTTCAGGCGTGTTAAGGATTATATGTATGCTGCGGGAATGGCGGATCCTGACGAAACCTACAAAACAATCTACGACTATTCATTTACGCCGAAGAATAAAGAAAAATATGAATATGATATATTTATAAATTCTTTAGACCGCAAGAAAATAACGAAATCCAAACTTTATGAATTGGTTGTTTTCAAAAATGCGATGAAGGCATATTCTGAATTTGTTCAAGAGGAATACACCGTTTCCGCTTCAACCGAGAACGTCAGAGCTCTTGCTGAAAGTCTTTATAATAAAGATGCGGCTAAAACGGTTGATAACATTAGAAACTACCTTAACGATAATATTAACTATACCTTTATCGTTAATAAAAGTCCGGAAAATCTGGATTTCGTAGACAATTTTTTGTTTAACGAGAAAAAAGGTTACTGCGCACACTATGCAACAGCTGCCGCAGTTCTTTTGCAGAATTGTGGTGTTCCAACGAGATACGTTGAAGGCTATTGCATTTTAAAAGAAGATTTTAACAGCTCGAAAAACAAGAATAAGTATGGCTGGATAACCTTTGATATAACGGATAAATATGCCCATGCTTGGATAGAGGTTTATTTCGATAAATCAGGCTGGATTCCGGTTGACGTAACTCCCGGATTCTATGAAGGCTCTTTTTATGACTATATGCAGCAGTTCTTAATCGAATGGGAAGAAATCCCTGAAGAAGAAAGTGGCGCTGAAGAAATTGAGAAGGAAGAAAACACAGTCTTTGATGAAGATGAAGGTGAAGAAATTCCTTATGAATATGAAGAACCTTCTCTTGCTGAAATTTTAGAAAAAGAAAAGAAGGAAGCCTTAAAGAAGATTGAGCAAGCGAGATTGGAAAGACTCAGAAGATTAATGACGATAGTGATTGCGATAGCGTTGGTAATCTTTGCGATTGTTGCTTATATCGTGATTCGTTATATCATAATCAGGCGAAGAAGAAAACTTTTGAGTCCCGACAATCCGCAAAGAAGTGTTTTCGAAAACTTTAAATATTTCCAGAAACTATCGAAATTCGAAAAAATCGACACGAAATTTGCTCTGTGTTCCGAATACGTTAAAACGTTCAAGGAAAAATCAGAGTTTGTTGATAGCGATAGAATAGACAGAATTTTTGCTATAATCCTCAAAAACGCATATTCCGAAAATGGCGCAAATGTAGAGGAAGCAACTGAGGTTTGGGAATTTGTAAGAGTTTATGAAAAGCAAATTCATAAAGCCAAAAGATTGCCTTCAAGAATTAAGAGAGCGATGGCTCGCAAAAAAGCCAAACGCAAACTTTTGAAGATGGGAAAAGCATAATAAAATAAAATTATGAAACTGCCTTGAAAATCTTAACGGATTTCAAGGTGGTTTTGTTTTTGAAGGATTTTTCTTGAAAAATAAGGCGAAAAGGAGTATAATAATTGTGTGTAAGCTCAAAAGGGCTTTAAGTTTAATGAAAAGAGATGTATTTTATGACAAAGATTGATATTTTCTCAGGCTTTTTAGGAGCAGGAAAAACCACTCTTATTAAGAAATTGATTTCCGAGGCTTTTTCGGGCGAAAAGCTTGTTTTGATTGAAAATGAATTTGGTGAAATAGGTATCGACGGAGGATTTTTGAAAGAGGCGGGCATTGAAATAACCGAAATGAATTCCGGTTGTATTTGTTGCAGTCTTGTTGGAGATTTCGGCGAGGCTCTCCAAAAGGTGCTGAAAGAATTTTCTCCCGATAGAGTTATCATCGAGCCTTCTGGCGTCGGCAAGCTTTCCGACGTTATAAAAGCGGTTAAGGATATCGACGACAGCAATATTCATCTCAATAGCTACGTAGCTGTTGTTGATGCTAAAAAATGCAAGATATATATGAAAAATTTCGGCGAATTTTTCAATAATCAGATTGAAAATGCAGGAACTATAGTTTTGAGCCATACGGCAGGTCTTTCTAAGGAAAAATTGGCGGAATGTATTAGCCTTATAAAGGCAAAGAATGGTGTTGCGAATATTATTTCAACCGAGTGGGATGATATTTCGGGCGAACAGATTCTAAAAACTATGGAGAACGAAAACTCTTTAGAAGAATCTCTGAAAAATCTTGAAGCTCATCATAAACACCATCACGACGAAGAATGTCATTGCCATGAGCATCATCACGAGCATCATCACGATGAGGAATGTCATTGCCATGAGCATCACCACGAACATCATCACGACGAAGAATGTCATTGCCACGAGCATCACCACGAACACCATCACGATGAGGAATGTCATTGCCACGAGCATCATCACGAACATCATCACGATGAGGAATGTCATTGTCACGAGCATCACCACGAACACCATCACGATGAGCATTGTTCTTGCGGACACGACCATCATCACCATCACGCAGACGAGGTGTTCTCAAGCTGGGGCTTGGAAACTGCCGCTAAATTCACTGCTGAGGGTATTCTTTCGGCACTTAAAGAACTTGAAAATGAAGAAAAATATGGCATTATTTTAAGAGCAAAGGGCATCGTTGCGGGCGAAAATGGTTGGATTCATTTCGATTACGTTCCGGAGGAGCCCGACGTAAGACAAGGCGGAGCCGACGTTATCGGTAGAATCTGCGTTATTGGATCCAAGATAAACGAGAAGGCTATCAAAGAACTTTTTTCTCAAAAAGAGGTGTAAAAAATGGATATTCCGGTTTACTTATTCACCGGTTTTTTAGATGGCGGAAAAACCTCCTTTATTCAGCAAACGTTGGAGGATAAAAATTTCAACGTTGGAGAAAACACTCTGCTTCTCGTTTGCGAAGAAGGGGAGATAGAATATGACGCTTCTCGTTTTGCCGAGCCGAGCATAACCATAAAGGTTGTCGATGATGAATCCGACTTAATCGAAGAAAACCTAAAGGCTTGGACCGAAAGCGCCAAGGCTCGTCGGGTTATTATTGAATACAATGGTATGTGGCAATTAAAGAGTCTCTTTTCTGCGTTTCCGCCCGAATGGGTTATTTATCAGGAAATGATGTTCGTTGAAAGTTCAACCTTTTTAAGCTATAACGCCAATATGCGCTCCCTTGTTGTTGATAAACTCAACGGCGCAGAGCTTATCGTTATGAACAGAGCGGACAAAAACCTTGATAGAGATGAGATTCATAAAATCGTGAGAGGCGTTTCCAGAAAGGCCGAGATAGCTTATGAATTTCGCGATGGACACGTTGAATATGACGATATCATCGACCCCTTGCCCTTCGACGTTGAGGCAGATGAGATTTCTTTAAAGGATACCGACTTTGCTCTTTGGTATAGAGATTTGCTGGAGGAGCCGAAGAAGTATAATAAGAAGATAATCGAGTTTGTCGGCGTTGTTGCTAAGGACCCCAAAATGCCAAAACTTGAATTTGCGATAGGAAGGCATATTATGACCTGCTGTATCGACGACGTTCAGTATGGCGGAGTTGTTGCGCAGTGGGAAAACGCACCTTCTCTTTCAACGGGAGAATGGATAAAGGTTAAGGGTAAACTCAAACTTGAATATAATGAGTTGTATGCCGAAAAAGGCCCTGTTTTAAAGGTTATTGAGGCAGAAAAATGCGAGCCGCCACAGGAAAAAATCGCAACGTTTTATTAATTAAAAGGAGAAAATTTATGTCTAATATCTGGCACGATATTTCCCCCAAACGCATTAATCCGGAAGATTTTGTTTGTGTTATTGAAATTTCAAAGGGAAGCAAGAAAAAATATGAACTTGATAAGGAAACGGGTTTTATAATTCTCGATAGAATATTGCATACCTCAACCCACTATCCTGCAAACTATGGATTTATTCCGAGAACTTATGGCGACGACCAGGACCCCCTTGATGTTTTGCTTTTGTGCTCTGAGCCGTTAGAACCCTTAACCTTGGTTCGTGCCTATCCGATAGGTGTTATTTCGATGATAGATTCGGGCAGAAACGATGAAAAAATAATCGCGATTCCTTTTTCCGACCCAACCTATAATCAATATACCGATATTGACCAACTACCCGGTCATATTTTTGAGGAAATGCGCCATTTCTTTAAGGTGTATAAGAATCTTGAAAATAAAGAAACTGCGGTTAATGAGGTTAGCGGCAGGGAAAGTGCAGTCAAGATAATTGAAAATGCTATTGAAAGCTATGTTGAGAATTTTTGTAAATAATTTTTAAATTTTCCAAATTCCGAAAGATTAACTCTTGACAAATTTAAAAAGGGTTGTATACTATAATTAGCACTCAAGCTCAAAGAGTGCTAATTATTCTTTTATAAAAACGGAGAGAAATAAAAATGGCAAAGAAACAGTTTAAAGCAGAATCTAAAAAACTTTTAGATATGATGATTAATTCTATCTATACTCATAAGGAAATTTTCCTTCGTGAGCTTATTTCAAATGCGTCAGATGCGCTTGATAAACTTTATTATCGTTCCATTCAGGATAATCAGGTCGGCTTTTCAAGAGAGGATTATAATATCAGAATTGATATTGATAAGGAAAACAGAATTCTTAAAATTTCTGATAATGGTTGCGGTATGACTGCCGAAGAGCTTGAAAACAATCTTGGAACGATTGCCAGAAGCGGATCTTTTAATTTCAAAAAGGAAAACGAAAAAGCAGAAGACGTTGATATAATCGGTCAGTTTGGAGTTGGCTTCTATTCAGCGTTTATGGTAAGCGATGAGGTTAAGGTTTTAAGCCGTGCCTACGGGGAAGAAACGGCTCATCTTTGGATTTCAAACGGAGCAGACGGCTATGCTATCGAAACGGCAGAAAAGGATTCAAACGGAACAGTTATTGAATTAAAAATCAAGGAAGATACAGAGCAAGAAAAGTATTCCGAATTCCTTGATTCGTATAGAATCCGAGCCCTTGTTAAGAAATATTCCGATTATATAAGATACCCAATCAAAACAATGATGGAAAGAAGCGTTCCGAAAGAGGGCGCCCAAGGAGAATATGAAACCCTTTTAGAGGAAGAAATTCTTAACAGTATGGTTCCTGTTTGGAAGAAGGCAAAATCCGAAATCGGGGAAGAAGAATATAATAGTTTTTATAAAGAAAAGTTTATGGATTTTGAAGATCCCTTGAAGGTTGTTCACACAAAAACCGAGGGCCAGGTTTCCTATGACGCCCTTCTTTATATCCCTAAACACCCGCCCTTTGATTATTATTCGAAGGAATTTGAAAAGGGACTTCAGCTTTATTCAAACGGCGTTATGATAATGGATAAATGCGCCGACCTTTTGCCCGATTATTATAGTTTTGTGAAGGGTCTTGTTGATAGCGCAGATTTATCTTTAAACATTTCTCGCGAAACCCTTCAACACGATTATCAGCTTAAATTAATTGCTAAAAATATAGAGAAGAAGATAACCAAAGAACTCGGCGTGTTGCTTTCGAAAGAAAGAGAAAAATATGAAGAGTTTTTCAAAGTGTTCGGTGTTCAGCTTAAATATGGAATGTATTCCGATTATGGCGCAAATAAAGAAACCTTAAAAGACCTTCTATTGTTTGTTTCTTCAAACGAAAAGAAAAACATAACCTTAAAAGAATATTGCGAAAGAGCAAAGGAAGATCAGAAGTCTATTTATTATGCAAGCGGCGAAACGGTTGATAAAATTGATATGCTTCCTCAGGTCGAGGCGGTTAAGGATAAGGGCTATGAGGTGCTTTATTTAACCGATAACGTTGATGAATTTGCTCTTTCTATGCTTATGCAATATAACGAGAAGAATTTTGTTAATGTTTTAACCGACAATCTCGACCTTTCGAGTGAGGAAGAAAAGGATAAGTTGAAGCAACAAAACGAAGATGCAAAAGAACTTTTTGAAGCTATGAAAAAGGCGATTGGCGAGAGCGTTTATGCCGTAAGATTCACCAATACTCTCAAAAATCATCCCGTTTGTCTTTCTTCGGAGGGCGGAATTTCCATTGAAATGGAAAAGGTTTTAAATTCAATGCCAACCGATAATAAAATCAAGGCAAACGTCGTTCTCGAAATAAATTCCGAGCATCCCATCGCCGAAAAACTCAAAAACCTCTTTGTTTCGGATAAAGAAAAACTTGAAAGTTATTCCAAGATTCTTTATGCTCAAGCAAGACTTATCGGCGGAATGAGTGTTGAAAATCCAACAGAACTTGCTTCTCTCGTTTGCGAGCTTATGGTGTAAACAATGTCAGAAACCAAAATAAAACCAATAGGATATATTGAAAACGATTACGTTGGCAAGTTTGGAATACCTCGTCAGTCCGGAATGATAGAGGGTATAAAAAGCCGAATAGTTTTGAAGCCGGAATATCGTTCAGAGCAGGCTTTCAGAGGCCTTGAGGGTTTTTCGCATATTTGGCTTATTTGGGAATTTTCCGAAAACAAGGAAGAAGGCTGGAGCGAAATGGTGCGTCCTCCAAGACTTGGCGGAAATAAGAAAATGGGTGTTTTTGCAACTCGTTCTCCTTTCAGACCTAATCCGTTGGGACTTTCTTGCGTAAAGCTTGAAGGAATTGAACACACAAAGAATAAAGGAACTGTCATAACCGTTTCGGGCGCCGATTTAATGAATGGAACGCCGATATTTGATATAAAACCCTATATAAAATATACAGACAGCAAGCCCGATGCAATTTCGGGCTTTGCTGAGCCTGAAATTGAACTTTTAGAGGTTGAAATTTCCGAATCTTTGCTGCAAAAAATCCCCGAAGAAAAAAGGGAAGCATTGATTCTTGTTTTAAAGAACGACCCCAGACCATCCTATCAAAAAGATGAAAACAGAGTTTATGCTTTCGAGTTTGGAGAAAATAGGATTGAGTTTAAAGTTAAAGAAAAAAGGGCGGAAGTTGTTGGTATAAATAAAGTCTGAGTTATTAATAATATAATATCGTTTCAAAAGAAAGGAAATTATATTATGAAGATGAAGGTAAACAAAGAATGTATCGGCTGTGGGCTTTGCCCCGAAATATGTCCTGAGGTTTTCTTGATGCAAGAAGACGGTTTTGCAAAGGCTGTGGAAGATAACGTTCCGAAGGAATTTGAAAATTCTGCCAAGGAAGCTATGGATAGTTGCCCCGTTTCGGCAATCGAAACAGAGTAAAATTTTTAAAATCCAAAAAAATGCTTGACAATATCATCACGATGTGATATTATACTAAAGCGCCCTTGAAATCGGGCGCAAAATATGGGAGCATAGCTCAGCTGGGAGAGCATCTGCCTTACAAGCAGAGGGTCATAGGTTCGAGCCCTATTGTTCCCACCAAGAAAAAGGGAAATTAGATCATCTAATTTCCCTTTTCAAAAAATGGCCTGGTAGTTCAGTTGGTTAGAACGCTAGCCTGTCACGCTAGAGGTCGTGGGTTCGAGCCCCATCCAGGTCGCCAATTTAATATGCGGATTTAGCTCATCTGGTAGAGCGCCACCTTGCCAAGGTGGAGGTAGCGAGTTCGAGCCTCGTAATCCGCTCCAAAAATACGTCTTTTGATTGCAAAAGACGTTTTTTTGCTATATCCGAATTGTAAGTTGTATCGTTTAAAAATCATAGTCATTCTGCACAAATTCGGAACCTTGTAATTGTGCAGAATGATGAAAATAAAATACAACTTAAAAAAACA
>JAZQTQ010000005.1:0-36383 GCA_045630885.1 Acutalibacteraceae bacterium
AAGAGGCAAATACTCTAAGGCTTGAACAAAGAGAAAGCCCGCGCCTTGAGACGCGGGTCAGTACCATGGGCTTATAGCCCTTGTGCAAACCACCCGTTCGACGGGTGGTTATGATTTTATTAAAGTTTATAAAAATTCATAGTTTCCGCTTGCAACTTCGTGTGTTTCGCCTGAGGGGAGAACTATCGTTGCGCAACAGTTTGCAGGAATGGAAACCCTCATCTTAAAGCCGTTTGCCGACTTTTTCCATTCAACCTTATACATTCCGCGAACAGTTTCAAGTTTGCAATCAACAAATTCGAGCTTTTCGGGGATTAAAGGCTGAATCTTAACCTTCTTATAGGCGTTTTCAATAGATTCTATACCCGCAAATTTCTTATAGAAATCGGCTCCGATTCCGCAGAACATCGAATGAGAGCAGGTCATCATTCCTTGTAGGTTATACCATTGTTCCCAAGCGGTTGTAGCATCTCTGCCAACAATTTGATGTCCAAAGCTCGGATAGGTTGTCTGATGGAGAATATCCCACACAAGGTCAAGACCCTCTTGAGAAAGAGAGAGAGCTTCGATAAGCTTTCTGGTTCCGAAAATTCCCGTATCTAAATGAGAATCGTCCTTTGTTCTGATCGACTTGATAAGAGCGTTCAAAACGTCAAACTTATCCTTTTCATCCAACAATCCGTTTGTTATTGCTAAAAGATTCGGTGTTTGTTTGCCTTCAGAGAAAAGCTTTGTCTTTTCATCATAGAAATTATCGAAATAATATTTTTTAGCATAATCCTGAAGCTTTTTAAGGTCGGAAATATCTTCCTTTTCTCCTAAGAAATCCGCCATTTCCATAACCATGCCAAGCTGGAGATACCACATAGCAAAGTTTGTTTCAATAACACTTGAAAAGGAATCTTCATATTCGTTGGTTTCGCTTGGTGCCGACCAATCTCCAAAGCCTCTGACTTTTCTGTCGAAACGAAGGTCTTCCTGATGGATTCTCATGCCGGATTTAGCAAGACCGCGAAGCGAGGGATAATACATTTTTATAACGTCTGTATCGTTATAATGCTTCCAAAGCAGATAAGCCAGAACAATGTCATCGCCCGACCAGTCAGGTCTTCCCATAGAGGCGATACCTTTAGAAATCCAACGGCGGAAATAGTTATGAGCAGAGCAGTTGTGCATAGCCATATCCTCATAAACCATTATATCCATAGAGCAAGCGGTTCTTTCATCACGAACGCCCGTATCGCAAGGCCAACTCATAAAGTTGGTTTTAAGAGTTCTTATGAAGTTTTCTTGAATACGATTAATCATATCGCTGCTGCATTTGAATTCGCTTTCGCTCATCATATCGGTTCCGTAAACCAAAGCTTCTGCTTCGATAATTTCTGCGTTTCCGATGATGGTGAATTCAACGTATCTAAAGCAATGGTATGTAAATCTTGGAGCATAGATTTCTATTCCGTCGCCCTTTAGGATATAGCGGTCGGTAGCTTCTGCGTTTCTGTTGGTCCAGGGTTGGAGAGTTCCGTCGGGGAAGATATTTTCGGCGTGGTGCATTCTGATTTCTGCGCCGGGGTCTCCCTTAACCTTGATTTTAAGAACTCCCGAACCGTTAAATTTAAAGTCGTATATGTATTTGTTTTCTGCTATCTTGTTTATGTTGGCAGTAGGTCTTGTTCCGAGAATTCTAACGGGTTCCATAAATACGGGGACAAGCTGTTCATTATATCTTGCGCGCTCGGCAGTCTGCCAATCGGAATCGTTAAAACCGGGCTTCGACCAACCGATAAGCTCTTTTCTTGCATCATACCATTCTCCGTCGTAGATATGGTCCATAATTATAGGGCTCTTTGTCCATTTCCAGGATTCGTCTGTCCAGATATGTTGATAAGATCCGTCGGTGTGAACGATGCTTATAAATGCCCAAAAACGCTTGCCGTCGTGATATGCAGGGGAGGGGCGGAAGTTTCTCGAATATCCGTTACCAAGCCAAACACCGATGGCATTTTTGCCGTTTTGGAGAAGATTTGTTATATCATAAGCTTGCAAGTAGGAAGAATCATAGCGATTATTGGTTGCAGGAGCCATAACTTCGCGCTCGTCGGGGCGCTCTCCGTTAACGTATAATTCAAACCAACCTCTTGAAGAAATATAGCAAGTAGCAAAAGCAATTTCATCACTTTTTAATGCAAACTCACGTCTGAAAAGGGGAGAGAATTTATATTCTCTTTCTTCCGTGTTAGGTCTTATCCAGGCAATATGCGGAGAGGTAAACTCCAAAAGCCCCGTTCTGAAGGTGGATTTCAGAATATGCTCCTCGCCGTTTACTTTTATATAAGCGGTAACGTAGTATTCGGTATCCTTATCAAGGGCTATACCACGATAGTTTATATTGATTGTTTCGTCAGATTCAACGTATCCGCTATCCCACATTAAAGAGTTAATAAATTCATAAACCTCAATGCGATAGCCTTCTTGCTTAACGTTTTTCTCGTCGGATTCGATAATCCAAGAAAATTTTGGGAATCTTGAAATAACACCAACGGGATTTTCTGCGTAATCAACCTTTAAGTTTTTAACAGTTATTGACATTTTTTCATCACCTTTTATCGATTTTTATTAACGATATATTACCATATATACCTTGTTAAAACAATAGTACATTTTAAAAAATTAAAGAAATTTCATTTCTTTTGCAGTTTTGATTAATTTATCCTTAGAATTTAAGCTTGCATCGATTCTTATAAGCTTAAGAAGTTCAGATTGTATGGCACCGATTTGCTTGCCTGAAAAGCCTAAGTTTTTTATATCCTCTCCGGAAATTTCCAGATGTTCGGAGAGATAAGGCTCGTTGTTTTTTTGCGCAATTTTAATGTCTTGGCATAGTTTATCCGCATTTGTATTATGGATAATCCCCCAAGCGTTGGCCGCTTCCAAAGCACCCTCGAAGCCCAAAATTTTGCAATTTGACTTCACAAAGGGGAGGGTTGGGTTATCCTCATTAATGAGGATAAAAAATTCTTTTGCACGACGTTTTTCCAAGTTGCTGAAGCGCAGAGCATCAGAGCAAGATTCAACGTCGACATTAGCAAGAATACAAAGTGCCGCGAATCTTAGAATTTCATCTTTCGGAATCGACGATAAAGAGTTCAAATCCGAACAAGAGCAGAAACCGAAATCCCGAAGGCCGCCGTTATCAATTAAAATTTTAAGTTTTTGCGGTTCATCGGTTAAAAGTGTTTTTAAAAGTTCAACCCTTATTCTTTCTGCGCTGACCGCTTTTAGGTTTTTGGCATTTTTAATGATTGAAATAAGAGTTTGTTCTTCGATTTCAAATTTGAGCTTTGCCGAAAACCTGATAGCTCTGAATATCCTCAAAGCGTCTTCAGAAAAGCGTTTGTCGGCATTACCAACGGTTTTTATCAAACGATTTTTTATGTCAATTTCTCCGCCAAATGGGTCTAATAAACCTCTTTCGGGGTGATAAGCAATTGCATTCACAGAAAAATCTCTGCGAGCAAGGTCTTCTTTTATATTGCCTGTAAATTCGATGGTATCAGGCCTTCTGCTGTCCAGATATTCTCCGTCGATTCGGTATCGCGTTATTTCGTAAGGAAGGTTGTTTTTAACAACAGTAACCGTTCCGTGCTTAATGCCTGTTGGTATAACCTTTTCGAAAAGCTCCATAATTTTTTCGCTTGGAGCATTCGAAGTCAGGTCAAAATCATCAGGAGTTTCGCCTCTTAAAATATCTCTTACGCAACCTCCGACACACCAAGCCTCAAAGCCTTCATTTTCGATGGTTTTTATAATATCTAAAACGTCTGAAGGTAAAGAAAAATTGGTCATTTTATCAAATCCTTAATAATTTCTCCCGCCATAATAAGACCCATAACAGGGGGAACGTTGGGCATACTTGCGGTAATACCATTTGTGTCGATTGCTTCTTCTTCGGAATAAACGACCTTGAGCGAATCGATATTGCGTTTTTTTAGTTCTTTTCGCATAATTCTTGAGAGGGGACAAACTCTTGTTTCATATATATCCGCAACCTTGAATTTATCTGCCGAGAGCTTATTTCCCGCCCCCATAGCGCTGATGATGGGAACATTATTGGATTTAGCTCTTGTAATCAGTTCTAATTTAGCGGTTACCGTATCAACCGCATCTGCAATATAATCATATTTTTTAAGGTCGAAATCATCAGCATTTTGAGGAAGATAAAAGGTTTTATGGGCGTTGATTTTGATTTTTGGATTTATGTCCAAAAGGCGCTCTTTCATAACGGCAACCTTATCCTTGCCGATGGTTGAAGTTAGCGCAATTATTTGGCGATTAATGTTTGTTTCATCGATGGTATCTTTATCGATAATGGTTAATTCGCCAATTCCCGCTCTCGCCAGTGCCTCGGCAATATAGCCTCCAACTCCGCCTATCCCGAAAACGGCAATATGCTTTTTTTGAAGATTTTCAACAGCCGTTTCGCCGATAAGAGCCTTTGTTCTTTCAAATCTCGATTCCATAAAATATTCCTCTCAAACCAATATTATCAATATTATAACTTATTTTATGAGCATTTTAAAGTCTTTTCGAAACTTTTTTGTAATATTTTAAATAAAATTGTCAAAAAAATATCAAAGTTTTTCCTTTATTTCGCAAAACGAAGAATAGTTAGTTAAATTACTAACAATCCTTGAAAAGTTTAAATTCAGTGTGTTATAATAATATATATTAATTTATACAGTAGGAGGACTTTATGGATATAAAATCTGAACTTTTAAAGCCTTTCGGATATTTGCGCGGCGGAATTGAGCCGGGTCATTATAAATCAACCGCAGAACAAGAAACTGTGGTTATGCCTGCCCCGAAAACCGTTGTTATTCCGATGCTTCAGCATATCGGCGCACCTTGCAGTCCGATAGTTAAAGCGGGAGATGAGGTTTTTGTCGGAACAAAAATCGGAGATAGCGAAAAATTAATCTCTGCTCCAATTCATTCGAGTGTTTCAGGAACCGTTAAATCTGTCAAAGAGGTATCGCTCGCCCAAGGAACGAAAATTATGTCGGTTGAAATTGAATCCGACGGATTGGATACTCTCGACCCCAATTTAAAGCCACCTGTAATCGATTCTGAGGAGCAGCTTGTTTCTGCCGTCAGAGAAATGGGTCTTGTAGGTCTTGGCGGAGCAGGATTCCCTGCCCACGTTAAATTGATGAAAAACCCTGATAAGCCTCTTGACACACTCATAATAAATGGTGCGGAATGTGAACCCTTTATAACCGCAGACTATCGTGAGTGTATGGAAAACACGGAGGATATCTTCGAGGGCGTTTATTTGCTTTTGAAAAAAATGAATTTCGAAAGGGTTATTATAGCTATTGAGGATAACAAGCCTAAAGCTATTGAAAAACTTCTCGAAATCTCATCAAATAGTTTAGATGCAGAAAACAGAGTTAGGGTAATGAAAATGAAAACTCATTATCCCCAGGGCGCAGAAAAAGCCCTTATCTATACGGCAACAGGCAGAAAATTAGGAGTGGGCAAGCTCCCTGCCGACGTTGGTTGTGTTGTTATGAACATAACGAGTGTTTCGAGTATCGGAAAATATCTTAAAACGGGAATACCGCTTGTCAGAAAACGCTTAACAATAGATGGAGATCTTGCAAATGCTCCTAAAAACGTTTTAGTTCCGCTTGGAGCTTCAATCGAATCAGTTATCGAATTTGCAGGCGGCTTGAAAGATGAGCCATATAAGCTTATTATCGGCGGCCCGATGATGGGTCTTTCAATTTCAGATACCGGCGCTCCCATCGTCAAACAAAATAATGCAATTCTCTCTTTGAGCGAAAAAATGGCGTATATGCCCGAAGCAGAGGCTTGTATCCGTTGCGGTAGATGTGCAAACGTTTGTCCGATGCATCTCGTTCCCTTCCATATAGGGGGCGCAGTTAAATCCGGTGATGCAGAAGCAATTAAGAATCTTTATGCAGATTATTGTATGGAATGTGGTTGTTGCGCATTTTCTTGCCCATCAAAGCGACCGCTTGTTGAAACGATGCGTCGCGCAAAAGCAATTTTAAGAGAAAGCAAGTAAAGGAGGCCGAAAAAATGAATTTAAAAACAGTATCTCATTCTCCGCATCTAAAAGCAAAGGGAACAACAAGCGGAATAATGCTCGACGTTGTTATTGCTCTCGTTCCTGCGTCGATAATGGCTATTATTTATTTTGGCCCGCTTGCTATAGCTCAGATTGCGGTCGGCATAGTTTCCGCGATGCTTTCGGAATATATATGCTGTAAGGTTATGAAGAAAAAATGCTCTGTTGGTAATTTATCTTCGGTAGTAACGGGACTCTTGCTTGCGTTAAACGTTCCGGTTAGTCTGCCTGTTTGGATGACTGCAATCGGAGCCGCAGTTGCTATAGTAGTTGTAAAAATGATGTTTGGCGGTCTTGGTCAGAACTTTGCGAATCCCGCTATTGTCGGAAGAATAGTTTTGCTCGTTTCTTTTGCAACCGCTATGACAACTTATACAGATCCGTTTGCTTGGTTTACTCGCGTTGATGCAGTTTCCGGCCCAACACCCCTCGCAACCGATACATATAGTTATCTTGATTTATTTATCGGAAACCACAGTGGTGTTATCGGAGAAACCTGTGCAGCGGCGCTTATTCTTGGCGGACTTTATTTGGTTATAAGAAGGGTTATAACCCCAACAATTCCTTTGAGCTTTATCGGAACGGTCTTCGTATTCAGCTTTATTTTGGGAATTGACCCTTTGTATGCAATTCTTTCGGGCGGCGTAATGCTTGGTGCAATCTTTATGGCAACCGATTACGTAACAAGCCCTCATAATTTCCTTGGCAAGCTTATTTTCGGAATAGGTTGCGGAGTTATAACCGTTGTAATAAGAAGATTCGGCTCTTTGCCCGAAGGTGTTTCTTATGCTATCCTTCTTATGAATCTCTTAACTCCTCATATCGAAAAATTAACGGCGCCGAAGCCTTTTGGATGGGAGGCAAAGAAAAATGGTTAAAAAGATTATTATTCCATCTGTTGTTTTAACAGTGATTTGTTTAGTTATTTCGGCGGCGCTTGCTTTTACAAATGATATAACAAAGGATAAGATAGCTGAAATTGACCGACAAAATCAAGAAACGTTGATGAGAGAAATTTTTGCGGATTGTGATTTTTCTGCTAAAAAAGAAATTGGCAACGACGAATATTATATTGCTAAAATGAGCGGTAAACTTGCAGGATACGTTTTCACAACTTCCGAAACAGGATACGGCGGACCTGTTAAGGTTATGACCGGAATATCATTAGAGGGCAAAGTAATTGCCGTTAAGGTTATTTCTTGCTCCGATGAAACTCCGGGGCTTGGTCAATCGGCTAAGGATAATCCTGAATTTTTAAACCAGTTTGAAGAAAAAAGCGAGGCGATTTCAACCGTTAAAAACGAAGAAATTGATGCTTTAACCGGCGCAACAATAACAACTAATGCCGTTATAAAAGATGTTAATAAGGCGCTTGAATATTATAAAGAAATTGCAAAGGGGGATACAAAATAATGGGTAAAAATCTCGACGTTTTTAAAAGCGGAATTATTAAAGAAAACCCTGTTTTGCGTTTGGTTCTCGGAACCTGCCCCACTTTAGCAGTAACTACAACCGCCTTCAATGGAATCGGAATGGGTGTTGCCGCAACGTTGGTTCTTATTTGCTCTAACTTAACTATTTCTCTTTTAAGAAAGGTTATTCCGGATAGGGTTAGAATCCCCGCTTTTATAACTATTATCGCAGGCTTCGTAACTATAGTTCAAATGCTTGTTAAAGCGTTTGCTCCTGCGCTTGATAGTGCGCTCGGAATCTTCTTGCCGTTAATCGTTGTTAACTGTATTATTTTGGCAAGAGCAGAAATGTTCGCAAGCAAAAATCCCGTTTTGCCGTCTATTTTAGATGGTCTTGGAATGGGAATCGGATTTACTGTTGCGCTTTTCCTTATGGGCTTTATAAGAGAACTTATAGGCGGCGGAACTGTGCTTGCGGGAACAGGTCTTGATATGGTTTGGACTGAAACCCCAATGCTTGTTATGATTCTTCCTCCGGGGGGCTTCTTCGTGTTTGGTGTTTTGGTTGCTCTTTCAAATAAACTAGCGGTGAAAATGGGCAAAAAGCCCGTTAAAAAACTCGGCTGTAACGGTTGCAATGGTAACTGCGCTGCCTGTGGTGAAGCTGCGGAAGAGGAGGCGAAGGCATAATGGATATCGGAAATATTATAACAATTCTCTTAGCAGGTATTATGACCGAAAATATGGTGCTTTCGAAGTTTATGGGTATTTGCCCCTTCCTCGGAGTTTCTAAAAAGGTTAATACAGCTCTTTCAATGAGTATTGCCGTTATTTTTGTTATGATAATGGCAACAGCGGTAACCTATCCTATATATGATAGCCTATTAGTTCCTAATGGACTTGAATATCTGCAAACAATCGTTTTTATTCTTGTTATAGCGGCTCTTGTTCAGTTGGTTGAGATAGTTCTTAAAAAGTTTATTCCGCCTTTATATCAAGCGCTCGGAATTTATCTTCCTCTCATAACAACAAACTGTGCGGTTTTGGGTATAACTCTCCTTAATTTCACAAGCGTTAGAGTTCATAATTTCTTAGAAGCGATAGTTAATGCTTTAGGCGCAGGTCTTGGCTTCTTGGTTGCTATGCTCATATTTGCAGGCGTCAGAGGAAGACTTGAAAAAAGCGACATTCCCGAATCGCTTAAAGGACTTCCCATAACTCTTATATCAGCCGCTATAGTTTCGCTTTCCTTCTTGGGATTTGCAGGAATCGTTTAAGGGAGGAAAAGATAAATGAGTATGATAGTATTAGCGATTATTATTGTGAGTGTTATCGGCGTTATTGCAGGAATCGGACTTTCGGTAGCATCGGTTGCTCTCGAAGTTCCCGTTGACGAAAAGGTTGAGCAAGCGCGAGAGGCTCTTCCGGGAGCAAACTGCGGAGGCTGTGGATATTCGGGTTGCGATGCTTATGCCGAGGCTGTTGCAAAAGGCGAAGCAGAGCCAACGCTTTGCGCTCCGGGTGGAGCAGAAACCGCTAAAAAACTTTCAGAGATTGCCGGTGTATCGGGTGAGTTTGT
Source organism: Acutalibacteraceae bacterium (assembly GCA_045630885.1). Lineage (GTDB taxonomy): Bacteria > Bacillota > Clostridia > Oscillospirales > Acutalibacteraceae > UMGS1532. Next base: position 9,146 of record JAZQTQ010000005.1, read on the forward strand.
AAAGAAAGTAGCGTATGTTTCTTGTAATGGCGGTTGCGAAAATACAAGCAAGAAATTTGAATACAAAGGAATCGGCTCTTGTGTTGCGGTTAATGCGCTTTTCGGCGGAGATAATTCCTGTAATTTTGGCTGTTTAGGTCGAGGCGATTGCGTTTCTGCTTGCGATGAAAAAGGAGTTTTCATAAACGAAAACGGGATAGCCGAGATTGATCCAAACTCTTGTATCGGTTGCGGAAAATGTGCAAAGGCTTGTCCGAGAGGAATTATAAAGCTTTTGCCCGAAAAGGAACCTCAGGTTATTGTTAAGTGTAATAATAAAGAAAAAGGCGCTGTAGCTCGAAAGAATTGCAAGGTTGCTTGTATCGGTTGTGGACTTTGCGCTAAGGTTTGCGAATCAGGAGCAATAACGGTTGAGGATAACCTCGCATTCATTGACCCAACAAAATGTACCGCTTGCGGAAAATGTATTGAAAAATGCCCGCAAAAGTGTATTGTTATGGAATAAAATATAATTAAAAAGCCACCCTGAAACGGGTGGCTTTTATTATGAAATAGTTTGTGAAAGCGCAACTATTATCGGCATTGTTATAATTGAAAGCAGAGTAGAAATAGAAACCATATTTGCCGACAGTTCGGTTTCGCCTTCGTATTTTGCAGTAAACATAGTAACACCAACTGCAACGGGAGCGCTAATCGAAATTATCGTTGAAACAAGCAGATCGCCCGTAAAACCTAAAATTCTGAGAATGCCTAAACACAAAAGTGGAACAACAATAAGCTTGGTTAAGTTTGCGATCATTCCCGAACCTTTTGTAAACATCTTTTTGAATGATGATTTAGATAGGTAATATCCAATAACAAACATCGGCAAGGGGGTGTTAAGATTTGCAATATGAGTAACGGAATCGACTATAATATCAGGCATTTTGATAGAGAAAATGAAAATTGGAACGCCAATTAAAACAGAGATTATTCCCGGATTTAAAATAATTTTTTTAAGATTCATTTTTTCCTGCCCGAAGCTCATAACCGAAACACCGTAGGTCCATAAGAAAAGGGTTAGCATTGTAGCATAAGCCGAGCCGTAAAAGGTTCCGACCGTTCCCAAAAGTGCTGCTTGTAAAGGTAACCCCATAAAACCTGCGTTGCTAAAAACAATCGAACCTCTTAAAACCGCGAGTCTTTCTTTCGCTTTGTTTCTAAAGAATCCGTGGGCAACGGCAATAGCGATAATATGGCATAAAAATGCGCCTAACAACGCATATAAATAGTTTGTTGCTTCCGAAACGTTAAAGGAGCGCATAAATGACTTGATGATAACCGCAGGGGTTGCAAACATAAGCGCAAGATTTGATAATACTTTAACCGTTTCATCGCCCAGAATTTTTGCTTTTCCGCAGATAAATCCTAAACCAACGAGCAAAAATAATATAAAAACCTGTTCAGCAACAGTTATTAAGTTCTGTAAAAAATCAGCCAAAATTCCCAATCCTTTCAATAATCGCTTCGGCGCATTTTATTCCGTCAACCGCCGCCGACATAATCCCTCCGGCATATCCTGCGCCTTCGCCACAAGGGTAGATTCCGTCTATGTTTGAAGTCTTTTGGTCATTCCTTAAAATTCTCACAGGAGAAGAACTTCTCGCTTCCGGCGCAGTTAAAATTGCATTGGGATTGGCAAATCCTTTTAGTTTTTTATCAAAATCCATTATTCCTGATTTTAAAGCGTCTGTAATAAAAAGGGGAAGAACCTTGTGTATATCATCAAAAACAACTCCGCTTTTGCAAGAAGGTTTTATATCCTTTGGCCCTTTTGACGGCTTTTTGTTCAGAAAATCTCCGAGAACTTGAGAAACGGGAAGATAGTTGCTTCCTATATTATAAGCCGCCCTTTCGATTTTTCTTTGAAATTCGATGCCCGCAAGCACGTCGTTACCTTCGAAATCGTCGGGATTAACAGAAACCAACAGAGCGCTGTTTGCATTTTTGCCATCTCTTGCATGATAACTCATTCCGTTAACGCAAACTCCAAATTCCTCGCTTGAAGCGTTTATAACCTCTCCACCGGGACACATACAAAAACTATAAACACCTCTTCCGTCTTTCAAGTGGGTAGAGAGTTTATAATCCGATGGAGTAAATTCGGCATAATCGGCAAATTCGCCTAATTGCGAAATGTCGATTTCCCTTTGCAAGTGTTCAATTCTTGCGCCAACAGCAAAAGGCTTTCTTTCCATATTCAAGCCTTTTTCTTTGAGCAAATAAAAGGTATCTCTGGAGGAATGACCGATGGCCAAAACAAGTTGTTCGCAAGGGATTTTGCATAGTTTTCCCAAAGAGTCGATAGTTATAGAAGAAAGTTTTCCGTTTAAATCTTCAAAATCGATTAATTTTGAACCGAAATTAATTTCTCCGCCAAGTTCAATGATTTCTTTTCTTAAATTTTTTATAACGGTTTTCAAAACGTCTGTACCGATATGTGGCTTTGCGTCGTATAAAATTTCATTAGGAGCGCCATGGTTGAAAAACTCCTTCAAAACCGCTTGACAACGAGGGTCTTTTATGCCGGTTGTTAGTTTTCCGTCGGAAAAAGTTCCTGCTCCGCCTTCGCCAAATTGAACGTTTGAGGAATTATTTAAGCGCCCCGTTTTAAAGAAATCTTCAATATCGAGAGTCCTTTTGTCAATATCAAAGCCCAGTTCGAAAACCTTCGGCTTAAGTCCTGCTCTTGCCAAAGTCAGTGCGGCAAAAATGCCTGCAGGGCCAAAACCGATAACAACAGGAGAAAAATTTGCAGTTCCTTTAAATTTTGGAAATTCGTAGTCCTTCTTATTATATAAAGTAAGATTTTTAAGAGGAGTATTTTTTATAAACTCCTCTTCATTTATATTTAACTCTAAAATAAAAGAGCAACAAAAATGAACGTTGCTCCTTTTTCGCGCGTCTATAGAACGTCGGTATAAAGAAACTGAGTTTATATCGGATGGTTTAATCGATAAAGCCTTAGCCAAAAAGGGAACGGGCTTCGAAAAATTAAAGTTGTGCTCTAAACTTAAATTGGAAAAAAGAATCATTTTGTTTCCTCCAAATAAAGCGTTGCATTTATGCCTGCCAAGAAACCGCTTGACCAAGCCCATTGAAGATTAAAGCCTCCGCAGTCGCCGTCGATATCCAAAACTTCTCCCGAAGCAAAAAGGCCATCAACCTTTTTTGACATAAGCGTGTTGGGAGAAAATTCGGAAGTTAAAACGCCTCCGTGGGTTACCTGAGCGTTAACAAACCCATTTGTATCAATGAATTTAAAAATAAAGTTTTTGATAGTGTGTGCAATTTTTATAATTTCTTTATAATCAGGTGCAAAAAGGTCATCTATTTTATATCCGTTGATTTTTAAAACAACCTGACCAAGTCTTTTTTGCAAAAGGCCCGTGAAAAATTCGCCCGCAGGAGTGTCCGTTAAAACAACAGAACGATTATATAAAAGTTCTGCAAGCTCTTTTTCGGAATAATCCGGCATTAAATCAAGAGAGATTTCATCTCCCTTTCTGAGGTGTGCTGAAAGCTGGAGAATCGGAGGACCCGAAAGCCCATAGTCGCAAAAAAGAACCTCGCCAAAATCTGATTTAAAGACCTTGCCGTTTTTCAAAACAGAAGCGTTTGCATCGATTTTAACACCTTTTAATTGCTTGGTAAGGGTATTATCGGTTTTTATTTGAACTATTGCGGGAGAAAGGGGAGATACAGTATGTCCAAAAACGGAAAGAAGCTTATAGCCCGAATCTGAAGCAATTTTTCCTCCTGATTTTCCGCCGCTTGAAATTATAACGCTTTTGGCTTTATAAACCTTTTCTCCCGATAAAATAAAGCAATCGCCTTTCTTTTCGATTGAGGTTATTTCTTCGTTTAAAAAGGCTTCAACGCCCTCTTTCTGAAGGCAAAATCTAAGCGCATCAACAACCGAAGAAGCTTGAAGGGAATATGGGTAAAGTTTGCCTTTTTCGCCTTCTTTAAAAATAACGCCAATGCTTTCGAAAAAGCTTTTTGTATCATCAAGATTAAATTTTTCAAAAGCGTTTTTTGCAAATTCCGGATTTGCTCCGTGAAAATTTTCGAGGGTAATATTTTTGTTTGATATATTGCATCTTCCGTTTCCCGTAAGGGCAAGTTTCTTGCCGAATCTATCGTTTTTTTCTAAAATAGCGATATGGAGTTCGGGGTTTTGTCTTTTAGCGCAAATGGCAGAAACCATTCCCGAAGCACCGCCCCCAACAACGATAATATCAAACATTTTTAACACCTCTTTTTTTGTTTATTTTCCCGAATAATCTATGTCAAGTTCAACAACGCAGACGAATTTCGGGTCAATCTCTTTAGCCTTATTATTTATTAGTTTTTTGATTTCTTTTGCGCTCATTTTAAAGTCGGGAGGCAAAACGGTATCAAAAATAAGATTCGTTTGATTTTCTCCCTCAACTATTCTGAAATCGTGGATAGTAAGCCTTGAATCAATCTCACGAATTTTTTCGGAAATTTCTTGCGAGAGCTTCATTATAGCTTCATTATGTATTGCAATAGGGTCCATGTGAATAACGATTTCAATTCCCAGAGAGTTTTTTATCTCTAGTTCGCAAGCGTCAATAAGCTCGTGGCAATAAACGATATCTATGTTTTCCGGAACCTCAACGTGAACCGAAGCGAACGTTCTGCCAACGCCATAATTGTGAACTATAAGGTCGTGCATACCGGTGAAATCGTCATATTTAAAGATAGCTTTTTTTATATCGCTTATAAGCTGTGCAGAGGGTGGTTCTCCGAGAAGCGGACTAATAGTTTCTTTTGCTGTATTAATGCCGGAATAAATGATGAATAGCGCAACCAAAAGTCCAACGTAAGGGTCAATGTTAACTCCCAGAAATCTAAAGACAAGAACCGAAGCGAGAACGAAAAAGGTTGCAACGGAATCGTTAAAGCAGTCGCTTGAAGAAGCCTTCAAGGAAGGGGAGTCGATAGAACGCGCAAGTTTTTTCAAAAAGAGAGCCATTAAAAACTTAGCAATTATTGAAATGATAAGACCCACAGTAATCCAAATTGAAATCTTGAGGTCGGTTGGGTTGAAAATCTTTTCGAAAGAAGATTTAAGAAGCTCAAAGCCAACCAAAAGAATGATAACCGCAACGACAAAAGCCGATATATATTCGATTCTTCCGTGCCCAAATGGGTGGTCGGGGTCGGCGGGTTTTTTAGCAAGTTTAAATCCAAGCAAAGTAACAACCGATGAACCAATATCGGTAAGGTTGTTTAAAGCATCGGCAATTATGGAAACTGCGCCCGAAAGAATTCCTAGAGTGATTTTAACAGCAAAAAGCAGAAGATTGCAAAGAATTCCAAAAAAACTTCCCAACGTTCCATATTTATCGCGAACTTTAGGGTCGCTCGTGTTTTTATAGTCTTTTATAAAAAGTTTTAGTAAAAGAGTGGTCAAAAATTATCAGCCTTTCGCGCCCTTCGAGCCTTTTGCTCCAAAGGAAGGAGCACCCGAAAGGAGGTTAGTATCAATAGTAAACATAGTTGAGTTTCTTTGTCTTGCTCGTTTGAAAGCAACCTCAACCAAGCGGTTAATCATATCCTTGTATTTAAGACCCGAAGCCTCCCAAAGATAGAAGGAAAGAGAACCGGGTATGGTGTTTATTTCGTTAACGTAAACTTTGTTGTTATCGGCGGTGTCCATAAGATAATCGATTCTTGAAACACCCGAACAACCGAGCACTTTGAAAACAGATTTTGTTATTTCTCTTATTTCTTCCGCTTTTTCTTCGCTGATTTCGGCAGGGCATTTGCGGCTTACAGAAGCCATACCCTGACTTTTGCCCGATTTTGAGCCACTCATATATTTATCTTCATAAGATAGAATTTCGTCGTTCATAAAGGGCTCCTCGCAAACGGAAGCCTCGCAATCATCAGCATCGCCAAGGCAAGAACAGTTGATTTCTCTTAAATTTTCGATAGCTTTTTCAACAAGGATTTTTTCGGCAAAAGAGCAGGCGAGTTCTATAGCCTCTCTCAAATCCTCCGAAGATTTAACCTTGCTTATTCCAACGCTCGAACCCAAATTAGCAGGTTTCACGATAAGCGGATAGCCAACCTCTGATTCGATTTTTTCTGTAATTTCGGAATCGTTCAAAAACCATTCTCTCGAACGGAAGGTAATGCAAGGAAGGGTGGGTATACCATGAGAAGCAATAACGTTTTTAAAGAAAGCCTTATCCATTCCAACAGCGCTTGATGCCACGTCGCAACCAATGTAGGGAACTCTCAGGGTTTCGAAAAAGCCTTGTAAAGAGCCGTCTTCACAGTTTGTTCCGTGAACTATCGGGAAAGCAATATTGATTTCCTCGCTCAGTTTTTTAGAGAATAATCCGCCTTCAACGCCTTCAAGCAGACATTTGCCCTCTTTTGAAATCAGCGCAACTCTTTTTGAAACTTTTAAAAGTGCGGGAATATCCTTGAAGCTTTCCATCAGAAACATTTTTTCGCTTGTGAACATTTCTCCCGATTTGGTTATATAAACGGGGATAACGTTATATTTATCTCTATCAATATAGTTCATAGCCTGAACTGCCGAAATGATAGCAACCTCGTGTTCAACCGACGCACCGCCGAAAAATACACCCATATTTGTTTTCATAGTATCTGTCCCTTCTTATTTTGAATAGTTATCAGGTAAATCGTTTTCAAAAAGAATAACTGTATCCTTTTTGGCAATTTTTGAAAGTATGTCCATAGCATCTTTGAAAGATTTAACAACGTGGAGTTCTCCGTCAAAGGAGGATTGTTCAACGCCTTTTTTGAGCGGAATGGAGCGTTCTTCTCCAACGAGGATTATAACGTCGCAGGCATCTCCCGCAACTTTTCCTAAATCAAAATTGCAATCATATTCTTTTTCGCCGAGTTCAACAAGGCCCGGAGTAACGATAATCTTTTTCATTCCCTCAAATTGGGATAAAACCTCGACTGCCGCTTTTGAGCCAACCGGATTGGCGTTATAAGCATCGTCAAGCAAGGTGGAACCGCCGATAAAGGGTTTCATTTCGAGTCGGTGGCTAACGGGCTTGAGCTTAGATGCGGCGAATACAATGTCCTGCGGTTTAACCCCTAAATTAAGCGCCAAACCTGCCGCAACGGTTATATTCAAAACGTTATGAAGACCTAAAAGCTTCGTTTTTATATGAATAGAACCGTTAGGATAAGCAATATCGAATGATGCGCCCAAAGGAGAATAGCTGATGTTTTTAGCTTCGAAGTTGGCACCCTTTCCGTAGCCTATGAATTTAAAATCTTTATTCAAAGAACGGATATATTCGTTGTCAAGGTTTAAATATATTTCGCCACCTTTTTGATTAACTGCATCTGCAAGTTCGAATTTGGTTTTCAAAACGTTTTCAACCGAGCCAAAGGTGTCAAGATGCTGAGGACCAACAGAAGTTATGATTCCCATATCGGGGCTGACAATATCGCAAATCTCTTTTATATCTCCAATATTTTTTGCGCCCATTTCAGCGATGAAAATATCGGTTTCGCCCTTTAGCTTTTCTCTGATGGTTCTAACAACGCCTAAAGGAGTGTTGAAGCTTGCAGGAGTGAAAACAACGTTGTATTTTTCGTTTAAGAATTCAGCAAGCACATATTTTGTGCTGGTTTTTCCATAGCTTCCCGTGATTCCGATAACCTTAAGATTTTTATGGGCTTTTATCATTTTCTTGGCATCGTTGATATACCAGTTAGTAACTGCGCCTTCAATGGGCTGATTAATTAGCTTAACCAATATTACGGTTAAGGCGGGCATAAACGCCAAAACCACCGATATTAATGCAAGGTATTCAATTTCTAAAACATACCCCAAAATGATAGGTAATGCCAAAAGGCAAACTGCAGAAAAATATTGCCTTTTAACCCTGGAGGTGAATACTAAAGGTTTTATGGATTTTTTCTGCCTGAGCTTTTGGTAATAAAACTTAAAAGCGCAAACCAAAACGCTTATTATCAGTAATGGAATATCAAGCTCAAAAATTGAGAACAAGAGAGAGCCTGTAAGGAAAAAGAGGGAAATAACGGTTCTGAAAGTGAATTCCTCTTTGAGCCATTTGAAATAGCGTGAGATGAAATAGGAGTTTTGTTGAAGCATCTGCGCCTGCCTTGTGAAGGAGAAGATGCCTCCAAGCGCAATAAGAACGTAAGCGATAAGTCTAAGTATCATTTGTTAAGCCTGCCTTTAAAATTAGTTTAAAAAGCTTTTTAATATTGCAATAACCTCATAAGGGCTTCTGATAAAGGAGAAATGGTCAGCGCCTTTTATTATGCAAAGTCCGCTATCGGGAATGAGTTTTTCCATTTGTTTCGCATCGGTTAGCGGAGTGTCGGTGTCATTTTCTCCCCAAATCAGAAGGGTAGGGCATAATATATTTGGCATAATGGGTCTTAGGTCTTCCTTTATAACGTTAACCATAGTCCTTCTCATAACTTCGGGCGCAGAGCGATAGTCTGCTGAGCCAAAATGTGAACGTGCGGCATCGAGCATATTCTCCGAAAAGTTTTTGATTATGGGAAGTGTTAAAAACCATTTGATTGTTTTAAAGCTTGCTATTTTGATTCTTTTTTTGAAGGTTTTTTTAGCAGGTATACCCGCCGAATCAAAAAGAATAAGCTTAGGGGGATTAACCGAACCTTCGGCCGTTAGTTGCAGACAAATTCTGCCACCATGTGAATGTCCGCCCAAGATAGGGTTTTGGATATTAAGTTTTTCTAAAAACTTTAATATAAATTTGCAATAGTCGGATAATTGCCAAACGCTATTCAGAATTTGGCTTTCTCCGCAACCGGGAAGGTCGAGCATAATAAGGCGGTAGCCTTCAAAGCCTTTTTCGATTGGCTTCCAAGGAAGAATTGAAGACCCCCAGCCGTGAATGAGCAAAACGGGATATCCTTCGCCTTCGTCTGAATAATTTATTTTAAGTCCGTCAATTTCTATGAACATAAAAACACCTCAAAATCTTCATACATTACTAATTATACCAAAAACTTTCGCGAATTTAAACCCCTAATATTTATATTTTATATATTTATTTTAATTTTACATATAAATTATGCTGATTCGCCTGTTTTTTGTTGCAATTTTAAGAGAAAATTACAAAAGGTTACAAAATTCAAAAAAACTATTGACTTTAGCTTGATAAAGTGGTAATATGTTAATACACTAAAACGAGCCGATAAAATTTGGCTCAAACGGAGGTAAAAAATTATGAAAAAATTATTAGCACTTGTTATGGCATTGGTAGCAGTTGTTTGCTGCTTTGCCGGTTGTAATTCAAAAGAAACGTTAACTGTTGGTATCACAGACTTCGCTCCTATGGATTACAAAGAGAATGGCGAATGGGTTGGCTTCGATGCTGATATGGCAAAGGCATTCGCAGAAGAACTCGGTATGGAAGTTGAATTCGTTGAAATTGATTGGGATAATAAAGCTTTAGAGCTTGATTCCGGCGCTATCGATTGTGTTTGGAACGGAATGACCTTAACAGACGAAGTTAAAGCAGCTATGGATACTTCTAATGCTTATTGCAACAATGCTCAGGTTGTTATCGTTAAGAAGGACGTTGCAGACAAATATCAAGAAGCAGATGCTTGCAAAAAATTAAAGTTTGCAGTTGAAGCAGGTTCAGCAGGTGAAGCTCAGGCAAAAGAATATGGCTTTACAGCAACACCCGTTAAAGACCAGGCAACAGCTCTTATGGAGGTTGCAGCAGGAACAAGCGATGCCGCTATCATAGATTCTTTGATGGCAGCCGCTATGGTAGGTGAGGGAACCGGTTATGAAGACCTTACATATACCGTTAAGCTTAACAGCGAGGAATATGGTGTTGGCTTCAAAAAGGGTTCTGAATTAACAAAGAAACTCAACGATTTCTTTAAGAAGTCTTATGAAGACGGAACAATGCTTGAAATCGCTAAAGAGTATGGTGTTCAGGCAGCTATTATCGCTCAGTAAAAACTAAAAAGATTTTTTGGAGAGCGCCTTTTTAAAGGTGCTCTCTGTTTCAGTATTATAAGAAAAAGGAAAGAATTATGTTAGAAACAATTATCGAACAATTTCCGATAGTTATATCTTCTTTGAACGAAGGCTTTTTGCAAACTCTCAAGCTTTTTTTCGTAACACTTATCGGAGCAATTCCGTTAGGCCTTATTATTTCTCTTGGCTCAATGTCGAGATTTAAGCCCTTGAGTGCTGTTGTGAAAACAATAGTTTGGATAGTTAGAGGCTCGCCTTTGATGATTCAGCTTCTCATTATATATTATTTTCCGGGTATGGTTTTCGGAAGCAGGATTTGGGGAAGCGGAGAAGCAGGAAGATTCGTTGCAGCAGCTGTAGCCTTTATTATTAATTACGCCTGCTATTTTTCTGAAATATACAGAGGCGGAATTCAAGGAATACCCAAAGGACAGCAAGAAGCGGGACAGGTTTTGGGACTTTCAAAGAGTCAAATATTCTTTAAAATAACTCTTTTGCAGATGATTAAAAGAATTGTGCCGCCTATGGGTAACGAAATTATAACCCTGGTTAAGGATACGTCGCTTGCAAGAATTATTGCGCTTCAAGAGGTTATTTGGGCAGGCCAAGCTTTCCTCAAAGGCTCTGAAGGAATTGCAGGACAGATTTGGCCTTTATTCTTCACAGGTGTTTATTATCTGGTATTCAGTGGCGTTTTAACTATTCTCTTTGGTTATATAGAAAAGAAATTAAGTTATTTCAAGAGTTAGGAGGAAGGAAATGTCTGTTTTAGAGGTTAAAAACATAAAAAAGCGCTTTGGTAAAACTGAGGTTTTAAAAGGCATTGATTTCTCCTTGGAAAAGGGCGAGGTGCTTTCTATAATAGGCTCCTCAGGTAGCGGAAAAACAACCTTGCTTCGTTGCCTTAATTTTCTTGAAACTCCCGAAGAAGGCTCTATAATCGTTGATGATAAGTGCATATTTGATGCCGCAGAGCATAAAAAATTGAGCGATGAAGAAATCAGAGAAAATCGTCTTCATTTCGGTCTTGTTTTTCAGTCGTTTAATCTTTTTCCGCAGTATAGCGTGTTGAAAAACATAACTCTTGCTCCGATTTTGCAAAAAAGAGGAACACCCGAAGAAATCGAAGCGGTGGCGCTCGATCTTATTGAACAAGTAGGACTTTTAGATAAGGTTAATTCTTATCCTTGCGAGCTTTCGGGCGGACAACAGCAAAGAGTTGCTATAGCCCGTGCGCTTGCTTTAAAACCTGACATTCTCTGCTTCGACGAGCCTACTTCGGCGCTCGATCCTGAACTTACAGGAGAGGTTTTGAGGGTTATAAAAGGTCTTAAAGGCGAAGACAGAACGATGATAATAGTAACCCACGAAATGGAGTTTGCTAAAAACGTTTCTGACAAAATAATATTTATGGCAGATGGAGTTATCGAAGAGGTTGGAACACCTCAGGAAATTTTCGATAATCCCAAAAGCGAAAAAACAAGGGCATTCCTTTCAAAATCATTGGAGAGCATCTAGCTTATGAGAAGACTTATCAGCTGTATGCGAGCCGCTATTGAAAGATATGAAATGATAGCCGATGGCGATAAAATCTGCGTCGGTGTTTCAGGCGGAAAGGATTCGGTTGCGCTTTTAGTGGCGCTTTCGGAAATGAGAAGGTTTCTTCCTTGGGATTTTGAGATTATTGCGCTTTCTCTTAATATGAATTTTGAGGGCGCAAAAACTGATTTTTCCCAAATTGAGGAGCTTTGCCGAAGAATTAAGGTTAAATATGTTGTTAAAGATACTCGGATTGGAGAAATAATCTTTGATGTTCGCAAAGAGGAAAATCCGTGCAGTCTTTGTTCGAGAATGAGAAGGGGAGCGCTCCATGATGCCGCAAAAGAGCTTGGTTGCAATAAAATTGCGCTCGGACATCATTTGGACGATGCAGTTGAAACGTTTTATATAAATCTTTTAAGAAACGGAACGGTTGGCTGCTTCAGACCCGTAACATATCTTTCCAGAAAAGATATAACAATGATAAGACCGATGATATATGCGTTTGAAAAAGACGTATCTAAAGCGGCAGCAAGTCGCAATCTTCCAATTGTAAAAAGCAAATGCCCGGCAGACGGAACAACAGAGCGGCAAAAAGTTAAGGAGCTTATAAGCGTTCTTGAAAAGGATTATGAAAATCTAAGGAAGAAGACCTTAACCGCTTTGCAAAACGGAAATATAGATGGCTGGCATAATTAAAATAATACATTAAAAAAACATCGGCTCGGGGCTAAAATTAAAGGTTCCGAGCTAAAAAAAATATTAATTGTTCAAAAATCGTCTTGAAGAAAACAAGAGAAAACGGGAGAAAATGAAAGAAAAACGAAGAACGCAAAATCTATTTTAAAAAAGTTGCAAAAAAGTGTTGACAACTTATTTAATTTGTGATATTATAACTTGCGTTGAAAAAATATTTGGAGGTAAATGTTATGTCTACATTTATGGCAAAAGCACAGGATATGCAGCGTAAATGGTATATCATCGATGCAACAGGCAAGCCCCTCGGCAGAGTTGCTGTTAAGGCTGCTGATATCCTTCGCGGCAAAACAAAGCCCGAATTCACCCCTCACGTTGATTGCGGAGACCACGTAATCATCATCAACTGCGATAAGGCAGTTTTAACAGGTAAGAAGCTTGAGCAGAAGTATCACAGAACTCATTCCGGATACATCGGCGGTCTCAAGGAAACAAAGTATGCAATTCTCATGGCTAAAAACCCTGAGCTTGCAATGAAGTATGCAGTTAAGGGAATGGTTCCCGACACAACTATCGGCCGTGCAGCGCTCACTCGTCTTCGCACTTATGCAGGCGCTGAGCATATCCATGCAGCACAGAAGCCCGAAGTTTTAGATTTTTAATCGGGAGGTAAAGAAGAATGTTTGAAGGAAAACCTTATTTCTATGGCACAGGCAGAAGAAAGAGCTCTGTTGCCCGTGTTCGCGTTTATAACGGAACAGGTAAGATTACAATTAACGATAGAGATATCGATGATTATTTTGGCCTTGAAACCTTGAAGCTTATCGTTCGTCAGCCCCTTAATTTAACTGATACTCTCGATAAGTTCGACATCGTTTGTCGTGTAGCAGGCGGCGGTGTAACAGGTCAGGCAGGCGCAATCCGTCATGGTCTTTCCCGTGCTCTTCTTCAGTATGACGAGGCTCTCCGCCCCGCTCTTAAGAAGGCAGGTCTCTTAACTCGTGACCCAAGAATGAAGGAAAGAAAGAAGTATGGACTCAAGGGCGCTCGTCGTGCACCTCAGTTCTCAAAGAGATAATTTCTGTATTGTCGAAACCCTTGGAAAATCGTTTTCAAGGGTTTCTTTTTTGGATTATTAAACTTTTGATTGGAAATAATATAACAAACTTGAATTATAAGGTTACGTATTATGAAAAATAAATTAAAAATTTATTGGGAGCTTTTTTCCAGTTTCTTTAAAATAGGCCTTTTCACCTTTGGCGGTGGTTATGCGATGCTTCCCCTAATTGAAGAAACCTGCGTTGAAAAGAAAAACTGGATAACAAGCGATGATATGATGAATATAACGGTTATCGCGGAGTCAACTCCCGGCCCCGTTGCGCTAAACTGCTCAACCTTTGTTGGCTATCGTCAGAAAAAGGTTTTAGGTGCAATTGCGGCAACCGTTGGCGTGGTTTTGCCTTCCTTTATTATTATTTATATCATATCTCTTTTCCTTGATAATTTCCTTGAGTTGCCTCTTATTGGCAGTGCTTTCAAGGGAATTAAAATCGGCGTTGGGTTGCTTATTGCCAAGGTTGGAATCGGAATGATAAAGAAAATGGGAAAAACCATCCGCGCAAAGCTTTATCTTGCTTTCACTTTTTTGGCTATGATGGTAATAAATATTTTTGCGCTCGGATTTTCTTCCATAGCATTGTGTTTGATTTGTGCGGCAATAAACCTTTGTATCTTCTGCTTTTTTGATAATAAGAAGGGCGGTGGCGAAGAATGATAACTGCAATTATTGAATTATTTATTGGCTTTTTCTATGTTGGTTGCTTCTCCTTTGGCGGTGCTTATGGCGCAATTCCGCTTATTCGTGATGTGGTTGTTTCTTTCGGGTGGATAACAGATGAAAAGCTTTCTTATATGATAGCAGTAAGCGAATCTACTCCCGGTCCGATTATGATAAATCTTGCAACCTATGTTGGAAGTGAGAAGGCGGGAATTGTAGGCTCTTTGGTTGCAACCTTTGCCGTAGCGTTGCCGTCATTTATAATCATCGTGCTTATAACAAAAGCTCTTAGCAAAGCCGTTCAGAATAAATATTTCAATGCGTCTTTGGTGGGCTTAAAGCCTGCTATTGTCGGAGTAATTATCGCAACAGGTATTTATATGATTTTTTCTAATATACTGGGTTCGATTGGTAATATTACTATTGATTATAAAGGCGTTATCGTTTTAGTGATTTTGATAGGGCTGCTTGCTATGTCAAAATTTATATTCAAGAAAAAAATCTCTGCCATTGGTCTGATTGGCATTTCTGCTTTGGTCGGAGTATTAGTTTATGAAGTTGCTCCCATGCTAATAAAGGTTTAAATTTCAATAAAAACGCTCGAAGAATTTTTTGATTTTCTTCGAGCGTTTTGTTTATTTTATCTTAGATTTCATAAAATCAATATATTTTATCCAATCGTGGTAAGATAGGATATGAGGAGCATTTTTGATGTGATATCCGATATGCCCATCGTGGAAATACTCGCCGATTTCGGGCAAACGGTCGGGAGAAATAAAGCCGGAAAGACCTTCTTTTTCCCAGGCGTCGCTTGCGGCGGCAAGACAGAGATAAACCGAAGGAGGGTCTGCCCAAGAATCAAGAGCGGAGGAAGCCGCATAAACGTATCTTGGCGCAATGGAAGCAATCAGATAATGTTGGTCAAAGTCTTTTGGAATACGGGATTTGGCATATTTTTGATAATTTTCGCAAAACCAATAGGGGAAAGAGGTTGTAATATCCTCAATATTTTCGCCCCTGTTTGGCTCATAACAAACACGTGTTGCACAAAGTCCCGAAGACCCGCGTGCAAGCATATCTCCCGAGCAACCCGAATTATTGGAAAAAGCGAATTTGAAGCGAGTGTCGAGCATAGCGGAAAAAAGAGCGGTTTTTCCAAGTCTTGAATGGCCGAGAACACCAACGTTTTGAGCATCAACTTCTTTTAAAGTTAAAGCATAATCCAAAACTCTCATTGCGGTCCAAGCCCACATACCTATTTTTCCAATATCGGTTGGATTCTGTCTGCCGTTTGGCAGAAGGAGAGGAGCAACGCCCGTATTAAAATCACCATCATCAGAGGTTGCATCTTTATAGTTGAACAAAATAACGTTAACGTCTTTTTCCAATATAATTTCAGCCGGGAAATAAACGCATTTCATATCGCTATTAAAATCAATATAAATTATTGTTGGGCGAGGTTTTCCGTCTTTATGCAAAAAACGATATACGGGCAAAATATGCTCTCCGTTTTCGGTTTTTAGCTTTAAATTCAAAGAATCATAGTTTACAGTATCAAGGCATATAACCCTATGTAGCGTTGGATTTGAGGCGGAAAACTCCACCTTGATTCGGGGCATAATACCATATTCTTCGCGACAAAGAATTTCAATCATTTCTTCTCTTGATTTCAGAGGCGGAAGAGCCCTTTCCTTTAGCAGTTCTTTGATCATTTTTTTATTTCCCTTCAAATGTTTTCCCAATAAATAATAACACTATACGTATGCTTTGTCAACGAATAACACCTTAATTTTGAGATGGTTGGCTAAATTGCGATTGACTTATAATCATTTTAAACTTGACTATTTTATCATTAATGTTATAATATAAACTAGGTAAATATTTTGGAGATGATATTATGAGCAATAAAATTGGTACAAAATGTGTTCAAGGAGGATATACTCCGGGAAATGGCGAGCCTCGTCAGATTCCTATAATTCAAAGCACAACCTTTAAGTATGCAACCAGCGAGGATATGGGTAAACTTTTTGATTTGGAAGCTTCGGGATATTTCTATTCCCGTTTGCAAAACCCAACTTGCGATACAGTTGCCGCAAAAATTTGTGAGTTGGAAGGCGGTACTGCCGCTATGCTAACCTCATCAGGTCAGGCAGCATCCTTCTTTAGTATTTTTAATATTGCATCCGCAGGGGACCACGTTGTTTCTTCCTCAACTATTTATGGCGGAACTTTTAATCTTTTCGCAGTAACTATGAAGCGAATGGGAATTGATTTTACTTTTGTTTCTCCCGATTGCTCCGATGAAGAGCTTGAGGCGGCATTCAAACCCAATACAAAGGCTGTTTTCGGCGAAACTATCGCTAATCCGGCCCTTAAAGTTCTCGATATTGAACGTTTTGCCAATGCGGCACATTCCCATGGCGTTCCCCTTATAATTGATAATACGTTCGCAACCCCCGTTAATTGCAGACCTTTCGAGTGGGGCGCAGATATTGTAACCCATTCAACAACCAAATATATGGACGGACACGGCGCAGCAGTTGGCGGTTGCATAGTTGACAGCGGTAAATTTGATTGGACGAAGTATCCGGAAAAATTCCCCGGACTTTGCACTCCGGACGATAGCTACCACGGAGTTACGTATACTGAACGCTTCGGCCTTGAAGGCGCATACATAACTAAAGCAACAGCACAGCTTATGAGAGATTTTGGCTGTGTTCAGTCCCCTCAAAGCGCATTTATTTTGAATTTGGGGCTTGAGAGCCTTCATATCAGAATGAAGAAGCATTGTGAAAATGGCCTTGCAGTTGCAAAGTTTTTGGAGCAAGACGATAGAATTTCCTGGGTAACATATCCGAATCTTCCCGGTGATAAGGATTATGAGCTTGCGCAAAAATACTTGCCGAATGGCGGTTGCGGAGTTGTAAGTTTCGGAGTTAAGGGCGGCAGAAAAGCTGCAGAAGCCTTTATGAAAAATCTCAAGATTGCCGCAATCGAAACTCATGTTGCAGATGCCAGAACCTGTTGTTTGCATCCCGCAAGCGCAACCCATCGTCAAATGACTGATGAGGAATTGCTTGCCGCAGGTGTTTCTGCAGACCTCGTTAGATTTTCTTGCGGACTTGAAGACGCAGAAGACCTCATAAACGATATTTCTCAAGCACTCGATAATATTTAAAATTTGGAGATAAATTAATGCCAATAAGAATACCTAATGATTTGCCGGCAGTTAAAACCTTGCATGATGAAAATATTTTCGTTATGACGGAAAGAAGAGCAACAACTCAGGATATTCGTCCTTTGAAAATATTGCTTCTCAATTTAATGCCGAAAAAAATCGAGACCGAAACTCAGCTTTCACGTCTGCTCGGAAACACTCCGTTGCAGGTTGAACTTGAGTTGATAAGAACAAAAAGTCATATTTCAAAAAACACCTCTAAAGAGCATCTTTTAGCCTTTTATAAAACCTTCGATGATGTAAAACATAAGAACTTCGACGGCATGATTATAACGGGCGCTCCCGTTGAACAGATGCCCTTTGAGGAGGTTGAATATTGGGATGAGCTTTGCGAAATAATGGAGTGGACTAAAACACACGTTCATTCAACCTTCCATATATGCTGGGGCGCTCAAGCAGGACTTTATTATCATTTTGGGATTGATAAAAAGCCTTTGGAAAAGAAGATGTTTGGGGTCTTCCCCCACACTGCAGACTATAAGCGTTCTATTCTGTTGCGAGGGTTTGACGATGTTTTTTACGTTCCTCATTCTCGTCATACTGCGATTGACGAAGAAAAGGTCAGAAATCATCCTGAGTTAAAGGTTTTGGCTTCTTCTGAGGAAGCGGGAATATATGCAGTTTCGACAGAAAACGGAAAGCAGATATTCATTACAGGTCATTCCGAATATGACGCCAATACTCTTAAAAACGAATATTTAAGAGATATTGAAGCAGGTAAACCTATCGAAGTGCCTAAAAATTATTTTCCGAATAACGATCCTAGCTTAGAGCCGATAGTTAATTGGCGAGGCCATTCTAATCTTATCTATTCAAATTGGCTCAACTATTTCGTTTATCAGACAACACCTTTTGATTTAACAAAACTAAAATAAAATCAAGCCCCTTCGGTTTTCCGAAGGGGCTAAAATTATGCTTTTATATTTGATTTATTGCTTTGGATTAAGGCCTGCAACGTTCTTTAAGAAGGTTACGGATTTTGAATGCCATTCAGCCGCTGCGGTATTAGAACCTAAACCGAAGCCGTGGCCAAGACCTTCATAGGCATGAATTTCAGCAGTTGCGCCCGCAGTTATCAAAGCATTGTAGTAAGCTATGCTATTATAAGTGGGAGAAACTGCAGTGTCTGCTGTGCCATAGAAAAGGAATGTGGCAGGAGTCGTTGCTTTTGCATGAAGCTGTCCGGAATATTTATTTAGGATAGCGGTCTTTTCTTCTGATGTGTGGTGAGCTCCAAAAATTTCTGGCATAGATCCAAACGTACCATATAAGAGTGTTGTAACGGCATAACCGAGGATTGTAGCGTTAGGAATATTGCTGATTTCGCCGGCTCTGTCGCCGACAACATTTTTTTCCATCTGATTCTGAGAAACGCTCATTGCCAAATGTCCGCCTGCGGAGAAACCGCAAACTGCGATCTGGTTGGGGTCAATTCCGAATTCATCTGCATGATAGCGAACGAATTGAACTGCTCTTTGACCGTCGGTGATGATTGCTTGGTCGTTATATCCGTCTGAGTAATTATCGCTGTTTCCGCATCTGTAACGAACAACGAATGCAGAATAACCGGCGTTATTATAAGCCTTTGCAATGCTAACTCCTTCGCTATTATCGGAACGTTGATAATATCCTCCGCCCGGGTAGATTACAACGCAAGCCTTTGCGCCGTCAACAATATAAGGAGCGATTGTTGGATTGTTTCCGGCTTCAGTAGAACTGTTTATCGTTTTTGCTGCGTAAGTAGCATTATAATAGGGGATTGCATTATCTTCATAAAGCTTAATGCTGTTATGAGCCGCGTATTTGGTTGCCGGGGAATCATATTTAACATTTGGCATATTTGAGCCATCCTTTTTAGCGGTTATAGCTGAACGGCTGTATTTAATAGTTTCTTTGCCGTCTTTATAGAATTTAACGTAAGCTCTTGCGGCACGTTGACCAACAGCGTTGATTCCCGAAAGAGTTATCATATAAACTCCGTCTTGAGGATATTTAGTTAACGAACGACTGATGGTTTTTGCCGAGATAACAAATTCATCGGTTGTTTTAAATGTATTGTAGTCGTCGATATGAGCGAATACAACGCCACACTCTATGAAATCATCTTCATCGATTCCGTTTATAGAAGCCAAAACAGAAAGGTTATATTTCTTTGAAACATTAGACCAAGTGATTCCGTTTACGAGCGCGGCTTCGTCTGTAATTTGAGTGCCTGCTCCGAAGGTCTCGGTTACAAGGTCTATTTTTCCGGGGCAATAAACAGTTTCATTAGCAGTTATTGAAATTACGCTATCTCCGTTTTTATATGAAGAGAAGTTAGTCTTAGAGGAATTAAGCGTTATCTTTTGGTCAAACTTGGCGTTTGTCAAAGAAGAACCATCAACGGAAACAGGATATGTTTCTGTGTTTTGAGTATAGGTTGGAGTTATGGTAACTGAAGCGTTGCAGGGCTCGTCTAAATCAACCGACCAACCGCTATGAGTATATCCAAAAATAAGAGGCATTTTGAATTCGGCAATTTTTTCAGGGGTAACAACGGAAGATATAGCCTGACCTTTTTGAACGATAAATGTTGCAATCTGATCACCGCTATTTGCCTTAAACATAACCACCTCAGCGCCTTCAGCATTTGCATAAATTGCTCGAATTGAGGTGCTGCTCGAAAGAACGATAGTGTGCTTTCCGTTGGAGGTCGCAGGAACGAATCCTGAATTAATCATCCAACCTAAAAGACTGTAATTCTGATATGAAAGATCGGAGGAAATTTCATAAGAAGAATCTATTTTCTGAATCGATGACGTTTCGGTTCCGATATTAGTCATAATGTTGTTAGCAACATAGGAGCTGATATTAGAAACTGTAACTGCTTCGGAATATTTTACAACAATTTTATTTTTCGCAGATATTGTGATGTTTGTACTATGGATGTCGTTTGAGAGGGTTGAAGGGAGCTTAGAATCGTTCTCAAAGAATCCGTCGAAAAGATATGTCTTTGAACCGAGAGCAACTTTATCAGCAGCGGTTAAGGTTGAAATTTCGCCATCATAATTAGGAGTTGAAGCGCCGCCTATTGTAATGTCCAAATCCTGACCTTTAGAGTCAACGCAGGAAACGTTGGGCAGTCTTTTCGCCGGTCCTATGAGGGCTGCTTCTTGAATAGAAAGTCTGGTATGTGTTGCCCACGTTTGGATATTAGGGCAAATAGCACGAAGGCCGAAATATCTGGCAGTTCTCTCGTTAAACTTGATTTTATTAACGTTTTGGAAGTTGCAATCGATTAATATAATCGGGTCGGAATTGAACATAGTTGTTTTGTCATTTCCGCAATAAAGCGCGTATTTCGGCATAATGAATTGATAACCGGTCGTGGAAAATTCAGGTCTGAAGGTTACCCAAAATTCGGAGAATTTGCTGGGAGAATCTAAATCCCAAACGACGTCCGCATAAGTGGAATCAAGCATATATGTGTTATCATTCCAAGGTGATGTGAAATAGGCGTCATCGAAAATACCGTTTGACATCATATATGCTTTGCCTGTAACGTTTGTTGAAGAACCCGGTTGATAGTAGGTTATAGAGGGAGTTTTATGTAGAATGATATTTGAAGGGTCTGTTGGTGCAAGACCGTCCATCCAATAATTGAGGGTGTTATCGCCCGGATCGTTGCTATAAGTAACGTTTAGCGGGTTTAAAGATGCCCAATTTTCGCTTGTGTGAGAACCTGAAAGCGCAATTTCTTTGCATCTGGGATAAACGCTTGTGGTTGGGTTACCATTATCAGGCTTAGTGATTCTGAAGGCGAAATAGCGAGCGGTTGTACCTGAGGGGAAGGTAACCTGATTCATTCCGTCTGTATTATCAGAAATTGTGAAAATCGGTGAAGAATAGAGAGTGCTGAGAGAATCTGAAGCATAAAGCTCATAAGCAGAAACTATTCTTTCGTCGCCCTTTGAACGGCTTGAGAAACAAACGTAGAAATCATTAAGATTACATACGTCGCCTAAATCATATTCAAAGGTGATATGATGGCTGGAAGCACTCCAAATATTCGATGCAAAAGCAATATCATTGTCTGCGGTCGGCGCTAAACCATCGGTTAACGCAAAGGTGGCAGCAATGTGATTTTTGGAGTTTGAGCCGGTTCTTGTATAAGAATTCGAACCATTCGAACCGGTATTTGTAGCCTCAGCATAATATTTAGTCGTGCTGGAGCCTGAAGAAGAATAAACCTGCTTCGGGAAAGCTCCGAAAAGAAGGTTTTTGTTGGTTGAAATGTCGTTACCCATCATAAATTGGGCGATTTCGCTGTCGCTAGTGCTTGAAAACCTTGTAACGGTTGCTGCAGCAGAGGCAGTAAACCCAACCGTGCTGAAAAGGGAAAGCACGAGACATAAGGAAAGAGTTAGTGCTAAAAGTTTCTTTGTCATAAATTTTCCTCCGTTAAATCGATAAGAGTTTTTGATTTGATTCTATATTGAGAAGGGGTTATCCCTATTAAAGCCTTAAATTGTTTTATAAAATGGCTTGCAGTTGAAAATCCAACGGCTAACGCAATAGCGGAAATTTCCAAATTCGTTGTTAAAAGAAGTTTTTCTGATTCGCTTATTCTTGCTTTTAGAAGATATTCTCGAAAACACATATGCATCGAGCTTTTAAACATTTCAGAAAAATAAGTGTAGCTATATCCGCAAAAATCAGCAACACTGTTCGCAGTAACGGTTGCTAAATTCTTATTTATGTAGGGGAGCGCTTTTAAAAGAATGGGGGGGATGGAAATCTCGGTTAGGATTTTTGGGGTTGTCTTGTTCCAATATCTCAAAAGCCATAAAAGAATCTGTAGGATATATGTTCTCATCGAGAGTTCGTAGCCATAGTTTTTTGATTCCCATTCGGATAAAATCGTTTTTATCGCAGAAGGAATTTTGGAACCGTTAACAATATTTGCATCAATTTTTCTGTCAAGGGAAAAATCATTTAAAATGAAGGGAAGCATATATTTAAGTTCAAAAAGAGATTGTTCGGAAGTATAAATTTGATGAGGGGAGAATTTTATAACCAGATATTTGTTTGATTTCGAAAAGTAGCGAAAACGATGCGGTTCCATAGAATTGATGATGATAAGATCGCCTGTCTTGAATGAGTGAACGTTTCCGTTTACCCAAACTTCAACGTCGCAGTCTAATCCATATAGCAGTTCGATATATTCGTGATAATGAGCTGAGTCGCCAAATTCCGACTTTTCACTAACCTTCATCAAGATGCATTGAATAAAGACATCAATATCTTGAGTTTTAGATTTTCCTTCGTCAAAAATCTGCATTTTAAACCATCCTAAAAAATTGATACATTTGGACAAAATAATTATATCATATTTTTGTGAAATATGATAGTATCAAATTGAACAAATTTTATATTAATTTTTTGGTTACTATAACCATAAATTTAATCTAAAGTTGAAAATAATACAAAAAAGAAGGAGAAAGAAAAAATGATAAAAGTAACAATTTGGAATGAGTTTTACCATGAGCAAAACTCGGAGCAGATTCGCAAGGTGTATCCGGAGGGAATACATAACCAACTTAAGAGTTTTTTAAAAGACGATTTTGAGGTTAAAACCGCAACTTTATTTGATGAGGAATATGGGTTGAGCGAGGAAGTGCTCAAAGATACCGACGTTCTCATTTGGTGGGGGCACGTGAAACATCAAGACGTTCCCGACGAGGTTGTTGAAAGGGTTTATAATGAGGTTATTTCAGGAATGGGTCTTATAGTTCTCCATTCGGGTCATCATTCCAAAATTTTCAGAAAACTTATGGGAACGCCTTGCAATCTTTGTTGGCGCGAGGACGGAGATTTAGAGAGGGTTTGGGTAGTGAATCCCGCCCATCCGATAGCAAAAGGGCTTGGTAAATATTTTGAAATTGAGGAAGAAGAAATGTATGGTGAGCCATTTTCTATACCGGAGCCTATGGAAACTGTTTTTCTTGGTTGGTATGAAGGCGGCGAAGCCTTTCGCTCAGGTGTAACTTATAAGAGAGGTAACGGAAAAATATTCTATTTCCAACCGGGACACGAAAGTTATAGAACCTATTATAACGAGAGTGTTCAAACAGTTATAAAAAATGCTTGTAATTGGGCGGCACCAAGTTTCCGCTCGGATGATATTTTATTCTGCCGACAGGTTAAAAAACTAAAAACAAAAAAGTGATTGTCTTAACTTCCGTTTTAATGGAGAAAAGTTCTCTAACGGCACAAGAGTTACCGCCTATGCCGTTGGTGATATGGCTTTTTCAGGACGAGATAACTGAATATGGAGTTTCCTTCCGGGATGCAGCCATTAAGGCATACGCAAAAACAGCAAACAATAATTAAGAATGCGCAACACCTTGAAAGATAGATGTTGCGCATTCTATTATTTTGTTAATTTTTCATATGCTTTTGGGGTGGTTCCCACATATTTTTTAAAAATTTTAATGAAATAATTGGCATCGGGTATTCCAACCGCTTCGGCGACAGAAGAAATATTCATGCCACTTTTTGAAATAAGCTTTTTTGCTGCCAGAATTCGTTCTTTTTTTATGTATTCTGTTATGCTCATTTTGAAGAAATTCTTTGAAAGAAGATATAGCGAGCTTCTTGAAACTCCAAAACGATTGCATAAGTAGTCAACGTTGAGAGGCTCTCCAAGATTCTGTTTTATAAAATTTGCAATAGAAAAAGCCAGGCCTCCTGATTTAACTGAAATTATATCCTTCATCATAATATAAGCGGCGCTCATTTCAAGAATTTTTGTTATCGAATTTATGTAATCGGGGCTTCTGTATTTAATCTTAAGCAGAGCTTCTCTTAATTGCAATTTATAATCTTCCGAATAATTCAAATTTTCTATTTCTTTGTATATTCTGCTTTTTGCTTTTTCATCGGTTATTTGCCCAAAAAGAAGATAGCCGAGAATCATTCCGTCTTTAACTATAGGAGTGGCGATTTCATTAAGTCCCATGTGGCATATATATTTGTGAGGGGATTGGGTTTTATCGCAGACGTCGAAGGCTGCGTCATCGTGTGCTATACAGCGTGTTATCAACGCTTCTTTTTGTCTTATGAGCGCGCAGAAATCGCACATCTTTTTAGGATATGATGCTATGCAATTTCGCTCGGAATCGTAAATTGCAATTAATGTTTTGCAAACCGCATAGAAGTCTTTTGCCAAAGCTTCCAGTTCTTTAATTGTTTCGGAATTGTTCATTTTATCATCTCGCTTAAATTAATCAAAATTGCTATTTTTTAAAACGATTGCTCGTATATTATAACAAAATAGTATGATATAATCAAGATATAATCGAGTGAAAGGTGGAAGAAATATGAAATGGTATGAAAAAAGTTATCGCAGACATCTTTGTGATATGCATATAAACGATACCGACCCGTCATATTTAAGTGAATTTTCTCCGGAGGCTTATGTAGAATGTTTAAAGGCTGCTAAAATTGATAGTCCGATGGTATATCTTCAATCCCACGTTGGACTTTGTTATTTTCCAACCAAGGTAGGCGTAATGCATAAGAATCTTCTGGGTAAGCAGGATTTAATAAAACGCACAATCGACCTTATGCATAAAGAGAATATGAACGTTATCGGCTATTATAGCCTGAATTTCAATAACGTTGAGCACGATAGACATCCCGAATGGCGAATGATTAAGGATACAGGCTTTTCAAGACGTCAAGACGAGGATAGATATGGACTTTGTTGCCCTAATAATATGGAATATCGAGCCTTTGTTTTTGAGCAGATAAAAGAGATGCTTGATTATTTTCAGCTTGAAGGTATGTTCTATGATATGCCATATTGGCCGCATATCTGTTATTGCGAAAACTGTCAAAAGCGATTCAAGGACGAAACCGGACTCGATATGCCTCGCGGAATCAATACCGCGACCCACGTCGTTAAGGATGAAACCTATCATCTTTTGAATAAAAAAATGATGGAATGGATGGGAGAGTGGGCTCAGGCAGTAACCGATTATACTCTCTCTTTAAAACCTCAATTAACCATTGAGCAAAACTTCGCATCTGCCGTGAGCCATGAGCAGTGGCTCGCTTGCGGTGATGAGGTGAATAATGCCTGTGATTATACCGGTGGAGATTTATACGGCGGATTTTATGAGCAATCCTATGTTTGCAAATACTATTATAATCAAACCAAGAAGCGACCTTTTGAATATATGACCTGTCGTTGCAATCCCAATCTTTTCAAGCATACAATAACGAAATCACACGACCAATTAAAATTGGCAGTTATGTTAACCTGTGCGCACCACGGTGCAACCTTGCTTATTGACGCTATTGACCCCGTAGGAACGATGGATAAAAGAATATATGATCTTATGGGTGAAATTTTTGAAGAAGAAGAGAAATACGAAAAGTATCTTAATGGTGAGCTTTATAGCGAAATAGGAATATATTCGGGTATTTCTTCAAAGTTTAATGATTTTGATAGCGAAATAAGTCATCATAACGGATCAGTTGGGGCGGTAAAATTGCTTTCTAAAAGACATATTCCGCAGTCTATTATAACTAATTATCAAATTAATGATTTCGATAAACAAAAGCTCATTATTTGCAGTCTTGTGAATCATTTGAAGCCTCAGGCTTATGAAGGACTTAAAAACTACGTGTTAAATGGCGGAACGTTATATTTCAGCGGAGCAGATCCCAAACTTCTGGAATTTGCAGGAATCAAGTTCAAGGAATACACAAAGCACAAGCAGGTTTATGTTGGAGCAGTTGAGGGAAAAGAAAAGATTCTTTGTGATTTTAATTTAAAATATCCAATACCATTTGAAATGCCATTGCCGATAGTAGATACTAACGATGGAGAGGTGCTTGCAAAAATAGTTTTGCCTTATTCCGTTAGGGGAGAGGATAACGATAACTTTGCATCAATTCATTCGGATCCTCCCGGAATTATAACAGATAGTCCGGCAGTTGTCATCAAGAACGTCGGAAAGGGCAAAATTATATGGTCAGCCGCTCCGTTTGAGGCATTTGCCCCGAAGCCTTATGCTGATGTTTTGCTTGAAATATTCAAATATGCAGGTTTTGAGTCAAGCATTGAAACAACTGCACCGCAATCTGTAGAAATTATTTCTTTTGAGGACAAAAACACCTTTTTAGTAAGCGCGGTTAATATAAACGAAGAAGATGATGCGCCTACAATCCCTGAATTTGATATTTCTATAAAATCAAAAAAACAACCTAAAGAGATATTGATTTTGCCTTCAGAAGAAAAGCTGGATTTTGAATATAGTAATGGTGTTATTACATTCACAACCCGAAATTTACATATTTTCGATATGTTTAAAATTAATTATTAGGAGATGGAAAAAAGCATTTTATGAAGCCTATCGTTTGCAGAGAAATGAATGGCGCGGTTGAAGAATGGATTTGCTATAAATGTCCTATCGTTTCCGCAAAGCGTTTAACAATTGAGCCGGGAGCTACAGTAACCGTAAACGATGAAGCTGCCTATGGCTTTATCGCAGTTCAAGGAACGGGCACAATTAACGGTTTGACACTCTCAACGCCAACGCTTATTCATTATGGCGACCTTACCGATGATGAATTTTTCGTTACAGAAGATGCTGCCAAGAGGGGAGTAACAATAGTCAACACTTCTAAAACTGAGCCTATCGTTCTTCTTAAGCATTTTGCAGAAAACCCCGAATTAACAAGATTAATAAGCAAATAAAAAAATGCCCTCATCAAAACGATGAGGGCATTTTTTGTTTTAATGGCTTTAGCCAGTTGAGGACGGAACGTCCGAAACAGACAACCACCCGCTATGCGGGTGGGGAATAAAAGTTATACAAAAAAATTCCCCAAAGTAGTACAATAAGGTTGTTCAAGTCTTAGAGAACTACGAAAG
>JAZQTQ010000006.1:0-61074 GCA_045630885.1 Acutalibacteraceae bacterium
TACCGCTATCAGAAACAACGGCAAAGGCATTCATCTGCAAGCAATTATAATCGTGGAAACCGAGAGGCTCGTGTCTTATAACTCTCTTATCCAACTCGAATCCACTTTCCTCAAGCCTTTTTTTAGAACGAGGATGACAAGAATACAAAATTGGCATATCATAGGTTTCAGCAAGCTTATTAATAGCATTAAATAGCGATAAGAAATTCTTTTCTGTATCGATATTTTCCTCTCTATGAGCAGAAAGCAGAATATATTTACCCTTCTGAAGCCCTAATTTAGAATGAATATCTGAGCCTTCTATCTTATCGAGATTAGCTCTTAAAACTTCCGCCATTGGCGAACCTGTTACGTAGGTTCTCTCTTTTGGCAAACCGCAATCGGCAAGATAACGGCGGGCGTGCTCCGAATATGCCAGATTAACGTCGGAAATTATATCAACTATTCTTCTGTTGGTTTCTTCAGGCAAGCACTCGTCTTTGCATCTGTTGCCCGCTTCCATATGGAAAATAGGGATATGCAAACGCTTCGCACTGATTGCCGAAAGGCAGGAATTTGTATCGCCTAAAATAAGCAAAGCATCAGGTTTTAACTCAACCATAAGCTTATAAGATTTTGCAATAATATTTCCGATAGTTTCGCCAAGGTCAGCTCCGACTGCATTAAGATAATGGTCGGGCTCTCTTAAATTAAGGTCCTCGAAAAAAACCTGATTCAAAGAATAGTCGTAATTCTGACCTGTATGAACCAAAATCTGATCGAAATATTTATCGCATTTTTTTATAACCTCAGAAAGACGAATAATTTCGGGTCTTGTTCCGACGATTGTCATTAGCTTTAATTTTTCCATATATCACACCTCTTCAACTTTTTCAAAAAACGTATCGGGAGCATTGGGGTCAAACTGCTCGTTTGCCCACATCACCGTTATTAAATCTTCGGTTTTTGAAAGATTAATAATATTGTGCGTATATCCGGGGAGCATTTGAACGGCTTCGATTTTTTTGCCGCTAACATAAAAATCCAAAATCTCATCGCTGCCGATTTTTCTCATTCTTATAAGGCCTTCGCCTGAAACAACGATAAACTGTTCCCATTTTGAATGATGCCAATGCTCGCCCTTGGTTATTCCGGGTTTGGAAATATTGACACTGATTTGTCCGCATTTTTCGGTTTTTAAAAGCTCTGTAAAACTGCCTCTTTCATCAACGTTCATTTTAAGAGGAAATTTAACCTTCTCTTTAGGTAAATACGAAAGAAAGGTTGAATAAAGCTTTTTCGCAAAGGATTTGTCGGGAATTTCAGGCATTATTTTGCTTTGCGGTTGATTTTTAAAACTATAAAGAAGCTCTGCGATTTCTCCTAAAGTTATTTTATGGGTTATTGGCGCAGCATAAAACTCGCCTTTTTCATCCATTATTGTTTCTATTCCCTCGAAACGGCAAGAATGAGCCTTATTTTCAAGCGCATCAAGCATCTCGAAAATCAGGTCGTCAATATAAAGAAGCTCAAGCATTACGTTGGGGTCATTAACAGTTATTTCAAGGTCGTTTGCGATATTATGGCAAAAGGTTGCAACCGCACTGTTATAATTCGGCCTGCACCATTTACCAAACAGATTTGGGAAACGATAAACCAAAACCTTTGCGCCGGTTTCTTTGGAATAGTTAAAAAATAGGTCTTCGCCTGCTTTTTTTGATTTTCCGTATTCGCCTTCGGCATATCTTCCAACCAAGGTTGCCTGAATGGAACTTGAAAGCAAGACGGGGCAAGAGTTTTTTTGCTGACGAAGGGTTTCGAGAAGTTTTGAAGAAAAACCGAAATTGCCCTCCATAAATTCCGATTGCTCTTTGGGGCGATTAACTCCCGCTAAATGGAAAACAAAGTCTGCTTTGCTACAATATTCAACAAGTTCGTCTTCGCTATTATCAATATCATAGAGAAAAACTTCATCTATTTTAATATTCGGGCGAGTTCTGTCTAAACCATTTTTTATGTTTTTTAAAGCAACGCTTAAATTTTTTCCAACAAACCCATTAGCACCTGTTACGAGTATCTTCATTCGTTTTCCTCCCCTCGATTAAAACCTATGCCTATCATTTCGAGTTCACTCTTATAGTCATTAACTCCGCAGCCGTTTATTGATTTAACAATTTTTAAATGTCTATTTACTTTTTCGGGATTAAAAATCAATTTTAATATTTTATAAACCCACAAAAACGGAAGCAAAATCGGGTATTTCTTTAAAACGGGAAAAATATTTTTCATCGAAGTGAAATTCGGGAAAAGCATTGTGTAAATATGAGATAATCTCATAAAAAAGGTTGAAGAAGCAGAACTGTTTCTGACAACGCTCGAATAAAGGTGCGCTTTAGACGTTCCGTAAGCACCGCTTGAAAAAATTCTTTCTTCTAAAATTTTTGTTATTTCGGTTGGCTTTGCATTTTCAAACCAAACGGAACTTAAAGAATTGATGTTTGTTAAAAACCTATCCAAGCCGATTTCTTTCGCCTTGTTTTCAATATGTTCCCAATTAAGATTCGGCAAAGCATTTTTTAACACCCAAAGGTCGAGAACGTGTTTTATTCCAATCCCGCCATCTCTATAATGCTTGCAGAGATGTACGAAATTATAGAAATAAAAATCTTCGTCGGTCATATCATAGCGATGAGGCGTTTTGCTTTCTTGGGCAAGACTCCAACCATCTTTAAAATGCTCATAATAATCGGCATTATAAGAAGGAATCAGCATTTTATGAAGCTCGCAGCACAAGGCTCCATCTTTAATCCAAACAAACTCGTGGTTGCTTTCAACCTTCAAATAATATCCTAAAGATTCCATAATCGGGGCGATTTTTTCATATTGCGAAACCTTAATTAAGACGTCGTAATCGGTCATAATTCGAGAATCTTTAGAAGGATAATACCCTTTCATAACCGAACCCTTTAATGGCATATAATCAACATTATTCTCCGAAAAAGCCGTTTCTATTTTTTTGATCTCAAGTCTTTGAGTTTCATCAATGCTTATATTCTTGCAAACAGATGGAAGAAGACGCAATATTTCGCCCTCATTAACTTTATCACATTTTTTTAAACCATAAAAAACAAGGTTGAAAATATGATGATTTTTAGCAGATAATAAAATTTCTTCCAGTATCGAAGAATCCGGAAAAGTTTCTTTTCCGTCAACAAAATTAAGCTTAACTAAAGAAATAAGCTTTTGACAAATTATATCACTCATATTTTCACCCCTTATTACTGCAAAATTATACATCTTATATTATATAAAATTTGCTCTTTTTTGTCAACAATATATTTTAAAAATTAAGGAAAGCGGCGCTTTAAAGCAACCGCTTTCCTTATGGAGAATGAAAAGATAAATATTTAGTTTTCTTTATTGGCTTCTATACTGTTGTTTTTGGAAAATTTCAAAGCAACATATAATGCAGAAAACATTAGCGAGAATATTCCAAAGATTTCTGAGGGCGATTCTCCGGTTTCGGGAGATACACCAACATAACCATCTGTCGGAGTTCCTATTATAGCATATTTTCCTGCAGAGCCGATAGTGAAGTAAAGTTTGCCTTCGGATTCATAAGAATACGGCTCATAAACCGCACCTTCGTTCACACAAACAACCTGTAATTCACGGAAATTATTGCTTACGAAGTCGGGAACAGCATAAGTAATTTCATAGTCGGTGTTTGCTTCATAAGTCATATTTGAAAGCTCAAAGTTCACATCATAAAAAACTGCGACCTTTTTACCCGGATAGAAATAAAGCGCGTTATTATAGTCGGCATCGCTCGCCTCTAAAGAGATATCCCTGGCGCTGAATTTAACTCCATCTTGAAATTCTTCATATAGGCTCTTGACTATAAATCTTCTATCCTCGGTTATTATTACAGAACCTTCAACCTCTTCATAAAGGTCGTCTTCACTGGCTTCTTCAAAATCTTCAAGCTCGCCGATAGTTGACCAATATTCATCGTCGTAGGTTGTCATTTTAAGAAGCGCTATTTTGTTGTCTGCATCGGGCTTATATTTAAAGCTCGCAAGGCACTCGCCATCGCTAAAGAAGGTATCAAGCACCGACATTTTTGCTCTTTCACCGGCATCTCCTATCATATAAAGCATCTCCTCACCTGCAGGAATCTTTATATGAACTACCAATTCTCTGCCACCGATATTCTTAACAGGTTTGCCGAACAAATCATAGAGTTCCATTCTATAAACTGTTTTATCAACAACTTTAAGATATGGCGTTTTATTAAGAGTTTTCATCTGCCAATTTGTTGCCTTTTCGGGAATGAATTTGACAGAAACAATATCGGAATATATGTCGTTAACATCAAGGCGATTAACCGAAACTGCAAATTTTTCATCTTCAGAATGAACCTTAAATAAAGTTGTGCTTTCTTCAGACGTTTGCAAACCAACTACCTTTGTACCCGTTACTTTGAAATCAGCAATTGTTGCAACTATAAGCTGTTTGCCGTCCTCCATAACGTAAATATCGTTTTTGGCAAAGTCCAGCAATTCGATGCGAATATACCTTGCAAGTATTGGGCGAAGATCTTTGTTCCATTCGGCATTTTTAATATTCTTAGTTTTGATTGTATAGGAAGGCTTAACACCCTTGCCACAAGCATCATCATAGGTTTCGCCGATATAAATATTAAGTTTTGTTGGCCAATACTCCTCAAATTGTTTAAGGAAATTCATCTTAATATTAGATATGGTTCTTAAATCCTCAAGGTTTACAACAATATCGTATTTAACCTCGCCAAGTTTAGATTCATCATAAATAGTCATATAAGAAAATATATCATTATCAATAAGGCGCGAAACTTCATCACTTTCTATATTAAGAAACGTTTCGCTACCATCTGAAAGCTTGGTTTTGATTAAATCTATTGAAGACGATGATAACGTGCCTGTGATATTTCTTGTCTTCATTTTTTGATTATCAAGACCATTAACATATATTTCATTAAGAACAACAGAATCTCTTGTTCCTTCAAAAACAAATCTCAAATATCTTGCTTCGAGAGGTTTCTTGAAGGTCTTTTTAGGCTTGATTTCGCCTTTTTTAGAACCGGTTTTATATGTCCAGATAAGATTTTTTTCATGATTTACTCCGGAGATAGTATCTGCGGCATAAACCTTCATCTTTGAAAAGCCTATATCACTATTCAACAAAGCAGAAACCCAAATATCATCTATTTCAACGTCGTTACAAAGATTATATGTAATCTCGAAGGTATCCCTTTTCTTGCCTTTTGTATCAATAGTTGCTTTGGTTTCATTATTGCTATCCGTCAGGTTGGCTGTTTCTTTAGCGGTTAAATTTGATTCAGTAACCTCAACCTTCTTGCCGTTTTGAATGAAATTGGGGATTATAGGCATATTTTCTGCGAGATTTGCGGGAACACCGGGTATTTCACTGTCTTCACCAAAAACATAGAAAAGCGAAATACGAGGATACGACTGCTCCGTAGCAGAATAAACGGGGTTGATAATTCTTAACCCAATATAATTACCGATAGGCGCCTTCTTTCCGAAGTTATAAACGACACCTTGCATATTTCCTTCTTTTTCGGCATCAAAATCAAACGCAAGGCTTTCTTCCTTCCAGAGGTCTTCCGGATCTTGGGCAACGTAAATTTGATAACGCGAGGTGAAATACATGGGAGAATTGGATGATATTCCCTTAAATATAAATCCATCAACCCTAGCCGCATCGGAATCAGTTTTTAACTTCCAATAGAAGTCAACAACCGATTTGCCTTCAATATAGTTTTTCATACCACCCGTTATATCGTTATGCTTTGTTCCGTCTCCATTGTTGATAATATCCTTAAGTCTGGTAGACCAAACGCCATTTGATTGTTTTGCGCCGTCAACATAACAAGTAACGTTTTGATTTGCAATTAGACTATCTCCGTTTTCAAGCATAAACTCGCTGAGATTAACTTCAGACGGCGAAATGAGTTTTTTAATATCTGCGGGATCAAAATTCGGATCACAAAAACTTCCGTAGACCGCAAACTCGAATAATCTTGGATAAACAAAGTTATTGTTTGCATCAAGAACAACGGTGCTGTCTGTAGCATCGCAAACGGGGTTATAAATTCTTATAGCCACATATTTTGCTTCATCGTCTTTGCCTTCTTCAAAGCAAATAACGTTTACCTTATTTGATTTTCCTGCTCGAAAATCGGCAACGTTATCAACCGTTACATAAGGCTCGTTCTCAAACAACGTTTTATCATTATCTCCTAAGAAAACATCATATTTTCCCGTTACGAAAGGAGCTTGATTATGATTGGATACAACAATATAGTCAATATTCGAGAGCGTTTTTAAATCATAAATAATATCAAGGTATCTTTTGCCATCTTCGATATGATAAACGCCTTTTCCCGCTGCGCTATCCCATTCCGCAAAATGCGCCGACAACTGAACCTCGTTTGTTAAGTTTCCGTCGCTAAGGGTTGGAATTAAATTTGATGCAACGTTTATGGTTTCCCCTGTATCCTCTTTTGTGAATTTCGCATAGGGATTCCAATAAGCTGAAAGATTATTGCTAGCGCTCAAATCAACATCATCAGGTAACGCCTGAACGCCTGAATTAACAATCTTTTTGAAAACAACGGGGTCCTTTTGGAACGTTCCGATAACTGCAATCTCGCTTATACGAGGATATATATTGTGTTTATTCGGATTTTCAGCCAATTTCGCTTGATCAAGACTGCAAACACTGCTTGAATAATCATAGCACGGGTCATAAATTCTAATACCGATACCTCTTATTCCTTGCAGAGCTTCGGAAAACTCAATAACGTTTGCAAAATTACCATTATTCTCAACGGTTTCTATGAGATTACTTGCATTAAATATATCGGTTTCATCCGTACTCATATATACTGCATATTTTTTTGTTCTTAAAGCCTGCGTAAGATGATGGGCAACGTAGATTTTATCAACAGTTGCCGTTCCGCCCAAAGAAAACGCAATATCAGTATAGGTTGAATCATTTAAAACCACTTCATAAAGGCCAGATCCGGCATTCTTTTGAACGAAGAAGGAATAACCTTCGCCAAGATCCCAGTTGACTGACGTATCCCCATCAGTAAGCTTAGTCGAAGTCCGATCATAAAATTTTGAAGAACCGGCATTGGTATCATAAGACGCAACCACCGCATCTGTTCTGCCAAGAAGAATATTATTGCCATCAGGAATTGTTTTTCCTGCGTCAACATCTCCCGGCTTTGGAGCCGAAACTTCACCATAGAAATTCATTTCATATATTCTTGGAACGCAATAAGTATAAGTATGTCCCGTTTCAGAAAGATAGTTTTGAAGGTCTTTAACGGGCGAAAAAATTCTGATTCCGGCATATTTATAAGTTAATGGCTCATCAGTTACAGAAATTCTCTGAAAAACAGAATTTCCGATATTGGTGAATTTATAAAGCTTTGCAGGATTTGTATAAAGAGTTGCTTTATTATTACCAAAATAGAGCGTATAGGCTCCTGTTCTGAGTTTAGGATCATTATGATGAACCGCAACAAAATCTTTTATTAATGCAGCATCCTGCATAGTATATGTGAGTTGAGCATAAGCAGAACCATAAGGTTTGCCTTCAGAATCGAGATACGAACATTTTCCATCATTATATAGCATACCGACGGTTGTTGAAGCATCGTTATCATATAAGTCTCCAATAGCCGAGCTTGTAAATACACTCGTTCCGTTTCTGAAAAACTCCATTTCAACCGACTTAACAATCGGCATTCCGATTCCTGCGGGAATTGCAGCGCTTGTTCCCTCCGAAAGATTAAATTCCGTTGTCGGCGCCTCACCATAAACGTTAAATTCTAAAAATCTTGGATAGATTGCCGAAATGTTCGCATTTCTGACAAAGTCAGACAAAGCCGCTTCACTTGTATCGGCAACGGGGTTATAAATTCTCATTCCAACGAAAAAGACGTTAGTTAGTTCTTTTCCCGTTTTAAAGCTTATATTATGGGCTTTTTTAGCGCTTGAATTATCAATTTTTGCAACGCTATTTTGCGCTGAAAAAAGGTCGGTCAGGCCCGAAGATGCAAAAAGCTCAAAACTACCCATTCTTAAATAAGAAGTTGGGTGATGAATAACAAGGATGTTTTCAATAGTAGCGCCACTTTTTATAGGCAAGGTTACTTGAAGATATCTATCTCCCGAAATATGCCATTGACCAATAGAAGAATAGGTCTTATCCGTTGCACCGGCACCGATGGCTAAATCGAAAAATCCGTTTGCTTCGCTTGCAAAAAACTCTGTTGAAAAATCGTTATCACTTAATTTTTCAAGAACAGGAGCGGTTATGCTTTTTTTGAAATTCAAGTCTTCCTTTATAAAATCAACCACAGGATTTCCCGAAACTACGCTTGTTTTAGAGCTAATGTTGTCATAGTTGTTTTCTATAACATAATCATCACTCGAAACGGCAAATGCAAACAGACTGAAAAAGGCTGACAATACAGAAAGAGAGACGGTTAAACTTAAAAACGCTGCTAAAATTCTTTTCGATACCCTTAAACTTTGTTTCATTGGTTTAGTCTCCTTTCTCATTGTATTTTTATCATAGTTGTTGCAAAAGTAAATTCTTTTCCGTTTTTATACGTGCAACGAAGGGCGATCAAATCTCCCGATTTAGCGTTGCTTGCAGGAGTATAGGTAACTACGCCGTTTGCAGACACGTCTAATTTTCCGCAATTATCAGGGTCTGTTTTTTCGCGACGTACTATTTTTTGCTCCGTTCCTCCTTGGGTTGTTGCAACTTCAGAATACTGCTTAATTTCCCATTTGAAATTTTCTTTTGAAGCGGTGGGTTCATCATATTGAACGTTGTCAACGAATCTGGGTTCTATTGATACCGTTCCGTTTGCAGAACATTCAACGTGAACCGCTGATTCATCGGTTCCCGGTTTATAAACCTCAATTTGTTCTAAAGGCTTATACGTTGTAAACACATAAATTCCATAATCTCCGCTAATCTCATAATTAAAGCGGGTTGATATGTTTTTAAGAACCGCCTCATTTGGAATAATAGTTGCCTGAGCATTCTTTTCAACGTCCCATCCGAAACGGAAAACGTTTATATCCTTATTGAGCGCTTTCATAAGCGTTACGTTAAGTTTTTTCTTGGATGTTTTTTCGTTCGCTTCAACAATTAAAGAGAAATCTTTTCCGTCTTTGGATGTAAATGCAGCGCAACGTATATCGTCGCCTAACCAAGAAAGATAATTAACGCACGAATCATTTTTTATGTAATTGCTCAAAAGAGATTCTTCATAGAATCCGTAGTAAAGCGTGTTAATAGAGCTGTCGTCAACAACTCTCGCCCAAGAAGAAGTGTCGCCATCAATAGTAAATTTTTGAGGATCAACAAGGTATGCGCCATGAACAGTCCACTTTAAAATGGTTCCGACGCCGTTATTTGCGCAAGCAATATAATATGCAGCAAAAGAAGCATTCCAACCGTTAAGCACTTCCCAGTTATATTCTTCGCTCTTTACAATATCTTTTCCGCCACAGTAATATTCGGTTAACCAAATCGGCTTTTTATAGAAATAATACGCTCCTAAGAATCTATTGCAAAGCGCATCATAAGCCTTGCCCTTTTGTATATTATCATAAACGGTTGCATAACAGTGCTGAGAGAATATATCAACATATTCCGAAGCATAGTTATTCAGATAAACGTTAACGTAGATATCGGATCGAAGCGCCAAATCCCATGCGTCATCAGCAACAACAAATTTAACGTCCTTTAATTCGGAATCGTTATCAAACACTTTATGCGCCGCCTCAAGCATCTTAACATAAACGATTCGCTTATCGCCGATAGTGTTAAAATCATGTCTTGCGTTGATATTATTCGGCTCGTTATAATAAGACAAAGTGTTAAAATTAGTTAGCCCGATTTCATTTCGGCAATATTTAAAAAGTGCGGCCGCTGCATCTGCATATTGCTCAACGTCGCGAGGAGCTGCCATATCGGGATAATCAGGACAAGATCCAAACCAATGTTGAATTCTTGTTCCGTTTTTCCAACCAAAAGCAAGATACACTTCGGTTCCTGCTTCTTCGAGCATTTTCCAATATTCAATAGCAGACTGCATATATTCGTTTTCGAAATCATAAATTCCGTTATAATAATTAATGGCATCAGGATTCTTTTCGGGTTTATCTTTATATTCCCCAAAATCTTCCCCCGCCTCATTAGTTATCATCCAATCTATCTGGAACCATGAACGGGCATAACTGCAATCAATTGCCTTTAAGCGTTCAGAATAAATCTCGGAATAAGCGGGAATATCTCCTGCATTAACCTGAGCATCATATGTAAAGTGGGTTGGGAAAACATTTGCTCCGAAACCGTGGAAATTGCGGAATAATATTTGATTGTTGTCAACCGTTATATCCCTTCTGCTACCATTAACTTTTTTGCCCGACACCTGCAGGAAAGGTTCATAGCTTTCTTCGTCGATAATATCGTCTATCTCCCCTAGTCCATCACCAATGTCGATGTCTTCATCTATAATACCGTCGTATGGCTCGCCGGAGAAAAATCCAATGCTTTCAGCAAGGTCGGTATAAGGACGTTCTGCCACAGGAATATCCTCAATTTGCGGATCTTCAACAAAACCTTCAACTTCCGAATTTTCCTCCTCTTGAGAAGGCGAATCAGAAGGACTTTCTTGTTTAATCGAAGAACTTCCCGATACTGCAGAATTTTCAGTTTCTTTATCGCTTTTGCAAGAAGCAACAGTAAACATCAAGATAAAGCAAAATAAAAAGCTAATAATCCTAAAAGTTACCTTTTTCATACT
Organism: Acutalibacteraceae bacterium; assembly: GCA_045630885.1. GTDB lineage: Bacteria > Bacillota > Clostridia > Oscillospirales > Acutalibacteraceae > UMGS1532. Next base: position 10,886 of record JAZQTQ010000006.1, read on the forward strand.
TTTCTCCCTTTTCGCTAATTTTCTATTATATTATAACATAATATTTGCATATAATTCTATACAAAAAACGATAATTTTTATATAAAAAACGCTATTATTTGAAATTTCTTTTGATATTATAAGCAAAAAAGGCCTGCTTTTTAAAGCAAGCCTAAAAAAATCTATTTTTTAATTTGTTTACCTGTATGGTCAATAACGTAGTTATCTTTTAATATTAAATCTTCAATTAAAACAAATTCGAAGCCATCATCTATAAGCGTTTTTAAGATTGTCGGTAAAGCGTCGGGCGTGTATTCAGCATCGTTATGCATTAATATAATATCCCCCGCCTTTGTTTTCTTTGTGCAGTTTTTAATTATACTTTCAGCGGTTGCGTTTTGTTGCCAATCCAGAGAATCAACAGACCACTGGATTGTGTGCATTCCGATACTTTCTGCCGTTTCGATAACGGCGTTATCGTAGTCGCCATAAGGTGGTCGAAAAAGAGTTGGTTTTCTTCCCGTTATCTCTTTAATTTTTTCGTTGCAGGAATTATATTCCTTAAGTTTATCTTCATTTGAAATCTTGGTCATATACGGATGAGAATTTGAATGATTTTCAACTCTATGCCCCGCTTCGCTAAGTTTCTTTACCTCATTCGGATATTTATCTACCCAAGCGCCAACAACGAAAAAGGTTGCCTTAACGTTATATTCCCCCAATATAGAAATAAGCTCATCTGTATCGTCTGCTCCCCAAGCCGCATCGAAGGATATTGATATTTGTTTTTTATCCTTTTCAACAGAATAAATCGGTATTCTTCTGTCGCTACCCGCAAAAACGCCTATTGTTCCTAAAATTGCGGTTATCAAAACTAACGAAACTGATAATATTAATTTAATTTGCTTTTTACTAACGATAATACACCGCATAAAATCATCCCTCATATCTTCTTTTGTTTAGTAAATGATATGAGGGACGGATTGTACTATATTCAATTATTTGTTTTTTCTTTTTTCGGGGATTAAAAAGATAAACACGAAGGAGCTTAACGCCAAGAAGAAAGGATAAAAAAGATTTGGTATGATATCGAAAGCAGACATCTTATAACCACAAGCCGCAACTGCTGAAATAGCGACGAGCATCTGCGCGCCATAAGGGATAATTCCTTGGAATATGCAAGAGAAGGTATCAAGGATTGACGCAGTCTTCTTAGGCGAAATTCCGAAGTTTTCTGCCATATCTTTTGCTATCGGATTTGCCATAACTATTGCAACGGTATTATTAGCGGTTGCAATATCCATAACGCCAACCAACAAGCCAACGCCAATCTGACCGCTTCTTTTTCCCTTAAAAATTTTAGTTATACCCGAAAGAAGCGCATCAAATCCGCCGTTTTCACGCACCAAAGCACATATTGCGGCAACCAAAATCGCAACCATCGAGGTTTCAAACATACCGGCAGCTCCCGCACCCATATTTTCAAGCAGTTCTGTTGCTGCGATTTCGCCCGAAATAAGCATTATGGCTGAACCCGAAATAATTCCAATCAGAAGCACCAAAAATACATTTATTCCGACAATACCTCCTATCAAAACTAAAATATACGGAATAATTTTTATGAGGTTATAATCTTTTGTTATAATCTGCGTAATACCGGATGAAGAAAAGGAAAGGAACAATATAACAATCAACGTCAAAATTGCCGCAGGGAGAGCGATGAAGAAATTCTCTTTAAATTTATCTCTCATTTTACAACCCTGTCCATTACAAGCAGCAATAGTTGTATCAGATATGAAAGAAAGGTTATCGCCAAACATAGCGCCTCCAACGACGGAACCAATGCACAAGGGCAATCCGAATCCTGATGCTGAAGATACCGAAACGGCAATAGGTGCGATAAGTGTTATCGTTCCAACAGAAGTTCCCATAGCAGTTGAAACAAAACAACTGACTACAAACAAAACTGCAACAGAAAACTGAGGAGGAATTATCGAAAGCATAAAATACGCAACACTTTCTGCGCTGCTTCTTCCTACGACTCCAACGAAAACGCCCGCCGCAAGAAATATAAGAAGCATTGTTATTATGTTTTTATCCCCAACTCCGCCAGCCATAATTTCAAGTTTTTTATCAAAATTTGCCTTTCTGTTTTGGAAGCAAGCGACAAGCAAGGATATTAAAAATATAACGACAATTGGTATTTTATAAAAGCCCATTTCTATCTTTAAAATATACTCAAATAAAATACCTAATCCTAAATATAAAATAACAAAGATTCCAATTGGCAAAAGGCCAAGCGGATTTGATTTTTTCATAAAACTTCCCTCCTATTAATACCTACATTTTAACACCTGCAAAAGCCTTTGTCAACAAATTAACCTACTATAATCAATTAAATATTGACCGTTTTTAATATTTGTTGTATAATAGAATAAATATTTTGAATTTCGGAGGAATTATTATGGCTTTTTTTGATGATTTAGGAAAAAAGATTTCTCAAACAACCCAAAATGCTGTTCAAAAAACTAAGGATATGGGAGATATTGCAAAAATCAATTCAGCAATTTCCGAAGAAGAAAAGAAAATTGCTGAAATTTATTCCGAATTAGGAAGAACATATATCACTTTGCATAAAAACAACCCCGAAGAAGGCAAGATTTCAGACCTGGTTTTAGCTTTTGCGGAAGCGGAAACAAATATCGAAATATATAAAAACAGAATCAATGAAATTAAGGGCATTAAGACCTGCCGGAAATGTGGTGCAGTTATCTCCGCTAATGCTGCTTTTTGTAGTTCTTGCGGCAGTTCAACCGCCGAAACCGAGCCTCAACCACAATTAGAAGCAACTGCTTTTTGTTCAAATTGTGGCGCTCCTTTAAGCGACGAAATGCAATTCTGCACAAGTTGCGGAACTCAAATCACTAAAAAAGAAATTGCCGAAGAAACCCCTGCTGTTGAAGATGCTCCTACAATTGAGGAACCCCCTGTGATTGAGGAAACTCCTGTAATTGAAAATAATGACGCAACTGAAGAAATTCCTGTAGTTGAAGAAATTCCTGCTTATATGTTAGATCCCAGCCAAAAAGTTGAGGTTGAAACAAAAGCAGTTGAGATTCCGGCAGAACCCGCAACAAAATTCTGCACAAATTGTGGACAACAGATAAAAGCAACCGCTATTTTCTGCACTAATTGCGGAATCAAATTTGACACTGAAAAGCCTAAAAAAACTTGTCCTAACTGCTCAACAGAATCAGCCGAAGGTATGCTTTTCTGCACTAATTGCGGCACAAAGCTTTAATTTTAAAAAGCCAAGGGGCAGAAATTTCTGCCCCTTTATAAACAATATATATCCGCCTGTGGCGCAGCTGGATAACGCAGCAGATTCCGATTCTGAAGATCGGGGGTTCAAATCCCTTCGGGCGGGCCAAAACGAAAATCCTGTCGATTATTGTCGGCAGGATTTTTTGTTTTGTATTATTCAATATTCATCATTCATTCGACTGGATTTTCAATAAATAACGAATGATGAAATCGCTTCGCTGATGAATAATATTGGTATTGTTTTTGCAACATATTTTAAATTTGATTCTGAATTCTCCTTCTATATTCCGACGGTGATAAACCCACCTTTTTAGAAAAAACTTTAGAAAAATAATACTGTGATGCAAAACCGCAATCATATGCAACAAACTTTATGGATTTATCTGTGCTTAACAACTCGTTTTTTGCTTTATCGATCCTTAACGTTGTAATATATTCATTAGGCGACATACCGGTTCGTTTATGAATATTTCTTCTTAATTGCGATTCCGATATATAAAATTTTTTGCAAAGACTTTTAAGAGATAATTCAACATCAATTATATTTTGAGAAACAAACTCTAATATATCGTCGGTCGGTATATTATTTCTAAGTTTTTCACCTTGCTTGTATTTTTCGCTTAATATAGAATATAAATACGATTTTATTTCAAAATCCGAACTCAAAAATTGGCTATTCCAAGAACGATGAATATTTGAAAATGCATTTAACATTGAACTGAAATTATCAACAGACAATGTAAATGGCGCCCCAAGTTTTTCAAATTCGTTTTCTTTAAGGCATAAAAAGTCAACCACTATTAAAGTTACAGCTTCACTGATTTTTACACCTGAATACGGAAGGTTACCCGGCAAAAATAATACGTCCCCTTTTTTTGCCGTTACTTTTTTGAAGCCAAAATTATATTGTATTTCCCCATCTATGAATAGCATTACACCATCAAATTTACGTGTATCAAAAAAATCTCTTTTCCAGTTTACATAATTATCTATTCTATAAACATCTACTATTTTAGATATAGTTAAACACTCTGTCATAAAATATCACCTTATCGTCTCTATCCTTCGATATTCTACCACAACTATCGTGTACTGTCAATGACCTATTTTTACATCATTTTGAGCATATAATACATTTACAATGCTTATTTAATGGTGTTATAATTTTTTCGAGGTGATTGAAAATGAAAAATTTTATTGATTGCAGACCACTTATAGAGAATGAATTTGAAAAAGCAAATTTCGATCCGACAACCGGACTATCTGCTAATGAACTTTTTGAAAGATTGTTGGCAATACAAAACGAACATTCTGATTTGCCCAGACCGATCGTTTGTGCTAATGCATATTCTTGGCTTTTAGAAAACGTACAACTTGAAATAAATGAAAACACACCTTTCTCTGTGAAATTCAACATTGGTGTAGATTATTCCGGTTTCGCATCTATTGATATTTTTGATAGAGCATTGTTTAGAAATCAACGCAAAAAAATTGTTAAAGAAAACAATCCGATTGAATTCGAACATGCTAATGCCTGTTCTTTATCTCTTTATTCTGAGGTATATACGGATTTTTGGCACACTGTTCCAAATTGGAACTACTTATTAGAAAACGGATTTATCGGAATTTTAAGAAACGCCGAATTGTCAAAAGAGAAAGCTATAAAAAGCAACTCATACACTGAAAAACAAATAGCATTTTTAGATTCAGTTATAATTTCCTATAAAGCAATACTTAAGTTTTTGAATAGAGTTTACGATTATTCTCTTAATTTTAATGTTCCCGAATTTTCTGCTGCTATTAAAAAGTTGCAGGTTTATCCTCCTCAAACTTTATATGAAGTTATGCTATTTTCTGTTTTGTATCTCTATTTTGAAGAGATCGGTTGCGAAAGAGCACGTACGCTTGGCGCAATCGACAGACTATATTACCCATTTTATAAAAAGGCTTTGAAAAACGGAATGAGCGAAGCAGAAGTTAAAGAATTATTTAGATTCTTCTTTATTCACTTTACAGCAACAAAGAGATTTGCTGAACAGCCATTCTGTATCGGTGGCGGAGATAAAGACGGAAAAGATTTTTCCAACGAACTAACGATGCTTATATTAGACGTATACGACGAGCTTGATATATTTGACCCTAAAATACATTTAAGATACCACAAAAATCTTGACCAAAAAATATATACTAAAGTTATTTCTATGATAAGAAAAGGTCATAGCAGTATATGTATTTTAAATGATGAAATGGTATTCAAAGGATATGAAAGACTTGGTATTCCGACTGAAGACGCTCAAGATTATGTGGTCTTAGGATGTTATGAACCTGTCATCCAGGGAAAAGAAGAAGCTGAAATTGGTATAACCTGGATGAATATGTCTAAATGCATTGAGTTAGCATTAAATGGCGGAAAAGATATGCTTAGCGAAAAGCAGCTGGGTTATGAAAGCGACACCAATATAAAAACTTTTGAGGAATTTTATGATACTTTTATTGCTCAGTTAGATTATTGTATTGATTTTGCAATAGACTTTGCTGAAAAACAAGGTTTGTATGCTACTTTAGTTAATCCTTCTCCAATCTATTCTTCAAGTTTTAAAGAGTGTATTGAGAAAGGTATGGACGTACATGAGTATCCTTTAAAATACAATAATATGTCTATTAAATTTTTTGCTCTTGCCACAACGGTGGATTCACTTGTTGCAATAAAAAAATATGTGTTTGATAAGAAAGAAGTGTCTCTTTCTGAACTTCGTACTGCACTAAAAAATAATTGGGTTAATTATGAGAGTTTACGAGAGAAAATTTTAAAAGATCCGGAAAAATACGGCAACAATCTTAAAACTCCCGATGATATTATGTGTGCAATTACAAACCATTTAAGGGATAAATATGTTGGCAAAACGCTTAAACGAGGCGGTAAATTTAGACTCGGCATGGATTCTATAGATTATTGCCTCAGAATGGGAGAAAGAACAGCAGCAACTCCCGACGGAAGAAAAGCAGGAGACGTCTTATCTAAAAATCTGTGTTCAGTTAATGTAATGGACAGAAAAGGAATTACTTCTTATATGAATTCTCATTTTAAGATAGATATCCCCGCCTTTTTGAACGCTTCGATTTTGGATTTTTATCTCCACCCATCTTCAGTAAATGGTGAAAAAGGCTTGGAGGATTTCAAATCACTTATAAAAATCTTTTTTGATGCCGGTGGATGTTCTATACAAGGCAATGTTTTAAGCAGTCAAACCCTTGTAGATGCACAAAAGAACCCCGATAAATACCGTAATTTGCAAGTTCGTGTTTGCGGTTGGAATGAATATTTCGTTAAAATGAGCAAAGAAAAACAAGATATGTTTATAAAACAATTTGAGGAAAAAGAAAAATGATTTTTGCAATCAAACCCTTTGAAATACACGATGGAGACGGAATACGCACAACTATATTTTTTAAAGGTTGTCCTTTACGTTGCAAGTGGTGTCATAATCCTGAATCGTTATCTTTTGAAAAAGAAATATTTTTTGACTATAACCTTTGCCATAATTGTCTTAAATGCACCCAGCTTTGCGATGCTAACATAGTTAAGGACGGAAAACATATTTTCTTAAGAGATAAATGTACTTTTTGCGGAAAATGTATTGATGCTTGTCCCTACGATACATTTGAAATACAGGGTATGGACATCTCTATAGAAGACATAGTCAGTACCGTCCTTGAAGATAAAAAATTTATGGTAGGCAGTGGCGGCGGAGTTACTCTCTCAGGTGGAGAGTGTTTGTGTCAACCGGATTTATGTGTTGAATTACTAAAAATATTCAAAAAAGAAAACATTAATACTGCTGTTGACACATGCGGATTCGTTTCGAGAGATGTTATTGATAAAATTTTACCTTACGTTGACACTTTTCTCTATGATATAAAGGCTATTGATGAAGATATACACATCAAATGCACCGGTAAAACCAATAAACAAATACTCGAAAATTTGAAATACATTGACTCTTGTAGCAAACCTATTGAAATCAGAATACCTTATGTACCCGATTTCAATGATAATCAAATTGATAAAATAGCAACGTTTTTAAAATCAATTAAAAATGTAAAAAATATTAAAGTTCTTCCCTACCATAACTTCGCAGAATCCAAATATGAAGCCCTGGGCATAGATAATATTCTACCTAAAAGATTGCCAACTGATGAAGAAATAAAAGTTGCTCAAAACAAATTTAATATGGACTAACACTCCTCATCTTGATTAATGGAATTATCTATGTTATACTTTCATTGTCATTAAACTGTTGGAGATGTTATTATGAAATTAAACGTTATAAGTTTTAACATTCGTTCTTGCGACGACGAAAATCAAAATTCAATAGCCGAACGTGCGCCTCGTCTTTCTGCCATAACCTCTAAATATAATGCCGATATTATTGGTTTTCAGGAATATCGTTCTGCTTGGGAGCCTTACATAACTGAATTTTACGGCGATAAATACGATATGTTCCTAAAATATCGCAACGAAACGGTGGATATTGAGGCCTCCCCTATTCTATGGCGAAAGGATAAATTCGAATGTGTTAAAACGGGTTATTTTTGGCTTTCGGATACGCCTGAGATTGAATCGCGCGGTTGGGATGAAGTATATAACTGCTATCGTATGTGCGTTTACGTTATTTTAAAACACAAACAAAGCGGAAATTGCTTCGTTGCTATGAATACACATTTTGGCTTCGGAGATAATGGACAGATTGCCAGCGCAAAATTGATTTATGATTACAGCAAAAAAATATCCGATCTCAAAACATTTATCGTTGGCGATTTCAATATGATGCCTGATAGCCTTGGATATGAGGAGATGACCAAAAACTTTTTAGACGTTAACGCTCTCACTTCTAACGACCTAACACCAACATACCATAATTATCATCCTGAAAAGGCGCTGAATGAACACATAGATTATTGTTTTATAGATAAAAACATAACCCCTATTAATCAAAAAATCATCAAAGATACTGTTGACGGAAAGTTCCCTTCAGACCACTATGGAATTTTTATTGAATTAGATATTTAAAATTTAGGGGTGTAAATAATGAAAATAGGATTTTTCACAGACTCACATTATTCTTCTCAAAAAATAACTTGCGGAAACAGATACAATAATAAATCTTTAGAAAAAATTAAGCAGGCATATAAGTTTTTCGAAAAGGAAAAATGCGATATTGTTGTTTGCTTGGGCGATCTTATCGACAAGGAAGACTCTCATCAAAAGGAAATTGAGAATCTTAAAGAGGTTGCAGAGGTTATAAAAAACTCCCCTCTTAAAACGATTTGCCTAATGGGTAATCACGATGCTTTCACCTTCACAAGAGATGAATTTTATGAAATATTGGGAACTGAAAAGCCAAAAAATATTATTTTTGACAACAAGGCGCTTTTGTTTTTAGATGCTTGCTATTTTAAAAGCGGAATCCACTATATGCCCGGCGACAGCGACTGGACAGATACGTTTTATCCACACTTAAAAGAATTAGAGCAAGACCTTGCTTCTTCTAGAGATGTTTATCTTTTCCTTCATCAGAATATTGATTTAAACATACGCGAAGACCACCGCTTATATAATTCTGAAGAACTTAACGAATTGCTTAAGAAAAATGGTGGAGTAAAAACCGTTTATCAAGGTCATTATCATTTTGGCGAGGAAAGTTTTTATAACGACATTCGTTTTAAAACATTCCCTGCTATGTGCGAAAAAGACGAAGCTTATTTTATTGAAGAAATTTAAGTTATTTTTTGGAGGTTGTTTTATGAAAACTGTGCTTTTAATTGGAGATTCTATTCGCAGAGGTTATGACGCAGCGACAAGGGAATCATTAGAGGGAATTGCAAACGTTTATTATCCTGAAGAGAATTCTCGTTTTGCATCTTACGTTTTAAGGCAATTAACCGAATATAAAAATATGGTTGAAACAGACGTTGATGTCGTTCATTGGAACGCAGGGCTTTGGGATTGTTTAAGAATTCTCGAAGAAGATCCACACACCCCCCTCGATTTTTATGCATATTATATCGAAAGAATCTGCATAAGACTCGAAAAGCTTTTTCCAAACGCTAAATTCATTTTTGCCACCTCAACCAGCGTTCTTTCCGAAAAGATGAGCAAGGATTTCAAACGCTATAATGAAGAAATCGAGAAATACAATGATGTTGCCGTTGCCATCGTTAAAAAATACGGTAACAAAATAAACGACCTTTATTCCCTTTCGAAGACGCTTGATAAGTCTGCTCATTCCGACGCTGTTCACTATTACACGCCCGAAGGCACCAAGGCTTTTACCAATCAAGTTCTTGAGTTTTTAACCGATGCTCTCGAAATTAACGAAGAAGTTACATATAAAGAAAAGCTTTACGAAGACAAACCTGTTGGCATTTAAAATATAAAAAAATCGCAATCGATTCGATTGCGATTTTTTTTTTTACATATACTGCTTATACCAAACAAGGAAGGTATAAACCGTCCAGATTTTGCGGCTATTATCAGCTTTACCACATTTATGCTCTTCAAGGAGTTTTACAAGCTCAGAGCAGTTGAAATATTTATTGGCAGTATCGCTTAAAAATTCTGTTTTCACTTTGCTATAGTATTCTTCCTCTTTAAGCCAAACTCTTATAGGAACGGGAAATCCCAGCTTCGGTTTTTCGCTTGTTTTTGAAGGAAGAGTTTTGGAGGCGGCGCTTCTGAGCGCCAACTTAGTGCTCAACAGATTAACCCTCTTGGAAAGCGGAATAGTTTGGGCTAATTTCATAATCTCTTTATCAAGGAAAGGAACGCGAAGCTCTAATGAATGAGCCATCGACATTTTATCAGCCTTTAAAAGAATATCTCCCATAAGCCACATATTTATATCGAGATATTGCATACGGGTTACTTCGTCTTTATCGGCAACCTCGCTATAAAACTTCTTGCAAATATCCTGAGGCTTTGAGCCAAGTTCCTTTTTAAGAAGTTTTTTTCTATCCTTCATAGAGAATATATTTGCATTTCCGATGAACCATTCATCAACAGGTCTGCCTCGACGAATAAGGAAATTGATGCCGTGAATTTTGGGCATAACGCTTGCTACTTTACCTATCGCCCTGCGAATAAATAGCGGAACCTTATCGTATTTTGGGCAAGCGAGAGGCGTTTGATAGATTTTATACCCGCCGAAAAGTTCGTCTGCGCCCTCTCCCGAAAGCACAACCTTAACGTTTTCAGCCGCAATCTTTGAAACAAAATAAAGCGGAACTGCGGCGGGGTCTGCCAAAGGCTCGTCCATCTGATACTGAATTTTAGGGAACTCTCCCCAGAACTCTTCCGCCGTTATAACCTTGCTGATGTTTTCAGTTTTAATAAACTCCGCAAACTCTTTTGCATAGCTTATTTCGTTATATTTTTCATCCTTGCCGAATCCAACTGTAAAGGTTTTATCAACGTCTGCCGCAGCGGCTATATAGCTTGAATCTATACCGCTTGAAAGGAACGAGCCAACCTCTACGTCGCTGATTTTATGTGCTTTAACAGACTCTCTTATCGCATCGTCTACTATATCGGCATATTCTTCCATTGTCTTTGAAGTTTTGTCCTCGAAAAATTCCGGCTTCCAATAGCGTGTTTTTTCCATTTTACCATCTTTAAGAGTGAAATAATGCGCAGGAGGAAGCTTGAAAACTCCTTCAAAGAAGGTTTCTTCGGTTGGTGAATATTGGAAAGAAAGGTAATTGGAAAGCGCTCTTTCATTAAGCTCCTTTTTAAAATGAGGATGCGGAAGAAAGCCTTTTATCTCAGAACCGAAAATAAAACTCTCGCCCATAAATGCATAATAAAAGGGCTTTATTCCAAATGGGTCGCGCGCTCCGAAAAGAGTTTTAGACTTTGTATCCCAAATAACAAAGGAAAACATTCCGCGAAGTTTTTCAACCAAGCCTTCGCCGTATTCCTCAAAACCATGCACCAAAACTTCGCTATCAGCATGAGTTTTGAATTTATGTCCTTTTTCAATAAGTTCTTCTCTGATTATCTCGTGATTATAAATTTCGCCATTGAAAACGAGGGCAATCGTATTATCCTCATTATAAAGAGGCTGGTGCCCTGCTTCCAGATCGATAATGCTGAGTCTTCTAAATCCGAGCGCAATTTCATCATTAACGAAACTACCGCTCGAATCAGGACCACGATGAACAATTTTATCCATCATTTGCTCCAAAACGTTTTTTGCATTATCGCCTAAAAAATTTGTGAATCCAACGTATCCGCACATTTAGAAAATTCCTCCGAATTGATTTTTCACATAACAAGTATATTATACTTTATTTTATCAAAAACATAAAGGGTTTTTTGAAATTTTTTTCTTATTTTACGAAAATAATTTAATTTTTCAACAAAATAAGCCGTGTTCTTGCCCGAACACGGCTTATTTTAATCAACACTAAAATTGCGCAGTTATTTTTCTTTCGGAATAAATCGGAGTTTCTCCCACCAAACAATAACCTTTAACGCTTCTCACACTTCCCTCTTTTGTTCCATAAAGAGTTAACATAGCGTCATTTCCTTCTGTTAAAACAAGATTTTTATATTTTGATGGGTCTTCCTCGTTTATAAAGGTTGCGCCATATTCAGAAATTTCTTCTTCGCCTCTATAAAGATGCACGAATGCAATGAGTTTATTCCCTTCTTGCTTTGCATCTAAAAGAGAGATAAATGCTTTGTTTTGGGGATACGCTTGCATTAATTCGTCTTCATACTTATGCGCTTCAATTTTCATATCTCCGAAAACGAAAGCGATCATATCTCTGCCAATATTAAAGTTTTGCTCATTGACCTTCCAAAGCGCAGTTTCGCCCGTTCTTACAACAATTTTAGAATCAAAAGGCAACTGTTGAGTGGATTCATCGTTTATATCAACGGTATATTTTGTTTGAATATCCCTTTTATAAGTTGCTAAGAAAACAGCATCAGTATAAATTGGTTGATCAACGTCGCCGTCCCAACCATTGAAAACATATCCATATCTAAAAGGCGATTCTATTTTTTCAGCAAACGTTCCAACGTTTTCACCCGCTGAAACATAAGTTTTTTCTAAGATTTCGCCGCTATAATCCAAAAATTCAACAGAATACGTTTTCTCCCCGAACACACCGATATCCATTATACCAAGATAAGAAGAATTACTTCCAACAGAAGCATCAATCACCTTTATTCCAATATATTGTCCTCGAGGTTTTTCGTTTTTAAAACTCCAAAGCTGACCTTCTGAATTTCTGCCTTTGCAGGTTAGTTTATGGGGTTTATCCTCTCCCGAAACGTTTTTATCAAGAGAATATCCTTCATAATAATCAAAAAGACATATCTGATTTTCTTGAGAATATAAATCTTCTTCATTATCGGATACATAAATAGCATAGGTTGGAATTGCTAAATCGGTTGTCCACTGACCCATAATATAAATATCGGTTATAGCAGTATTTCTATTAAGCTTTAGCGTTACTTTGGCGTCATAGTAATCCCCTTCAAGCCTTGCTAACCCACTTAACGGATTTGAAACTGTATTCTCGTATCCAATGGAATTTCCTGAGCTTGTCAAAGTTGCTCCGCTTGCAGAATCCGATCTCGTGGCAAAAGTTCCTCCACTTCTTACGTTTCCGCTTGCGCTTCCGTTACACCAAAAATCGATATCTTTTAAGTTTGCAATATCTCCTTCTGTTTTAAAGGTCTTGTTTTCTACACCTGTGTATCCAACTATGCTCCAGTCCTCTATCAAATTATCTTGTTCACTAAATTGAGAACGCAAATACTCCATCGTCAACCCGTTTAATTTAAGGGAGGTTCCGGAGATATTTGAAACAGCTGTTAAATATTTAGCCTTTTCCTCGAATGAAACACCGGTGTTTGAAGAAGTATCAACAAAATTAACGTTTTGATTAAGCCCTGATATTTTGAAACTATAAGAGCCCGAACCGATATTTAAAACAGTTTTTCCGTTTTCCGTTTTAATATTCTTGATTCCTTCTACCTCAGAAAGTTCTTTTCCGCCTTCGGTTATTTTTTCTTGAGAGGTTGTTGGCAAATAGATATTCGCAGTTGTATTAACAGGAACGGTTACGTTAAATATGATTTCGTTTTTCGAAACCTTGTTCCATTCAGAAGTAATTCTACCATAGGAAGAAAGTATACTTGACTTTACGTTTTTAAGGTTCTCTGGAAGATAAGGATTAATATTTATTTCCTTATATCCGGCAGTCTTTGCGCTTATTCCACCTAAATAAGAATAGAACCAATCATCAATTGAACCTTGCATACAGTGGTCGCGAGAACGGGACGTTGCTTCCCAAAATTCCCAAAGGGTTGTTGCGCCGTTTTCAATCCAATAACCAAAACTTGGGTATTCTGTTCCCGTTGCTACAGAAAACGCAGTATCGGTGTAACCAAACTTTGAAAGCGCAGGTAATAATTCTTTAACACCCGCAATACCTGCGTTGAGTTTATTTCCACGCGATTTAACATCAGCCACTAAATTTTCTGCAACAATATTCTCATATTCTTCGGGAACAAGACCGAACATCAAAGGAACGGCATTAGACGTCTGTCTATACTCCTCCCCATTTCCTGTGTCGTAGATTCCCCTTTCGGTATCTAACCACTTTTTATTAAAAGCGGTTTTAAGGCCTTCGGCATACTCTTTCATTTCCTGAGCATCTGCCGTTTTATTTAATACAGTTGCGACTTCCTCCATCATAAGAGCATAAAGATATGCATAAGCGGAATTAACCAACGAAGTATCTTCAGGGGGCTTATGATTGCCCGGTGAAATCCAATCGCCATAATCGGCATAATCAATAAGTCCATCTGCATCTGTTCTGTATTTACGAAGATAATTCATCTCATACATCATATATTCATAATTATCTTCAAGAAAAGATATATCGCCATATTCCCTATAAAGCGTATATGGGATTCCTATTATTGCGCCGCCCCAGATGGAATCACGCGACCAACCATCAGATTTATTGGGCGAAAGAACTGTACCGCCACCACTGGAAGATTGGTTATCTCGAATGGAATAAAGCCAGTTCTTATAGAAAACCCTCATATCGAAATTATTGACTGTGCTTTTTACCATTATATTAGCATCGCCCAACCAACCGCGCTTTTCATACATAGGAGTATCGGTAATGATTGAATGGGTGTTATTAAGCATTGTTCTGAGAGTTATTTCATGAATTTTGTTAAGTAGCTCATTTGAACTTTCAAAACTTCCCGCCTCAGTTATATCGCTATGAACTATCTGAGCGGTTATATTAAGTTTTGCTTCTTCGGCTGTTCCGGGATAACCCTCAACCTCTATATACTGAAATCCCTTATAGCTGAAGCTCGGCTCCCAGATTTCCTCAGCTGAGCCTTTTAAAATATACGTATCAACCTGAATTGGGGCAGTTGTAAGACCGCTTGAGCCATCGTTATTAACTGTTCCGTCAGAACGAAGGGTTTCTCCATAGGTCAAGGTTACCTTATCCCCTGCGCTACCACTAACCTTCATTTTCGCCCAACCCGCAGTAACAACGGGATATTTAAGAACATAATGCCCTGTTCCGAGCTCTGTTACCTCAATGGCAGACATATTGTCAACAACCTTAATAGGAGCAACTCTTTGAGAAATAAGGTTGCTTGTAGGAGCATCCATGACTACCGCTTTATTCCAAGAACCGGCATCATAACCATTTTTATCCCAACCGTCGAACTCCTTAGTTGCGTCGTAGGTTTCGCCCATATAAAGAGAATCTCGCAAGGTTGGACTATCAGCTGTTTTCCAACTTGTATCGCTTAAAATATCGGTTGTTGTACCGTCAGTAAATGTTAAAGACAGTTTGAATCTTAATCTTGGTTCTCCTAACCATTTGGCTGTATTCCAGAAAATAGTATCTTCGGCAGGCAAACCATAGAAGCCTCTGCCCAAGGTAATACCGATAACGTGGTTGCCCTTGTTTGATAAAAGGTCGGTTACGTCGTGAACAACGTAAAGCGCTGTTTTATTATACACTGTCGTACCCGGATCTAAAACGTTGGTTCCAACACGCTTTCCATCAATTGTCATAACAAAATAGCCAAGACCACATACGTATGCTCTGGCTTCGGCAATATCGTTTCCATACCAAATACTCTTTCTCAAAAGAGGCGCAGGATTAGTTGTACTTTCGTTGGAAACAATCGAAACACTTCCGCCCCAAGGCGATGAACCGTAAGCTTGCTGAGCTTTTGCAGGGGTCCACTCTGAATCGTCGAAATCTACAGACGTCCAATTATCCGCCAAAGCATCAGACGTTAACCACTCTGCATTGGTTAAAATAGTGGTTTCTCCGCTTGCAGTTACGATTTTTGCAGAGGACAATAAACCGCCACCCGTCTTGGCGCCGCCTGCACCCAACTTATTGCTTGCAACAACGGCAAAAACGTTTTTGCCGGTTTTAAGAAGCGACGTTATATCTACACACTGAGCTTTTTTCCAAGAATCGGAAACGCGTTCTGATTGAGAAGCTAAAACGCCGTTAACGTAAAGGTCGTATTCATCGTCTGCAGTTATTGCTATACTGGCAGCAGTTACGTTGCTTATGGAATCTATATTGAAACTTTTTCTGAAATAACGAGTGCAGGCCGGCATAGCGCTCCAATAAGCGCCATCAGCTTCATGCCAGATCCAATAAGCACCCGACATTGATAAATTCAAGGAGGTTTTAGCCGATGAATTTCCACCGATCCATTGAGCGCCGCCCCAATCGGATTCGTTTAACAAAGCCGTTTCAAACCAACCGTTTTCGCTCCAATCGCTCATAACGTCCGACTGATTCCAAACGCAAACCTTCCAAAAATATCTATGTTGTGATTCAAGGGCAGTTCCTTCATATTTAACTCCCGTCGACACATCGGAAGAAACCTTGCCTGTATCCCAAATATATTCGCCATTATTTAGCTTATCTTCACTTAATGCTACAACAATTCTATAAGCGGTTTGATAAGACGATCGTATGTCGGAAATAAGCGTCCACGCAAAATAAGGGGTTTTATTGTCAATTCCCAGTGGATTGCTTTCGCTATCAACCGTGATTCCGCCAATCATAATTTTGGCCCCTCCTTCTTTAGTTTCGCTGGTTGCTATGATCGGAACGCTTGTTCCTAGAATTAAAGATAGTGATAAAATTACCAAAAGTAATCTCTTATAAAAATTAGTCATACTTTTTTACCTCCTTAATCTATTTTTTATTTTAAATCAATTTCAGCTTGATTTCAATACTAAATATTTATTTAATATTATAATTTTCAACGATTTTCTTGCTTTTTTCAACCTTTTATATTAAAATATTATTGAAAGAGGTGTTGTAATGGAAAGTAACTATACAATTAATCTTAACAATTCTTATATAGAAACCAAGGGAGATATTCACATTTGGAATCATAAAGAATCAATGAACGTTAATATGTGCAACCATTTACACACCTATAACGAGCTTGAGATAATCATTTCAGGGAAAGGTTTAAACGAATTTACTAATTTTGAAACTCCCCTTAAAACCGGCAGCGTCTACATAATCCCACCATTTATTTCCCATAGAATCGATATGAATTCCGACCTTGAAATTATAACGGTTTCTTTTAATGACAGATTAATTAAATATCCTAATTTATTAAAAAAAATTAAATCCGGGGTGAATTATCTCGACTTGACCGATGATGAACTCGCTTCAATTCATAATAAACTTGAGAAAATTCAAGCCCTGATATATTCTAACGAAGTTTTCCGAGAGGAAATGATTTCCGCATTATTTAATACCATTATTGTTACTATTCTTAAAACTTCCGAAGTTTATAATCCATACGATCTTGACAACGATATGCCTACAAAACTTAAGAGCGCAATTTTATATATAAATAATAATTTCAGCAAAGATATTTCTTTAACAAACGTTGCTGACGTTATAAAACTAACCCCAAACCATTTGAGCGCCATTTTTAAAAAGCAACTAGGCGTTTCCTATATAGATTATGTCTGCGAGCAAAGGCTTGAACGCTCAAAAACTTTGATGTCAGACCCTGAACTTTCCATAAATACAATAAGCAAAATGGTTGGCTTTAACTCTCCTGCTTATTTTGCAGATAGATTCAAGAAAAGATATGGTTTATCGCCTATGAAATACAGAAATGATAATAAATAAACACTTCTTGAATTTTCTGCTTTCTCAAAAATAGCAAAAAAATAGGTGGCTTGCAAATTTGTTTTGCAAGTCACCTTGTTTTTTAATTCAATCAGTAATGATTATTTAATCATAGAAGCAACTTCATCAGCGAAGTTATCTTCTCTTTTCTGGATGCCTTCGCCCTTTTCAAAGCGAACATACTCAGCAATTGCGATTTCTCCGCCGAGTTCTTTAGCTGTATTAGCGATATACTTATCAACATTTACGCTATCATCCATAACGAATTCCTGCTCAAGAAGACAGATTTCTTTAAGCTGTTTGGCAAGACGTCCCTGAACAAGACCGCTGAATATTTTATTTTCAGCAATTTCTGCCTTGTGTGAAACTGCAACGGAAGCGAGAGTTGCAAGAGCTTCTTTAGAAATGAAGTTTACAAAGTTCTTCTTCTGTTTAGCATCAAGGCCTTGATATACATTGATATCCTCATCGCTCCATTTCTTATCAGCGATTACTTCTTCAATAAGGCTGTTAAGAATCGGAATCGGGAGAGAATCAGGCTTGTTAAGAGCGCTGTCAATGGTGAAGGACTTCATCTTTGCGAGTTCTTCATCAGAAATATCAGATTTGCTTAAATATTCAGGGTTTTGAGCTGCAATCTGCATAGCAATTGCTTTACCCATAGCTGCGAACTCAGGTTTAGCAGCGATTTCATCGCTTGTATTGAACTTAACGAGAACGCCGATAGAATTACCTGCATGAACATAAGCAGAAGTGATTCCCTCATAACGAACAAAGCGACGGATAGAAAGATTCTCGCGGAACTTTAAGAAGATTTCCTGAACCATTTCTTCAACTGTTGCGCCTGCTTCGTTTTTGCACTGGAGAAGCGCAGCAACGTCTGCAGGGTTCTGATCAGCAGCAATCTGAGCAACCTTAGCAACAAATGCTTTGAATTCATCATTAGAACCAACAAAGTCGGTTTCACTGTTTGCTTCAACTACTGCAGCAACGCCGTTTCCGCAATAGGTTACAACTGCACCTTCTGCTGCAACACGGTCTGCCTTCTTAGCTTGAGAAGCAAGGCCTTTTTCTCTGAGATAGTCGACAGCTTTATCCATATCGCCATCGCATTCAACCAAAGCTTTTTTACAATCCATCATACCGCAACCGGTCTTCTCGCGAAGAGCCTGCACGTCTTTAGCTGTAAATGATGCCATTTGTATTTCCTCCTATATAAATAGATTAATTCGAAATTATTCAGCAGCTTCTTCTGCTACTTCTGCAACTTCCTCTGCCTCTGCCTCTGCTTCTTCTGCAGCTGCGCCCATCTGCTCGCCCTGTCTGCCTTCGATAACTGCAGCAGCCATAGTTTGAGTGATAAGTTTTACAGCGCGGATAGCGTCGTCATTACCGGGAATTACATAATCAACTTCGTCGGGATCACAGTTGGTATCAACGATAGCAATGATCGGAATACCGAGCTTATGAGCTTCCTGAACAGCAATCTTTTCTTTTCTGGGGTCAACGATGAAGAGAGCGCCGGGGAGCTTGTGCATATCCTGGATACCGCCGAGGAATTTCTCAAGCTTTTCAATCTCAAGGTTTAATTTAATAACTTCCTTTTTGGGGAGAAGCTCAAATGTTCCGTCCTCGCGCATTGTGCGAAGCTGGTTGAGTCTTTCAATTCTATGACGAATTGTTCTGAAGTTTGTGAGCATACCGCCGAGCCAACGAGCGTTAACGAAAGGCATTCCGCAAGCGATTGCATCTTCCTTAACGGAATCCTGAGCCTGCTTCTTTGTTCCAACGAAAAGGATATCCTTTCCTTCTGCGGCGATGTCGCGAACAACCATATAAGCGTCGTTCAACTTCTTAACGGTTTTCTGCAAATCGATGATGTAGATACCGTTACGCTCAGTGAAAATATACTGAGCCATTTTGGGGTTCCAACGTCTTGTGAGATGTCCGAAATGAACACCTGCTTCAAGAAGCTGTTTCATTGATACTACTGACATTTTAATTTCCTCCTTCAGGTTTTTCCTCTACCTTCCTTAACTCGAAAATCCTCTTTTCGGCACCTGTTAGGCTCGGGAAGGTATGTGAATTTTTTTAGCCACAAGCCATCAGTACACACTTGTAGCCTTAAAATTATATCACAACAAAAAGCAATAATCAAGAACTATTTTTATTTTTGGCGAAATTTATAACTATTCGGCTTGAAAACGTTCTGTTTTTCAAAAATCACACAAAATCAGTTCATTTCGTTGCGTCTTTTGAAGAACATTTCTTTAACTTCCGATTTTAAAGCCATATTTTCGGGCGATGCTAAACCGGGGTCTTTTTCAACAACGTAGTTCGCCGCTTTGCCCGCCGCTTCCAATTCACGCATATCACAGCTCAAATCGGCCATTCTGAAATCAGGAAGACCATGTTGTCTGTTTCCCATAAAATCTCCCGGTCCTCTTAATTTCAAGTCCTGCTCGGATATTTTAAAGCCATCGGTTGTTTGGCACATTGTTTTTAACCTCAATGCTGTTTCCTGAGAACCAGAATCGGAAACAAGAATACAAAATGATTCATATTCGCCACGCCCTACTCTACCTCTTAACTGATGAAGCTGAGAAAGCCCAAAACGCTCTGCATTTTCGATAACCATAACCGTTGCGTTTGGCACGTCTACGCCAACCTCGATAACGGTTGTTGCAACGAGCAAATCTATTTCGCCGTTCTTGAACGCACGCATTATTTTTTCCTTTTCTTGCGGCTTTTGTTTGCCGTGAAGAAGTCCGACGTTATAGTTTTTAAACTCTCCGCTACTTAATTGCTCGAAATATTTTTCGGCGGCAATCATTTTTCCGTCGTCATTTTCGCTTTCCTCAACAAGCGGACAAACGATATACGCTTGCCTTCCCTCTTCAATATTCTTCTTGAGAAAATTATAAATTCTAGGACGATAACTTTTCTTAACAGAATATGTTGAAATTGGTTTTCTTCCCTTTGGCAAAACATTTATCGTTGAAATATCAAGGTCGCCATAAAGAATGAGAGCAAGCGTTCTTGGGATTGGGGTTGCTGACATAACGAGAATATGAGGACTTGCGCCTTTAGATGCTAATTTTCCTCTTTGATTAACGCCAAAGCGATGTTGTTCATCTGTTACAACAAGACCGAGATTTCTAAATTCAACGTCATCTTGCAAAAGCGCCTGCGTTCCTATAACAATATCTATTTCCCCACTTTTAAGCCTTTCTTTAATGAGCTGTTTTTGTTTAGATTTAACGGCGCTTGTTAAGAGTTCGATATTAAGTCCGGTATCTTTAAGGAAACCCAAAACAGTTTTAAGATGCTGTTCTGCTAAAATTTCCGTTGGCGCCATCATAACGCATTGCATATCATTTTTAGCGGCAGTATACATAATTGCAGCGGCAACTGCGGTTTTACCGGAGCCAACGTCTCCCTGCACAAGCCTATTCATCTGCCTGCCTGTTTTCATATCCTCAAAACATTCGTTTATAACCTTATTTTGGGATTCTGTTAAAACGAAGGGCAATAGCTTTTGAAATTCATCTAAATATATATTTTTTATACTCAAGCCATTTCTTACTTTGTTGTCGGACTTTAAAAGACTTACACCCATTCTGAAAAGAAAAAGTTCTTCGAAAATCAAACGTTTTCTTGCAAGTTCAAGACTTTCGTAGTCTTTCGGAAAATGGATATTTCTTATAGCAAAATCAATATCACAAAGAAGATATTTTCGTCTGATAACATCGGGAATAAGTTCTTTAGGCATAAACTCCATTGCCGCTTTAACCGCGTTTCTTATATTACCCTGATGCAATCCCGCAGTCAGATTATAAACAGGGGTTATCCCCGCCTTATCCGGCTCGATTATTTCGGGAGACGTCATTGTTCTGTCGCTGAAATTACCCGAAATTTTACCATAAAAAATATATGTTTCATCGGGTTTGAGTTTTTCAACGGCATATTTATTATTAAAAATCTTAACTGATAAAAGTCCTGTATTATCGGTTGCGCAAAAGCTATAAATTTCGAGGTTATTCTTTGTTTTATGATGCTTAATATTAGAAACGATTTTACATTTAACCGCAACAACCGTTTCGGGAATCGCATCAAAAAGATTCACAGTATTCTTAAAATCCTTATAAGTTCTCGGATAAAAACGCAAAAGAGCACAAGCGGTATCAATGCCGAGCTTTCTGAAAAGCTCGGCACGTTTCTCGCCTATACTCTTTACATACTTAATATCCCTAGATGCCATATAGGCACCTCCGTTTTTTATTCAACAGATATTATGAAATAATATACGGGCTGACCGCCGTTAATAACGGTTACCTCAACAGAGCTTGAAAGTTTTGCGCTAACAGCCTGCCTTATCATTTCTGCTTTTCCGCTTGAAATTCCCTCTCCGTATATAAGGGTTACATACTCTGTATCCTTATTTGCAAGAGATTTTGTGAGTTTTACAACGGCCCTTTCAAGGTCAGTGTCGGTAAAGGTTATTTTACCGTTTGCAAGGGCCAAAAGATCGCCTTTATTAATCTTTTTGCCATCATATTCGCTATCTCTTGCGGCATAGGTTACCTGACCTGTTTGAACTCTATGATATGCTTCTCTCATAGCAATAGCATTAGCTTCATAATCCGAATCGGGATCAAAAGCAAGCATTGCGGAGATTCCTTGCGGAATAGTCTTGGTTGGAAGAACGATAACCCTACGGCTAGAAAGCGGAACCGCCTGTTCTGCCGCCATAATAATATTTTTATTATTAGGAAGAACGAACACGGTTTCTGCAGGAGTTAATTCAACCGCTTTTAATATATCGTCTGTGCTTGGGTTCATTGTTTGACCGCCTGAAACAACGGTATCAACACCAACGTCATGGAAAAGTTCCTCAAGACCTTCGCCTGCGCTGACTGCAACAAATCCATAAGGATTGGTTTGGGGAGCAGGAGTGTAACTTTCGGATTTATCCAAAGTTTCGGTTTTCTTAGGCTCTTTTGCCTCGTGCTTTGCTCTCTCGTGTTGGTCGCGCATATTTTCGACCTTCATATTAACAAGCTGACCGAAGGTTAATCCCTTTTCGAAGGCATTTCCTGGGTGGTCTGTATGCACGTGAACCTTAATGATTTCTTCATCGTCAACAACAACGACACAATCACCTATCGTTTCGAGATATGAACGAAGCTCGGCAGGATTACTGTCAGCGCTTTCACGCTTAACAATAAACTCTGTGCAATAAGTGAAGGTGATCTCGCCTTCATATTCGGCGGCGGCATTTGTGCCTGCGCTTTCGACCTGCTCGGTTTCTGCAGCTTTTCCTGAAGAAATTATCTCTCCGCCCGAAATGACCTGATACATACCTTCTAAAATAACAACCAAGCCCTTACCGCCTGCGTCAACAACGCCTGCTTTTTTAAGAACGGGCAGGATTTCGGGGGTTTTTGCCAAAGCGTCCTTTGCTCCTTCTATCGCATAAGCAAAGGTTTCAACAGGTCCATCGCCTCTTTTATAGGCCTGCTTTGCCCATTCGCCTGCAACTCTAACAACGGTTAAAATTGTTCCCTCTGTGGGTTTCATAACCGCTTTATATGCAGACTCGCTTCCCATCTGAAAAGCATTTGCGATTTCCTTTGCGCCTGCTTCTTCAACGCCTTTAAAACCGTTTGCGAAGCCACGGAAAATAAGAGAAAGGATAACGCCGGAGTTTCCTCTTGCTCCTCGCAAAAGCGCAGAAGCAACCGTTGCAGCAACCTTATCTGCAGAACAATTTTCCATTCTTGCAACTTCTTTTGAAGCATTGGCGACCGTCATTGACATATTTGTTCCCGTATCACCATCAGGCACGGGGAAAACATTGAGTTCATCAACTGCGATGCGGTTATTCAATATATTATTTGCGCCCGAAATAACTGCATCACGCAGGATATTACCAGTAATCAAAGCTTTACACTCCTTCTTTCTAATAGCAATTACTCGGTTACGATTTCGTCAACCCTGATTATTACCTTTGACACGTTTATATCTGTTGCTTGTTTAACTGTGTATTTAACGGCTTCGGTTATGCTATTTGCAATAGTGTTGATATTTATACCATACATAACGGCAATATGCAACTCAACGGAAATATTATTCATATTTCCTCTAACCTGAATACCTTTATCTATAACGTTTTCTCTTTTAACGAACATAGAAATTTTCTGCCTGTTGCTTGGAACCATACCAACAACACCATAACAATTTCCAACTGCATGACCTATAAGCTTTGAAAGATAGCTATTGGAAAAACAAACTGTTCCACCCATTGTTTCATAAGAAATCATATATATTTTCCTCCTTTTGGATTATTGCCCTGTTAATGAATTTTCAATTCCCCGATAGACGTTATTGCAGGTTGGTTTCATACTGCCAATATCGGTTGTATAACACAAAATACCCATACGATAACAAATCGGAATTATCGGAAGTTCTGTTGCAAAAGCAGAAGCGACGTCGGGAAGAGGCGCTTTGCCTTTATAAAACTCCTTGAGTTTTGCGGCGGTTATTCCTGCAAATTTTTCTTTTTTAGACTCGGGAGTTTCTTCTTCCTTGTCGGTTTCTTTATCATCTGCTTTCTGGGATAAATCATTAGTTTCTTGAGATAAATCGCCTTCTTGAGATGAATCTGTTTGGAGATTTTTCTCCTTTTCTTCATCCTCAGCTTTAGCTTCTTTATTTCCCTTATAATAAACCCCAAAAGCGGCAGAGCCATTTTTAGTTACGAGCTCTGTTATATCCATATTATTTCCTATCTTAACCTCAGCAAGATAGATATCATAATAACCTTCTTTTATATAGGTTTTATAATCCTTCCAAGAAAGTTTCTTTAGCTCAACCTCAATTCCCGCAAGCTTTAAATCTGTTTTTATATGCTTTGCGGCAGATGCTCTCCATTTATTACCCTCATAATAAACAAGAGATAATTTAAGGCGTTCACCCGAAGAATTGATAAAATATCCTCCGCTATCTTTTCTATTATAACCTATTTTTTCCAATAGTGCAAGATAAACATTTTCGGAAGCTTCATTTTCATTTGAAGGAACTGTATTTGAAAGTTCTGCCCAAGCAGGATTGAAAACGCTTGAAGCTACGATTGCGTTTTGAAAATATGCTTCTTCAACGATGCTTTTTCTATCGAGCGCCGCCGAAACCGCCTGCCTCATATCAGGATACGACATCAAGCCTTCTTTCATATTTGTGCCTAGAAAAACAAGGTTATTTATATTAACACTTTCATATCCGCCCCTAACCTGCGGAAGTTCACAATCGGATAAATCAGAATAATAACTGGTTACGTTTCCTACCTCTAGATTGTGATTCAAAGCATCATAGTCGGGAGTGTTTATAAGCTTAATGGTTTTAACCTTTGGCGCTTTACCTTGATAATTCTTATTAAAATTAAGCTCCGTTTTTTCTTTATTAATTTTATATATTCCGCCGCCTATCGGAGGAAGCTCGATATTATCACTGCTCGTTCTGTCGTCAGAGCCTTTTTTATATATTGGGAAATCAAGCTGATTTTCAAAATAGGGGTCGGTCTTTTTGAGATTAAAAACAACCTTATTTGATGCCTGCGCCAAAACCGATTCAACGTCGGAAAGGGCTTCGGCGTATTTAGTTTTAGATTTCATCGCCTTCTCGACACAATACACAATGTCGTTTGCTGTTACCGACGAGCCGTCGGAAAATTCTGCATTTTTCAACGTTACGGTTATCTTCTTGTCGTCATACTTAATATCCGTTGCAAGAGAATAGTTTGCAGTAAATGATTCATCGAGCCATACTAACGAATCATAAAGCAAGGGCGCTAAGTCCTTATTAAGCGAGGTTACCGCATTATAAGGGCTGAAGGAATCCGTTACGCTGCAAGCGATCGAAACCGTTGATTCTTTTTTCGAGGAAACAGTATCTTTTTGCATTTCTTTAAGCGCGCTATTAACTTTGTCGGATGAGCTAATGGGTTTTTGAGAACAACCCGAAAGCATTATAACGATTAACATTAAGACCGCTATTATTCTCTTCAAAATATATCTCCTATATATCTATTCAATATTAATTGGTGTTATTCCTATTACTTTACCGCTTCTTTCGGTTTCTATAATAACACCCGAAAGAATACATTCGCCCGACGCATTTTTGAATCTTAAAGGCAGTTTATCCTTCATTCTGCTGATAATTATTTCCTTCTCGACTCCAAGAATGGATTGCTTAACACCGGTAAATCCAATATCGGTTATATAAGCCGTTCCCTGCGGAAGAATTTGAGCATCGTTTGTTTGAACGTGGGTATGGGTTCCGAAAACCGCAGTAACTCTGCCGTCGGCATAAAAGCCTAAAGCTCTTTTTTCGCTGGTTGCCTCTGCATGAAAATCAACGATAATTATTTTTGCGCCCGCATCTTCAGCCTTCTTTATAAGGGAGTCAAGCTTCAAAAACGGATTATCCATACTTTCCATATAAACCGTTCCGATAAGGTTTATAACAGCAACGGTAGTATGCCCTAAGTCGCAAAGCGCTATACCCTTTCCGGGCAGAGAATCAGGCAGATTCGCAGGCCTTAAAACAAACTCGTTTTCCTCTAAGGTGTCATATATCTCGTTTCTTCTGATGGTGTGATTTCCGCCTGTTATAACATCTGCGCCGCTTGCAAAAATATGCTCCGCGCTTGAAGGCAAAATACCATTTCCTTCAGCGGAATTTTCACCATTCACAATAGTAAAATCAATTTCATATTGTTTTTTGAGCATCGGCAATTTTTCTCTTAAAAAATTGCAACCGCCACTGCCCACAACATCGCCTATACAAAGAATTTTCATTAAAAATCATCCATCTATTTTAGTTTCTTGGAACAAAAATCTTCCATCTCACAGCCTTCGCACTTCGGACCTTGCGCTCTGCAAACGTCTCTGCCAAAAAGAACTATTCGGTGGCAAAAATCGTTTGATTCCTCAGGCGGCAAAAGTTTTTTGAGTTCATCCTCGGTTTTTCGAGGGTCTTTTGACGTTGTAAGCCCCAATCGATAAGCAATTCTTATACAATGGGTATCCGTTACAACTGCGGGAAGACCATAAACATCGCCACAAATAAGATTAGCGGTTTTTCTGCCAATTCCCGGAAGCTTTAAAAGTCCTTCAAGGTTTTTTGGCAATTCTCCGTCTAACTCATTATGTATAACGTTTGCCATTTTAACAAGGTCTTTAGCCTTGGTTTTATACAGTCCGCAACTTTTTATGAGTTCTTCAACTTCGCCAATTTCGGCTTTAGCCATCGCTTCGGCATCAGGGAATTTTTTGAATAATGAAGGAGTTACGATATTGACCCTCGCATCTGTGCACTGCGCAGAAAGCCGAACCGCAACCAATAACTGAAAAGGCGTTTCGGCATTTAATGAGCAAAGCGCTTCGGGATATTTTTGCTTAAGCGTTTCAACCGCTTTTATTGCTTTTTGCTTTTTTCCTATCGCCGCCATCAGCCAATACTACCTCCATTATGCAGACTAACACACATATATAATACCATTTTTTTCGCCATTATTCAATAAAAAAATGTTATTTTTAAAATTTTCGTTATAAAGCATAAAAACAGCGCCCCGAAGAACGATGTTTTGAATATAATTATTGAACTGATACCGTTTTGCTTGACACGGTAACGCAACCTTATCTCTAACCAATATTTCTTTTCCTAAATTTTTCCTCTTTACTTTTTTAAAATTATGAGTTATAATGTATTAGAGAACATTTGTTCTCTATATTATTTAAGAGGGTGTTTTAAACGGAAAGGACTATTCTGCACTGCGACCTTAATAACTTCTATGCTTCGGTTGCCTGCCACGACCACCCGGAGCTTAGGAACAGAGCAGTTGCAGTTTGCGGCAGTATTGAAGAAAGGCACGGCATTGTTCTTGCTAAAAATATGGCTGCTAAAAGATTCGGGGTTCAAACGGGGGAAGCTATCTGGCAAGCGAAACAAAAATGCCCCGCATTAGTTACGGTTCCTCCTGATTTTATGCGATATTCCTTTTTCTCCTCCGCCGCAAAGTCTATTTACAGCGAATACAGCGACCTTATCGAGCCTTTTGGCCCCGATGAGGCCTGGATAGACGTTACTGATAGCGCTCTTATTTTTGGCGACGGTCAAAAAATTGCCAACGATTTGCGGGAGAAAATCAAATCAGAACTCGGACTCACAATAAGCGTTGGAGTTAGTTTTAATAAAGTTTTTGCGAAACTAGGCTCCGACCTTCGCAAGCCCGACGCAACCTCTGTAATTTCAAGAGACAACTATAAATCCGTTGTTTGGCGACTCCCTATTGAAAATATGATTGGCATTGGTCCTTCTTCCAAAAAGAGCCTTAATTCAATTGGAATAAATACTCTAGGAGAGCTTGCTCATTGCGACGATAAAATACTAAAGAAAAGGCTCGGAATAAGAGGCCCCGAACTCAAACAATTCGCCCTTGGAAATGATACGTCTCGTGTTTCCCCAATCGGCTTTAAGCGAATTCCAAAAAGTATTGGTCGCTCAACAACTTATCACAGGGATATTAATTCAAGAGAAGACGTTTGGCGAATCCTATTAAAGCTCAGCGAGGAAATCGGAACAGAGCTTCGCTCTTGGTCGCTTTTAGCTTCGGGAGTTGGAATACATCTCAGAACAAACGAGCTTAAGGTCAACGAGCTTCAAGCCCCTTTATCAATTCCAACCCAATTAGGCTTCAACATAGCAAAACAGGGATTGAAAATATTCAATGAATCTTATGATTTTAAAAAGCCTCTGCGCTCGATAGGTATTCGAGCAATAAATTTAAAGCCCTGCTCAGATAATGCAAGGCAAATCTATCTTTTCGAAGACTTTATGAAAGAATCAAGACTAGAAACTATTGAAAAGGAAATGGACGTTATAAGAAATCGCTTTGGTAAAAACAGCATAAAAAGAGGCTCTTTATTATATGAAGAAACTCCCCCTAAAGCCGAACAACCTTTTAGCATAATGTATAAATAGAAAAAAATAAGCTCCGCAAAAGCGGAGCTTAAAAACTTTTTTAGTTTGTGATGGTGAGCTCAGTTTCCTTATCGAATACGTGAATTCTGGAAGTATCAAAGGTAACCTTGATCTCATCTTGAGGACGAGCCTCAGATTTAGGATCAACACGAGCGATGATAGGCTGGCCTGCGCAATCCATATAAAGATATGTTTCAGCACCCATAAGCTCTGTAACTTCAACCTTAGCATCAACGATGCCTTCGGGCATAGAAGAAAGATACATCTGCTCATCATGGATATGCTCAGGACGGATACCGATAACAACGGGCTTATCAATATATGCCTTCAAGCAATCTCTATAATTCTTCTCTTCAGGAAGGGGAAGGAGGAATTTAACTTCCTTCTCAGTTTTAGTTGCTTCCTTACCGAACTCAGCAAAATACTTGCCATCCTTCTCGCGGATCATTGCATCGAGGAAGTTCATCTGGGGAGATCCCAAGAATCCTGCAACGAACATATTGCAAGGCTGGTCGTAAAGCTTCTGAGGAGTATCAACCTGCTGGATAAGACCATCTTTCATAACAACGATTCTTGAACCCATGGTCATAGCTTCGGTCTGGTCATGAGTAACGTAGATAAAGGTTGTACCCAATCTCTGATGGAGTTTAGAAAGCTCGGTACGCATCTGTGCACGAAGCTTACCATCCAAGTTTGAAAGAGGTTCGTCGAGCAAGAATACTTTAGGCTCACGAACGATAGCACGTCCAAGCGCAACACGCTGACGCTGACCACCGGACAATGCCTTCGGTTTTCTCTCTAAAAGATGCTCGATATCGAGAACTCTTGCAGCTTCTTCAACACGACGCTTAATCTCATCCTTCGGAGTTTTACGAAGTTTAAGACCGAATGCCATATTATCGAAAACAGTCATGTGGGGATAGAGAGCATAGTTCTGGAAAACCATTGCAATATCTCTATCTTTCGGAGCAACGTCGTTTACAAGACGATCGCCTATGTAGAGTTCACCCTCGGTGATTTCTTCAAGACCTGCTACCATACGAAGAGTTGTTGATTTACCGCAACCGGAAGGACCAACGAGGATAACGAATTCTTTATCCTTGATCTCGAGGTTGAAATCGGAAACAGCAATAACTCCGCCGGCATACTTTTTGTAGATACCTTTTAAGGTTACACTTGCCATTTTTTATATTCCTCCTAAAGAAAATATACAAATATTTTATTTACCCATATATTATAACAGATGTTTTTTGAAATTTCAACTCGTTAAATTAACAAATATTACGTTGATTTTTTGTATATTTTGCATATATGATTTAATGTCAAATATAAATTTTCAACAAAACTTTGTGAGATATGTTAATTTTTATTGTGTTTTTTGTGAATTTTGACCAAATCTGTCGAATCAAGTTCCAAACACGAGCCAACCTCAAGATTTTGGGGTAATTTAAGCTCGCCAATGCTCAATCTTTTGAGTTCTTCAACGCCTAAATCAAGCACTCCAAACATTCTTTTTATCTGATGATATTTGCCTTCAAAAATGACTACCTCGCAAAGATTTGGGTTCTCCGGCGAAGGATACAGCTCTGCCGGAAGACATTTTGTTCCATCCGCTAAAACGACGCCTTTTTTGAATTTATCGGAGGCATCTTCAGGCAATTCTCCATCAAGCAAAACGGAATATCTTTTTGGAATTTCGCTTTTGGGAGAAATAACCTGATGAGCAAAATCTCCATCGTCGGTTATTATCAAAAGTCCTGTTGTATCCTTGTCCAACCTGCCAACAGGAAAAAGATTTTTTCTCTTTAATCCGTCGGGAACGAGATCAATTACGGTTTCTCGGCTTTTATCACTCGCTGCGCTCAAAACACCCTTTGGTTTATTGAGCATTATATAAACAAATTTTTTATAGGATATGTCTTCCCCTTTTAAAGAAATTCCGTTCTTTTCGGGATCTATTTTCCTATCTATCGCTCTTTCGATTGCGCCATCAACCGTAACTGCGCCGCTCCAAATGAGTTTACGACAGTCTTTTCTCGGAAGGTTTTTTTGATCACTTATAAATTTATCGAGTCTGATTTCCATAATCAGTTTCCCTTTTTTAAAAATTTTTGTTTTTCTCAATTAACGGCAACGTAAATCCGTCTTCATATAGCGTTGAAACGTCGCCACCGATTATTTCGCCTTCAATTACAATGAGGTTTAAATAAACCTCATCAGTTTCGTCCTCCAAAGGGTATGAATAGAGAATTGCTTTCTCCCCTTTATGCTCGCTCAAATCAAATCCTGCAAGAATTTGATTTTTATTATACTCATTAAAGGTTTCGCTAAATTCATTCGGAATAACAATTTCGGTCTTCGTTTCGTTCGAAGCACGATATCCTAATGAATAAATATAAGCCATTCTATCCCTTTTTGTTTTTCCGTTTATACCGTTTTTTCTGAACGTGCCGAAAACTAACGCAATTATCAACACTATTGCCAGCGCTATAATCGCAATCCTGCTCTTTTTTAGTTTTAAACTTAATAAAAACATAATATCTCCCCTTCGGGAAAATATATGCCTAAAATCTTTTATTTATTAGTATAAAAGGCAGACTGCGTGTGCTGAAATTCCAAGTTTTTGACCTGTAAAGCCCAAACGCTCCTCTGTTGTCGCTTTAACGTTTACGTCTTTAAAGTCAATTCCGCAATCCTTAGCTATATTCGTTCTCATTTCTTCAATAAAAGGAGCGAGCTTTGGAGCTTGGGCAATAACGGTGGCATCAATATTCGAAATTTTATAGCCTTCAAGCGAAATTAATTCAACAACTCGTCGCAGAAGGATTCTCGAATCAATGCCTTCAAATTCCTTCGATGTATCGGGGAAATGCTTGCCTATATCTCCGAGCGCGGCTGCTCCCAAAAGCGCATCACTTATGGCATGGAGCAAAACATCGGCGTCTGAATGGCCAACAAGCCCAACGCTATGCGGAATTTCAACTCCGCCTAAAATCAGTTTTCTGTTTTCTCCTAGTTTATGAACGTCGTAGCCATGACCTATTCTCATATAAGCTCTCCCCTTTCCTTCAATATTGATTCTGCCAAAACTATATCTATAGGATTGGTTATCTTTATGTTCTCGTAGCTTCCTTCAACGGTGTAAACGCTTTCTCCGATAGATTCGACAAGCATACAGTCGTCTGTTATTTTCTCTGTGAGCGTTCCAACGCTTTGAAGCGCTTTTTTATAAACATCGGTTCGGAAGCCTTGCGGAGTTTGAATCGCTACAAGACTGCTTCTATCGGGAGTTTCAAGGATTTTCCCCGACAGGTCAATTCTTTTTACGGTATCCTTCAGAGGAACACCACAAGCCGCAGCGCCATAAAGCTCAGCGGCATTTTTAACCGATTCGATTATATCCTTTGTTACAAGAGGTCTTGCGCCATCGTGAATAAGAAGAATTCCTGCGTCGCGCCCTGCGGCTCCAACGCCTTTTTTAACCGATTCAGCTCTGTTTTTTCCTCCGGAAACTACGTCTGTTACTTTAGATAAATTGTTTTCTTCAACCAAAGTTTGAAGTTTCAAAAGGGTTTCTTCTTTACCGACAACGACGATTCTATCAATAAAATCACAATCCTGAAAGACTTCTATAGTTCTTTGCAAAACCGGCTTACCACCGACGGAAAAGAACTGCTTATCGATTCCTTTCATTCTCGAAGATGAGCCACCGGCTACAATAATCGCAACCGTTTTTTGGCAAGAAGCTATTTCCGAGAATTTAATTTCACATTCGGTTTTTACCATAATTTTCACCTAAAAATGAGGGGCTGCAAAGTTTTTAACCTGCAGCCGCCTTTTTTAAAAATTATTCTTCTTCGCAACCATCGCAATCGCCGCAATCACCGCAATCGCAATCAAACTCGAATTCGAGATCCTCACCACAGCTTGGACACTCAATGCCGCCATCAAGCAAGGTTAACTCGTCAAGACAGATGGTTTCGTTACAATTAGGGCAGGTTACCTCATAATAGGTTTCTTCTTCCTCGTCGTCCTCATCGTCTTCACTATAATAATCGTCTTCGAGATTTGCGAGGTCTTCATCAACCTCATCAAGTTGCTCGCCGATATCAATAATATCATCTTCGCAATCTGTAATGCAATCGGAAACGTCCTGCAAGCAATCAATAATAGCCTTTAAAAGCTTTTCTTCCTTGCTGTCTCCAAGTTCAAGACCTTCTGCAAGGCCTTTGATATATGCTACTTTCTCGGGAAGTGTCATTTCGAAAAACTCCTTTCAAAGTTTACAGTTAAATTATGCGCGCTCCATATATTCGCCGGTACGGGTATCAATACGGATAACGTCGCCTTCATTGATAAAGAGAGGAACTCTTATCTGTGCGCCTGTTTCGAGGGTTGCAGGCTTTGTTGCGTTAGTTGCGGTATCTCCCTTGAAGCCGGGCTCTGTTTCAGTTATCTGAAGCTCAACGAAGGTTGGGGGTTCGATACCGAAAACGTTACCCTTATAAGAAAGAATTTTGCAAACCATATCTTCCTTAACAAACTTAAAGTTGTCGCCAACATCGGAAGCGTTAACAGGAATCATATCATAGGTTTCGGGATCCATAAAATAATAAAGACCGCCATCCTCATAAGAATATGTCATTTCCTTACGCTCGATATAAGCTGTTGGGAATTTTTCTGTTGGATTGAAAGTTTTTTCAACAACAGAACCACCGATAACGTCTCTAATCTTTGTTCTAACGAAAGCTGCGCCTTTACCTGGCTTAACATGCTGGAACTCGATAATCTGATAAACGTTACCATCCATTTCAAAAGTTATACCGTTACGAAAATCGCCGGCTGTTACCATAAATATTACCTCCAAAATTTTATATATATTAATTTTATACTATTTTCAAACATTTTTCAATAGTTATTTGATAATTATAAGACTTTTTTTCGAATTTGTTAGATTTTCGGCGCCTTTTTCCTCAACTTTTGCCATATCTTCTATCCTGACACCGAATTTTCCCTCAATATATATGCCCGGTTCAACCGTTACAACGTTGCCGGAAACCAAGATTTTTTCGTTTTTAGGGCTCAAATTTGGCGCTTCGTGGACATCCAAGCCAACTCCATGACCCGTACTGTGAGTGAAATATTTGCCAAAGCCTGCTTTTTCGATTACCTCTCTTGCGGCAAGGTCAACGTCGCCCGCTGACGCTCCTGCTTTAATTTTTCTTAAAGCATTTTCCTGCGCTTCGAGAACAGTGTTATAAACCAACTGCATTTCGTCTGTCGCAAAGCCTACTGCTACAGTTCTTGTCATATCACTGCAGTAGCCTTCAAAAACCGCACCAAAATCCATCGTTATAAAATCTCCGTTTTGGATTTTTTTATCGGTTGGTACTCCATGCGGCTTAGAAGAATTTTCTCCACTGACTGCGATAGTTCCAAAACTGATTCCCTCTGCGCCCGCTTTTTTCATATTATATTCGAGTTCTAAAGCAATATCTTTTTCGGAAACCCCAACGCGTATAAAAGAAAGGACGTTATCAAAAGCCTTTTCGGCAAAACTCTGCGCTTTTTTTATGCAAACTATTTCGCTTTGAGTTTTTATGCTTCGAAGATTCATCAATTCATCTGAAAGAGAAGAAGACGCCTTTGCTTTTACATCTCCGAAAAGTTCTTTAAGGCGTTCGCTTTCCCTGACAGTTATATCTGATTCATAGGTTATTTCGGTTATGCAGAATCTATCTTTGATTTCGGCTATTGCGTCGCTGAGTTTTGAAAGCAGACGAACCTCCACCCCTTCTTTAACTCCGCTCTTTGCCGCTTCGATATATCTTCCGTCAACATAAAGCACCGCTTCGCCCTTTATTATAAAAAGATATCCTAGACTTGAACGAAATCCGCTTAAATAAAACCTGTTAACAGGAGTTATAATAAGCAAATTTTCTCCGCCGAAATTTGGAATATTAATCATCTAAAAGTTCCCTCAACGCATTAATTGCGAGCATATAACTATTTTTGCCGAATCCTGCAATAATGCCGATACAAGCGGGAGTTATAACAGATTTATGGCGAAATTCTTCTCTTTGGGAAAGATTCGAAATATGAACCTCCACAAAAGGCTTATCCACGCATTTAATTGCATCGTGAATCGCATAACTATAATGTGTATATGCGCCTGCATTTATAACGCAACCATCATAGTTTCCATAAACCTCATGAATTTTAGATATTATTTCTCCCTCGCAATTTGACTGATAAAATTCGCAATCGAGTCTTAAACCCTTAGCATAAGCTCTTATAGCCGCATTTATATCGTCGAGGGTTTCACTTCCGTAAATTTCGGGTTCTCTGAGCCCTGTCATATTAAGATTTGGGCCGTTGATAACAAGAATTTTTTTGTTTTCCATTTTCTACATCTCCAAAAAGTCAAAATATATATTCTTCATTGCCTTTGCATCTTCAGCTTGAGTTCCTGCTGATTCGCAGATAATCGTTGGAGCGAAATTCTTTTTGGCAACAATTTCGAGCATAATTTCAGGATTAGGTCCGAAAACATCGTCTTCAAACGTCAAATGTTTCTTTTCTCCACCCGTTGTATATTCAATCTTCGAGAAATGAGAATGAAACTCCTTCAGCCTAGCCTCGCCCAATTTATCCTCTATTTTAAAAAATATATTCTCAAAATCAGATTTTTCCTTTAAGCCTCCCAACGTTCTTGCGTTAAGATGACCAAAATCAATGCAAGGAAGCAATCTTTCGTCAAGCTGACAAAGGGCAATAACTTCATCTAAAGTTCCCAGTTGGTTTATTTTACCCATAGTTTCAGGACAAATTCTTATATTAGAAAGTCCCTCGTCATCAAGGGCGGAAATTGCTTTTTTCATAGTATCAATAGCAAGGCTTAGGGCTTCTTCACGAGAAATTTTTCCGCAAGAGCCTGTATGGACAACTATCCGATTCCCTCCCATAGCGTTTACCGCTCTGGCACTTGCTAAAATATAGTTTATCGAATTATCACGTTTTTCTTCCTCGATAGAAGACATCGAAATATAATAAGGCGCATGCAACGAAAGAACTATGCCCTTTTCCTTCGCTAGTTTCCCAAACTCCGCCGCCTTATCGAGCCCTATATTAACTCCTCTGCCGCACTGATATTCATAGGCATCAAGCCCCATTTTTTCAATATATTCCGGAATTTGAAGAGTTCCTTTATATTTCATCTGAGAAAAAGATTCAGAATTTCCCGCAGGACCGAATTTTGCAAAACTCATTGAAATCTTCCTTTCTCAACGTTTTTTAATAATTTCCTTTCAAAAAAGCGTCTTATTTTAAAACTGATTTTATCCTCAAGTTTTATCGGCTTTAAAAGAATTATACGAGCGCCCGTTAATCGTGCGCCTAAATAATCAGTGAATACCTGATCTCCCGCAAGAGCAATTTCTTTAACCTTTAATCCTAAACGCTTTGCGGCTCTTATATATCCTAACGGCAATGGTTTTAAACCTAAAGAAATAAATTCAAGTCCGATTTTTTCAGCAAAGGGTTTAACCCTTTTTTCCTTGGAATTAGAAAGCACAAGCAAAGGAACTCCCGCTTTTTTCATTTCTTCAATCCATTCGAGCAAGCCTTCAACAAGTTCCATTCCATGATGGGTTGAAAGAGTGTTATCAACGTCTAAAACAAGCGCTTTTGCGCCCATTTTCATCAGATGCTCCGGAGTTATTTGAGTTACTCTTTCTAACAAAATATCGGGTTTAAGCAAAAAACATCACCTTTAATTTAAAAAATAATGGCTGCTCCACACTGCGTCATCCTATTGGATGCCGCCGGTAGAACAGCCTTTGGATTAGCGGAACTTGCGCTTGCGTGCAGCTTCAGACTTTTTCTTACGCTTAACGGAAGGCTTTTCATAATGTTCCCTTTTGCGAACTTCCTGGATAACGCCGTCTTTAGTCGTTTGTCTTTTAAATCTTCTAAGTGCGCTATCTAAAGATTCGTTCTCTTTAACTTTTACTTGACTCATCTAAATTCCCTCCCTCCGTAGATTTAGGGGTTGTTCTATATAGAACATTTGGTTTATTATATCACACAAACAATATGCTTGTCAAGGATTATTTAACAACTATATTAACAAGCTTTTTCGGAATGTAAAGTTGCTTTATAATCTGCTTGCCCTCGACAGCCTCTTTAACCTTTTCATCAGCCAACGCAAGAGCTATAGCATCATCGGAAGAAATGTCTGCCGCAATATTGAGCTTACACTTTATTTTTCCGTTTACCTGAGCAACGATTTCAACGGTTGAATCAACGCATTTTGCTTCATCGTATTCAGGCCACTCTGTCTGATTGAGCATACCCTCAAAGCCTGCCATTTCCCAAAGTTCCTCGGTCATATGAGGTGCGAAAGGATTAAGAAGAGTTATGAAGGTTTTGAATTCGCCTCTTGTTACGCTTCCCTTTGCGGTTATATCATTGAGAAGGGTCATCAAAGCGGCAATCGCCGTATTCATCTTTAGCTCATCAATATCCGAAGTTACCTTCTTAATTGTTCTATGGAATCCTGATTCAAGCTCTTTCGAATAACCTTCTTCATCGGTTAAAACATCAAACAGCGCCCAAACTCTATCAAGGAAACGTTTGCTTCCCTTAATGGATTTTTGGCTCCAAGGAGCGGCTTTTTCGAAATCACCTATGAACATCTCATAAAGACGCATTGTATCAGCGCCATAATCGTTAACGATATCGTCGGGATTAACAACGTTGCCGCGGGATTTTGACATTTTCTCGCCATTCTCGCCGAGAATCATACCGTGGCTTGTTCTCTTGGCATAAGGCTCATTCGTTGGTACTGTTCCATTATCATAAAGGAACTTATGCCAAAAACGGCTGTAAAGAAGATGCAAGGTTGTGTGCTCCATACCGCCGTTATACCAATCAACGGGGAGCCAATAATTAAGCGCTTCTTCGCTAGCCAACGCATCATTATTATGCGGATCGCAATAACGAAGGAAATACCAGGAAGAACCTGCCCACTGAGGCATAGTATCGGTTTCCCTCTTGGCTTTACCGCCGCAACAAGGACAGGTTGTGTTAACCCAATCTGTCATTTTTGCAAGAGGAGATTCGCCGCTTTCGCTTGGCTCATAAGAATCAACCTCAGGAAGCTTTAATGGAAGCTCGCTTTCGGGGAGGGTTACATAACCGCACTTTTCACATTCAACAACGGGAATTGGTTCGCCCCAATATCTCTGACGGGAGAAAACCCAATCTCTCAATTTATAGTTTACCTTTTCTCCGCCAATACCTTTTTCTTTAAGGAAATCTATCATTGCTTTTTTAGCATCGTCAACAGAAAGTCCATCTAAGAAGCCGGAGTTAACGAGAATACCGGTTGCGCAATCTGTGAAAGCCTCTTTCTGAACGTCTTCTCCGCCTGAAACTACTTCAATAATAGGCAGGTCAAATTTCTTTGCAAACTCCCAATCTCGAGTATCGTGAGCCGGAACTGCCATAATAGCGCCCGTTCCATAAGAAACAAGAACGTAATCCGAAATAAATATCGGAATTTCTTTGCCGTTTACGGGGTTGATTGCCAAAACGCCATCAAGCTTTACACCCGTTTTATCCTTAGCAACCTCTGTTCTTTCAAAATCCGATTTCTTTGAAGCCTCAAGCTGATAAGCTCTTACCTCGTCGATATTTGAAAGTTTATCTGCCCACTTATCAAGATAAGGATGCTCAGGAGATACAACCATATAAGTTGCACCGAAAAGGGTATCGCAACGAGTTGTGTAGACCTCTAACACATCTCCTAAAGTTGTATTAAACTTAACCTCAGCACCGGTTGAACGACCAATCCAGTTTCTTTGCTGAGTTTTAACTCTTTCAATATAATCTACGTTATCAAGACCTGTTAAAAGTTTATCGGCATACTCGGTTATTTTGAGCATCCACTGGCTCTTAACCTTATGTATAACCTCGCTTCCGCAACGCTCGCAAACGCCGTTTACAACCTCTTCGTTTGCAAGAACGCATTTACAAGAAGTACACCAGTTAACAGCCATTTCCTTTTTATATGCAAGACCTTTTTTGAAAAGCTGAATAAATATCCACTGTGTCCATTTATAATAGTCGGGGTCGGTTGTGTTAACTTCTCGGCTCCAATCGAATGAGAAACCGAGGGATTTAAGCTGTCTTTTGAAATTAGCAATATTGTTCTTTGTTACTATTTCAGGATGGATATGATTTTTAATTGCAAAGTTTTCGGTTGGAAGACCAAATGCGTCCCAACCCATTGGATAAAGAACGTTAAAGCCCTGCATTCTCTTTTTTCTGCTTATTATATCAAGCGCAGTATATGACCTTGGATGGCCAACGTGGAGCCCCTGACCCGAAGGATAAGGAAACTCAACGAGCCCGAAAAACTTTGGCTTTGAATAGTCGGTTGAAGCATGGAAGGTTCCTTTTTCGTCCCATATATCCTGCCATTTTTTCTCTATTTGTTTATACTCATATTTCATTTTTAGTTCCTCCAAAAAAGCTCAATTATTCGTTGACACCAATAAGGCTGTCTATATCGATATGCGTTCCGTCGTCCCAGATCCTATCGAGATTATAAAAATCTCTTGCGTCTTGAGTGAATACGTGAACGATAACACTGCCATAATCAATTAAAATCCAATTTGTTGCTCTGCCTTCTATTGATTTCGGCTCGATGCCTTCTTTGGATATTTTATCTTCAACCTCTTCTGCAAGCGCTCTTACGTGGGTTGAAGAAGTTGCTGTTGCTATAACGAAATATTCAGTTATAACGGTTAGGTCGCTAACCTTTATTGCAGACATATTAAGTGCTTTTTTTGAATCGAGCGCTTTTACTGCCAACGATAATATCTTTTCTGCTTCCACTTATATTTTCACCTTTTCTTAATAATCTTCCAAAGTTGAATCTTCATTTGTTAACCATTGATAATATTGGTCGCCATTCATTGTGTGAAGTTCTGTCATTTGCGCATCTTCTACAGTAATCTTCTTGCCATAAGGATTGAAATGCTTATTGAACATTTCAACATATTCATCTTTATGAATTGAATAATAACTTCCGCCATAATAATCTGCTCCTTGACCGGGAAGGCCAAAAATATGAATATTTTTAATATCCATTTTCATAACCTCTACAGCATAGGATACAGCATCATTATAGGTTAAACTTGTTTGAACCTCGTTCATACACTCTGACGCGATTTTTGCAACCTGAGCGGGCGTCATTTGGGTTAATTTTTTAAATAACGCTGAATAGAACTTTCTTTGTTGCTTAATTCTTCCGATATCGCTTCCCGTTTCATAGCCTTCTTCATTGCCGAAACGCTTTCTCATAAAGCCTATTGCATCTCTGCCTGAAAGATTTACCATTCCGTTGGCATCGGGTTCAAGATAATAATATTTTCCGAACTTCAAAGGGTCTTCTATTCTGATTGGCGAACTTAATTTCATTTCAACTCCGCCCAAAGCGTTTACAACCTTAACGGCCGCTTCTATAGAAAACATAACGTATTGGTCGATAGGAATACAAAGTTCGTTACTCAAAACCTGACAAAGCGCATTGATTCGCTTGCCTTCGGGAGCCATTGCGTAAGCTGAATTTATTTTATTACCCGTGTTGATATAAGTATCTCTTGGAATTTGAAGCATACTTACCTTGTTTTTCTTATGGTCCATACAAACAACAACGATAACGTCGGTTTGTTTGGTTTCGGTCCAGTCGCAACCAACAACGAGGAAATAAGTTACGTCCTCGCTTGCGCTTGCATAAGGGGGAACGAAAACGTCGTTATTTTTAGTTACTGTTTTATCTTCAATATTCAGATAAAATATACCACCGGCCGTTAATAACAAGCTAATAGCAAGTACAACGGAAATAACGGTATTTAAAACTATTCTTAGCTTATTCCTCTTCTTTTTCTTTCCCATACTCATTATATCAAATTCTTCCTCGCTCTCCAAAGACGAGCTGGATATATCCTCATATTCGTCCGTTGTTTCTTCTGTTTCTATTATATCCTCATTTTCTTCATCATCAAAAGAAACTTCCTCGATGGGTTCAAAATCGAAATCCATAAATATCCCCTTTTTAAAAATTAAACCATTTAAACGTTTGCATACTGATACCAGGCCGCAAGAGTGTCGGGATGAACGGGCACGTTTCTGCTTCTTAAATCAGAAACCGTGAAATCCAACGCTTCTTTGAGCGCAGGTTGAAGCCCTTTTTCAACCGCTTCTCTCATCATCTCAACACCATTATAATCTCTATCCAGAGAGGTGTAATCAGCGAGATAAATAACCTTTTCAAGCAAGGTCATATCGGCTTTTGCAGTTGTGTGATATTTTATAGCGCCATAAATCTCCTCATCATTGATGCCGAGAATTCTCTTAACATACTCGCAACCAATAAGAGAATGATATAGCTTTGGCGCACTAATTTCCAAATCACTTAACATTATACCAAACTCTTTTGCAAATTTCAACTGTTCATTATTAGAAGTATCCTTTAAAACGTCG
Organism: Acutalibacteraceae bacterium; assembly: GCA_045630885.1. Lineage (GTDB taxonomy): Bacteria > Bacillota > Clostridia > Oscillospirales > Acutalibacteraceae > UMGS1532. The sequence continues at coordinate 52,022 of JAZQTQ010000006.1, forward strand.
TGAAGAAGCCCTGCAAGATATGCCTTTTGCTTATCTGCGCCATAACGGTCGGCAAGACGGACGGCTTCATCTGCAACACAAAGGGAATGATGATACCTTTTTTCCGTTAATCTATCCTTGATATGCCGCTTTAATTCATCAATATCCATATCACGCTTCTCCTTATAAAGGTTACTGCTTTCAATATACTTTAAAATTTTTTCCGGAACCAGCCTTGAAACGTTTTCTCCAAGACCTATTTTTCTTCTGACGTCAGTACTCGAAACTTCCGTTATATCCGCTTCAACACTCTCAATAACAACGCCGTCTTCCTTTAGTTCTTTTAGCGACGCTAAATATCTTTTCATATCCTCGCCTTGTCTGAATACAGCAAGAAATTTGCAGATTTTTGAAAGCTTTTTATATTCGAACCAACTTTTTAAGGTTACAAGCATATCGGCACCCATCAAAAACCAAAATTCACGCGATGGGTCTTTTTTCAAAAGTTCTAAAAGAGTTAGATAAGTATAACTTTTTTCCTCTCTTTCGATCTCCATAGAAGAAACCTCTGCTTTTGAAAAATCTTGAGCTAAAAGCTTTACCATATTAAGCCTTTCCGAATTATCGGCAAAGCCGAAGCCGACCTTATGAACAGGAGCTTTATTGGGAACGAGAAGGATTTTTTCAACGTCGCTTCTTTCCTCTAAAAGTTTTATCATTTCATAATGTCCGATATGAGGCGGATTAAACGAACCTCCAAAAATAACGGTTTTCATTATTTCTTTTTGGGTTTTGGAAGCTCGATTTTTCTATTTTCGGGGTTTTCTGCCCTTTTATAAAGCACAAAACGATAACCAATAACCTGAACTACCTCGGCGCCTGTTTGTTCGGCAATTTCGTCTGCCGCCTCACGAGAGGTTTTGGGCGAGGTTTCAAGAACTCGACATTTAATGAGTTCTCTTTTTTCGAGCGCTTCTGCCACGTGGCGCAAGGTATGATCATTTATTCCGTCCTTACCAACCTGCAAAAGAGGCTCTAAGGAATTTGCAAGCGAGCGCAAATAGGCTCTTTGCTTAGATGTTATCATATTATATTTTCCTTTCAGGGAGTTTTTAATTTTCAGATGCAAAAAGAGAATGAGCAAAGCTCTTCGTATCAAAAGGCTGAAGGTCGTCGATACCTTCGCCAACGCCTATGAATTTAACGGGTATTTTAAGCTCGTTACGAATACTTAAAACAATCCCCCCGCGCGCTGTTCCGTCAAGCTTTGTTAAAACTATACCCGTTATATCGGCAGCATTTTTAAATTCTCTTGCCTGATTAACAGCGTTCTGGCCTGTTGCGGCATCAAGAACGAGAAGATTTTCAACCGATGCTTCGGGTAATTCTCTTTTTATAATTCTGCTTATCTTCGCAAGCTCGTCCATAAGATTTTTCTTATTATGAAGTCTGCCTGCGGTATCGCAGATTATCACGTCCGCACCTCTCGCTTTGGCGGCGGCAATAGTATCGAAAACAACCGAAGCGGGGTCGCTTCCCTGAACACTTTTAACGATATCAACGCCTGCCCTTTCAGACCAGACCTCAAGTTGCTCTATTGCGGCGGCTCTAAAAGTATCTGCGGCGCCCAATATAACCTTTTTGCCTTCGGCTTTCAAGTTGGCAGCCATCTTTCCGATAGTGGTTGTTTTTCCAACTCCATTAACGCCAATAACCAAAATAACGGACGGCTTTGTTTCAAGATGAAGCCCTTCTTCTTCCCCCATCATATCAACGATTATTCCTTCTATAATGGAATAAATCTCTTGAGGGTCGGTTATACCTTCTGCTTTAACCTTTTCTCTTAAAGCTTCGATAACGCCTTCGGCAGAAGCCATACCCATATCGCTCATAACAAGCGCTTCTTCAAGCTCCTCAAAAAGCTCCTCATCGATTTTAGTGAAGCTGTTAACGATGCTGTTAACGACACCTAAAAACGAATCTCTGGTTTTTTTGAGCCCATTATTTATTTTTGAAAATATGCCCATTTTTAAGGCTCCTTATTTAATGTTTAATTTCTTTTCAAGCTCCGAAACATTGATTTCAAGAAGCTTTGAAACGCCCTTTTCCTGCATAGTTACGCCATAAAGCATATCTGCAGCTTCCATTGTTCCTCGTCTATGGGTTATACAAATAAATTGCGTTGAAGCATTCATTCTATGCATATATTCCGCAACTCTATCAACGTTAACCTCATCAAGCGCCGACTCAACCTCGTCTAAAAGGCAGAATGGCGGAGGGTTAACAAGCATAATTGCAAAATAGATAGAAATTGCAACGAGCGCTTTTTCGCCACCCGACAAGGGTTCAATTTTTGAAACGGTCTTTCCCGGAATTCTAACAGAAATATCAATTCCGCTTTCGAGAATATTCTCAGGATCGGAAAGGGTTAATTCCGCAGTACCACCGCCGAAAAGATCGGTAAACGTTTTGGAGAAATTACGATTTATCTTTTCAAAACCTTCGTTAAACAATTCCTTCATTGTTTGAGTTAAAGTTCCGATAAGTTTATAAAGCTCAGTTCTGGTTTTTTCGATATCGTCTAACTGCTCTTTATAGAATTCGTATCTCTCGCTGACCTCTTTATATTCGTCTATTGCGGCAACGTTTACATCGCCGAGCGCTCTGATTTTGCTCTTTATTTCTGCTAATTCTTTCTTGGCTTCAGAGGGCTCCTCAATAACGATACCGAGTTCTTCTGCTTCGGATTTTGTAAGCTCATATTCATCGAAAAGCTTCTTAACGATTTCATCGTATTCACGAATCATCGAATTCTTTCTTTCTTCAAGACGAACAAGCTCGCCTGAAAGCTTTTCCTTATCGTCCATCAAAGCTTTTTCTTCTGCACGAATTCCGGCATTTCTTTGCTCAAAAGCTTCTCTTTCGGCTCTCAAGGTTTCGATTTCTTCCAGCTTTTCTTTAGCTTTAAGCTTAAATTCAGCTATCGCTGCTTTATGCTCGTCAATCTTAGCTAACAACTCAATATTTCTGTTTTCAAGTTGTTCACATTCAAGTCCTAATTGTTCAACTCGATATGCTCTGTCAGAAAGAGATTGGCGGAAGGATTCAACTGCCCTGTTTATCGCCTCGATATCCTTATCAAGAGTCGCGCTGGCCAGTTTAAGTTTTGTTAATTCATCAGAAATCTTTTCTCTGCGGTCGGCAACACTTGTTCTGCCGCCATCAATACTCTCCATTTCCGATTTTATGCTCTCGCTTTGAATTTCAAAATTCTTAATAATTTCATTGCTTTCGGCAATAATTTTAGAATTTTCCTTTTCTCTTTCGTCGGCAGCGCTAAGCTCAATATTAAGCACTTCAATATTTCGCTTTCCTGCAGTTACAAGACCCTCTATGCGACGCTCCTCACCGAGGACTCTGATAAGGTCTTCGTTGGCGGTTTTGAGTTCTGTTTCAACGTTGAGAATATCATTTTTAACCGCCTGAAGCGAGGTTTCGGCGTTTTTAAGCTCCGCTTCTTTCATAGAAAGTTTTTCGGATAATTTTTTAATATTCTTTTCGAGCGCTTCAATATCTCCCGCACGACTTAAAAGTCCGGAATGTTTAGAAAGAGAACCGCCCGTCATAGAACCGCCTGCATTAACAAGCTGCCCATCAAGAGAAACAATTTTATATTTATAGTTAAGTTTTTTTGCTATATCAACGGCGCAGTCGAGATCCTCAGCTACGATAATTCTTCCTAATAGGGAAACTACTATCTCTCTATATTTATCATCGCAACTGCAAAGATCGGAAGCGATACCAACAAAGCCATACATACCATCGAGCTTGTCCTCGTTAATATATCTGCCCTCAATGGAAGAAATCGGCAAAAAGGTTGCTCTGCCCGCCTTTTCTCTTTTGAGCATTTCAATAGCTCTTTTAGCATCGTTTTCGTTATCCGTTACTATATTCTGAGCAGCGTTTCCGAGCGCAGTTTCAATAGCAACAGAAAATTCCTTATCAACTCCAATCAAACGAATTATAGGGGCGTGTATTCCCTTCATTTCGCCTGATTTTTGTTTATTCATAACAGTTTTAACAGCAAAATTAAAGCCTTCCATATTCTTTTCGAGGTCGCGGAAAATATCTGCTCTTCTCTTGCTATCCTCGATATCAAGCTTTAATTTATCAACCTCTGCGCGAACAGTTTCGAAACTCTCCTCACGATTTTCAAGGCGTTTTCTATATCCCGCCAATGTGTTTTGACGCTCGCTAACTGTTTCTTCAAGGCTCTTTTTATCCTCTAAAAGTTTTGAAAGTTCTTCTTCGTCTTCCTTTAAGGCGGTTTCAAGTTCAATTTTATTGGCTTTAACCGTTTCTCTTCTGGCTTCGATTTCTCTTATAGCGGTTTCTGCCGATGCGAGCATAACCTGTCTGTCCGAACTGTTAGCCGAAATTCCGTTTAATTTGAGAATAAGTTCCTCCATTTTTTTGGAATAACCTTCGCTATCGGCAATAAGAGAATTCATTTCCTCCGTTACCTTTTGGATTTGCTCGTCGGTTGAAGCCTTTTCTCGAATTTTAAACTCAAGTCTTTCGTTTTCGCTAATTATGCTCTGTTCTGCGGATTCATCGGAAACCTTTAATTGTTCTATTTCTCCGCGGATTCTATCTATGTTCTGATTATTATGGTCAATGGTATTATTAACAACCGCAATATCTCCTTCAGTTCTTGCCGCCGCTTCTTCAAACTCTGCCGATTGTCTGCGGCAATCATCGATAGCAGTATTAAGCTGAACGTTTCTTTCGATATTGCTTTCCTGCTCCTTGCCCATATCATCAATCTTTTTATCGATTTCTTCATATTGAGCCTTTGCAAGATCAATTTTTCTCTCTTGATTTCTTAACGTATCTTTAGAATTATCAAGAGAATGGAGCCAAAGACCTATTTCAAGCTCCTTTCTGATATCTCGCAATTCTAAATATTTATGAGCCTTTTCGCTCTGCTTTTTAAGAGGACCCATTCGACCCTCAAGCTCGGCAAAAATGTCCCTTAATCTCACCATATTTTCTTCGGCGGCATTAAGTTTTCTTTCGGCTTCTATTTTTCTGTATCTATATCTTGATATTCCCGAAGCCTCCTCGAAAATATCACGTCTTTCTTGAGGCTTTGCGCCAACGATACTGTCAATTTTACCCTGACCTATCATTGAATAGCCGTCTCTTCCGAGACCTGTGTCCATAAAAAGTTCGTTGACGTCACGAAGGCGTACCGATATTCCGTTTATAAGGTATTCGCTTTCGTGGGAGCGATAATATCTTCTGGTTACGGAAACCGTATCGTTATCAAAATTAAGGCTTCTGTCTTTATTATCAATAGTTAAGGTTACTTCAGCAAAGCCTTGTGGGCGACGGGTATCAGACCCCAAAAAGATAACGTCCTCCATAGAGCCTCCGCGAAGACTCTTTGTTGACTGCTCTCCGAGAACCCAGCGAACGGCATCGGATATATTACTTTTTCCGCTTCCGTTAGGACCTACAACCGCTGTTATGCCTTGTCCAAACTGCAAATGCGTTTTGTCCGCGAAGGATTTAAAGCCCTGAATATCTATCGACTTTAAAAGCATCTTATTTTTCTCCTTCTTTTATTTTTACCTCAAAAGCCTTTAACGAGGATTCTCCCAAGATTTTGCAGATATATCCATCGTTTTTTAAGCTTTCAATATTCCTGCGGCGCTGACCAACCGCTTTTGAAATTTCACTGTTTTTTACACAAACGACGTATTCGCCGCTTTTTTTATCAGTTAATGCTTCTTTTATTAACATAAGATAGCGCTCGTTTGCAACAAGCTCTCCGAAAGCCGGATGCCAAGCACCCGCCAGAAAGCTATCTTCATCAATCGAATGAAGCCCAACTCTTATAACTTTTATGTTTTCTTCTTCAAAAAGAGGAATAAGCTCTGAAACCAGCCTTGCCGCCTCCTCAACAGATTGAGGCTTATATTCTCCTTTTTCAAAAAGCGTTCCTAAATAGGTATTCTTCAAAACAACCGTTGGGTAAATTCTAACAGTTTCGGGTCGACAAGCAATTATTTCCTTTGCCGTTTTAATTGCACCTTCGTTTGTATCTCCCCAAAGCCCCGTCATCATCTGAAGACCTAAAGAAAACCCCTCTTCTGTGATTTTTGCAGAAGCCTCTCGTACGTCCTGCATAGTGTGTCCTCTTCTGTTGAGCTTCAGAACGTCGTCGTTCATACTTTGAGCGCCAAGTTCAATAGAGGTTACGCCATATTCTTTCAAAATCTCAAGAATTTCATCGTCTATAGCATCGGGACGGGTTGAAATTCTAATCCCCGAAATATGCCCCGAATCTATATGCTTTTTTGCGGCAGAAAGCAGAGAAATCATATAATCTCTATCTATTGCCGTAAAACTTCCTCCAAAAAAAGCAAGTTCACAGTTTTTGCTTTCAAATCCTTGTGATTCCAGGGCGGTTTTCACTGCCTCATCAACCGTTTTTTCTGTTGGAATTTCGCAAGTTCCGGTTATATGAACCTGATTGCAAAAGCTACACCTTTGAGGACAGCCTATATGCGGAACAAAAACCGAAATATTGGAATGTTTCATCATAACTTCTCGCCCATTAATTCAAGGGCTTGTCTTGCCGCTTCCTGCTCAGCGCGTTTTTTACTACCTCCAACGCCCTCACCGATAACGTTTGAATTCAAATGCACCTCAACCTTGAATTTTTTGTCGTGGTCGGGTCCTGATTCGCCAACAAGAACGTATTCAAGTTTTTCTTCGGGATTCTGCTGAATAACCTCCTGCAAAAGGGTTTTATAATCCTTGAATGCAACGGTATTCATACAAGCGAGCTTTTTATCAACAAATCGCAATACGTGGGCTCTTGCGGGCTCTATTCCGCCATCGAGATACATCGCGGCAAGCACCGCTTCAAACGCATCTGCCAATATAGACGGGCGACGATTACCGCCGTTTTGAGCTTCGCCCTTTCCCAAAAGCAAAAACTCTCCCAAATGAAGCTCCTCTGAAAACTCATACAATGCGCTCTCGCAAACTAAAGAGGCTCTTATTTTTGTTAATTCGCCTTCGGGAAGATTTTTATAATTCTTAAAAATATGCTCTGCAACTATAATTGAAAGAACCGAATCTCCCAAAAACTCCAAACGCTCGTTCGAACCACCCGCAGGCTTATTCTCGTTAGCAAAGGAGGAATGGGTTAATGCGTTTTTCAGCAGTTGTTTATTTTTGAATTGATACTGAAGATATTGTTCAAGCTTCTTCATCGTTTTCCTTCTCTTTCAACGCACTCATAGCGTCTGATATATCATTTATCATATTGCTTTTAGCGCAGGTTACTGCAACCCTTATTGCGTTCTCAAAAGCCTTTGCATCGGAATTTCCGTGTGCTTTAAAAACAAGCTTTTGAACACCGATTATGGGCGCACCGCCAACCTCGGCATAGTCCATTTTGCTTTTTACTTCCTTCATATCTTTAAGCACAACTGTTGCCGCAAGTTTATTTTTAATATTCTTTGTGAAAACGCCTTTAATCATTTTCATAAGCGAAGTTGCCATACCTTCGGAGGCTTTCAAGAACACGTTACCCGAAAAGCCGTCTGTAACTACAACGTCGCAAACGCCTGCAATCAAATCTCTTGCTTCAACGTTTCCTATAAAATTGAGGTTTGAGTTTTTAAGCAATTCAAATGCCTCAAGCTGAAGCTGTCCGCCCTTTGTGTCCTCTGTTCCAACGTTTAAAAGCCCAACGGTAGGTTTTTCTTTTCCTGTAATGCTCTTAAAATATGCTTCTGCCATAATTCCAAACTGCAAAAGCATTTCGGGACGACACTCAACGTTTGCGCCTTCGTCCATAAGGAAGAAATAGTCCCCGCTCAATGTTGGAATAAACGATCCTAAAGCTGCTCGCTTAATTCCCTTTATTCTTTTAACTATGAACGTACTTCCAAATACAAGAGCACCCGTGCTACCTGCTGAAATGAAGACCTCGCCTTTACTTTCAGATAATGCTTTAAGACCAACAGCCATTGAGGTTTGAGATTTTGATTTGATAATATCTTTGGGGTTGTCGTGCATCGACATTACGTCCGGCGCATCGATTATCTCCATATTATCCAAAGAAATGCCGTTAACACTTGCACATTCCTTTATTTTTTCTTCGCTTCCCACAAGCACAACCTTTATATCGCCAAGGTTCTTTATTGCGGATTCGCTTCCCTTTAAAATCTCAAGCGGCGCATTATCTCCGCCAAAAGCATCAACTATAACTCTCATATTAACACCTCTTAAAAGTTTTCATCGAACCAATCAAGGCTTCTTTTTGCCAAGGCTGAATATCGCTCGGCTTTATCTCTAATCTTAACGTCAAGCGGGGGGAAAATACCAAAATTCGCCCCCATCGGCTGAAAGTTTTCGACAGTTTTATCGCTTATATATCCCGATAAGGCTCCAAGCATGGTATAGTTTGGATATTCGATAGGTCTTTCGGATTTAAGCCTTCTCGCTATAGACTGAGCTGCCAAAATTCCGCTTGCCGCCGATTCCATATAACCCTCAACTCCGCTCAGCTGTCCGCAAAAAGAAATTTTCGGGGTTGTTCGCAAGGAAAAATCAGGATTTAATAATTTAGGGCTATTTATAAACGAATTTCGATGCATAACGCCATATCTGACAAATTCTGCATTTTCAAGACCCGGTATCATAGAAAAAACTCTTTTTTGCTCGCCCCATTTAAGATTTGTTTGAAATCCAACGATATTATAAAGTCTGCCTTCTTTATTTTCCGCCCTGAGCTGAACTGCCGCCCAAGGACGGTGCCCTGTATTCGGATTAACCAGACCTACCGGCTTCATTGGGCCAAATCTTGCGGCATCAATTCCGCGCGATGCCAAAATTTCGATTGGCATACAACCTTCATAAACAGTAACGGGTCTGTTATCAATATCATGAACGGGAGCTTTTTCGGCATTAACTAAGGCATTATGAAACTCTTCATATTCAGCTTTGTTAAAGGGACAATTAATATAATCGTCATCACCCAAGTCGGAGGC
>JAZQTQ010000007.1:0-25297 GCA_045630885.1 Acutalibacteraceae bacterium
AGGTTCAAAGAGCCTCACAATTAAGTGGAAGAAGACCACAAGCCATGCAAAGGGTTATGAAATCCAGTATAGCACCAAGTCTTCCTTCGCAAAGAAATATACAAAGACCGTTAAGGTAACATCTTATAAGACCGCTTCTAAAACAATCAAAAAGCTTAAGGCTAAGACAAAGTATTATGTAAGAATCCGTACTTATAAGACAGTTTCCAAGAAGAACTACTATTCAAGCTGGTCTTCAAAGAAATATGCAACAACTAAGAAATAATTCCGGAAATCGGAAATTAGATTTTAGATGTAAAAAAACAGTTCCCCTTGAAAAAGGGGAGCTGTTTTATTAGAAGATAGATAACGTGGTAGAAAGTGATTCTTTCTCTTGAAAAAAACTGCAAAATATGGTATAATATGAGCCTATTCCGAGTGTTTTAACACCTTGTATGAGAGGGTATATTATAATGATAAGATTTGCAAAAGAAAAAGATATAAATAAAATTGAAGATTTACTATCGCAGGTCTGTATGGTGCACCATAAAGGCAGACCGGATATTTTCAATATCGGAAGAAAATATAGCTCTAATGAGCTCAAGGAAATGCTAATAGATAAAAAACGACCTATTCTTGTTTGCGTTGATGAAGAAGACAAAGTGATGGGATATTGCTTTTGCATTTTTCAAAAACATATCAATAATTCGGTGTTAACAGATATAAAAACTCTTTATATCGACGACCTGTGTGTTGATGAAAAACTGCGTGGGAAACATATAGGAAAAGAATTGTATGATGCTGCGGTGAATTTGGCTAGAGAAAGCGATTGCTATAATCTAACTTTAAACGTCTGGAGCTGCAATCCGTCTGCTATGAGGTTTTATGAAAAGCAAGGTTTAGTTCCTCAAAAAGTATGTATGGAATTAATACTTTAAGTATTTCGTTGATTGTATATTGAAAAAAATTTAAAAAACCCTTGACTTTTATATTTAACTGTGCTAGAATATGGAATAAATTTGAATATCACAAATAACGACTATGATGAAGACGGTCGAATTGCGAAACCATATAGAGAGTTGTCGGTTGGTGCAAGACAATGGCATAGCATTTCAATGACTTATCACTTCTGAGTCGGAGGACCGAAGGGCAGTATTGAAGCCTTGTAGACTCCTTCCGTATTGCTGCGTAAAAGCAAAGAGCTTGTTTGAGCTCGTAAAGTGACGGAAAAATTTTCCGTAATTTGAGTGGTACCGCGGGTTATATAACTCGTCTCAAAGGTTTTCTTTTGAGATGAGTTTTTTTGTTTATTCAAGTTGGTAACTTTTAGAAAATCTATATGATGAAAGGAAACAACAAAATGAATTATAGTTTGAAAGAGGTCGCAGGCAGAATTAAAGACTTGCGCGAGGCAAAAGGATATACACAAGAAGAACTTGCTAAGCTTACGGGCGTTTCGGTTGAAGAATACCGCGTATTAGAGCAGGGAAATACAGATTTTAGTTTCACGTTTATCTATAAATGCGCCAAAGCGTGCGACGTTGAGGTTGTTGATTTGCTCGAAGGAAGAAGCTCAACGCTAACTTCTTTTTCAATAACAAGAAAGGGCGAAGGACTTAAAATTCTGAAGCAGCACGGTGTTGAATATAATAACCTCGCTCCGAAATTCAAAGAAAAACTTGCAGAACCGTTCTTGGTTAAATTTCCTTATATACCCGAAGAACAAGATGCTCCTATGAAACTTAATTCTCATAACGGTCAGGAGTTCGACGTAATAGTTAAGGGTTCGCTTAAGGTTCAGGTTGGAAATCACGTTGATGTTCTCCACGAAGGCGATTCGATATTTTATAACAGTCTTATCCCTCATGGAATGATTGCCGCTAGTGAAGGCGGATGCGAATTTCATGCCGTAGTTCTTAATCCTCAAGACGGTCTTGTAAGTGAGGAATATCCCGAAGCACCTTTTGTTGAGAAAAAAGTTGTTGAAAACACAACCAATACGACAACAACAGTTGCGGATAATTTTATTGAATCTTATTATGATGAAAAAGGCGTATTTAGCGGCATCAAGTTTAAGAATGAAGATAAATTTAATTTTGCATTTGACTGTGTAGATGCTATTGCGGAAAAGACTCCTGATAAGCTTGCAATGATGTGGGTTGCAAATGATAAAACCGACCGCAAGTTTACCTTTAGCGATATGAAGAAATATTCGGCAAAAACTGCCAACTATTTTGAATCTCTCGGCATAAAAAAAGGCGATACAGTAATGCTTGTTTTAAAAAGACATTATCAGTTCTGGTTCTGTATGCTTGCGCTTCATAAGATTGGCGCTATCGCAATCCCTGCAACCAATCAGCTCGTTGAACACGATTTTGACTATAGATACAAAGCAGCCAAGGTTAAAGCAATCGTTTGTACTGCCGATGGCGACGTTTCAACAGAAGCAGAAAAAGCCGCTGTTAATTTCCCCGGAATGTTAAAAATATTGGTTGGCGGCAAAAAGGAAGGTTGGAATGATTTTAACGTAGAAATGGAACGTTTCAGTACCCATTTCTACCGCACCGAAAATACTCCTTGCGGCAACGACCCAATGCTTATGATCTTCACTTCAGGAACAACAGGGTATCCCCGCATTGCAACCCATTCATATAAGTATGCATTAGGACATTATCCAACAGCAAAGCATTGGCATAATGTTAATCCAAACGGACTTCACTTCACGATTTCTGATACAGGATGGGGAAAAGCGCTTTGGGGCAAACTTTATGGTCAATGGCTTTGTGAAGCGGGCATATTCACTTATGATTTTGATAGATTCCATTCAGAAGATATCTTGCCGATGTTCGCAAAATATAATATAACAACGTTTTGCGCTCCGCCAACTATGTATAGATTCTTCATTAAAGAAGATTTGTCAAAGTATGACCTTTCTTCTATCGAATATGCAACAACAGCAGGCGAAGCGCTCAACCCTGAAGTTTTCAATCAGTTTAAGAAAGCAACAGGGTTAACTATTATGGAAGGCTTCGGTCAAACCGAAACAACCCTTTCTATTGCCAATTTCGTTGGTTCAACGCCCAAAATTGGTTCTATGGGAAGACCGAGTCCCCTTTATGACGTTGCTGTGCTTGATCCTGATGGTAATGAGTGCAAAACCGGAGATACGGGAGAAATTTGTATCCGTGTAAAAGATGGAGAAGTTCCTTGTGGTTTGTTTATCGGCTACTATTTGGACGAGGAAAAGACCAAAGACGTTTGGTATGATGGATATTACCACACGGGCGACCAGGCAACTATGGACGAGGACGGCTACCTTTGGTATGTTGGCCGTATTGATGATGTAATCAAGTCTTCCGGTTATCGTATCGGACCCTTTGAGATTGAAAGCGTAATCATGGAGCTTCCTTATGTTTTGGAATGTGCGATAACTCCCGTTCCCGACGAGGTTCGCGGTCAGATCGTTAAGGCTACCGTAGTGCTCGTAAAAGGAACAGAGGGCACTGACGAGCTCAAGAAGGAAATCCAGGAATATGTAAAAACTCACACAGCACCATATAAATATCCCAGAATAGTTGAATTCGTCGAAGAACTTCCAAAGACCATTAGTGGTAAGGTAAGACGTGTAGAAATTCGTAAAAACGATTTAGAAAAAATGCAGAAATAATAAATAAAAAGCAAGAAACAACGTTTGTTGTTTCTTGCTTTTTTGTTGGTCGAGGTGACAAGATTCGAACTTGCGACCTCTGCGTCCCGAACGCAGCGCTCTACCAAACTGAGCCACACCTCGATGGTTTATATTAATTTGTTGTGTTGTGAATTTGATGATACCTAGTCGCGTTGCTACGCAGCTTCCTCTTGCGGTGCCCGAAATTTTCAGCACCTTGGAGCGGTGCAAAATTTCGACCGCTGCGCCTTTTTCGTCTTCGCTTTATCATCCACAGGATGCGCTCGACGAAAAACCACCAAACTGAGCCACACCTCGATAGTTTATATTAATTTGTTGTGTTGTGAATTTGATGATACTTAGTCGCACCACTAAATAACGCTAAAACTTGTGATTGACATTCTCAACACCAAAATATTATATATAATTTTCGTTGAATTGTCAAGTGTTATTTCTATTATAGTTGTAAATTATAAATAACTACAAGAAAGAAATTCAGGAAAAATAATAATTGCTATTGCTATTATTCGATTATCAAAGTATAATAGAGGGTAAAGAGAATTGAAAAACTTTAATTTCCAAATTTAGAATAGGTGAAGATATGCGTAAATGTTTAATAAGTAATAGTTTGGATATTGCTGAGATAGAGGCGCTTGTCGGCGTGAATCTTTTGAAGGGGCTTGTTCCGATCGTCTTTGATTCGGAAGATAAAGAACTTCAAGAAATCAGTTATAGAGGAACAAAAGATCCTAATGCAATAGAAAAAATTACAAATAGTTGGGGCTTGGAGCATCATGTTGATTTTGAATCTGACTCTTTGAAGATAGTTTATGATTTAAAAGATGATATTCAAATAGACAGGGTTGTGATTTCAGGGTTTTATAATGGAGATGCTGATTATTCGCTTCAAAGCTATAAAATCTATATTTCTAATGATCCAAAAGCGCTTTTTAATGATGAAAACATGGTCGTTCATTATCAAAATACAGGAAAGTGTATTCCAAATTCCGAAAGAAACCATTGCGATCAGGTCTTTGATTTAGAGGATTATAAAGGTCGATATTTTGCTCTTCAATTTCTTAAATCTTGCGTAGTTGATGATATTGCAAGGATTTCTCACATTGGAATTTATAACCATAAGATAACTGAACAATTATCCTTCTGCGCAAAAAACTTTAGTCAAAATATTCTTAGCGGAAAAATTCCTTCTGTCGTTGGGTCTTATTCTAAAGATTTAACGCCGTTAACCGACGGAATTTGTTTTGATGAAAACAAAAGAATCTTTCTTAATGCGGATACTGAGTTCGCCTTTAAATTCGAGGATTCTGTGAGAATAAACAGCGTGTTCATTGTTGGTTCTTCGAGTGCTATTGATAATTGCGAAATAAGCGTTGCATATCAGAAAGAAGATTTGTTTTTGGAAGAAAACCTTCTTGAATTTGAAATTTGTATAGTTCCGTCTAATTTAGGGTCTGCGGCAGTTCTGCTTTTTGCCGATGAAATTGAGGCTAATTTTATAGGCTTTAAATTTAAAAACGGCGATTATATAGACCAGCTTGGTGTTCAATCAGAATAGAAAAAAGCTCTGTGTAGAAAATTCAAACACAGAGCTTTTTAATTTTTATTTAGTTATCCAAATATCTGCAAGCAGAAATTGCGGCAACTGCGCCGTCAGCACAAGCGGTTGCAACCTGACGAACATTTTTCTTTCTGCAATCTCCTGCAGTGAAGATGCCTGCAGTTTTCGTGAGGCAACCTTCGTCAGAATCAATATATCCAACAGAGTCTAAATCAGCAACGTTTTTAAAAGCTTCGTTTTCGGGAACAAGGCCGATAGCAACAAACATTCCGTCGATATCCAGAGTCTTTTTAGAACCGTCTTTAGTAAATTCAATAACGATGCTCTTAAGCTCATCGCCATCAGGTATTTCAGAAACGACAGCGCCCGTTATAATCTCAACGTTTCCTCTTTTAGAAAGGATTTCTTGAAGCTTTGGCTCGCCGGTTAGGAAATCGAGATTCTGAACAACGTAAACCTTCTTTGAGGTTTCCGAAAGCAGGATTGCTTCTTGCAGAGCAGAGTTTCCTCCGCCGATGAGAGCAACCGTTTTGTTGGCGTAAAAAGCGCCATCGCAAACGGCACAGAAAGAAATACCCTCACCGATGAATTTTTCTTCGTTTGGAAGACCTAAATGTCTATGTTTAGCGCCACTTGCTATTATAATAGTTTTACATTCATAGGTGTTTCCGTCAGCAGTTTTAACGGCTTTTATATCTCCGTCGATTATTTCGGTAGCTTCTTCTATCTCAACGTCTGCACCAAGTTCGAGCGCTTGCGCAACCATTTTGTCAGCAAGCTCGGATCCGCTTATTGATTCAAAACCGGGATAATTTTCAACCTTTGGAGAATAGGTTATCTGTCCGCCGAACGTTGCTTTATCGAGAAGCAAAACGCTTTTATTGGCGCGACGAGCATATATTGCGGCGGTAAGACCTGCAGGGCCTGCGCCTATTATAACAATATCATACATTTTTTATTACCTCAATTTAAAATTCAAGGGGCGGCTTTTAGGGAAACCGCCCCTTTTGTTTTTTAGCTGTTTTCTTGAATGAACTTTTTGATATTAGGAACGGAAACAAACTTTTCAGCATTACCGCCTGAAACAACAACGAGAGTTGGAGCCTGTTTTATTCCCAAAGATTCGGTTAATGCAATGTTTTCTTCTGCGATAACCTTGTTATAGCTAATGTCTGCTTTACCGAGAAGGGTTTCGGCAATTTTGCAGTTGGGACAAGTTCTTGAAGCGAAGAGGTAGATTCCGTCGCCAAGAGCAACTCCGTTATTTTCGCATTCGCAAGCTTCTGCAGTTTTAGGACCTTCGTGGGTTAAAACAGAGGTTTCAATAACGTATTGCTTTCTCTCTTTGTATTCCTGAGATTTACCATCGTTCCAATTTTTAACCGGACGATAATAACCTGTTATACGGCTATATACTTCAGCTTCTTTTCCGCATTTCGGACATTCAAACTGCTCGCCGGGGATATATCCGTGTTCTTTACAAACGGAATATGTGGGAGAAATTGAATAGTAGGGGAGGCGATAGTTTTCTGCAATCTTTTTAACGATAGAAGCAGCAGCCTTCCAATCCGGAAGTCTTTCGCCCAAGAAGGCGTGGAAAACAGTACCCGATGTGTAGAGGGTCTGGAGTTCGTCCTGAACGTCGAGAGCAGAGAAGATGTCATCTGTGAAGCCAACGGGAAGATGAGAAGAGTTGGTGTAGTAAGGTGTTTCGGCATCGGAAGCGCAGATGATATCGGGGAAGTGCTTTCTGTCGTGCTTAGCCAAACGATAAGAGGTTGATTCAGCAGGAGTTGCTTCGAGGTTGTAAAGGTCGCCATACATTTCCTGATAATCGGAAAGGCGGGTTCTGATGTGGTTAAGAACGTCTTGAGTGAATTTCTGAGTTTCCTTATGGGTCATATCCTTGCCGATCCATTTTGCATTAAGACCTGCTTCGTTCATACCAACGATACCGATGGTTGAGAAGTGGTTAGCAAAGGTTCCGAGATAACGCTTGGTGTAGGGGTAAAGACCCTCGTCAAGAAGCTTTGTGATAATTGTTCTCTTAATTTTGAGAGAACGAGCAGAAATATCAAGCATATGATCAAGGCGCTTATAGAAATCAGCCTCATTTTCAGCAAGATAAGCGATTCTTGGCATATTGATTGTAACAACGCCGATAGAACCTGTGCTTTCGCCGCTTCCGAAGAAGCCACCGGATTTCTTTCTGAGTTCTCTGAGGTCAAGACGAAGTCTGCAGCACATACTACGAACATCAGAAGGCTCCATATCACTGTTGACGTAGTTAGAGAAATAAGGAGTACCATATTTAGAGGTCATTTCAAAGAGAAGCTTGTTGTTCTCTGTTTCAGACCAATCAAAGTCGCGAGTGATAGAATAGGTTGGGATAGGATACTGGAAGCCTCTGCCATGAGCATCGCCTTCAATCATAACCTCGATGAATGCGCGGTTAACCATATCCATTTCTTTTTTACAATCGCCATATTTGAAGTCCATTCTCTTGCCGCCAACGATAGCGTATTCATCTTCGAGGTCGTGAGGAACGGTCCAGTCGAGAGTGATGTTAGAGAAAGGAGCTTGAGTACCCCAACGGCTTGGAGTATTAACGCCATAGATGAAAGATTCGATACATTTTTTAACAGCGTCATAGCTAAGGTTGTCAACTTTTATGAAGGGAGCAAGATAGGTGTCGAAGGATGAAAATGCCTGAGCGCCGGCCCATTCATTCTGCATAATTCCGAGGAAGTTTACCATCTGATTGCAAAGGGTTGCAAGATGCTTTGCGGGAGCAGAGGTGATTTTTCCGGGAACGCCGCCAAGACCTTCTTCAATAAGCTGCTTTAACGACCAACCTGCGCAATAACCGGTGAGCATTGAAAGGTCGTGAAGGTGAATGTCTGCGTTCTTATGTGCTTTAGCAATTTCGTCATCGTAGATTTCGGAAAGCCAATAGTTTGCGGTGATAGCGCCGGAGTTGCTGAGAATAAGACCGCCAACAGAATAAGTAACGGTTGAGTTTTCCTTAACGCGCCAGTCGATATTTTTAACATATTGATCAACAAGCTCTTTATAGTCAAGAATTGTTGATTTCATATTTCTTAATTTTTCTCTCTGACGACGATAGAGAATATATGCTTTTGCAACGTCGGCATAGCCTGCCTGAACGAGAACGGTTTCAACGCTGTCCTGAATATCTTCAACAGCAACGATACCATCATTTATTTTGGGTTCATAATCAGAAGTAACCTTTAAAGCAAGAAAATCAATTATGTTATCGTTGAATTCTCTTTCGCAGGCTTCAAAAGCTTTTCTGATAGCTTCGGTGATTTTAGAAATGTCGAAATCTGCAATTTTTCCGTCTCTTTTTGTAACACGATACATTTTTTTAACCTCTCCTTAAATAATTTTTTTAGTTTTCTCCGCGAATTGTGGCGGAGGGAATATTTTTCCGAACAGCTTCAAGAATTTTTTGCATTTCATCATAGGAGAACGCTTCTCCTTTGGCAATCAGATTTCCTGAATCAACAAATTTTTGAATAAAATAAGGGGAATCGGAGCCAATAAACTCGTGGATTTTTTCAAAATCCTCAATAGCGTGTAGACCTTTGACCGCAGTTGTTCGGAATTCGTGCGGCAGTCGGCTTTTTTTAATCACGTCAATGCTTTCCTTAATTCTATCAATTGAAACGGGCCTTCCTGCAACCTTCTCATAGTTTTCGGCGCAGCTCTTTATATCCATAGCTATATAATCGAGCAAGCCGTCTTCTATCAGAGAATTAAGTTTTTGAGGGTCGGTTCCGTTGGTATCAAGTTTGACAGCAACGTTAAGGTCTTTCACCTTCAGTATGAAATCTTTGATGTCGTGTTGCAAAAGGGGTTCTCCGCCGGTTATGCAAATGCCATCTAAAATTCCGCTTCTTTTAGAAAGGTAATCGAAAATTTCTTCTTCCGGGAAGGAGGAAGCATTTGAGGTTAAAACAAGTCCTGCATTGTGGCAAAAAGGACATCTCATATTGCAACCAACCGTAAAAACGGTACAGGCTGTTCTGCCGGGAAAGTCGAGCAGGGTTAGTTTTTGAAAGCCTCCGATTTTCATATTTTTCCTTTCTTTTTTTGGTGAAATTAAGCATCGGTAGTGAGTGCGAGGCTATTATAACACAAGAAAACACCTCTGTCAATACCAAAATCACAATATATAGTGGTTTTTAAAAAATATTTTTTCAATATATGGGATTTTTTGAAGCTTTTTCAGCTAAAAAACGCCTGAAAACCCTTTATTTATGCAAAAACTCTAAATAATGATAATATTTTTAGCTAACCACAATATATTGTGTTTTTAACAAAAAATCGTGTTCAGAATAAAATGATATAAGGAAAGGAAGCGCAAAATCTTGAAAACATTTTTACTTGATGAAATTAAAGTTGGCGAAAGAGCTACTATAAATAAAATTCTTTTAAACGGTGGGATTAAAAATCGATTAATAAATTTCGGTTTTATCAGGGGAGAGGAAGTAATATTTTTGTCGAAAAGTATATTAGGGGATCCAAAGGCTTTTTTGATAAAGGGCGGAGTTGTTGCTATAAGAAGAAGTGATTGCAAAAAAATAATAGTTAATAAGGAGAGGTAGGGAGTTGGCGAAAGAAAATAATACATATAATAAAGAAAAAACGGTTGCGTTAATAGGAAGCCCCAACGTTGGAAAAAGTTCGGTTTTCAATTTCCTAACGGGGCAAAATCAACATACGGGAAATTGGACCGGTAAAACGGTTGAAAATACCAGGGCTACATTAAAAACAACTATTGGAAAATGCTCGATTGTTGATACTCCGGGAACGTATTCATTAGATGCGCAGTCGGAAGAGGAGAGAATAACCCGCGATTTTTTGCTTTCGGGAAAGGTTGATTTTGCTGTTATCGTATGCGATGCAGAGATGCTTTCAAGAAATTTATTTTTATGCTTGCAAATAATCCAAACGGGGATAAACTGTGCGCTATGTCTTAATTTGATGGACGAGGCTCGCAAACACAAAACGATAATTGACGTGAAAAAACTTGAGCAGATGTTGGGAATAGAGGTCGTTCCGTTCTCGGCAAGAAAGCGACAAGGGAAGGAAACGCTTATTGAAATCATCGAAAGAGGAATAAAATGCGAAAAAAATTCGTTTTTAAAAGAACCGCATATAAACGCCGAAGAAAATTCCAAAAAAGCGAAAGAAATAGCTGAAGCTGTTTTTATAAATAAAAAAGAACGAAAAGAAACACTTTTAGACAAGGCATTAACGAGTAAACTTTTCGGATACCCCATAATGTTTCTTTTGCTTATGTTGGTTTTCTGGTTAACTATATCTGCGGCAAACTATCCGTCGGAATTGCTGGGTTGCTTGTTTTCTTATTTCGAGGAAAAACTATCAGCTTTTCTTGTGTTTATTTCGGTGCCCACAGTAGTTCACGACGCCATAGTATTTGGGATTTTTAGAGTGCTTTCAACAGTAGTTTCGGTTATGCTTCCGCCGATGGCTATATTTTTTCCTCTTTTTGCAGTTTTGGAAGAATCCGGAATTTTGCCGAGAATTGCATTTAATCTCGATCGTCCATTTGCGCTTTGTAAGTCTTGCGGAAAACAAGCGTTAACGATGTGTATGGGGTTTGGTTGTAATGCGGCAGGGGTTATGGGTTGCAGAATTATTAACACCAAAAGAGAGAGGATTATAGCAGCAGTAACAAATTGCTTTGTTCCTTGCAACGGTAAATTCCCGGCTATGATTATAGTTATTTCTGTCTTTTTCGGGGTTGGGATTGTTTCGGCGTTTGGATTAACTCTCGTTATATTGCTCGGAGTTTTGGCAACCTTTGCGGCATCTTTCGTGCTTTCCAAAACCTGGCTTCGCGGAACGAATAGTTCCTTCGTTTTAGAGCTTCCACCATATAGGATACCTGATTTTGGTCGGGTTATGTTGGTTAGTTTAAAAGAAAAAACCTTTAAATTAGCGTTAAGGGCGGTTAAAGTAGCGGCTCCGGCAGGACTTATTATATGGTTGCTTGCTAATATAAAGGTAGGAAATTCAAGCCTGTTGTCGGCTTTTTCTTCGCTGCTCGAACCGATTGGAAGGTTTATAGGGTTAGACGGGGTAATACTATGCGCTTTCATATTAGGTTTTCCCGCAAATGAAATCGTTTTGCCAATAGCCATAATGGGCTATTGCGGAGGTTCTTCAATTTCGAATATAACTTCAATTTCTCAAATCGGAGAAATTTTAATCCAAAATGGTTGGACCAATACAACCGCAGTCTGTTTCTTGATTTTCTCCCTTCTTCATTTTCCTTGTTCAACAACCTTTTTAACCGTTAAAAAAGAAACAGGCAGTCTTAAATGGGCGTTAATATCGGCTGTGTTACCATCAATATTCGGCTTTTGTTTGTGTGCTGTAATAAATATTGTTTCGACATATATATAAAGGGAAAAGCCTTCCATAAGAGGAAGGCTTGACTTCTTATTTTCTTCTGTTTTCAAAATCCTTGTTTATAGCTTCTTTCCAATCTTCTCTTAAAGGAGCGCTCGCACGAACAGCACAAACCGCTTCGCAAACAGAATCGTAAAGGATTGCAGTACCTTTTTTATCGGCATTATAATTAACCGCTCTGTCTTTGTCAATTCCGAAATTTTCTGCAGTTTCTATAGCATCTATATTTGCGCCAATGAATAAAAACTCCCAACCGTATTTTTCTTTCTGGCGTTCAATCATCATTTTAACCTGTTGGCTTGTGTATCGGTGGCTTGCGTTCTCCTGACCATCGGTTGTTATAACGAATAAAGTGTGTTCGGGAACGTCTTCGGGGCGAGCGTATTTGTGAATGTTGCCGATGTGATGAATTGCGCCGCCAATAGCGTCAATAAGTGCGGTGCAACCTCTGACGGTATAGTCTTCGTCGGTCATTTTGGGAATATCGTTGAGTTTCACTCTGTCGTGCAAAACCTCGCTTTCGTCATCAAAAAGTACCGTCGAAACAAAGCAACCGCCCTTTTGTTTTTTCTGTTTTTCAATCATAGAATTAAATCCGCCGATGGTATCGCTTTCAAGCCCCGCCATTGAACCGCTTCTGTCTAAAATAAATACAAGCTCCGTTATGTTGTTGCCGCGCTTCTTTGGAAGCTCCATACCCCCGCAAAGCTCAAACGTTCTTTTTTCTTTTGTCATAATAAAAACCTCCAAAAAAATAATGTGATTTCAAAGTTTTTCAACCTTGTAATCACATTATATTTCTTTAAGATTTAGTTGTGGTCGCTTGCGATGCGACAAATAATTAAAGCTTATCCTTCCATTCTGCTTCTTTAAAACCAACAAGCACAAAATCATCACCGATGAGCAACGGCCTTTTAACCAGCATACCATTGATAGATAGAAGCCCAAGCAACTCATTATCGCTCATTGTCGGGATTTTATTTTTAAGGTCTGATGATTTATATATAAGACCGCTTGTGTTAAAAAACTTCTTTATAGGAAGTCCGCTTTTATTATACCACTCAGTTAATTCTTCAAAGGTAGGATTATCGAGTTTAATATCTCTTAATTCGTATTCAATTTTGTTGTCATCCAGCCATTTCTTCGCTCTCTGGCAGGTGGTGCATTTTGGGTAACAAATAAACTTAATCATAATTCAAGCTCCTAATAAACTTTGGTCGAAGGCGAAAAGCGCTTCGTTTATTTCGAAAATATTATAATTTTTGTGGCTGATAAAATATTCAATAATTATATCAAATTTATTGCTATGAGAAAGGGCGAATCCCGCTTTTTTTAGCATATCTTCGGTTTCTTCTAAAGAAAGTTCCAAAGAAATTGCAAAGGCAATAGCGGTGGATTTGCTTGGCTTATAATTTATATTGCTTCGGATTTTGGAAAATAATTTACGGTCGATATTTGCCTTTTTATAACATTCTGAGTCGGTCATACCTTTCTCGTCAATTTTGCGGAGAAGCATTTGAGAAAAACTTTCGTCAATTTGCTTTAGCTTGCCGTCAAGCTCAATCGGCAAAGAAACTTCTTTGAATTCAAATTCTTCTAATAAATCTTGAATGAATTCCCCGGAAGTCGCATAAACGGAAGAATTACATCGGCTGGCTTCTCGACGATAATCGGTATGCTCGTCAGCATAATTATCGTCAATATATTCCTGAATATCCGAAAAAAGCTTTTCGCTTATTTTATAAGCCGTTTTGTCGAATATAACGATATAAACTATCATTTCGGATTCGCTCAAAAATTCGCTTATTATATCTATTGCAACTCTTAATGCTTTATCTTTTGGATAGCCATAAACTCCCGAAGAAATAAGAGGGAAAGCAATCGATTCACAGTTGTTTTTCTTCGCCAAATCCAAAGATTTTCTATAGCAAGATTCGAGCAGAGCCTTTTCTCCGTGGTTGCCGTCTTGATAAATAGGGCCAACCGTGTGAATAACATATTTTGAAAGAAGCTTGTATCCGCCCGTGATTTTGGCATCGCCGGTTTTGCAACCGCCCAGAGTTTTACATTCGGCGAGAAGTTCCTCTCCTGCAGCGTTATGTATCGCACCGTCAACGCCGCCACCGCCCAAAAGCGATTCGTTGGCAGCATTAACAATGGCATCGACATCCATTTTCGTTATGTCGTTTCTGATTATTTTAAGAGGCATTTTTATCATTCCTTATGCTTTTTCTTAATTCTATTATAGAAAAAGGAAAATGTCAAATAAAAAAATAAACTCCTGAGAATAATATAAAATCACAGGAGTGTAATTTTACTGATTAAATTGTTTTGCTTTATTATTAATTAGATTTAAACAAACGTATCAATCCTTGTGTTCGAGTTCAATTAAATGCGCAATAGCGGGGATTGATTTTCCTTGTCCGGTTGAAACGGTTGATAAAAGCGCGCCGGTTCCACAAATTGCGATTCTTTTAAGCTCGCCTTTTTTGAGAAGGGAAAAAATATAACTGCAAGTAATAGAACCTACGCACCCACACCCCGAACCACCTGCATGAACGTCTTGTTGTTTTCTTTTGAACATCATCATTCCGCAGTCGTTGTGATAAGGTTCTAAGTTTATTCCGTCTTTTTTAAAAAGTTCATATAAAAGTTCGGAGCCAATAAAACCCAAATCTCCCGTAAAAATGCAATCAAAGCTTGATGGGGAAGTATTTGTATCTTCTAAAAAATTTTTAATGGTTGAGTATGCGGCAGGCGCCATAGCAGCTCCCATATTATTTGCATCAGTTATGCCTAAATCTTCGATTTTTCCTGCGGTGTATTTTGAAAGCAAAATGTTGGATTTTTGTTTTCCGATTATAGCTGCGCCGGAACCCGTTACGGTCCATTGAGCGGTTGGAGTTCTTTGGCTGCCATATTCCAAAGGAAAACGGAATTGTCTTTCGCTTGAGCAAAAATGGGAGGAGGTAACTGCGGCGGCCAAATTTGCGGCGCCAGAATCAACAAGTGTTGCTCCGATGCCTAAAGAAAGCGCCATGGTTGAGCAAGCCCCATAAAGACCGAGGAATGGTATGCCAAGATTTTTCAGACCAAAAGAGGAGCCGATACATTGATTCAGAAGGTCGCCCGCAAGAATAAAATCCAGCGAGCTTATGGGGAAATCACTTTTTTTAGCTGCTATTTCAAGCGCAGTTTTTTGCAGATGACTTTCCGCTTCTTCAAATGTAGTCTGTCCCGCATATTCGTCGTTAAAAACTTTATCGAACCAAGCGCCTAAAGGACCTTCGCCCTCTTTTTTTCCTACAACCGCGCCAAATGATTCTATATAAACGTTTTGAAATTCAACCGTTTTATTTCCAATTCTTTTTGCCAAAAAATCAGCTCCTTTTTCCTTATTTTAAGCAAAAAACAAAGAAAAATTCGCGCAAAAAAATCCGCAAACCGATATTGGTTTGCGGACAAAGGAATTTAAATATAAAGAGCAACCACAGCAAGGCGTTTGGCGGTTTCTTTTAAAGAATTAATGTAAGCGAATTCATTTTGCGAATGAATTAATCCACCTACGATTCCAACGTTATCAACGCAAGGGATTTGGGCCTCGGTTATATAAGCCGCATCAGACCCGCTAAAAGAAAAACGTTTTTCAAGAATTGGAAGACCAACCGTTTCATATATTTCATTCATTTTATCAAGGAGTGCTTCGTTCCTTTGGGTAAGCGGCATAGCAGGGCGGAAACTTATAATCTCCGACTTTGAAGAACAACCCTTAACAAAAGTTTTTTCTGTTATATTTATTATCTGTTTGCAAGCGGTTTCGTATTGCTCTTTTGAAGCGAAACGAATGTCTGTAATAAACTCACATTCATCGGGAACGGTGTTTGCAATGGTTCCACCTTTAATAACTCCGCAGTTGCAGGTAATTCCCTCTGAGTCCTTCATTTTTTTTAGTCAATTATTTTATATGCCGCTTCAAGAATTGCGCTTGCGACGGGCTCTTTTTGAGAATTATCATTCATTGAAATCAAGATAGCATTTCCCGCTTTTTCTTGTTTGAGAACTTCTATTGAAAACCCTTGTTCTTTTGCCATTTGGATAAAATAATTCCCAACCTTATCAACGCCAACTTTCAAGTCAGTTGGGCTTTCTATATTAACAACGTCTTCGAAAATATTAAGATATTTTTGAGAAAGTTTATCAATTTCACGAAACAAAGGTTCGAAACTCATAATCTTTCGACTCCAAAACAGAAATACATATTGATTATAATATAGAGAAATGTTATAATTAATAAGAATTGTTATAGTCAATGATAAAGGGAGGATAAAAAATATGAAAATTGTTGAAGAAAAATGCGGAAAGCTGGGCTTTCCTTATATAGCATATATTCCCGATGAAGTTGGAGAAAATCCGGGGCTTATTATTCAACTTCACGGTGCAGGGGAGAGAGGAAACGGTGGCGAAGATTTAAACAAAGTTTTGGTTCATGGTTTTTCCAGGGTTGCGAATGATGACAACCTAAAAAATTGTATTCTCGTTATGCCTCAATGCCCCAAAGATACCTTTTGGGTTGCAAGAATCGAGAGCATAAAAGCATTTATCGATAACGTTATAAAAGAATATAACGTTGACGAAAAAAGAATTTATCTCTGCGGGCTTAGTATGGGAGGCTATGGAACTTGGTTTACCGCTTCTGCATATCCCGAACTTTTTGCCGCAATTGCTCCTTGCTGCGGAGGTGGAATGCCTTGGTTTGCTCCCTCTCTTAAAATGCCTATAAGATGCTTCCATGGTCTTGACGATAACGTTGTCTGGCCCCATTCAACAATCGAAATGAAGGAAGCTCTTGAAGGTTGGCACCCTGATTTTAAGTGCGAACTTTATGAGGGTGTTGGACACAATTCTTGGGGAATTGCCTTTAGAGAAGAAACGCTTATTTGGTTGCAAAGCAACAAAAAGGCTTAAAATCATCGAACACAAAAAACTGAAATTATCTATTTAAAATTCAAAAGCAGAGCAAGGTTTTTTAAATACTTTGCTCTGCTTTTTTATACTATTATTTAAGTTTCGCCCGATGCTTGCTTGATAATCATATCCTGCCATTCGCGGTTTAGCGTTACAAACCTTGCATTCCAACCCGAAACCCTAACAGAAAGGGAACGATATTCTTCAGGATTTTCTTGAGCCTTCTTTAAAAGCTCGACATCGGCAATATCAAGCTGCATAAAATGTCCGCCCAAATCACAAAAAACCTTAATCAACGTTATTATTGCATCAAGTCCGCTGTTCCCCTTTAGAATTTGCGGCAGGAATTTGATATCAAGGGCAGCGCCTGATATTGTTCTTTTAAGGTCAGCTTTGCAATAAGAATTAATTATCGCAGTTGCACCTTCTGAATCAGTACCGGGAGTAGGGGAAAAGTTTGCAGAAAGAATGGCGTGCGCCTTTTGACCCGAAGCGGTTGCAAGGCGGTTGGGCGACCATTCGATTTGCCGTCCAAACGTGCTGATTCCCGCAGGAAAAAGGATTTCGCAATTTTCAATTTTTCTATCGCAAATATCCGCAAAATCAGAAACGATATGCGCAGCAATTTTATCAACCTCATCGTTATCGTTCCCGAAATATTTATAGGAATTAAGAGCATAAAGCCTTAGGTCTTCAAATCCTTCCCAGTTACGTTCGAGCGCTTGTAAAAGCTCTTGAAGGGTTGCTTTTTTATCTTCAAAACATAATTTTTTGATAGCATAAAGGCTGTTCGCAACGTCGGGCAAACCTCCGATGTGGGGAGAGATAACGTTATAAGTGGTTCCGGCTTCGGTATAAGACCTTCCGTTTTTAAAGCAATTCTTTTCGAAAAGCGAAACAATCGTTGAAGGATAACTTTTGCAATGTTCATATTTTGCGGCATTCAGCTTTATACCCTCAACAAAAACTGACAGGTCTTTTATATATTGGGAATATAAAGAATCAAAATCTTTAAATTCAGGAACGGTTTTGTATGAATTAAGGGTCTTATTTTGAAGAATGGAAAGTCCGTCGAACGGGATATATCTAAAGAAGGTTTCTCCGGGGATTTGAACTTCCCAGCAACCGTCATTTGCGAATTTTCCGGCATCATGAATTGAATAGCCGTAAGAAACTAATGAGTCAATGATTAGTTTTTCGTTATATATCGCAACAACACCGCCACCAAAACGGATAACCTCAGCCACTCTTTTGAGAAGCTTTTCGGGAGAAGAATCATTTATTCTAACGGTGGTCGGGAAATCGCTTATGCCCGTTTCTTCCAAAATATCCAAAACGAGATATGTAACCTCGTTGGTAATGTCCTTGCCGTTTTCGTCAATACCACCCAAAACGATATTTTGGTAGTGTTGAGCATCGCCGCTTCCGTAATTGCCGCCGCATATCCATTCGCAACCCTTTATGAAAAAATGAGCAAGGAGTTCTCTTGCTTCATCAAGGGTTAAAACACCGTTTGCAAGGTCGTTTTTGAGGTAATCTCCCAAAAGATAATCAATTCTTCCTATTCCTGTCCAGTTGCCCAATAGTCGGATAAAAGAAAAGGTGAACCAAAGACTTTGCAAAGCTTCATAAAAGCTTTTAGCCGGTTTAAAAGGAACAGATAAGAGCGCTTCATAATTTTGCGAGAATTGAGGTTTATCTTTGAGCGCTTCTAAAAATCTATTTCTATAAATTCTGAAGCCTTCCAGAGCATCTATCGAACTTTTTAAAAAAGCCTCGTTATCTGTGCCTTTATATTTTTCATAATAATAATTGGCATCAGCTTCTAATTTTTCTGCGCCCTCTTTTAAAACCGTTTCAAAATCAACAGTTAAATGGGATACCGAATCAAATTCGGCAGTACCGTTGAAAGTTGCGGGGATTTTATGCTTAATCGCAAGACCTAAAGAAGCAGACCCACTCAATTTTTCGCCATCGATAATGCGGATGGGTGCGTTTTTGCATATTTCACGGATTGCTACGTCCTGCTTTTGGAGGTCATCAAGTGATGAATAAGTTTCTATATCATCAAGAGAAACTGCATAATTTTTCATAGCTTCTCTGCCATAAATACCGTCTAAAGAATCCAAAGCAAATTTTCTTGTTTCTTCAGATAACCTTATTGGACGTTTTCCTATATGAGCAAAAAAATTCATCAAAATCCCCCCCTTGCTTTTCTGCGTTAATTATAGCACAAATAAAGATAAAGTCAAATTGTTTTTTGGGTTTACTTTTTGGTTTAAATGTGTTAATATATTAATATTCAAAATTATTAAGGAGAGTTTTTATGAATCAATATCTTTATCCCGCTAATATTCTTTTGCCCAAAGGAGAATTCAATAAATGGGCAGTTATCGCTTGCGACCAATATACGTCTGATTTGGAATATTGGAAGGATGTTGAAAAATTCGTTGGAGAAGCTCCTTCTGCGCTTAATCTCGTATTGCCCGAAATATACTTAGCCGAAACAGATGAAAGAAGCGCAAAAATAAACAAAACAATGAATAGCTATCTCGAAAATGGAGTTTTCAAAGAACTTGAAGGCGGAATGGTTTATATTGAAAGAGAAATAACGGGAGGCGGAATAAGACGGGGTATCTTAGGCCTTGTTGATTTAGAGCAATATGACTATACCGTAGGTTCCAGCGCCCTTATAAGAGCAACCGAAAAAACTGTTGTTGAGCGTATTCCTCCGAGAGTTAAAATAAGAAAAGATGCGCCATTGGAATTTCCCCACGTGCTTCTGTTTATTGACGACGCTCAAAAAACTGTTATCGAGCCTTTCGCAGATAAAAAGCAAAGCCTTTCAAAACTTTATGATTTCGAGCTTATGAAGCACGGAGGTCATATCGAGGGCTATGAAATTAAGGGTAATGACCAAAAAACCATCAATGAAAACCTGGAAAAACTCATAAAAGACGGACTTCTTTTCGCTGTTGGCGACGGTAACCATTCTTTGGCAACTGCAAAAGAATGTTATAATCAAAACCCCAACGAGCTTAATCGTTTTGCCTTGGTTGAAATCGTTAATATCCATGACCCCGTTATTGAATTTGAACCGATTTACAGAGTTGTGTTCGGTGTTGAAAAGGAAGCAATCGTATCCTTCCTTTTGAATAAAAATGCCAATGAAAAAGGCGAAAAACTCCATAAATATTCAGTTATTGATAAAAATGGTGAAAGTGAACTTTCTTTAACGCCAATCTCAAAGCTTCCGGTTGGAACGCTTCAGATATATCTTGATGAATTTTTGAAGGAAAATCCAAACGTTGAGGTGGATTATATCCACGGCACAGATGCAGTTAAGAAACTTTGCGAAAAGGAAAACACAGTTGGATTTATTTTCGATGGAATGGGCAAAGACGAATTATTCCCCGCAGTTATAATTGACGGCTCGCTTCCAAGAAAGACCTTCTCGATGGGCCATGCCGACGATAAACGTTTCTATATAGAGGGAAGAAAAATTAAATAATATAATTAAGGCTTGACCAAATCGGTCAAGCTTTCAATTTTTAATCAACCATATTTTTTGAATAGTTATTTACAATTAGATAATCGTGTGGTATAATTTTTAGAAGTAAAAAATGGAGGCAGATAAAATGTTAAAAACAGCGCCGGCGGTGTTCGCAGTTGGAAATGAATATCAAATAATGGTTGAGGTTGAAAGAGAATCCTTAATGTATGTCAAAGTAGGCGAAAAAACTTATTATGACGAATCAAACGGAATTATGAATTCTCGCGCGCCGATTCATAGAGTAAGCGTTCCTATGAAAGCGCTTGATAATGCGAAGGAATACACCGTTTTTATTCGACCCATAATTGAGCGCAAGCCTTATTTTACAGAAACGGAAGAACCAATAGAATATACTTATAAATTCTGCCCCGTTCCCGAAAAAAATGCAAGAGCCTATCATATTTCCGATGCTCATAACAGAGCAGAAACGGCAATAGAAGCGGCAAAAACCTTCGGAGATATAGATTTTCTTATTTTTAACGGCGACGTAATCGACCATAGCGGAGACCCCGAAAATTTCTTTATAATTTATGAAATTTCTGCGGCTTTAACAAACGGAAGCAAACCCGTTGTTTTCTCCCGCGGTAATCATGATTTGCGAGGCAATTTCGCTGAAAATTTTGCAGAATATACTCCTAACCATAATAAAAATACATATTATTCTTTTAAACTCGGAAGCATTTGGGGTTTGGTTCTCGATTGTGGCGAAGACAAACCCGACGATCATCCCGAATATGGCTACACCGTTGCTTGCCACGTTTTCAGAGAAAGACAAACCGAATATATAAAAGCCATTATTGAAAATCAAGAAAATGAATTTGGAGCAAAAGACGTTAAAACAAAGCTTGTAATTGCTCATAATCCTTTCACTAGGAATTATCCCGAACCTTTTAATATAGAGCATGATTTGTTCCGCGAGTGGGCAAGGCTTTTAAAAGAGGAAGTCAAACCCGATTTGATGTTGTGCGGCCATAAACACGAGTGCGTAGTGCATCATGTCGGAGGAGAAAATGATTATTTAGGTCAACCTTGCCCGGTAGTAATTGGTGCTGAACCCGATTTTAAAGAAAAAACTTTCACAGGCAGCGGATTTGTATTTGAAGATGACCAAATCAGAATAATTTTCACTAATAGTTTAGGGAATATAGTGTCCGAAGAAATAATTAAAAAATAGAGTATATAAGGCTTGGCCGATTTGGTCAAGCCTTTTTTCGTTAGAACAATGTCGTTATCCAATAGATTATGCCATATACAACCGATGCCACTGTACCATAAACAACAACCGGACCTGCTATTTTAAACATATTAGCGCAAAGCCCTAAAACAAGCCCTTCTGCTGCTGTCAATATAGGACACAGTGATTTCTATCAGGATGTAACGAGCTCCTTTCGGAACTGGCTTGGCGTTATACCAAAGCGCATTTTGAATCTTCTTAAAAAATTAGGAACATCTTCAAAGCCGCTTTCTGCGCATATTTCTGAAACAGAGCTTGTGGAACAAATCAGCAATTTTTTTGCATAATTGAATCTCAGTGAATCTATGTATTCCCCATAATTCACTTGCATTTCCTTTTTAAAAAGTGCAGAAGCATACGAAGGTGTCAATCCCACATATTCTGCCGCAGCACTTAGTGTTGCTTTATTCTGAAAATGATATAACGCGTAAAAATGCATTTTAGAAACCGCATCGCTCAAATTTTGAGCCTCTAATGATGGCAATAACTGAGACAATTTCAGCAAAAGACACTCCAACACGGTTGCACCATACTGCCTTTGATTGCTTACCTGTGTTATTTCGGTTAAAAGCATTTCAAAAAACGGTTGCATTTGCGGCTCAATCTCAATCGCTTTCGGTGATGAATACAGGAAGAACGGTTTCAGTGTTGAAAAATCAACAAGCTGCTCCGAAAACATTACATTAATAGCATCCACCCCTTCAGACCTTACACTATGACAGTCCAACGGTGTCATAAAAAACAACATCCCCTTTTTCATCTCAAAGGTTTGACCGTTTAGTGTACAACTACCGCATCCATCCAATATGTATTCTATCTCGCAAAATTCATGAAAATGGGCAAAACTGTTTCCTGTAATATGTTTTTTAGAAGCGACTATGTCATTATTTCCGATAAACGTACTCTTAGATAGTTTTTTCATTCTAACACATCTCCTTAATACGAGTATACCAAAAATCGTAAAAAAAGACAATACTTATTAAGGCAAAGACATTGTTTATTTTTTTATTTTAAGTATAATAAAATAAAGACATATTCTGAAAGGGGTTATGCTAAAATGAAAAGAGACACTTATTATTTGGTTGGAAATGCCCATTTGGATCCTATGTGGCAATGGCGTTGGCAAGAAGGCAGCATGGAAGCCAAAGCCACCCTCCGTTCCGCACTGGACAGAATGAAGGAATTTCCGAATTACCGTTTTGTTTGTTCCTCTGCCTCTATTTTTCAATGGGTGCAGGAATTTGATTCCGAGATGTTGGAGGAGATCAAAACAAGAGTTGCGGAAGGACGATTTATCCTTGTTGGCGGATGGCATGTGCAGCCCGACTGCAATCTCCCCTCCGGAGAAGCATTTGCAAGACAAGCGCTTTACGCGCAGCGTTATTTCAAGGAAACATTCGGTGCTGCCGCAACCATTGGTTACTGCGTGGATAGTTTCGGTCATTGTGCCACACTTCCCATGATTTTGCGTAAAAGCGGCATGGACAGTTATATCTTTATGCGCCCTTCTCCGGAAGAAAATCCTTTGTCTTCCGATGTTTTTCATTGGATTTCTGCGGATGGTTCTTCTGTGCTCGCATACCGCATCCTTCTCTATTGCGCGAAGTTTGAAACAATTGAGAATCTGCAGGACCATATCGATTACTTAGAGGAATCCAGCAAAACAGAACTTCCTTTTCTTCCGCTTTTCTACGGCGTAGGCAACCACGGTGGCGGACCAACGATCCGTAACCTGGAACTTTTGAGCGAACACCAACACCTCCATCCCGAAAAAAAACTGATTCACTCCGATTTGCGAGATTTCTTTGATCGTATCAAAACGATGGATGCCATTCCTTCCTATGTCGGAGAATTGCAACATCATGCCAGTGGTTGCTATTCCACAGAATCTCGGGTGAAGAACGGAATTCGACGCGCCGAGTCCGACCTGATTGCCGCAGAAAGCTATAATATGCTATCTCACATCTATTGCGGCAGGCCTGTTATGAATAAAGAATTACACAAAGCGTGGGATGCAGTATGTTTCTGCCATTTCCACGACTCGATGGATGGTTGCTCCATCAAAGAAGCCCACGAAGACACTCTGGACATGTTAGGCATGGCAAAATATACAGCTGCCATTGTAGAGAACAACGCCCTGCAGACTATTTCCTGGAAGATTGACACCAAGGACCGTTCTTTGGGACAGCCTGTAGTGGTATTCAACCCTCATGGATTTGAAGTAACGGATCTGGTGCAAATAAATAAGAACTTCAATGTAGTAAAAGATGCACAAGGCCATAATATAACCTGTCAGGCGGTTATGTCCTCTTCCCATGAATGCTATAATCGCCCCGACACCCTGTTTGAGGCTACTGTTCCCGCGCTTGGCTATCGTGTCTATTACCTTAGCAACGACACCGAAGCCACTCCTCAGGAAAGTACCGTAAGTGCAACACCCCGCCAAACACAGTCCAGTGCCGTTAATACAGATGGCACTATTTTGGAAAATGAATACTACCACATCCAGTTCGAAGAGTATAGTGGCTACATTAGCTCCTTTATGGATAAGCAAACCGGTGAATCGTTAATCGTCGGGAAAGCCGCTATGCCTGTGGTTGTAGATGAATACTATCACGACACATGGAGCCATGGCAAGAATTTCTTCAGCGATGCTATGGCACGCTTCTCGGATGCTACTGTTTCCATTACAGAAAACGGGCCTGTGCGTGCAACAGTCAAGGTGGTTAGTCGTTATAACGATTCCACCCTTACCCAATTCTTTTCCCTATCCACAGGTAGCAAAAAGTTAGATGTCCGCGCCTATGTAGATTGGAGGGAAAATCATAAAATGCTGAAAATGTACTGGCCAATGAACGTGAATGATCCTGAAGCTTACTACGAAATTCCCTTTGGTGTCATCCGGCGTCCCTGTGACGGCGAGGAAGAGCCCGGTATTCGATGGACTGCTATTAAAGGCTCAAACCGTGGTTTTGCACTATTAAATAACAACACCTACAGCTCCAGTGTCAATGGAAATGTTCTTTGTCAAACAGTGTTGCGCAGTCCCATTTTCGGTGACCATGGTGCACCCAGAACCCCCGAGAGCGAATATACCTCTCAAGGCCGAACCGATTTTAACTACGCCATTATGCCTTTAAGTAAGGGCTGGGACACCGTAATCAAGATGGGATTGGTGCTCAACAAGGGATTAACCAATATTTTGGATACTTGGCATGAGGGCAGTCTTCCCAATGATCGTCTTGGCGGTTTAAACATCAGCGCCCCTAATGTGATCGTCAGTGCCGTGAAACGCAGTGAAGACGGCACCGGTACCATTCTTCGCGTATATGAAACCAACGGTATCACGACCAAATTTACAGCCACCGGGAAAATTTTACCCTGTGCTCTCAACGCGCAGATCGAAGCTTATAATGTTCAGACTTGGTATTGCGCTGATAACACATCCAATTGGAATCAGGTGCTGTTTACCGAATATTCCTGTGAGGGTAATGAGGAAGAAACAATATGAATATATTAGCTTTTGATATTGGCGGCACAAAATGTGCCGTTATCACCGCTCGATGGGATGATGAAAGCATCACCCTGCTAAAAAAAAGAAAAATGCCCCACTGACCTTTCCGTCTCCCCCGAAGGAAATGATTGAAAAACTGATAAACCTTGCCGATCTACCATTATCTTTGTGCAACAGTGGAAGCATATTTCTTTGATATCTAGATGAATTGTCAAACTAAGTGCAACACTTTTTAATGCAATCATCAAATAAATCCACAGGTTTTTTGTAATGTAAAACCTTTTTGGGCCTGGCGTTGATCAACGCCAGGTTCTTTTTTAATGTTGTAGGACTAACACGAG
>JAZQTQ010000008.1:0-13015 GCA_045630885.1 Acutalibacteraceae bacterium
TGACAACGGCGGGAATATCCACCTGCGTATCAGAAGTGATTTCACCCATAACGGTTACTACGCCCGTAGTGCAGAAGGTTTCGCAAGCAACACGGGAAAACTTATCGCCCTTTAAATACTCGTCTAAAATTGCGTCTGATATCTGGTCGCAAACCTTATCGGGATGGCCCTCGGTTACTGATTCAGATGTGAAAAGAAATTTGTTCATATTAGTTCTCCTTATATTTTTTTGAAATCAAAAAAACCCGCCGAAAGGCAGGTTCTTATATTACCTCATCTTTCGGAATATCCGCAGGATTTAGCACCTTACTTATTTTGCAGGTTGCCGGGCATCGCAGGGCCTGTTCCCTCCGCCACTCTTGATAAGTTATTTAATTTTCTCTAACAATTATACACCTTTTTTGAACACTTGTCAACTAATTTCGACTTTTTTAACTCCAAGAAATGCTTCCCTCGAGGAAAAAAGAAAAAATTACTAACGCAACAATTATTATAACTACCGAAACGCATAAGACGATAATTGTTTTTTTATTTAATTTATATTCGCTTTGAGATGTTTTTGCAACTAATCCGAGTCTCCTCAATGCGTGAACCAAAGGCTTATAAATAAACAAAACCAACCCTGAATTCAAAAGCGCTTTGGTTGAATTAAAGGGCAAAATAAGGCTTGGAAGAAGCGCTTTGACAACACCAACGTCTACATTCATATAAAAAGGAGTTATCAAAAGATTGGCTAAAAGCATCGTTGCGGTCATTGAAATTATACCTGTTCCAAGCCCCAAAAACGCCGAGTTTGCAGACTTTCGGCTTTTATATATAAATGCGGCAGGAACACTAAATGCAACCGAAGAAAGAAGATTCATAATAAGGCCATAGACTCCCGTATCGCTAACGGTTGCAAACTCTAAAACTGAGGTTACCAGGGCTGTTGCAAAAGCCGAAAGCGGCCCATAAAGAAAACCGCAAACGGTTATGATAGCATCTTTTGCATCAAAGGTTAAAAAAGAAACCTTGATTCTGAACACAAAAACGCAAATATAGCTTAACGCACAAAACAGCGCCACCATAACAAGTTTTTGAATATTTTGCTTTTTCATTATGTATTCATCTCCAAAAAAACTCCCCATACGAATAAACGTATGGGGCAAAATAACTTTTTATCTGCTTTTCTCATCCGGACTTTAACCGTCGGTTTCGGAATTTCACCGAATCAGCCGTTTTTTTACAACGGGTCGTGGACTTTAACCACCGGTAAGGAATCTCACCTTGCCCCAAAACAGAAATTAAATTTACATATCAATTATACACCATATTATCGGTTTGTCAACCAAGATTTTTCGTTTTCTGCGCAGGAAGGTCTTGTCATAAGATACTTAACAAGGTCTTCAATATTGTTCTTCTCATAAAGCGCAGAATAAATTGCTTCGGTTATCGGAAGCTCGATGCCAACCTTTTCTGCTAATTCGTGAGCAAGTTTTGCGGCGTGGTAGCCTTCAACTGTACCGATTTTTCTAAGCGCCTCATCAACAGAAACGCCTTTACCGACAAGCACTCCAAAATTATGATTTCTTGAATGGAGCGAAGTACAAGTAACGATAAGGTCGCCAATGCCGGTGAGCCCTGCAAAGGTTTCCTGCCTTGCTCCGAGGCGAGCGCCAAGACGAGCTATTTCGCTAAGGCCTCTTGTCATCATTGCGGCCTTTGTGTTATCTCCGAGACCAATGCCGTCGCAAATACCTGCGGCTACAGCTATAACGTTTTTAAATGCGCCTCCAAGCTCTACTCCAACCACGTCGTCGCCCGTATAAATTCTTAAAGTTTCGTTCATCATTGTTTTTTGAACGAACTCTGCCGCTTCTTCGCTTTTAGATGCCGCAACGAGAGTTGTCGGTTCTCTTAAAGCAACCTCCTCTGCATGAGACGGGCCGGAAAGAACAACAATATCGGAAGTTGGGAAATATTCCTCTATAACCTCCGACAATCGGCACTTATTCTTAATATCCAAGCCTTTTGCAACGTTAACGATAAGGTTTATGTTTTGAACAGAGCTTAGGCGCTCCATAGTTTCTCTGAGTGCAAAGGAAGGAACTGCAGTTATAACAATATCTGCGCCACTTGCCACGCTTATATCAGTTGAAACCTCGATAGCCTTTGGAATAATAATTCCCTTGAGCCTATCACTTTCTCTTTTTTCACGAAGCATTTTAGCTTCTTCGTCAAAGGGAGTCCATAACGTTACGTTATTTCCACTATCATTTGCAGACAGACCGAGCGCAATACCCCATCCGCCTGAGCCAAGAACAACAATTTTAGCCATCGTTTATACCTCCAAAATCTCCAAACGACATACTTTTTTGTTTTTTTATTTAGTTTTTCCATCTCCACGCTCTCTTATTACAAATCGAACGGGAGTTCCTTCCAAGCCGAAAGTTGAGCGAATCTGATTTTCCAGATACCTTTGATATGAGAAATGGAAAAGTTCCGCTCTGTTGCAGAAGCAAACAAAGGTTGGCGGGCAGGTTGAAGCCTGAGTCATATAGTATATCTTCAGGCGTTTGCCCTTGTCCGTCGGGGGTTGAGTTCTTGCCGTTGCATCGGCCAAAACATCGTTTAACATACCTGTCGATATGCGCATTGTGTTTTGCGAATAAACATATTTGATTAACTCAAAAAGTCTATCAATTCGCTGGCCTGTTTTTGCCGAAATAAATATGATAGGAGCAAATGACATAAAGGAGAAATCTTGCATAAGTTTCTTCCTATACTTGTCCATCGTTGAGCCATTTTTCTCAACTATATCCCATTTATTAACGACAATTATGCACGCCTTACCTTCTTCTAACGCAAGCCCTGCAACCTTTGAATCCTGCTCTGTGAAGCCTTCAACTCCATCTATCATTATAACACAAACATTTGCTCTGTCAATCGCCATTTGTGCGCGCAGAACACTATATTTTTCAATTTTATCGTCAACCTTGCTCTTTCTGCGAAGACCGGCTGTATCAATAAAATTAAATTTACCAAAGTTATTTTCAACCAAAGTATCAATAGCATCTCTGGTGGTTCCCGCAATATCGGATACTATTGAACGCTCTTCGCCCGAAATTTTATTAACGAGGGAAGATTTTCCTGCATTTGGCTTTCCGATAACGGCAACGTTTATAATTTCGCTTTCAAATTCTTCCTCAATTTCTTTCGGGAAATGCTCAAAAACTGCATCCAAAAGGTCGCCCGTGCCATGTCCGTGAACAGAAGAAACGGGATATGGGTCGCCAATTCCGAGGTTATAAAACTCATAAACCTCAAGGGGAGTTTCGCCAATGGTATCGCATTTATTAACGCAAAGAATAACAGGTTTTCCGCTTTTTTGAAGCATTGATGCAACGTCATAATCGGCGGCGGTCGTACCGGTTTTCAAATCAACAACAAAGACGATAACGTTTGCCATATCAATAGCAAGCTCTGCCTGAGTTCGCATTTTTGAAAGGATTATATCCTCTGTATCGGGTTCGATACCACCCGTATCAACAACCAAAAACTTTCGGTTTTGCCATTCTGCATCGCCATATATTCTATCCCTTGTAACGCCGGGAGTATCGTCAACAATAGAAAGACGTTTTCCGCAAATTTTATTGAAAAGAGTTGACTTTCCAACGTTTGGTCTGCCAACTATCGCAACAACGGGTTTTGCCATCAGTTTTCACTCTCCATTTCTCTTCCCAACGCCTCGATAAGTTCAAAGCCATCCGGATTTATTACCTCTATTTTAACCTTAAGTTTTTCCTCTAATTCCGAAACCTTCACGTCATCAAGGAAGCAATCCTCATTTTGCCTTAGCATTACGCTCGGAATCAATAATTTTTCAGGCAGCGTTTTATCCTTTAATTGCTCATATATATCTCCGCCTGTTATAAGCCCCGCAACGGTTATCTTTTCTCCGAAGAAATTATTTTTAATAGCATAAATTTCGCATTTCAGCTTTGGCCATTTAAGGCAAGCCTCACCAATTATTTCACGAATGGTGTTTTCAGCGGCAAGACCTGTTATAATGCCGATTGCACCCGTTTTTTCTTTTGATTCAGCTAATGCTCTTTTGGCTTCGCTTTTTAATAAAGTTAAAAGCCCTACGCCAT
This sequence comes from Acutalibacteraceae bacterium, assembly GCA_045630885.1. Lineage (GTDB taxonomy): Bacteria > Bacillota > Clostridia > Oscillospirales > Acutalibacteraceae > UMGS1532. The sequence goes on from JAZQTQ010000008.1 coordinate 4,134, forward strand.
TTTCAAGCTGCAGAAAATCGCCATAAAATTCCTCGTTTGGAAGTTCTCTTTCAGCGGTTAAATAAAATTCATCCGCCGCATAAACAATTCTTTCTCCGCGAAGATTCAGCGCTTTTTCCTGATATTCCGAGATTATATCAATAACCTCTGTTGCCGATTCTTTATTATAAGATTCCAGAGGATAAAGCCCATCTCTATATTTCGTTATTCCAACAGGCACCGCCGCTATACATCCAACGTTTTGAAGCTTCATTAAATCCTCTATAGAACGACGAAGCTCGGCGCCGTCATTTATTTTAGGACACAAAACGAGCTGACAATTCATCGCTATGCCCGCCTCGTTAAATCTATCTAAAATTTTAAGCGCTTCGCCGGCAAAACGATTGTTCATCATTTTTACGCGAAGATCGGGGTTTGTTGTATGCACCGAAACGTTAATCGGGCTTATATGCATCTTTATAATGCGCTCAATTTCATGCTCCGAAATATTTGTTAAAGTTATATAATTTCCAAAAAGGAAGGAAAGTCGGGAATCGTCGTCCTTAAAATAAAGACTTTTTCTAAGCCCCTTGGGCATCTGATCTATAAAACAGAAAATGCACTTATTTTTGCAAGACTGCTGTTTATCCATAAGGTAGGTTTCAAATTGAAGACCGATTTCCTCAAATTCTTCCTTCTTTATTTTGAATTTTTTCTTCTTTCCATCTCTCAAAACAAGAACCTTGAGTTTTTTATCATTTTGATAAAAACGGAAATCAAGAACGTCCGCTATTTCGTTGCCGTTTATTTGGAGCAATATATCTTGAGGTTTTATTCCGACTTTTTCAGCATAAGAGCCTTTAATAACATCGTTTATAATAACAGACATTCCTTTTCTCCTTTCTTATAGTTCTTTTTTGACCGATTTTATTTTTAAACTTTCAGTTTTTTAAAAAAAGCAAAAAGATAAAAACGCCCAATACATAAAGTATCAGGCGGTTTTTTGAAAATTAGTCTTCTTCAACTTTGATGACTTCGCGTCCGTTATAATATCCGCAAGAGGGACATACTCTGTGCGGTCTCTTGAATTCGCCGCAGCGAGAGCATTTAACCATTGTAGGAGCCTCAAGCTTCCATACGTTTGAACGTCTCTTATCGCGCCTTGCTTTAGATGTTTTTCTCTTCGGTACTGCCATTTGTAGGCACCTCCTTATATTCCTTTATAATTTCTTAAATTCAATGACACTTTAATTGGTAGATTCAGTGTCGAGCAGTTTGCGGAGGGCTTCTAATCTCGGATCAATAACGGTTTTATCGCAACCGCAATCACCCTCATTAAGGTTCTTTCCGCAATCTTGACAAATCCCCTTGCAATCTTCGCGACAAAGATGCTTAATTGGGAGATTTAAAACGACTTCAGCACGAGCGAGCTCCTCAAGATCCAATCTCATATCGGGCATCACTATAACGTCATCGTCTTCTTCAGCGTTTGCAAGCTCTGTTACCAAGGTTTTATTAACCTCAAAGCAATAATGCTTGGTTGTGGGTTCGCCGCAACGATCGCAGTCGGCTGAATAATCGGCACACACTTTAGCCTTCAATTCAACAATTTCGGTTTTGCTCAAAATCTCGCCAGTGATTTTGACGGGAGTTGTTATCGGGAATACTCCCCCGAATTCTAAGTCGCTAAAATCGAATTCAGCATCGAGTTTCTTGGCTCCACCCACGTTTCCAAATAACTGTTTTAAATCGAGAACCATATAACTCACCTCATTGTTACTCAAATTATTATATATATAAACGCTCAAAAAGTCAAGCATTAATTTCATTTTTTTTAGTATATCCCTTTTATTTAGGACTTTTTTCTATTATTCGCGACAGTTTAGGCCTTATTTTTGAATTTTCTGTTAAATTTCTATTGACACTTTTCGCCATTTAATGTATATTTATATTAATATTTTATATTGGAGGTTAATTTCAATGCAAGCAAAAAAACTTATTCCTAAGCTTTTGATTGCTGCTTTCGTTGTGGGATTTGGCGTTTTATGTGCATGCACAGGCGATATTTCCGAACCTGTTGGTACATTGTGGTCCCTTTTCCCTCCCGTTATTGCAATCGGCTTGGCACTCATCACAAAAGAGGTTTATTCCTCGCTCTTCGTCGGCATTCTTGCGGGTGGACTTCTCGCAACAAGCTTCGATCCTATCAAAACGGTTGACTCTGTTATTAACGAAGGTTTGATCGCTTCAGTTTCCGGAACTGCCGGCATTTTCGTTTTCTTGGTTATTTTGGGCGTTATCGTTGCATTGCTTAATAAAGCAGGCGGCGCTCAAGCCTTCGGTAACTGGGCAGCTCGCCGAGTTAAGGGCAAAATAGGCGCATCTTTGGCAACGTTTGCCTTCGGTATTCTAATCTTTATTGATGACTATTTCAACTGCTTAACCGTTGGCGCTGTTATGCGTCCAGTTACGGATAAAGCAAAGATTTCTCGCGCAAAGCTCGCTTATCTTATCGACGCAACTGCTGCTCCTGTTTGTATGATTGCTCCTATTTCTTCTTGGGCAGCCGCTGTTTCCGAATATGCTCCCGATGGCGTTAGCGGTCTTGATATGTTCATCAAAGCTATTCCTTATAACTTCTATTCTTTGATGACATTTGTTTTCATCATCGCTATCACCTTGATGAAATTCAACTATGGACCTATGAAACTCCACGAGCTTAATGCTGAAAACGGCGACCTTTTCACTTCAGGCGAAGGCTCTGCTAACGACGAAGACGAGGTTATCTCTAACCCCAGAGCTCGCGTTATAGATCTTATTTTCCCGATTGTAGTTTTAATCGGAATATGCGTTTGCGCTCTTTATTACATCGGTCAAACAGGCGGTCTCTCATTCGCAGATGCTTTTGGTAATACCGATGCTACTGTTGGTCTTCCCTGGGGCGGTATTATTGCACTCTTAGTTGTTGTTATCTACTTTATTGCTCGTCGCCTTGTTTCTTTCAAGGAAGCTATGGAATGTATTCCTAAGGGCTTTATTGCTATGGTTCCCGCAATTCTCATTCTCACTATGGCAACATCTCTTAAGAATATGACGGGTCTTCTCGATTCTAATACATTCGTTAACGAAGCTTTGGCAAATGCAAGCTCTCTCAATAACTTCCTTCCCGCTATAATCTTCCTCGTTGCTTGTGGAATTTCTTTCGCAACAGGAACTTCTTGGGGAACCTTCGGAATCCTTATTCCTATCGTTGTTTCAATATTCCCTATTGGCAGCGAGCTCGGAATTATGGGTATGTCCGCTTGTCTTGCAGGTTCTGTTTGCGGCGACCACTGCTCACCTATTTCGGATACAACTATTATGTCTTCCGCAGGTGCTCAGTGCAACCACATCAACCACGTTTCAACACAGTTGCCTTATGCATTAACCGTTGCAGGAATCTCCTTCGTTTCCTTCATTATTGCAGCATTCATTCAAAACGCTATTATTTCTCTTGCAATTGCAACTGCTTTAACTCTTGGAACACTCTTCGTTCTTAAAGCTATATTAGGCAAGAAAGCTTAATAGTTGATGGCATAAATTTAGCCGCCAAACATTCGCTTGGCGGGAATTTTTTTTTCATTTTAATTTATTGATTGCCCTTTGGCAATTTAGAAATTATCTTTTTATAAAGACTGATAAAGAATATAACACTTAAAGAAAGAGAACCAAATTCTGCTATTGGGAAAGACCACCAAACGGCGTTTGTTCCCCCCAAAAGCGATAAAAGATAGGCTGCAGGCAAAAGAATAATCAACTGTCTTGTTATGGAAACAATCATCGAAGAAACGCCCTTACCAAAGGCTTGGAACACCGAACCGACAACTATGCAAGCTCCTGCAAACGGGAAGCAGATGCTTATTGTTCTTAAAGCGGGAACTCCAACTGCAAGCATATCTTCGGTTGCATTGAAAAATCCAAGCAAGGTTTCGGGCAAAGCCTGAAACAAAATAAAGCCTATAGTCATAAGAGATACAGCGAACAAGATTCCCGAACGCGTTGTTTTTATAATTCGTTTTCTGTTCCTTGCTCCATAGTTATATCCTATTATAGGAATTATACCGTTATTAAGACCGAAAACGGGCATAAACACGAAGCTTTGAAGCTTGAAATAAACTCCGAAAATTGCTGCTGCGGCATTTCCGTTTGCCATAGAATTCAAAATCTTATTAACACCAAAATACATTATCGAGCCAATTGATACCATTATTATTGAAGGAATTCCTATTGCATAAATTTCCTTGATAATGGAAAAATCGGGGCGAATTTTAAGAAGATTAACCCTAATCTCTCTGTTTTTATAATGATTTAGCAGTATTCCTATTGCGCCCGCAACCATCTGTCCGATAACCGTTGCTATAGCAGCGCCCGCAACACCCATATCAAAAACAAAAATGAAAATCGGGTCTAAAATAATATTAATTATTGCGCCGATTCCTTGTGTTGCCATAGTGAAAATGGTTTTTCCGGTTGCCTGCATAAATCTTTCGAAGGTTATTTCTAAAAAGATTCCGATAGAAGCCACGGAAACGATGCTTGTATAGATAGTTCCTTGCTCGATTACAACCTTATCAGTCGTTTGCGCTTCAAAGAATGGTCTTATAACGGTCAGACCTATTATAACAAACAAAATTGCGCTCATAATACTCAGAAAATAACCGTTTTCTGCTATCTTATTCGCTTTTTCATTGTTCTTTTCGCCAAGGCTTCTCGATATAAGCGCATTTAAACCGACACCTGTTCCCGTTGCAACTGCTATCATAAAATTCTGAATCGGAAAGGCCGTTGAAACCGCCGAAAGCGCCTGTTCAACCGTTATTCCGGGTTGCTCTATCATAGAAACGAAAACGCTATCCACGACGTTATAAAGCGCTTGAACAAGCATTGATGCCATAATCGGAAGCGACATATTGATTATTAACCGATTGATAGGCATTACGCCCATTTTATTTTCTTTTATCTGCATTATTTATCCTCTTTATTTTGTCTTTGCCGTTATATATTTATAAGCACTGTAAACATACTGGTTATCGACGTTTTTATAAGCCTTTATCCTATATTTATATTCGGTTCCTTTTTTAAGAGAAGAATCCTCATAGCTTAAAATATTATTTTTTGTTATGGTTTTTATCTTTTTATATTTACCGGTTTTTTCGTTAAGCCTATAAATTATATAGCCCTTTGCTTTTTTGTTTCGTTTCCAAGAAAGAGTTATTGAAGTTTTTTGAGGCTTTGCTTTTATTTTCGAAACAGCAGCAGGAACAACCAAAAACTCCCCTTCAAAAGAGCCTTTATATTTTCCTTTTAATTTAATCCGAACCTTTGCTTTGCCTACATCCTCATTCTCGGAATATTTTATAGAATAGTTACCTTTTTTCTTTATGTATTTTTCGCCAAGAAAAACCTTTACTTCGGGTTTTGCGCCCGAAGAAGAATATTCAATGCTTTCTTCTATTTGGAATCCCATATCTGAAGCATCAATTTTCTCATCCGACCAAACGGCAAAAAGCATAACAATTTCATTGTTTTGAGTTTTTAAAAACGATACTTTCGCCTTGTTTTTTATAACAAGTTTCGAAAAACCGAAGGGTTGTTTGTTTTGGGAATACCACTCCTGCGTTTTGCCGTTAGTATAAAGCCATTTATTATCCGATTCTCGGCTGACCTTCCAGCCTTCAAACTTTCCTTCACCATTTTTAAACTTATTTTTAGGGAGTTTTTCTTCCGAGCCTTTAAAATAAATCTTTTTGCTCATCTTTTTGGTTTCGCCATTAGAAGAAAACGTTACGGTGAAACTATCTTTTTCGCAACTGCCTTTAACGTAATCGCAATATTCTAATGCGCACCAACCAAATTCGCTTTTGCCCCACAACAGCCCATCCGCTATCTTTTTGTCTTTGATGTGAATTATTGTTCCGTCTGCAATAGCGCTTTTTATTTTATATTTTGTTCCTGCGCCTTTTCTAACGTTGATTCCATTGTCAGAGCAGACTGTCCAAATTTCAGTTTTTAGCTTTTCCTCGGCGGACTCGTCATCTTTTTTATTAACAGTCTTAACAGCGCCGCTGAATCTGAAAAACCAATAATTAGAATTTGTTTTGCTGATTTTTCTGTTTATTCTTGCTCTTGAATAGCTATTATACCAATAGTTTTGCTCAATAAGGGTTATTGTTCCTGACGAGGAAATCTTTTTTACTATTGCCCAGTGATTATTGCTTGCAACGATATCTCCAACCTGTGGTTCTTTAACCCTATAGAAATATCCTTCAGAGGAGGTTGGAATATTATAATAAAGCCCATCAAGGGAGGACTTTTTAAAATTTGAGCCCGAACCATTTCCATAAGCATTTCTTTCGGCAAAGAGATTTTTAACCTCAACTCCATAGACTCTTTTATAAAATTGATAAACAAATCCTGCGCAACAATAACCGCCATATTTGGAGCCCAAAGATGTCATATCGCTATCATAACCCCAAAAATAGGGCGCATAATATGCCTTTAGTTTAACCCCATTGAAGGTCATTGTGTCAACAACTGTCTTTTTACCGCTAACGCTAACCGTTTGAACTGATGCGGCAGATGCAGATGAGATGAAGACCGTTGATGCTGATATTAATATACAAATAAATATTGCAACGAATTTTTTAAGTTTCATAACACACTCTCAACCAATATTAGTAATAGACATATTATACTATAAACACACTACTTCCGTCAACAATAAGATTATAAAAATAGCAAATTTCGACAATATGCGCTTATGGTATTTACTTATACGAAATGTTGTGGTAGAATAAATGTGTTATTTTTTTCGAGAAAGGAGTTTAGCTATGATATGCGAAAAATGTGGGGCTATTATCCCCGACGACTCGGTTGTTTGTCCTAAATGCTCGGCTCCTGTTTCGTTTATACCCATTATGCCCGAAGAAGATGAATTTGTTGAACTTATAAGCCCCAGAAAATTCAGAACTATAGTTGTTGTTTTAATTTCCATTCTCGTCTTGGGTTTTGCCGCAGTTATCTTTTTTGTTTCAACAGGTTTTATAGGCCCGCAATCAATCGATATATGGAACGGCGGAAAGGCAGAAAACTCGAAAATTTCTTCTGCAACGGCGCAAGCAAATCCAAGCTTTAATGAAAACTCCGATTCGAAAGAGGATTACGTAACGACAACCGAAGAATTTATCAAAGAAACTACAAAACTTATCGATACTTCTGAATTTAAAGCCGCACAAAGCCAAGATGAAATTTTTATTTATGGCGAAAACAACGAAAACGAGAAAATAAAAAATAAAATAACTATAGACGATAAGGATTTTTCTCTGCCCGCTTCCCTTTCCGATATAACTGATGCAGATTGGTTTTTAGCGGACGAAAACGACCTTGTCGGACAATACGGAACCGGTTCCTTCAACTTCCAAAACGAAAACGGTTCAAATATAACACTCTGGTTTAAATCCGAAAAAGAAGAACAAGAAAAAATAGATAAGTGCGAAGTTGTAACCATCAGTCTTGGTTATTTTACAGAGAATAATCCAAATTTCAAATTTGGTTCTATTGATAACGATTCCACCTATGAGGACGTTTTATCTGCGCTTGGAAGCCCATTTAAAGCATCATTTTCCGAAACTGATAAGGAAGCTTTCCTTATATTCGATAATGACGGCGCCGATAACCTCTACAGACTTCAGATATGCTTCGATATGCAAAAAAATAAAATTAAAACTCTCGATTTCTATTATTTTAATAATCAGAACTAAATTATAGGAAGACAATTATGGAAGCCAACAACGTTTATTTAGGACTAGGTGGAGGAGAACTTTGGCAGATAGCCAACAGAACGCCAATTCAGATGATGAGCTATATGATAAAAACGCCATCGGGCGAAACTGTTATGATAGACGGCGGAAACCCGATTGAAATTGAAGCGGAGCATCTTTATTCGCTCATAAAAGGCAAGCAAATTTCGGCTTGGTTTTTTACCCACGCTCATCAAGACCATATAGGTGCACTTCTTTATCTGCTCGAAAACAAAGAGACTTACGACGTTAACGTTAAGAAACTGATTTTCAATTTTCCCTCCCCCGATTATCTCGAAAAATTTGAGGATTGGGACACAAATTTCAGATTTTTAAATGCAATAAAAGATATAGATGCCGAAATTATAACCCCAACCGCAGGCGACGTTTTTAGTATTGGCGGAATGGAATTTGAAATTATTAATTCCCCCATAATTAAAGATGACTATAAAACGCTCAACCCAACGGGAATTATTATAAAAACGCATTTCCCAAAACTCGACGTTCTTTTCCTAGGCGATTTCGATAAAGAGGCCGAGGAAGATTTTTTGAGGCTTTATGATAAAAATTCGCTTCGTTGCGATATAGTTCAAATGGCACACCACGGTCAAAACGGAATTACTGAAGATTTTTATAAGATAATTTCTCCGAAGGTTTGCTTATATCCCGCTCCAAAATGGTTGATGGAAAATAATAACTATGCCTGCGATAATCCGGAAACACGTGGAAAAGGCCCCTTCACAACCTTGCAAACCAAAGAATGGATGAAAAAACTCGGCGCAAATATAAGCTACACTCAAGCCGAAGGGGATTACAGATTCATATGATGAATTGTCAAACTAAGTGCAACACTTTTTAATGCAATCATCAAATAAATCCACAGGTTTTTTGTAATGTAAAACCTTTTTGGGCCTGGCGTTGATCAACGCCAGGTTCTTTTTTAATGTTGTAGGACTAACACGAGAAAGGTTTCTACCCTTAGGGTAGAATTCGCGCAACAATCCGTTAAGGTTTTCGTTCGTACCTTTTTGCCAAGCACAGTATGGGTCTGCAAAATACACATTA
>JAZQTQ010000009.1:0-5374 GCA_045630885.1 Acutalibacteraceae bacterium
CGAAGAATTTTAAAGATGCGGATTTTTGGGTTTGCAAGGCAAAAACGCAGTCAATCCTTTGTGGATTGACGAGTATTTTAACAAAGAAAACGCGTAAATCTGCTCTTTAAAATCAGGTTCGGATTATCCGCGTTTGCTTAAACAATCGGCAGTATAACGCCCTTTGTTTCGGGAACTGCGAAATTTCAAAACCTCTTTAAAATTTAATTTTTCCTATTACTTTATTTTTACCGATTTTACCCTTGAATATCTGCCGTAAACCTTCTGTCCCGAAAGGGTTCGATAGGCTCTGACTTTAAAATAATATCGTTTGCCTCTCGAAAGTTTTTTAACGCTTGCAGAGATTATCTCTTTTTTGGGAATCGTTAAAATCTTGGATTTTTCAAAGGATTCATAGCCGGAATAAAGAATTTCATAGCCCTCGGCATTATTTACCGCCGAAACTGTTATATTTGCAACTCTTTTTTTCGGAGAATAAACCTTGCTGATTTTTGCCCTTGCGGGGGTTGTCAGGGTTGTAACGTATTTAAAAACGGTTGAAAAATAATCAATTTCGTTTTTGGTGAATATTGCTCTGACTCTGAATTTATATTTCGTGCCCTTTGTTAACCCAGTAACTTTATAACAGGTATCGGTTGTATCGCCGATTTGGGAAAAGGAATCGGTTGCGCTGTTATATTTATAAATTCTATAATAGGTTGCCGCGCCTGCCGCTTCCCAACTAAGCGTTGCAGAGGTCCATTTTGCGGTTGCGGTTAGATTTTCAACCGCGTCGGGGCGTATTTTAAAGGTTAATGTTTTGCTTCCTTTATAATCCCCTTTAAAGCTTACCTTGATTTTATGATTACCGACATTGGCGCCATCATCGGGATAAGAAAGAACGTAATCCTGCCCTTCAACAAGACTCTTTCCGCTAGAATCGGCAACGGTTACGGAAGGTCTTTTAACCTTTCCATTATAAGTATATTGGCTTGTTGATAATTTAATATTGCTTACTTTATCAATTTTTATGCTTTCAAAGATTTCTTTGCAATATAAACAAGCTTTATAACGTCTTCCATCCGAACCGGACGAGGCTCTTTCTAAATAATCTTTTACAACGTGTCCCGTTTTAGCGATTATTTTTTCCTCGAATATAACCTTATTGCAAACAGAACAAGACGCGCCAACGGTTTTTCCGTTTTCGGTACAGGAAGGCGCCTCGCCCTTGGTATAAACCAACTGATGCGAGCCGAAGGAGGACTGCGGAATAAATTCCTGCTTTTGAACTGTCTTTTGACAAACTGTGCAGTAGCTTCCTTGCGTGAGCCCTGAACTTTGACAGGTCGGCTTAACTTCTTGTTGCACCGCTAAAGGATGAAGACCCTCTTTTACCAAATATTCGTCTATCAGAATCTGAAGACCCAACATATCCTGCGGAGAACGGAAAATTTCATGGAAATTAGTTGGGTTTTTGGGGTCGGTATAATGCACCTGCGCAAAATTATCTATATTAAAATAGTTATGTATACCGACGTCATAGCAAACCTGATAATCATTAAGAATTGCAGAACGGTTGGTTATGGAGCTGTAAATCATCTGCGCCTGAATATATCCCGAAAGGGGGTTAAGATGATTTCTGTCACCTTCTTTGCCTGCGGCATGGGTTGTTCCCTCGCCATTTGTAAAGCCTAGATTTTCCTTCATAAACGTTGAGCGTTTAAATTCAGAAACTGCTCCCGGAACTGCCAAGCCGTTTCCATATATATCAAAAACGAGCTGACCCCAATCGACAACGAAATGTCCCGCATTACGAATCGCTTCAACGCCCTCTATCAATTCGGGAAAATCGGTTTCAAACATCATCGGCTGACGAAGATACCTGAATTCAACGTCGCTTGGGAAAAAATCGAGATATTTTTGAACGTCGCCCAAAAGGTCGTAGTTATGCTGATTGCCTTCGGATAATATGAGATAATCAATATCTCGCTCACTTTCGCTTAATTTGGATATATATTTTTCGAAAATATAGTCAATCTTCTTGCCCGAATAGGTATGGTCAATAACGGTTGCATTTTCTCCGTTTTGTTTAATCAACTGATAAAGATAACCCTCATCGCTCTCCCCTTGATTGCCATATACAACGCAGTTTCCATAATACACCATAGAATTTCCGACAACCATTATTTTTTTGCCGTCGAGGGAAACTACCCCGTTATGCTCTATTTCTTCATCGGGGTTGGGCTCTTGAGCATAAGCGCTAAAGCCGAACACGGAAATAATCATCAATAATGCCAATAAAACAGATAAAAAACGTTTCATAAAAACTCCTTGCAAAAAATCATAAAGTCGTACTAAACAATTATATAATGTTTTAGAAGACGTGTCAAGGGAAAAGCAACAGAAACGAAGCTTACCTACGCCTTGCGGGAGCAGTAGTTCGTTTCTGTTGCTTTATATTTTATTTATTTGTTTTTCGAGAGCTTTATAATTGTTTGCGTCATAAGCCAAATTCGCTTCCGCAGTTAAATCGTCAAACATCGCTTCACCGACGGGGTTTTTCGCATATCTGCCATTGCTTTTTATTCTTTCTTAAGCTCAATATCGCTTGATAAAAGATTAATGTTTTTTGAAATCGTGGGTTTGAAATTCTCCCCTTCGATACCGCTACCCATAATTTTCAGATTACATTCAGGCGTTTTGGTGCAAGTAACGATAGGTTGCTCGCCCTCCCCTTTGAAGGTTACGCCCGAAAGCAAGAGATTAAGCGGTTCGGCTTTGAGGTTTCTCGTATCTGTATAATTCTGGCTGAAATCCGAAAGATTTTCAACCGCTATTTTGCTGTTTTTAAGGCTTGAATTAACGATTTTCACGCTATCGGTTGGAACACCGATGCCTAAAACGACGTTAATATCGTTTTCAACCATAATATTTTCAAAAATTATGTTCTCATATTTGGGCGCTTCGGAATCGGTCATATAGCTTCTGCAATATGCCGAGGTTTCAAAGCACATATTTATCGCATAATTGCGTTTTTTCTGCAAATGAATATCCTTAAAATGGATATTGCGACAACCTGCGCTATAAAGATTCGGCGTATCGTCCTGCGTCATTTCCCAACGGATTCCGTCAAGAATTTCGGCCCCTTCTTTATGGGTTGGCCTTGTATAGGATTTATAGAATTTTCCGTTAGGCTCGGCGAAAACCCTGTATATTCTGCCTTCCGACATAACTGCATCGGAATGCATAACCTCCATTCCTTCTTTCCAATCAACCCAAGAGCCGCCTAACAAACGGCAGAAAAATCCCGTTGTTGAATCGGCATCTAAATCATAGCAATCCTCGATAATACCATTCTGAATCCAACCTAGCTGAGGATTGGAAACCGAATAATCCGAAGCATTGAGGGCTATGGGGTCGTCATAGGTGCAAAGGCGACAATGTCTTATTAAGAATTTATCGCCAACGCCTAAATGAATAGCATCTTTTTCGCCAACTATATGACAATTTTCTGCGATGAAATTCTCAAAGGTTGAAATTTGAATCGCATAGCAATAGTTTCCTAAATCGAGGCAGGTGAAATCTCTTATCGTAATATTATTCGCATAATAAAAACTAAGATGCGCTCTGACTCCCGGAATTCTATTGCCCAAGGTTGCTTCCATTCCGTTGCATATAAGATGAAGACCGATAATCGAAATATTGTTGTTATAGCTTCTCGAATATGCGCCTTCGTTTATAAAAACATAAGAAGCGTGTTGCGTTCCGTCCTGCGATTTTGAACGACGAAGATAAACCCCTGCTCCAAAAACAAGAGAGGTGTCATCTCCCAAAAGTATAGTTTCGCTTATATCATATATACCGGGTTTATCTATATAAATAGTACCCTTTTCATTTACCGCTTTTTGCAGCGCAACAGCATTTTGATCTCCGTTATTGCCCGGCAAGAAGCCATAATCCATTGCATTCGACATAAATTTCATCCTTTCCGAAATTTATTATACAAAAATCAATTATGGTTGTCAATTATTAATTTTGTGTATACGTTGCTAATCAGAGGACTGAATTATAAAAAAATTGTTGAAAAACAAACTTGACTATGATAAAATATTTTCAAAGTGAATTTTAGGAGGAATAAAATGAAAAATCCAATAAAATTAGGAATAGTCGGCTTAGGAAGAGCCGGCTGGGGAATGCATCTTAACGAGATAGAAAACAAAGACACTTTTAAGGTTGTTGCCGTTTGTGATATCATTCCCGAAAGAGTTGAAAAATCTGTTAATAGATGCGGTTGCAAAGGTTATGGCAGCATCGATGAGCTCATAGCCGACGAGGAGGTTGAAATAGTTGATATCGCTACTCGTACCGTCGACCATTTTGAGCACGCTGTTAAAGCATTAAAGGCAGGAAAAAACGTATTGCTCGAAAAACCTGTTTCTTTAAATTACGAGCAAACAAAACAGTTGTTTGCCTTGGCAAATAAAGAGGGATTGCCGAAACTTTACATAAGACAAAACCGCAGATTCGAAAAAGTTTTCAATATCGTGTTAGATACAATTAGATCCGGAAAGCTCGGCGACGTTTTTGAAGTTACCGTTTCGCAGTTGGGATACCAGCGTCGCGACGACTGGCAAACCTTGAGCGAATTTGGTGGAGGTCAGCTTTTGAACTGGGGACCTCATATTATCGACCAAGCGTTAAGGCTTTTGGAATCCCCCGTTAAAGAACAGTTTGGCGACCTCAAACAGGTTGCTGCCGGCGGAGATTGTGAAGACCATTTTTCTATTCATCTAAAGGGCGAAAACGGAAGAAAGGTTAATCTTTGCATCAGTGGTGCTTGCGCTCTGACCAACGGACGCCGTTATGCGGCTTATGGTTCTCGCGGCGCAATCGAATGTCTTGATAACCACGTTAGCATAAGATATATCGACCCTCAGCAGGTTCTTCCGCCCGTTGTATCGAGCAAAGAAACCCCTGCCGATTCTTTCGGCAAAAGCGGTACTTTCCATTCAACCGTAGCCCCGAACTGGATTGAAGAAAGCTTCGATATTGATGGCGAAGACTTAACCGTTATCTGGGATTATATTTATGATAATTTCCGCAACGGTGTTGATTATCCCATAAAAGAAGATGAGATTTTAGATTTAATGAAGGTTGCATCTGATTTGAAAGATAACAACGAACTTATTGATTACGTAAACACCACCGAGAAATAAACAGTTTACATTAATTTACAAGCAATAATTACCTTTTAAAATCATAACCACCCGTCGAACGGGTGGTTTGCACAAGGGCTATAAGCCCATGATACTGACCCGCGTCTCAAGGCGCGGGCTTTCTCTTTGTTCAAGCCTTAGAGTATTTGCCTCTTTGGCTACCCCTGAAGGGGTTTAAC
>JAZQTQ010000010.1:0-41113 GCA_045630885.1 Acutalibacteraceae bacterium
TAACTTCTTATTATCATATTGCTGTTTATGAAAAAGAAGTACTCATCGGCTATATTGATTGCGTTTCAAACGGTGTTACTGATGCGTATATTCAAGACTTGATGGTTCATCCCGATTATCAACGCAGAGGGATAGGCACTGAATTGATGACAATAATGATTAATTATTTGAAACAAAAACACATATATATGATCTCTGTCGTTTTTGAAGAAAACCTCAAGCCTTTCTACGAAAAGTTTGGTTTCTTTAATATGCTTTGCGGACAAATGGAAACGTATGATTGCGTTTGAATTTTTGTGAGAGTTCAAAGTCATACGCAAAAACGGCAAAAATATCTTTTTTGTATTATTCACTATTCACTATTCATTATTCATCATTCATTCGACAGGATTTTTATAATTAATAATTAACCATAAGAATCTTGCTTTTAAACTAAAAATATGCTACTATTGATATAGTCTTTTAATGGAGGTGAAATAAAAATGGGAACTTTTGCGGCAATTTACATATTATTTTGTTTTGCTATTTACCTAATTCCTTCTATAATAGCCTTAGCAAAAAGAAACAGAAGAACGAAGGTTATTTTATTCAACATCTTCTTGGGTTGGACCATAGTTATGTGGATTATCAGCCTTGTTTGGGCTTGCAAGCGCGAAGAAGAAAACAATTAAATTTAACAGATAATTAAAAACGGGAGTTTGGCAAAACCAAACTCCCGTTTTTATGTTTTATTTCAAGTCTTTTTTATTAAACTTCAAAAGTCCCAGTCCTACAAATCCAAATATTCCAATTAGTGAAGGAATTAAAATATACAAAATATCGGAAAGAGAATATTCTTTAGATCCGATTTCGGAAAACATTCCCGCAACGTTTATTCGACTTATAAATCTCAAAATTTCGATGGTGGTTTCATCGCCGCCCGACATTTCGAGATAACTTAAAATAGTTGCAATAACAGAATAAATAAGACTAAGCCCAAAGGATATTGCAACACATAAAACGATAACTAATCCAACGTTCTTCATAGTTGCAACAAGCCAGGCTATCATAGCGCCGGTAAAACAAAGCACGACTATTTCAAGACCCAAAGAAGCGAAGAAATAAAAAAGGTCGGAAAATTCAAAGGGCGTTGGCTGATAGTCGAAGAACAGAAGACTCGTTCCCAGAGTTAAAAATCCTTGAAAGAGCATTACGGCAATTATCGTTACAGTTGACACGATAAACATTGACATAAAAATCTTCGTTCGGCTTTTTCCTGCAATTATCTTATTGCGAACCGTTCCGAAAGAAAAATCTTTGCATAGGATAATTGAAAGCAACACAGGCGCTATCAAACCCAGATTGTTTGACATAGAAAAGCTGGTGAAAAATATGTTCTTTCCATACATTTGAAAAGAAAACAATGGATTTCCTGCAACTTCATCACTTGATAATAAAGCGGCATATAAAAGCGGAATTAATAAAGCAAAAACCACCGCCAAAATACCCATAACCAATATAAGCTTATCTTTATAAACCCTCTTAAAATCGACCTTTAAAAGCTCAACCATTATGGGCACCTCCCAACAGCGACAGATAATACTCCTCAAAACCTGTTTCGCAACAATTAATACTGCTTATTTTTATATCTTTTTGGATTAAAGAAAGCAAAACTACATTAAGATCAATTTCTCCAAAAATTCTAACTCCGCTTTCAATAAGTTCAAAAGGGTTTTCCAGATTAATGCTTTCGAGCGTTTCTTTCAATATTTCACTATTTTGGACATATATATAGGTCGTTTTTGCACACTCTTTATGGAGCTCCTCCGCCGTTATTTCTTTGATTATTTTGCCCTTTGAAATAATACCATATTTCGTTGCAACCAAAGAAAGCTCGGAAAGGATATGGGAAGAAATGAGAAAAGTTATCCCCTTTTCTTTATTAAGTCTTAATATAAGCTCTCTGATTTCAACGATGCCCGCAGGGTCGAGCCCATTCATCGGCTCGTCGAGAATTAAAAATTCAGGCTCAGCTAAAAGCGCCATTGCTATTCCCAAGCGCTGACGCATACCAAGAGAAAAATCCCCCGCGTGCTTTTTGGAGGTTATTAAATCATAAAGCCCAACGTCCTTTAAAACCTCAGGTATACATTCTTCTCCTTTTTTCAAAAGCAAGCATTGCGATTTGAGATTATCGAAAGCCGACATATTGAGATATATCGAAGGGGTTTCAACTATTGCTCCGATTTTACTTCTTGCAGATAATATTTCGCCGGAATTGTTATCTGCGCCAAAAAGTTTAAAACTTCCGGAACTCGGAAAAATAAGACCCGAAATAAGCCTTATAACGGTTGTTTTTCCTGAGCCGTTTTCTCCAACGAAGCCATATATATCACCCCTGTTTATATTCATACAAATACCATCTACGGCAAGGTTGGATTTGAACTTTTTGGATAGTTTATTAGTTGTTAATATATTATCCATTCTTTGCTACCTCCCCTTTTAATTAACTTGCTATAATTATACCTCAAACCAAAACTTTTTTCAACATTTAATCGTAATCTTTCCAAAAGTCAAGAAATTCCGATTCGTAACCTTCCTTATCCACAAAATAACTCATTCCGTGCTCTGCGCCAGGTACAACAAAAAGTCTTCTGTCCCCGTTACAGGCCTTATAGTTTTCATAAGTCATTGTTATTGGGACAAAATGGTCATCGCTTCCGTGAATAAACAAAACGGGGGTTTTATTAACCTTCATCGCTTCTATGGTCGAATATTCTCTGGAGCCAAAATTAATTTTTCTTTTACACATATCATTTGCAATTCTGCCCATTAACCCAAACGACAGCTTCATATTATTTTTAACAACGTGTTTCCATATTTCGTGGGGCGATGTGAAGCCGCAATCCGCTATGATTCCTTTAACCTCTTTCGGAAGTCCCAATCCCGCCGCCATAAGCACGGTTGTTGCGCCCATAGAAACTCCGCCTAAATAAATTGGTAATCCGTTGCTCTTGTTTTCTAAAAGCCATTTTACCCACTCGATACAATCATATCGCTCTATCAATCCAAAGCCCATATAATCTCCACCGCTATTGTTCTGACCTCTCTGTTCAACGTATAATACGTTGCAACCATTTTCCTGCCAAAACGACGAAATTGCGCCAAAATCCCTATCCCAAGAAGATCTCCAACCATGCATTGCAATTATATTTCTTTTGGCATTCTCGCAAGGTATCCAATGCCCAACCAAGTCAATACCGTCGAAAGCTTTAATCTTGATGATTTCATCTTCGTTTTCAGATATTTTTTTAGCACCCTCATCCAACTCTTTATAGAAAATATCCTTCTCATTAATTCCGCTAACTCTTTTCTTAGCCAGCTTCATTTCTTCAAAATTTTTAGGTTGTTTCCTATCAAGCGCTACCTTAATTAATATCTTTGTTGCAATATATGACGTTGCTCCCGCTGCTAACGCAGAGCCTGCGATAATGCTTGCCGTCATTAGAGTTTTCTTCATTCTTTTTTCCATTTAACCCCTTCCTTTCGTTTAATATTTTTACACAAATTCAAAAAATAAATACACAAAAAACGCCATTATATGAAAAGTCTTCAAAAGACTAATACAAACGGCGTTTTTTTATTATCTATTTAATTTTAAAATCCAAACGGATTTATATAATTACTCTCGGCTTTTTCGGTTGTATAACTGGAAACTCCCTTATCGGAAAGCATTGTAACACTAACTGTATCTTCCGTTCCTTTTGAAGCTTTATATATAGTTAATTCAACCTTATCTCCTGCCTTTGAAGCTTCAATGACATCGAGCAAAGTATTTGAGCTAAGAATTTCGATTCCGTTAACGTGGGTTATAATATCACCCTTTGTGATACCATAGGTGTAAAGCTCGCTGTCTTCACTAACCGACTGAATCATAACGCCTCTTGGCAGATTAAGCGAATCAGCAGTTAAGAAGTCAATTTCATTATACGTTATACCGAGCTTTGCTCTATCTGCAACGCAACCGTTTTTGATAAGTCCGTTTACAACTCTTTTCATTGTTGTTGTTGGAATTGCAAACGAAACTGCATCATATTCATCACCCGCAAGTTTTGATGAGGTTATACCAATAACCTGACCATACATATTGCAAAGCGCACCGCCCGAATTTCCGGGATTGATAGTTGCATCTGTTTGAAGGAAGGTTGAAGCATAGTTTGTTGTTGAACTTGTAACCCTTCTGTCAACTGCAGAAAGAATACCGTGTGTTAAGGTTGCACTTTCGCCATAAGTAAAAGGATAACCAACTGTTATAACCGGCTCTCCTACTATACAGCTTTCCGAATCGCCAAACTCTGCAGGAATAAGTCCGTCAACCTTTTCATCAAATTTAAGAACCGCAAGATCGCTTCTAACATCACCCGCAACAAAACTTGCTCGGTGTTCTGTTCCGTTGCTTAATTTAACCAAAAATTTTGCGTTTGGAACTGATTCATAAATATGATCGTTTGTTACTATATATCCGTCTTCCGAATATATAACACCGCTTGCGCTTCCGCTCATACTGTCGTCATCAGGACTATAAACTAAAATATCAACGACAGACTCTCTTGCCAAATTGAAAGCCTCGGTATAGTTGGCAGAAAGCTCATCATCGCTTTCGGGGCGTTCATATAGTTCAACGTTTGGCGCAGAATTATTTTTTCTTTCACCATTATTTGACGTTTTTTCTTTATTAAGGTTTTTGGAAGTTAAGGAAATTACACAAAACGTTAAAACGGTTGCTAAAACGGCAGATAAAATTATTATGAAAACCTTTAATCCCGTATTTTTAGATTTAGGAGGTCTGGGTTCATAATAATTATTAGGATTTGGCTGATTAAACGTTCCTGACTGACTGTTATAAGGTCTTCCATAAATATCATAACCACAGTTTCCAAATTGATGCTGCGATTCGAAAGGCGCATCACTCGACGATACTGCAAATGGGTCAAACGGCTCATTTTGAGAAACGTCGTTTTGGTTTTCCGGCTTTTCGTCTAATGGAGTTTCCGCCTCGAAAGAAGGAGCTGATTCACTTCCTGAATTCTCCTCAGATTCAATATTTTTGTTCTCAAATTCATCCATATTCTTATTCTCCTTGGTTATATATTTTTCGGCAGATAAAAGCAAAATTCTGTATACCCGCCCTGAATACTTTTAACGAAGATTTCTCCGCCATGAATATCAATAATCGTTTTAACAATATACAAACCTAAGCCTGTACTATCCTTAATTTCCGACCTGGCCTTATCAGATTTATAAAATCTTTCAAAAATATACGGCAGGTCGTTTTCGGCTATGCCATCGCCTGTGTTTTTTATGCTAAAGAAGATTTTATCATCACGCTCTCTCAAACCAAATGATATCTCTCCCCCGTCATTCGAAAACTTAACGGCATTATCAACAAGATTATATACCACCTGATGGATAAGATCTCTGTCTGCATAAAACTTTATTGATGGAAGTTTATCAAGGCCTTCAATCGAAAGATTTTTTGCCTCGATTCTTTGTTGTTGTGCGAGAGCAATATCGATAATCATAGCCGACATATCTATTCTTATCGGATTAATTTTTGTTTCTCCTGATTCAAGCCTTGCAAGGCCCAACATAGACTGAACGAGTCTGGACAAACGCTTAACCTCTGAACTGACAATCTTTAAATATTCGTCTCTTTTTTGTTCTTCTATAGTTCCGTCAATTATTCCGTCTATAAAACCGCCTATGGTTGTCATCGGAGTTTTCAATTCGTGGGAAACGTTAGCAATAAAGCCTCGCCTCGTGCTTTCGAGCTGAACTAAAGAGTCGGTCATATTATTGAAAGCCGCTGCAAGTTCCCCAACCTCGTCCTCGCTGGTTATTGGGATTCTTTTTGAAAAATCCCCTCTCGCCATACATCTTGCCGCTTCCGACATAAGAGTTAGCGGTTTGGTCAATCTATAAGAAATATAATAAACCGCGAAAAACATTATAATTATTGTTATGAAAGACGCCATCAAAAACATTCTGAAGATGTTCATAAAAACATATTTAATGGATGACGACTGCGAAAAGGCATAAACAACTCCTACGGTGTTATTGTTTTTATCGAGCAATCTGGTTCCATAAATAAAATACATATCGTTTAGATTGCCGTCAAAATTTCCAACCTCATAGAACTCGCCCGAATTTAAAGAAATCTCATTGATTCTTTTTGAAACGTTTTCATTAGTATGAAAGCAGCTTCTGTCGTTTTTATATAAATCACAACTGCAATAAACCGCTTCTCCGTTCGTATTCGTTATCAAAAACTCAGCGTCCACCGCATTTGAAACAAAAGGCAGAACTGTTCTCGAATAAGAAATCAATGCATCTTGCGGCAAATTTCTAGAAGCTGCAATTTCAGAAATAGATTCACAACTTTTTTGAAGAACCTCACGCTTTTCATCCGCTAAATAATTACTAACGAAAAAGCTGAGCGCCGCCAACATAAAAACAAGACTGAGAACTATAACAACCGTTGTTATTGCAAAATATTTCTTGAATATTTTTAACTTTAATTTCAAATATTTCAATCCTTATCTTGTTTCAAATTTATATCCAACGCCCCAAACAGTCTTTAACGACCACTTATCCGAAACGCCTTCAAGCTTTTCTCTTATTCTCTTAACGTGAACGTCAACGGTTCTGGAATCCCCATAATATTCGAAGCCCCAAACCTCATCGAGAAGTTGATCCCTTGTATAAACTCTATTAGGGTTACTTGCAAGATGATAAATAAGCTCTAACTCCTTAGGCGGAGTGTCGATAACCTTATCATCAACCGTTAATTCATAAGTCGTAAGATTAATTTTAAGTTTATCGAAATTAACCTCTTTAATTTTTCCAACGTTAACTTCGCTCGAATTACTTCTTCTTAAAACCGCCTTTACTCTTGCAACAACCTCTTTTGTATCGAATGGCTTCGATACATAGTCGTCTGCTCCGAGCTCAAGCCCCAATACCTTATCAAAGGTTTCGCTTTTTGCCGTTAGCATAATTATCGGCACAGATGAACTTTTTCTTATTTCTCTGCAAACCTGCCACCCATCTATCTTCGGAAGCATAATATCCAAAAGAATTAAATCCGGATTTTCGGTTTTTGCCAAATTCAAAGCCTGTTCTCCATCGGTTGCCACTTTGGTTGCGAATCCGTCTTTTTGCAGATATAGTCTTAACAACTCGCAGATATTTATATCATCATCAACAATCAAAATTTTATATTCCGACATTATTCATCACTCCTTGGCATTTATATTTTATAATAAAACAATCGAAATTATATTAATAAATTATTAACTTTTATGAATAATTTTAAAATTCGAAAGAAAAAAGGCCGTTTTGGTATTCCAAACGGCCTTAAATCAGTTAAGATTACGCTTCTTCCTTCATCTTAGCGAAACATTCGCTGCAATAAACGGGACGATCATCTCTGGGAGCGAAAGGAACCTTTGCAACTCCACCGCAGGATGCACATACTGCTTCATGATACTCTCTGGGAGCTCTTCCTGCATTCTTGCGTGCATCACGGCAAGCCTTACAACGCTGCGGCTCATTTACAAATCCCTTGGAATCATAAAATTCCTGCTCACCAGCTGTGAACACGAACTCTGCTCCGCAGTCTTTGCAAACCAGTGTCTTGTCTTCGAACATGTTTTTTTACCTCTTTCGGTTGTTTTTTCGCCCCGGACGGATTTGCACCGACATCTTTGCTAACAACGCTCTACTGTTGAGCTACTTTGGGCATTTCTATAAGATTTTTGAGAACTTGCGCCTTATCCTTTGAACAGCGTTATCAACAGCCTTCTCGCTTATCTTCAGAGCCTCAGCAGTTTCTTTATAAGACATACCGCTGAAAACATAATTTAAAACTGAAAACTCAAGCTTCGAAAGTTCTTCATTCGCCTTCTGCTTCAATCCCTCAAAACTATCAAGCCTTTCAAAAAGGAGCTGAGGATCGCTTTCGCCGTTTGAAGAAATAAGGTTTTCGATTTCATCAAGACTTGCCTTTGCATCTGACGGAACTTCAATCGCACGATTCCTACTCCTTAAAGCCGCAATTAACATTCTGTCAATACAAATCCTTGAAAAGGTTGAAAAAGAAGATTTTGCAGGTTCATAGGAAAGGATAGCGCTGTAAAGCCCTATCATACATTCCTGACAAAGATCTTCCACATCAGCAGAAGCAAAATTAAAATGACGAATACGCGCAGCTATCATAGGCTGATATCTGGCAAAAAGAAGCATTAAAGCCTCATCGTTTGCATCGCCTTTGTAAAGAGTTAACAACTCATTATCTGCCATACTATTTAATTTTGCACCGTCAACGCTTTTCATAATCCACCTAAAGTTCTTTAAACCTAATTTAATAATAAACCAAAGTTTTTTAATTGTCAAGAACTTTTTGTAAAAAATATATATAATTTTGTGCCAAATAAAAGTAATTTTTTACAAAATTTTACATTTTTCGCAAAATTTCATTTTACACGATAATTTTAGATAAAAATTTTGCCAAAATTATGATATTTTTTGTATTATTTTTAATTTTTAGCATATTGACATATTTTTTATAAAAAGTTATACTATATATAATATAAGATTTTTTTGGAGGCTGCTCTATGAACATAAATGAAAAATATAACGATTGGCTTCATAAAGCCACTTTAGATTTTGACCTAATTGATGAATTAAAATCTATTGAAGGAAACGAAGACGAAATTTTCGATCGATTCTATAAGGAGCTTGAGTTTGGTACTGCAGGACTCAGAGGCATTATAGGAGCCGGAACAAACAGAATGAATGTTTACACCGTTGGAAAGGCAACTCAAGGCTTCTCTAACTATCTGAACTCTGCATTCTCTAATCCCAAAGTTGCTATTGCTTATGACAGCAGAATTAAATCCGACTTATTTTCAAAAATTGCGGCAAGCGTTTTTGCGGCAAACGGAATTAAGGTTATGATTTACCCCGAACTTATGCCAACCCCTATGCTTTCTTTTGCTGTTAGAGAACTTAAATGCGATGCAGGTATAGTTATAACCGCAAGCCATAACCCATCTAAATATAACGGATACAAAGCCTATGGTCCTGACGGATGTCAGCTTAACCTTGAAGCCAGCGAACTCGTTTATGGATATATGAAGGACGTTAACACCTTCAACGGCATCAAAAGAATTGACTTTGATTTAGCACTTAATGAAGGTAAAATCGAATATATATCGGAAGACGTTATCGAAAATTTTCTAAACAAAGTTTCAGGACTTTCTGTTAATCCGGACGTTCTTAAAAACAGCGACCTTAAGGTTATTTACACGCCATTAAACGGAACCGGCAACAAACCGGTTAGAGCGATTTTAAAGAAAATGGGGCTTAATAACGTTGCAGTCGTTCCCGAACAGGAAAAACCTGACGGCAATTTCCCAACCGCCCCCTACCCCAACCCTGAAATTAGAGAAGCTTTTACTTGCGCTTTGAATCTCGCTAAAAATTCAGATGCAGACCTTTTGTTGGCAACCGACCCCGATGCAGACCGAGTTGGTATTGCAATCAAAACTAACAACGGTTATTCTCTTTTAACGGGAAATCAGGTTGGTGTTTTGCTTCTTGACTACATTCTTTCAGGAAAGAAGAAAAACGGAACGTTGCCCTCTAATCCTCTCGCAGTTTCAACCATCGTTTCAACAACCATTTGCGAGAAAATCGCTAAAAAGTATGGTTGTGAGCTTCAAATTTGTTTAACCGGATTTAAGTTTATCGGCGGAATCGTTACCGAGCTTCAAAAAACTAACGAGGACTCAAGATATGTTTTCGGATTCGAAGAAAGCTATGGTTATATGCCGGGAAGATACGTTAGAGATAAGGACGCTATCGGCGCTTCAATGCTCATCTGCGAAATGGCGGCTTACTATAAGGAAAAGAACTTAACTTTAGCGCAAGTTTTGGATTCTATATATGAAGAATTCGGTTACTATTGCAATATGCAAGCCAGCTTTACCTGCGAAGGTGCTGACGGTATGGAACGAATGAAGGGCATTATGGACGATTTCAGAACTAACGTTCCAAAATCGATCGCAGGAATAAAAATCGTTTCCTTCAGCGATTATCAGAGTTCTGTTACGCTCGACGTTTTAACAGAAGAAAAATCCAAAATAAACCTTCCCAAATCAAACGTTATTTCTTTGAAGCTTGAAGATGGTTCGTCAGTTTTCCTGCGTCCTTCGGGAACTGAGCCTAAAATCAAACTTTATATTGAAGCTATTGATGAATCAACCGAAAAGAGCAAAACTTTAGCAGATGAAATCAAGGCAGATATGAGCAAGAAAATGGGATTTTAATTCAATAATTCATTTGAAACCGCAGTTTTTTCTGCGGTTTCTTTATTTTTTTAACCGTTGCGCTCACTTCCCATATTATGGAAATATAGGAGGTAATTAAATGGAAGATAAAATTTTTATAATAAATCGTTCGCCGTCAGTCGAACAACCAAAATGTCGATTTAGCTCGACGCCTTTAGATGAACTGCCTTTAACAATGGTTTATGGGCCTATGCAGGAATTCGATAAAACCTACCAGAACGAAGAAGCACTATGCAGAGGAACCCTTTTCCCCAGTCTTGACAAACCTTTTAAAGGGAGGAAAGCGAAATGAAAGATGAAAGAGAACGCGTAAAGCTATTAAAACGTCTTCAAGCAGCGCAATTTGCCGCTTGGGAAATTCATCTTTTCCTTGATACCCACCCAAAGGATGAAATGGCGCTTGAATCTTTCAGAAAATACACAGAAAGATATAAAGAGCTTATGAAAGAATATAACGAATGTTTCGGCCCAATAACTGCCGATAAAAGTATGTGTGAAAAAGAATGGGATTGGGTAAATAACCCTTGGCCATGGGATAAACCGGAGTGTGATAACTAATGTGGCAATACCAGAAAAAACTTCAATATCCAATAAACATCAAAAACCCCGACCCGAAACTTGCGCAGTTAATAATCAGCCAATATGGTGGCCCGGATGGCGAGTTGGGAGCAAGCCTTAGATATTTGAGCCAACGCTTTGCCGCCCCTTATTCAGAAATCAAAGCTTTATTTACTGACATCGGAACCGAGGAACTCGCCCACCTTGAGATGGTTGGAACCATCGTTCATCAGTTAACCAAAAACCTAACCGACGACCAGATAGAAACGGGCGGTTTTGATGCATATTTCATCGACCATACAAATGGCGTTTATCCTAATTCTGCTGCGGGTGTGCCTTGGTCTGCTGCAACTATGCAAAGCAAGGGAGATATAGTAACCGACCTTCACGAAAACCTCGCCGCAGAGCAAAAAGCCAGAACAACCTATGATAATATTTTGAGGTTCTGCGCCGATAATCCCGACGTTAGGGACGTTATCAAGTTCCTTCGCCAGCGCGAGGTCGTTCATTATCAGAGATTTGCGGAAGGCTTGCGGTTAGTTCAAGATAAGCTCGATGCCAAAAACTTCTATGCAATAAACCCCGGCTTTGATAAATAACTAATAATTCAATTCAGTATGACGTGATATAATGTTCTCGAACCGAGGAGAATGTGGAGTATTTGCAATGGCTTCTTTGGAAGCAAATTGCGCCACAATAACTCGGTTCGTTTTTTTAATCATTATTGACAATTTGCAAAAAATCGGATATACTAATATCAGAGACAGGCGAGATACGGACGTGAGACCGATTATTCGGGACACCCATATCGACGACCCTATCTTACGAGACACTGTCTGTTGGCGACAAGCCTGAGTTGTTTTCAACTCCGCCCGCCGTTTCAGCAGTGTCTCTAATAAAAAGACGTCACGTAACCCTCTTTTTGAGGTAATGCGGGGGCCACGAGGCCAACGTCTTTTTTCTTTTTATAAAAAAACTTGAGAACTGCTCAAACTTACCGACAAAGTTTAGCAGAACTCAAGTTTTTCTTAATTTTTATGAAACTATCGGACATAATATATCGGGTGATATTTATGAGCATAATTCAATGCGCAAAAAACTGCGAGCATCAAAAGGAAGGCTACTGTATGCTGGATAAAATCAGCGTTATTACAAACACTAAAGGCGGTTGTCCGCACTATTTATCAAAAGGTTTTGATGATGGCGTCTCTGAGGGTTTTAACAGGAATAAGTTCGATATCAAAAGCTGATGCCCTTATCTGCTTTAAGCAACTTTCGGGGAAAATAACCCTTTTAAAGCCTAATCGTTGCGCTTCGTTTATTCTCTGCGATGCGTGAGAAACGGAGCGCAGTTCCCCTGAAAGTCCGATTTCGCCGAATGCCGCAAGGCCATCGTCTAGCGGAATATCTTTGATTCCTGATATGAGCGACAAGGCAACAGGAAGGTCGGTTGCGGGCTCGTCCAATCTTAATCCGCCAACAATATTCAAATAAACGTCTAAATTCGAATAGAAGAATCCTAGCCTTTTTTCCAATACAGCCAAAATTAGATTCATTCTGTTATAATCAAAGCCTGTTGACATTCTTCTCGGATTTCCAAAGCCCGTTGCCGAAACAAGGCCTTGAATTTCTGCAAGAATTGGGCGCGAGCCTTCTAATGTACAAACGACACAGGTTCCCGAAACGTTGCCCAATCTTCCCGAAAGAAGCATTTGAGAGGGGTTTTCAACCTCTCGAAGTCCATCTTCACACATCTCGAAAACGCCTATTTCATTTGTTGAACCAAAGCGGTTTTTGGTGGCCCTTAAAATTCTATAGGAATAGTTATGATCCCCTTCGAAATAAAGCACCGCATCAACGATATGTTCCATAACTTTAGGGCCTGCTATTCCCCCGTCTTTATTAACGTGACCAACAATAAAAATCGGGATATCCAAAGCCTTTGCCGTTCTCATAAAAAGATTCGTACATTCCCTGACTTGAGATATGCTTCCGCTTGAGGTATTGAGTTCAGATATTGCCATTGTTTGAATCGAATCAATCATAACAATATCGGGCTTATAGGTTTTTATATATTCACAGATTGCTTCGGCATCGTTATCCGCCATTATCATAAGATTTCGGTTGTTAACAGATAATCTGCCTGCGCGAAGCTTTAATTGCCTTGCCGATTCCTCTCCGGATACATAGAGAATCTTGAAATCTCCTGCAATTTTTCCGCATATCTGAAGAAGTATGGTTGATTTACCAATTCCCGGTTCACCACTTAAAAGCACAACCGAGCCTTTAACTATTCCTCCGCCAAGAACTCTATCAAGTTCCCCTATTCCGCTATTATAACGATGCTCGTTTTCTATATCTATCTCGGTTACGGGAGATGCTAGGGCGATTCTCGAAGCGGAAGCCGAAATGCCTTTTAGACTATCACTCACAGGTTCCCTTTCAAGCATCGTATTCCATTCGCCACATTCGGGACACTGCCCCGACCATTTTGCCGCAACGTATCCACATTCGGAACAAACATACTGCGTTCTAATTTTCGCCATTTTTAACTTCCTCTTTTTCTTCAAAATATTTATCAATTCCATCAGCAATTATTGAACAAAGCTCGTTTTGATATTCTTCCGATTTCAACCGCCTTAATTCATCATTATTGCTCAAAAAGCCACATTCAATTATAATCGACGGGACAACTGCATTCCTTAAAATAAATACACCCCTGGTATCGTTTTTTTCGCATCGCGGTTTCTCCTTGCCTGCGCTTTCATTCCATCTATCCTGAATATTTTTAGCAAGCAAATTCGAATTTTCGAAATTGGAATAAAAAACCTGCAAGCCCCAAACACTTTCCTGCTCAAATTTATTTTGATGAATACTTATAAAAATTGAATCAGGATTTTCTTGCATTATATTGAGGCGACATTTGAGGTCCCCCTGCTTATCGGCAACAGAGGATTCTCCACCGTTTTTCAGAGCATCATCGGTTTCTCTTGTTACAATAGTATCATATCCTAAGTCCGATAATAAGGACTTAAGTTTTTTTGATATTTGCAAATTAATATCTTTTTCATAGGTTCCGTCATTTGCGACGGCACCTGAGTCAAAACCGCCGTGTCCTGCGTCTATTATTACTGTTTTTTTCGGTGGTTTGCTTTCTTTTGCAAAAATATCAGTAACATTATTATACACGCTTAAAAATATAACAGAAAATGCTAAAAATACTGCCAAATTTGTTTTCAACCGTTCTGACATAAAAAGCCCCTCGAATTAATTTCATTATAGCCTATTTCTTTTCTTTTTTCAACAGTTGAAATTTTTTATTACTTAACCAAGCTCTTTGTTTTTTTGTTTATTCCGATTATGCCGCCGAGCATTGACATTATCACAACAATCAATGCTCTCAAAAGAGTTTTTTCAGTAAAATTAAATCCGTTTAAAAACATTGACACTATCGTAGATATAACAAGCATTATAATTGCAATCAAAAGTCCGCAGACGTATCCCTTCTCGCCTATTTTTTTGGCACTATAAAACGCTCCTATAAATCCTCCTAACCCCATAGAAACAGAGGAACATGGAAATGCTGCGGCTTCTCCTAAATCGCAAATTGTTAAAATAAAAGCGAAAATAAAAATTAATACTGTAGAAGAAATAATTCCGAGAATTGTTCCGAATAAGAATATTTTTGGGCGACTTACCGATATCGTCGCAGAAAATTTATTTTTCATAAAAGTTCTCCTCTTTTTGTTTTTATTAATTAATATTCCTATTTCTCCCTTTTAATTACTCGGTGCATTTATAAAAAATAAAGCCTCGGATTTCTCCAAGACTTTATAAAATTCAACAAATTACTTTTGTTTCTTTTCTTTTTTTGCAGGCTTATTCGCTCTTGCTGCGGCTCTCGCTGCTGCTCTTGCTTCCTTTTCTGCCTTGATTTTCTCGTTTGCTGTTACGTTTGTTTGAATAGCAGTTTTGAGAAGTTTAATTTTTGAATGATCTGCAGGAGATTCAAGAACGATGCTATCATCTTTAATAGAAACGATTCTTCCGCAAATTCCGCCGATTGAGATAATCTCATCGCCAATCTGCATAGCATTTCTCATTTCTTGCTCTTCTTTTTCTCTCTTCTTCTGAGGTCTAATCATAAGAAAATAGAAAATTGCGATCATTAATACGATCGGTATAATAATAGAAAAGTCGCCCATGTTTTTTACCTCCGTTATCTGTTTTTTTCATAGACACTTGTCATTATATAACATTTCTTCCAATATTGCAAGCATTAATTTGTTAACAAACTGATAATTACTGAAAGTTATTGATTGACGAAGTCTCCATTTTATGGTACTATTAAATAAATGCTATAAGAATTGAGATGATATAAATGTTAACTCTTTTATCTTTACTACCTCAAACGGGCGAAAAGCCTTTGTCGGGTTGGATAATCGCTATTGTTATAATTGCGGCAATTCTCGTTTTAGCTTGCGCTATAACGCCTTTTTTGCCGAAGATAATTGAATTTATTAAATCCAAAATAAATGATAAAAAAGGAAAGAACGATCAGTGAGGCTATATACATCTTTAACCATAATTATTGCAAGACTCGCAAGAAAACTTTTAAGACTTTTAGGACGCGGCGGAACTAACGTTCCGGGAACTATTGCGCTTAAAATGAACCCAAAAATTATCGGAGCGCTTTCGAAGGATATAAAAATTATTTTGGTTACGGGAACTAACGGAAAAACAACTATCACCAGAATAATTGAAGAAATCCTTATTAAAAGCGGAAAAACATACTTCACAAACAAATCGGGCGCTAATATGGATACGGGTATTGCGGCGGAATTTGTTATTAATTCTTCCCTTTTGGGCAAATGCAAATATGACTATGCGCTTATAGAATGCGACGAGCTTGCTTTTAAATACGTTAGCCGTTATGCTAAAATTAACTATATCGTTGTTTCTAATATTTTCCGAGACCAGCTCGACAGATATGGCGAAATCACCCACACCTTAACAGGTATTTACGAAGGAATTAAAAACGTTCCGGATGCTAAAGTATGTCTTAATGCCGATTGCTCTCTTTCGGTTTCTTTAAAGGACAGGATCTCTAACGAGGTTATTTTCTATGGTCTTAACTGCCCGATATACAAAGAGAGAGTTGCGGAGGTTTCAGACGCTCCTTATTGTATAAAATGCGGATCAGAATATGAATACGATTTTGTTACCTATGGTCATCTCGGCGCTTTCAAATGCAAAAAATGCGGATACGCCTCTCCTGAAAAACTCGTTTCAACCGAGGAAATCATTAATTCAACGGTTGATAGCAGCGATATTATTTTGAAAATTGCCGATAAAAAATATGAGGTTATGGTTAATCTCCCCGGTGGTTATAACGTATACAATGCAACCGCTGCCGCCGCAATAGGCTTTGCCGCAGGTTTTAAAAACGAAGATATTATCTCTGCTTTGGCTTCGTTCAGTTGCGGGTTCGGAAGAATGGAAAAATTCCACATAAACGATACAGATATAAGAATGATTCTGGTTAAAAACCCCGCAGGAGCAAATCAAGTTCTCAACTTTGTTTGCAACATTACCGAACCTTCCACCTTTGTTGTTGGCCTTAACGACAGGTATGCCGACGGAACTGATATTTCTTGGATTTGGGATGCGGATTTTGAAAAATTAACCGACCTTGGGGATAATCTGCATAAGGTTATTGTTACGGGAACCCGTGCCGACGATATGGCGCTTCGTTTTAAATACGCCGGAATACCAACAGATAAAATCACAATCGATACCGACTATAACAAGCTTATAGAGGATATCGTTTCTGACCCCACTCCCGCTTTTATTATGCCGACATATACCGCTATGCTTGACATAAGAGAAGTTTTCAGCAAGACATACAACTATAAAGATTTTTGGAAATAAGGAGGCTCAAACACAATGGAACAACTTAAAATATGCCACCTTTATCCTGACACTCTCAATCTTTATGGTGATAGAGGAAATATCATCTGCATGAAAAAAAGACTCGAATGGAGAAGAATTGATTGCGAAATTGATGAAATACCAGTTGGTACCGCCCTCGACCCTTCAAAATATGACGTTTTCTTTATCGGAGGAGGTCAAGATTTTGAACAATCCATTCTCTTAAACGATCTGAAAAACGGAAAGGGCGACGCTATAAAATCAGCGGTTGAAGATGAAAAGGTTTTTCTCGCAATTTGCGGCGGTTATCAGCTTCTGGGTCAATATTATAAAACCTGGGACGGAAAGCAACTCGACTTTTTAGGCGCAATAAACGTTCACACTATTGGCGAGAAAAAACGTTTAATCGGCGATTTTAAATTCACTCTCGATGAAGTTGACGGCGGACACGAAATTGTTGGATTCGAAAATCATTCAGGCTTAACCTTTTTAGGCGATGGCGTTCGTCCTTTAGGAACTATTACGGCGGGCTTTGGAAACAACGGAAAAGACAAAACCGAAGGAGCAAGATATAAAAATGTTTTTGCTTCTTATTCTCACGGACCGCTTTTGCCTAAAAATCCGGAGCTTTGCGATCTTATTTTGAAAACTGCGTTTATGAGAAAAAATTCCGGCATTTCTTTATCTGATCTCGATGACAGATTTGAGTCTTCTGCTCGCGAATATATGAAAAGACGTTTGCAAAAATAAGAATAATGCTGATTGACTTTTAAAGAAAATTGATGTATAATATCTATGCTTTCGAGCGATTATAAAAAATAAAGGTGTTTAAAAATATGAAACGTGTTATAACTTATGGTACATTTGATCTTCTCCATTATGGGCACATTAATCTTTTAAAGCGCGCAAAAGAACAAGGCGACTATCTTGTTGTCGTTCTTTCAACAGATGAATTTAACTGGAATATGAAGCAGAAAAAATGCTATTTCCCCTATGAACAAAGAAAGATGCTTCTTGAAGCTATCAGATATGTTGACCTCGTTATTCCCGAAGAAAGTTGGGATCAAAAGAGAAACGACGTTAAAGAATATCATATCGACACCTTTGTTATGGGGGACGATTGGAAGGGTAAATTCGATTTCCTGAGCGATCTCTGCGAGGTTGTTTATCTTCCAAGAACTCCTGAAATTTCAACAACAAAAATAAAGAAAGATCTTAAATAAAAATTAACTGTCGGACTAAAGCTTATTAGTCCGACAGTTTTTTTATGAAAATTTCTTGATAAAATTAATAACAAGAGTTGGATCTTCAAGGCCGTGGGGATGATGGTCGCAACCCGCTTTTATATAAACTTCTAAAGGAAGCTTATTTCCTTTATATGCCCTTTCGAGCAATATTCCGTTTTCAATATACGGAACGACTTTATCGCTATCCCCCGCAACCATAACAACGGGAATTTTATTTTCTATGAGTTTTGGCAGTTTATCCATCGGCATATCTCGATAGCAAAGCAATTCCGATAAACTAAGGTTTAAGGCATTAAGAATCTCATCTAAATTATCTGACAACGCATTTCCAACACCGAAGCCACAAGGACAACTCATAAAATTAAGCACGGGAGCATCGATATAAAGGCAGGCTACCAAATGCGGATATTTTGCCGCAAATTTAATTGCAAAAAGTCCTCCGCAACTCATTCCTACAGGAACGCATTTTGAAGATAAATCATACTGAGAAATAACACTTTCAACAAATCTTGCTTTTCTGTCAAGGTCTTCGTCGGTTCCCCAACGATTGTTATTCTCAATATAACAAAGGTAAAAACCTTCTTCCAAAAGTTTAATTTCTGTATTGGGAAAGGCATCCCAATATTCCGTTTTTAAAAGGAGAACCTTTTTTTCTCTTTCTTTTTTCGGCAAAACAACGAATGTTTTCTTTCCCTCAAACTGCGATTCTACACATTCAAATCCATTCCACAACATAAGTTTTTGCGCTCCTTAAAGCATATTCTTTCTTAATTCTTCCGAAGAAATCGGGCTCATATCAGAAGGTGCAATATCTAATATAGTTTTGCAACCCGATACTCCCCTTTTCGCCATTCTATCGGCAGCTCTGGCGCAAGCCAAAAGCACGCTTGCGGTAAATTCAGGATTCGAATCGAGATTTAGTTTATATTCAATAACGTGGGTATTCTCGTCATTCCACCCTGTTTTTCCTGTATGGATAACCGTTCCGCCATGAGGAATTCCGGAATGTTTTTCTTTAAGTTCTTCCAAAGAAATAAAGGTTACCGACGTATTATAATCCGCAAAATAGTTTGGCATTTCCTTGATTTCTTTTTCTATTCTTTTTTTATCGGCGCCATCTTCGGCCACAACAAAGCACTCTCTTGTATGCTTTTCACGGGTTGAAAGTTCGGGACAGCTTCCGCTTCTGACAGCGTCCATCGCGTCTTCAACAGGCACTGTATATTGTCTTGCATCTACAACGCCTTCTATTCTTCTTATTGCATCGGAATGACCTTGGCTGACTCCCTTGCCCCAGAAGGTATAGCTTTTGCCCTGTGGCAAAATAGCTGACGCATAAACTCTGTTTATCGAAAACATTCCCGGATCCCAACCTGCGGAAATAACGGCAACTTTGCCCGAAGACAAAGCGCTTTTATCAACCGCTTCGAAATGCTCAGGTATTTTTGCGTGGGTATCAAAACTATCAACAACGTTAAACATACCTGCTAACTGAGGAGTTTGCTCGGGAAGATCGGTTGCAGAACCTCCACAGATAATCATAACGTCGATTTCATCTTTGAATTTTCCAACCTCGCTCACGTGATAAACACCGGCAGATTCGGTTTTTATCTTTAATGAAGATGGCTCGCGACGAGTGAAAACGCCAACAAGCTGGGCGTCGGTTGAAGCATTTATTGCCGCCTCAACACCTCTGCCAAGATTACCATAGCCATATATTCCTATCTTCATAATTTTGCACTTCTTTCTTTAAACTAAAGGTTTTACTTTAAAATAATAACACTAAACGCTATAATTTTCAATATTTTTTTCAATAAAAAAGTTGATTTTTACAAATAAAAAAGCTAATTTTGCATAGACATTCAATTTCAATTATGATAGAATTATCAACGATTGGTATTACTCGATTTTATATTAGGAGTTTTAATATGTTAAGTTTTGAAAAAATTATTCTTAAAAGCAGTCCGTTAGGTCAAGATAGCGATATCCCGGATATTCATAACGCTTCTCAGGATCCCTATTTTCTCCTGGAAGAAAGCGTTTCTCCCGAAGACGGGCTCGCCGTTGGAGAAGGTATGATTAAAACTATTCTGCCTTATAAGATGCAAAACGGATATTCTCGCGATTTATATGATATTGAATATACCGCCGCTATTCTTGAAAACGAGCATCTTAAAGCAGTTTTTCTTCCCGAACTCGGCGGAAGATTATGGTCGCTTTATGACAAAGACGAAAAAAGAGATATTATATATGAAAACGATGCAGTAAAATTTGCTAATCTCGCTATAAGAAACGCTTGGTTTGCAGGCGGTGTTGAATGGAATATCGGAATAAAGGGTCATTCTCCAATAACCTGCGAGCCAATGTTTACCCAAAGATTAAAAGGAGAAAACGGCGAAGATATTCTGAAAATGTATGCTTTTGAGGAAATTCGCGGTCTTGTATATGCAGTTTTGGCTCAACTCAGAGGAAACGAACTTATTGTTAAAATCGATATTGAAAATCCTAATGACGAAGACACGTATATGTATTGGTGGTCTAATATCGCTGTTGAGCAAAACGAAGATACCCGTTTCATAACTCCTGCAAGCAAAAGTTTTATTACCTCTTATCGAGAAGGTGGTTATAGAATCTCTAAAGAAGATATTCCTTATATGAACGGAGTTGATACCAGCTTTTCAAAAAATGCAGACGAAGCTATCGATTATTTTTATGATATACCAAGCAATAATAAAAAATGGATTTCAAGCATAGATAAAAGTGGAAAAGGTCTTCTCCAATTTTCAACCCAACTGCTTATCGGAAGAAAATGCTTTATGTGGGGACATTTGCCGGGCGGAGATCATTGGAACAAATGGCTTACTTGCGACAGAGATTATCTCGAAATTCAAGCTGGTTTAAGAAAAACTCAATTTGAACACTTTCTTATGCCAAAACGAAGCGAGATGAGTTGGATTGAAGTTTACAAACCTCTCAACGTTGGCACTAACGATGGCGACTATAATGATATTGTGAAAAAAATAGATTCTCTCGTTTATGACGCTAATCCCCTTTTTGATTTATTTAAAGTTAAAAATGCGGAAGATCTCGTTGTTTTAGGTTCAGGCAGAGGTGCGCTTGAAGAAATGATCAGAAAAGAGCCTTTGAGCAAAACTTGTCAGTTCCCGAAAGAAAGCATCAAGGGCGGTTTGAACTACTATATTGACCTTTTGGAGGGTCGCCCTTCCGTTACTTATGAAATTGAGTTTGTTAAAAATGCAAAATGGGCAGAGTTAATCCAAAGCAAACATCAAAAGAATGCTTTCGATTACTACCTTCTTGCAATGAATCTTTATTCAAGGGGCGAAACCGAAGCTACTAAAAACGCCCTTGAAGCTTCGCTAGAAAAAGAGGAAACCTATTATTCATTAATAGCGTTAGCCCTTTACACCGCTAATGTCGAAACGAACCTTCAAAAGGGTTGCGAATATGCAAGCCGAGCAATAAAACTCAATCCCGATTATCTTCCTTTAGCGCACGCTTTCGGAGAACTTTGCATAAAAGCAGAGCTTCCTCAATTGTTTGTTGATTTTGTTGATTCTGCAATCGATTCCATAAGAGATAACGGAAGAATCAGAATGTATTACGGCAACTGCCTGATTATGCTCGACAAAATTGATGAAGCCAAAGCATATATAAACGAAGATTTAGTTATCCCCGATATAAGAGAGGGCGAATATTCAATTTCAAACATTTGGATTGAGCTTTATAAAAAAGAACTCTCAAAAACTCTTAATAAATCGAAAGACGATATAAGCGACAAGGAAGTTTTAAAAGCTTATCCTCTCCCCTATTCAATAGATTTCAGAATGCATTAAATGATACATAAAATTTTTAAGCCCGTTTGCCGAAATTTTGGCAAACGGGCTCTTTTTTTGAGCATATCACTTATTTAATACAAACTGCAACAGGTTTGTAACGGCTCCGGCCATTCTTTTCATTCCAACATCGTTTGGATGACAACCATCAACGGTACATTCCTCGCGCTCTTCACCCTCGAAAAGCGAATATCCATCTATATAATAAAGATTCTTATCGCCATTCTCTATTCCTCGATGATAGTTCTTTTGGATATGTATTCTGCGAAGAATCGATTCTTCGTCAGAAAGCTTTATATCGGGCTTTGACATCATTACTATCGGTATGTCGGGATTTGCCTTTCTGATAATTTCATATCCTCTGAAATGGGTTTCCTTCAAATGCTCAAAACTTGGAGCGTTATGGTCATAATCATAAACAAAAGCCGACATGGGAAGCGTTGCAATATATTCCATTATTTCCTTTTCTGCTCTGCAAGAACCTGAAAATCCGAGGTTTATAAAATCCGCATCGAGTCTGCGAGAAACAAAGCCCTCATACTGAA
Organism: Acutalibacteraceae bacterium; assembly: GCA_045630885.1. Classification (GTDB taxonomy): domain Bacteria; phylum Bacillota; class Clostridia; order Oscillospirales; family Acutalibacteraceae; genus UMGS1532. The sequence continues at coordinate 22,530 of JAZQTQ010000010.1, forward strand.
GCCCCGGTCTTGAAGCGCATCCGCCCTGAGTTATCGAGGAGCCCAAAAACACAATCGGCTTTTTAATGGAATAATCTCTCGGAGCCTCAACTTTTGCTTCTTCGGGGAAGCCTAATTGGAGAGAATATACGTTTCCATAACAAGGGAAATAAAGAGTATATTCTCTCATTCCCTCTCCTGTTAAATCTCTCGTCATTCTCAAGTCGCCATCTTGAGCTTCCTTTTCCCAACTCGGAAAGTTAGTTTCAAAAACAGAAGATCTTCCAAAGTCTTTATATAAATCGAAGTTTCTTCTCAAAAGAGTGTTTCCGTTTGCGCTATATCCCGCAGCATCAATTTTCGCCTGAATATAAATCTTATTTGCATCGGTTTTGAAGCGAACTCTTGCGCCTGCGGTGTTTTTATAAAGTTCCTGATCTTTCGCCATTTGAGCCGTCATTTTATCCGCAATTTCCTCAGGCATTCTTATAAAGCCATTTTCTTCGCTTGGATTATAAAGGCCGTGAATAGAAAAAGGGGCTTCCAAGACATTGTAAATCTTAAAATTATTTTCCATTATTATCATCCTTTTCCAAAATCTGATTTTATTATATAACCTTAAAATCTATATGTCAACAATATTATTTTCTTGTTGACCTTTGATTGCTAAAATGCTATAATACCATAAACTCCAATTTGATATTTTACGAGGTGGTTTATTTGGTTTCGTATAACGACAAAAAATTTTATATAGATGGCGAGCCTATCCGCATTTTCAGCGGTGCGATTCATTATTTTCGCAGCTTTAAAGAGCAGTGGCACGACCTTCTTCTAAAACTTAAATATGCTGGACTTAACACGGTTGAAACCTATTGCTGCTGGAATCTTCACGAGCCCAAGCAAGGCGAATTTCATTTTGAAGACAACCTTGATTTTGAGCATTTTATTTCTTTGGCCAAGGAGCTCGGACTCTACGTTATATTAAGACCCGGCCCATATATATGTGCCGAATGGGATTTTGGCGGACTGCCCGCTTGGCTGCTTAAAAATGATGGAATACGTCCAAGAACATTAGACGAGCGATATATGTCCGCTTTGAAAAATTATTTCGATGAACTAATGCCACGAATAATTCCTCACCTTCAAACGAACGGAGGAAACGTTATTCTGATGGCGGTTGAAAACGAATACGGCTCCTTCGGAAATGACACTGCTTATATGAACGAATGCGCTAAAATATTAAGAGATTATGGAATCGATATTCCCTTAGTTACCGCAGACGGGCATTCCCCTTTGTTTATCGACGGAGGTCAGGCAGACGATGCGCTTATTACTTTGGATTTTGGCTACGATGATGAAACTCCTTTATCCCATTTTGAGGAGCAACAAAAACGCCAACCAAATTCACCAATGCTTCATATGGAACATTGGATAGGCTCTATTTCTCATTGGGGCGAGCCTCAAATGACATATAGCGCACAAAAAGTTGCAAAAGAAGTTATGGAGCACTTAGAAGATGATATCAACTTTAATCTCTATATGTTCCATGGCGGAACCAACTTCGGTTTCACAAACGGAGCAAACGATATCACCTTAAAAAGCGGCGATTATGAGCGAATGGGCTACGTTCCCGATATCACGAGCTACGACTATGGATCTCCCTTAACCGAATGGGGAGAATGTACCGAAAAATATTTTGCAATTCAGAAAGAAATGGAAAAATACTACGGACATTCCTTGCCAAAGCCCGACCCGATTCCCCTTCAATCATTGGGAGAAATCAAGCTCACCTCTGCCGCAAGTTTATTAGATAACCTTGATAAAATAGGTGCGAAGCATCACTCTGCAACGCCAAGAAATATGGAGCATTTCGGACAGAACTTCGGCTATATTCTATACAGAACCTTAATAAACACAGACGTTCAACCGCAAAAGCTTGTTTTTGGCAAATTCGCGGATAGAATCAACGTTTATTTCGATGGAATATACAGAGGAACTCTTTATCGCAACGATGATAAAAACTATATTCCCATTGATGGCTGGTTCAGAAAAGGCGGAGTTTTAGAGCTTCTTGTTGAAAATATGGGAAGAATAAATTTCGGCCCGATGATGTGTGAAGGCGATAGAAAGGGTCTGCTCGATTACGTTTATATCGACGGAGGTCCTCGCCAGCTTTTACATAACTGGGAAATATACACTCTAACTATGGATGATTTAAACGGTCTCGTTTTCGGCGAGGCGAAAAAAGGTCAGCCAACCTTTTATAAAGGCGAATTCACCTGTAAAGAAAAGAAGGATTGCTTCATACACCCCATTGGCTTCAAAAAAGGATTCATCGTCGTTAACGGCTTTAATCTGGGAAGATTCTGGGATGTCGGTCCCCAGCTTTCTCTTTATTTGCCTTGGCCTATCCTTAAAGAAAAAAATGAGATTATCGTGTTTAGCGAAACCGATTCGGAGCAACCAATTGTCGCAATAAAAGACAATCATATTCTTAATTCAATTATAACAGAGGATAATCCCGAAACCGTTGTTTAAGCTCGGAGCCACCAAATTGGTGGCTCTATTTCTTTTCGTATGAATACACCTATTGTTTCTGCCATATAAATGTCATAAGAGGTGATGGTATGAAAAGCGAATTCAGAAACCGCGCCGAAATATTTGGCGGTTACATAGTTGAAAATAAAGCAACCGTGCGTTCCACTGCGGCAAAATTCAATATTTCTAAATCTACCGTTCATAAAGATGTTTCAGAAAGACTTAAAATCTGCAATCCTTCCCTTTATATTCAGTGCAAAAAGGTTTTAGAAACCAATAAAAAAGAAAGGCACATAAGAGGTGGTCTTGCAACAAGAAAAAAATATAAAGGAATTTAAGGCGTGCGGCCCCTGATTCGGGCCGCTTTTATAATATTTATTTATAATAAAAAATCATCTTTAAAATAAACGTCTAGGAGTTTTTATGTTCACTGTTATTGCACCATATACCGTTAAAAAAAGGCCTAAAAAGAAGGTGTTTTCCCTTTTTAAGGAATATAAGGATATTAAATATTTTGAGCTTCCAATCCCTGTTTTTTCTGGAGAAATTAATTGGAACGGTCTTTCCTTTTTCGGCGGATTATTGCTTCCAAAAAATATAAATGCTCCTAATCATTTAAACCCTTTAGGGGGCAACGATTGGAAAACAAAACTTGCTTTTGAGCTCTTAAAAGAAATTTTCAAAAAAGAAAAATGTGATTGCGTAATATACGATAAAAACGGGACAAATTCTGATAAGATATCCGAATTATTGCCAATCTCTAAAAACGTTTCGGTTTTTACTGATAATTGGAATATTTATGAAAAACGTTCGCTCTCGCTTATGAAAAATTTCGGTTGTGAGCCTTTGATTAATACCTTAGCAGGAACAAAAAAAGGATATTGCTTCTCCTTCGATAACGAACCTTTAAATCCCCCCGAAAATTTTAAAATAATCTCAAAAAATTGCATAAAAGAGGAAATGATAAAAATACCTTCAGAATATGCAGGAATAAGCATAAAAAATCTTGATAGAATAGCCTATTCTGATGCGCTTTGCACCTGTTTTAAAAAGGGCAATCCGAAAGATTATTTAAGATTTTGAGCTATCGGAGCAAACGACTCCAAATTATCCTTGACAAAAAGGATAAAAGAATATATAATATTAAAGTTAATATAATGGTTTATTATGCGATTAGAAAATTTCGCTTTAAAGCCATTCCAAGAAAGGAATTGAATTAAAATGGCAAAACAAATCGTTGTTACTCCCGAAGGCCTTAAAAAATTACAGGACGAGCTCGAATATTTAAAGACGACAGCTCGTTCGGACGTTGCTGAAAAAATCAAAACTGCTCGCGGATTCGGCGACCTTTCAGAAAACAGCGAATATGACGAAGCTAAAAACGAACAGGCTAAAATTGAAGCCAGAATCGTTGACCTTGAGGTTATGCTCAAAGATATTAAGGTTATCGACGATAGCGAAATAACAAGCGACAAGGTTATGCTCGGCGTTAACGTTATCGTTCGCGATGAGCAAACCGGAAAAGAAAGAGAATTTAAAATCGTTGGTACCGCTGAAGCTAATGCAGGAGCAGGCAAAATTTCCGATGAATCCCCTATCGGCAAAGCTCTTATGGGTCATTCAACAGGCGATACCGTTGTTGCCGAAGCACCCAGAGGCGACGTTAAGTTCACAATCGTTGAAATCAAAAGATAAGTCCTTTTAAAGGAGTGTTAAAAATGGCAGAAGAATTAAATGTAAACACCCCCGCTGAGCCAACTCAGGAGGAAATGAACGAAATCCTCAGAGTTCGCCGCGAAAAGCTTGCCGCTTTGCAAGAAGCCGGCAAAAATCCTTTCGAGATTACGAAATATGATTTCACTCACTCAACAAAGGAAATTAAAGAAAACTTTGATGCGCTCGAAAATCAGACTGTTAGCATTGCAGGAAGAATTATGAGCCGCAGAATTATGGGAAAAGCAAGCTTCTTCAACCTTCAAGATGATACAAGCAATATTCAGCTTTATATCAAGCGCGATGACGTTGGCGAAGATGTTTATGCCGAATTCAAAAAATATGACATCGGCGATATAGTTGGTGTTGAAGGATTCGTTTTCAAAACAAGAACTGAAGAAATCTCTGTTCACACCCAGAAAATCGTTCTTCTTTCAAAATCCCTTCTCCCCCTCCCCGAAAAATTCCACGGTCTTCGCGATAACGACCTTCGCTATCGCCAGAGATACGTTGACCTTATCGTTAATCCCGACGTTCGCGATACCTTCATCAAACGTTCAATGATTCTCAAGGAAATCAGAGCTTATCTCGATTCAAAGGGATTCCTGGAGGTTGATACTCCTATTCTCGTTCCAATCGAAATCGGCGCATCTGCTCGTCCTTTCAAAACTCATCACAATACCCTCGATATGGATATGTATTTGAGAATTGAAACCGAGCTTTATCTGAAACGTCTTATCGTTGGCGGTATGCATAGAGTTTATGAGGTTGGAAGAATCTTCAGAAATGAAGGTATGGATACTAAGCACAACCCTGAATTCACAACCATCGAGCTTTATCAAGCATTTACCGACTATTACGGAATGATGGACCTTGTTGAAGAACTCAACACAATGCTCGCGGAAAAAATCTGCGGCAGCAAGGTTATAACATATCAAGGCAAAGAAATCGATATGGGCCATTGGGAAAGACTCACAATGGTTGAAGCTGTTAAAAAATATGCCGGTTGCGACTATTATTCTTGGGAAACCGACGAGGACGCAAGAAAATGCGCTAAGGAAATGCACGTTGAAGTTCCCGAAGACGCAACAAAAGGTCTTGTTCTTATTGAGCTCTTTGATGCTTTCGTTGAAGAAAAGCTTATTCAACCAACCTTTATTTACGACTACCCTGTTGAAAACAGCCCCTTGGCAAAGCGCAAGCCTTCCGACCCTGCTTTCACAGAGAGATTTGAATATTTCATAAATGCAACAGAGTTTGGTAATGCCTTCTCCGAGCTTAACGACCCGATTGACCAGAAGCAACGCTTCGAGCATCAGGTTGCGCTTAAAAAGGCAGCCGACCCCGATTGCAAATCCGAGGTTGACTATGATTACGTTACAGCCCTCGAATATGGTCTTCCCCCAACAGGTGGTTTGGGCTTCGGCATTGACCGACTCGTTATGCTCCTGACCGACAGCGCTTCTATCAGGGACGTTTTATTGTTCCCCACAATGAAGCCAATTGATTAAGAGAACCCTGATAAATAGAGGCTTTTAAGAAGTTTTATAAGAACTTATATGAGGTTATTTTAAGGCATTTGTGGTCTCCCAACGATGAATCCGTTAGACTAACAATAAGTGATAAAGATTTATTGGCTCTGCTGAATATCAGCAGAGCCAATTTTTATTGCAAAACAGTTGTTTAGAGATGTCTTTGAAATGAATAATAAGAATTCGTGAATGGTCAAAAATCAAAGAACTATTTTGTGCTTTCGGTGCTGTATTTATTAGGGGATATGCCAACTCTTTTGGAAAACTCTCGGGAAAAATGGCAAGGTTCGAAATATCCACACATTTGGGCAATTTCCCCAACTGAAAACTGTTCGCTTAGCAGCAATTTTTTGGCATATTCTATTCTTCGGTTTATTATGTACTCTTTGGGGCTTACACCGAATTTTGCAGTGAATATACGGTGGAAATAAGCTTCACTTATATTACAAAGGTCCGCCAAATCCTTTACAGATAAATCGTTTTTTGTAAAATCACGGTTTATGGTATCAACAGCCGGTTTAATGAGTAACTCTTTTGTGCTTGGTATATAGTTGTGACTATGCTCTTTTATGATTTTAACGATAATATCGTAAATGCATTTTCTTATAATAGCATTGCATACATCCTTTTTTTCTCCCCAAGCGGAGGTTGCGTCCTTGAAATTTTTCAAGATGGATTCGTGATTTCTAAAATTGATATTAAAAGGTTTTTCGTCAATTTCTTCAAGCAAATTGAAATTGATCGCCCAGCAACCGCCTGGAACGATTTGTTGCACACGGTAACTCGAGCCTTTTGGCAGATAATGTACTTCATACGGGCCGGTGTGTATGGCGGTTCCGTCAGAAAAATGAATTATCTTATCCGTTTTTTCATTGTTCATTACAAGTCCATGAAAGGCACGGTTATCATGAATTGCTTTTCCTGTTTTAGGCGCAACATATATTGCTACAGAAATATCTGTTACGACTGCATTATCCCAATTTTCAAGCAAAACTACCACCTCGTATTTAGTATAATATATTGTACCGATTTCGTCAAGTAGTTTTGTTTTGTTCATTTACTAATTCCTTATTAATGCATATAATGTTGTTAGAAATAAAGGGAGGTATTTGTATGGAATACATCAAAACCACGGATTATGAATATATCATGAATAAATATCATGACCAATCAAAGCCATTTAATTCATTCAATCGATTTATTAGACATGATGAGATTTTTGACAGCAGCACAGGTATGTGCGCAGAGGAAATAATTGAGGGTATGAAAAAGCAGGATGAAGAAATTAAGGATAAACCTCATCCTATTAGAAAAGCAAAGGCATTTGAATATGTTTTAAAAACAACAAGAATTTCTTGTGATAAGAGAGATATTTTTCCGGCTATAAATATGGTTGATAGACCAATCTTCAACGTAATTATTCAAAAGTGGAGAAATGAAGTTTTTAGCGAAATAATACCTGAAGTTCAAGAAAAACGTTGTTATTATGAAAGTAATGGAATTTCAACAGCCTGGCCTGATTATGATCATAGCGTGCCTTATTGGGATAAGGTTTTTGACTTAGGTTTCAATGGGTTGCTTGAAAACAGCGAAAATTCACGAAACAATAATGAAAGTTTAACAGATGAACAAAATGCTTTTTACGACGGCATCAAAATCACCTATAACGCAATTATAGAATTTTTGAAACGCTTGGAAGAACAAGCAAAAATTGATAATAATTCACGTTTAGCCGTGGCTCTCAAAAACATCACAAACAATCCACCTGCAACTTTTTATGAGGCATTGCTCATGGATTATATCTACTTTATGCTTTCAGAACATGTAGATAGCACACAGGTGCGTTCGCTTTCTAACCTTGATAGAATTTTTTATAAGTATTATATAAACGACCTCAAAAATGGTATGACTGAAGAGCAAATTCGGTGTGATTTGGCTTATTTCTTTTTGCAGTTCACCGCTATTGACAACTATTGGAATCAACCTGTATTTTTTGGTGGCTGCAAAGAGGATGAATCCACTGAGATAAACGAGCTTTCATATCTTTGCCTTGATGTTTACGATAAAATGGGAATTTTTAACCCTAAAATTCAAATAAAAATCGCCGATAGCACACCGAAGGAATTTACACTTAAAGCGCTCGATATGATCAGACGTGGAAATAGCAGCATTGTATTTGTTGGCGATGCAACAATCAGAAAAGCGCTTGAAAACGTTGGCGCTTCACCTGATGACGCAAGATTATGCAACCTTAAAGGTTGTTACGAATTTTCTACACAAGACTCATATGGTTGCGGAATGAATTACGTCAATCTTTTAAAGCCACTCGAATATGCTTTACATAAAGGTTGCGATGGAATAAGCGGTGTGTTTGCAGGAAGAAAAAGTCCGGATGTGAAAGAGTATAAATCCTTCGATGAGTTGTTTGATGAATATAAAAAACAACTTAAACTTGTAATAGACGGCATAATTGAAACCGTTAACGGATATGAAGATTATTTAGGTTATATAAATCCTCAATCAATGATATCTGCAACTTACCCGACCTGTATTAAAAAAGGTAGAGATGCGATAAACGGAGGCTCAAAGGTAAATAATACTGCAATGAGCTTTGGATTCATTGCAGATATTGCCGATTCCTTGACTGCCATTAAAAAATTTGTTTTCGATCAAAACAAATTAACACTTGGCGAGCTTGTAGAAATATTAGATAATGATTTTAAAGATAATGAAAAATTAAGGTTGGAATTACTTGCAGATAGAGATAAATACGGTAATAATAAAGATTTGCCTGATTCTATTGCAAATGAAATCGTTGAGTTTGCTTGCTCTGCTGTCATTGGCAGACCTAATGCAAAGCAAAGAGGTGGTAAATGGTGTTTAGGATTCCATGTTGCCCGACAATCATATGAACAGGCTCCAAAGACCGCTTCATCAGCCAACGGAAGATTAAGAGGCGAGGAACTATCAAAAAATATGTCGGCTTCTATGGGTATGAACAGAGAGGGAGCAACAGCGGCAATACTCTCTATAACCAAGTTTGATACACCTAAAATTACCGCTGATGCTTGCCTTGATTTAGGACTTCTCCCCTCTGCGGTAAAAGGTGATGACGGACTTGAGGCAATGTATGCTTTGCTTATGACATTTATTAAGCGTGGCGGTCATGCAATGCATATAAATGTTTTTGATGCGGATACCCTGCGTGCTGCACAAAAAGAACCTGAAAAATATAAAGATTTGCAAATTCGCGTTTGCGGTTGGAATGTATTATTTAATAATATAAATAAAAAAGAACAGGATGGCTTTATTCGTCAGGCGGAAGGGTTGGTTTAGTAATTATTATGTACTGACCGTCTCTGACGGAGAAGTGGTTTATAGAGATGAATTGCATGAGAATATTATCTGACAATCGATGCATTATAGGCGAAGGACCTATTTGGAATGAATTTGATAAGAAACTTTACCACGTAAACGGATATGAAATTTGCTGTATCGACCTTGAAACTAATGAAAATATTGTTCGTAAACTCTCTTTTGGTGTGGCGGCTATCGGATTTTCAAGGAAAGGCGAAATGCTTATTTCATGTGCAGACGGTGCATTTATTTTAAATGCAGATAATAGCCGCACACCCCTGTATGACCAAGAAAAGTTTGAAATCAAATACGGCAACGATGCTAAGGTAGGACCTGACGGCAGATTTTACATTGGTACGCAAAGCAGTAAAAGAATAGGAAAAGGCACCGAAATAGATGGGAAACTCTACAGTGTAGATAAAAATGGTGAGGTCAAAGTTTTGCTTGATGGTCTTATCCTTTCAAACGGCTTCGATTGGTCTATGGATGAAAAACGTTTTTACCATACCGATAGTGATACCGGAATTATTAAGGAATATACCTTTGATAAAGAAAAAGGCGAAATTTCTTTAACAGGCAGAGAGGTAAAGGTTCCGGGTGTTGATGGCTTTACAATAGACAAAAACGATTTTCTTTATGTTGCTTGTTGGGGGCAAGGTCATATTGCTGTGGTTGATACTGCGGATATGCAGATAAAGGATTATATATCTGTTCCTGCTAAAATCCCTACAAGTTGCAGCTTTGTAGGTGAAAACATGGGGAATTTAGTCGTTGTAACTGCAACGTTCGGTGCAAATTTAGAAAAGGATATAAACGCAGGAAATACGTTTATTTATGACACAAAAACAAACGGAAGGAAACCATATTTGTTTGGTTGAGGGTTGATTCAAAATGAAGAGTAGTGCAAAAACAATATCTTTGTCATTGCTTGTGATGGCGCTTTGGGGGTCACTTTTTCCATTTATTAAAATAGGCTACAATGCATTTAACATCAATGCGAGTTCTATTCCTGATATTTTAATGTTTGCAAGTACAAGGTTTGTGATATGCGGTATTATAGTGTGTTTATTGGGGTTGGTGCGAAAAGAAAAAATAGCAACACCAAAACTTAAAAATATCGGAAGTATTTTTACGATAGGTTTGTTTTCAATCGTGTTGCATTATACTTTTACATATATAGGGCTTAGCACTACCGACAGTTCAAAAACTGCACTTATTAAGCAGTTGGGCGCTTTGATTTACGTTTGTTTCGCATTTTTATTTTTCAAGAATGAGAAATTCAGTGTTTTAAAAATAGCAGGTGCAATAATAGGCTTCTTAGGGATCGTTGCAATTAACTATAATCCTGACGGTATTACATTTTCAACAGGCGATATTCTAATCATTTTAGCCTCTATATGTACTGTGGTTGCAAGTATTCTGAGTAAAAAATCTTTGGAAGATAATTCGCCTTTTTGGATAACAGGTATCAGCCAGCTTTCAGGTGGTATAATTCTTTTTGTTGCTGCACTTATTATGGGTGCGGATGTGATTACCTTCACCTTAAAATCTACCGCTGTTTTTGCGTATATTTGTACCGCTTCAATTTCGGCATATATTTTATGGAATTATATTTTGAAACACAATAGCCTTTCTAAAATGTTTATTATTAAGTTTACGGAGCCGCTATTTGCCTGCGTTTTTGGCGCAATTTTACTTGGCGAAAACATTTTTAAATTACAATATCTTACGGCGTTTATTTTAATTTCTTTGGGAATTGTTTTAGGAAATAAAAGCGAAAATAAAGAGGAATGATTATGAAAAAAGTTTTACTTATAGGCGACTCTATCAGAATGGGATACGATAAGTATGTTAAAGAAACATTGAAAGATACCTGCAAGGTGTATTATCCTAATGATAACTGTCGTTTTGCGCAGTATGTTTTAAGGCATATTCATGATTGGAAACAAGAGTTGAGTCTTGATAAAGATTTAGATCTTATACATTGGAATGTGGGTTTGTGGGATACTTTGGAATTGTTTGAGGATGGTTGCTTGACACCGCCCGATTATTATGGTTATTTTATCGAAAAAATTTGCAAACGCATTAAAACTATTTTCCCTAAGGCAAAAGTGATTTTCGCGACGTCAACACCAATTTTAGAAGAACGTTTCACTGCACCACATTTTTCTATGCGAAAAAATGCAGATATAGACCATTATAACAAAATCGCTAAAGAAATAGCTTTGAAGAACGGCTTTGTAATAAACGATTTATATTCTTTGGTAGAAAACGTGCCTATTGATTACTATTCTGATATGACACATTTATACACCCCTGCTGGTACAGAACTTTTAACAAACGCAGTGGTCAAGATTATTTGTGAAACCCTCGAAATCCAATATAAAAAATTCACAATCGAAGATTATCAAAGAGTCACGGAGATATTGGGATTATGATAAAGGGTGTAATTTCAGATATAAAGCGTTTTGCTGTACATGATGGGTATGGTATAAGAACCACCGTGTTTTTGAAAGGATGTCCTTTAAAGTGCGTATGGTGCCATAATCCTGAAAGCATCGATTTCAAACCGCAAATTGCATATTATCACAACAAATGTATTGGCTGCGGAGAATGCGTTGCAATTTGTCCTGTGGGCGCCCACAAAACAACCCCAAACGGGCATATATTTGAAAGGGATTTATGTGTCAGTTGCGGTAAATGTGAAAACGCATGTCTTGGCGAAGCATTAAAGTTTTACGGAAAAGAAGTAACTGTAGATGAGCTTTTACCTATACTGCTTGAAGATAAAGAATTTTATGAAACAAGTGGCGGTGGAGTTACGATTTCGGGCGGCGAATGTCTTTGTCAAATTGATTTTTGCATTGAGCTTTTAAAGCACTTAAAAGAAAAAGGTATCAACACAGCGGTTGATACCTGCGGTTTTGTGTCGAAGGAAACCATCGATAAAGTTATTCCATATACAGATGTTTTTCTTTATGATATAAAAGCAATAGACGAAGATGCGCATATTAAATGCACCGGCAAGACAAATATACAAATTTTAGAAAATATTAAATATATAGACTCTCTCGATAAAACAATAGAGGTTAGAATACCATTTGTCCCCGATTATAATTCAAATCAAATAGAAAAAATCGCAGAATTATTAAAGACATTAAAAAACGTCAAAGCGGTAAAAGTGTTACCTTATCATAATTATGCAGGATCAAAATATGATGCATTAAATATGAAAAACACTTTGCCAAAAGTTTTGCCGACAAACGACGAAGTTGAATGTTTGCAAAAAATATTTGGTTAAAACTTCGGCTGCCTTAAACTATATTTTAGTCTTTGTAATGATAGTTTCTAAAAATCCCAACAATGAAGCCGTTGGACTAAATAACAAGTTATAAGAACTTGCTAAAATCTTCTTACCACAGTTTTTACAACTATTTCTTATGATTTCAAATTTAAAATAAAATGATGTTGCTCAATTTTAGAGCAACATCATTTTTCTATATAGGCCACTTATTATTTCTTGTGTCTCCTGTTCAAAATTGACATTCATAGAATACTATGCTATAATATGCTATACTGAAAGTTAGGAGAGAAAACAAATGAATGAAAAGTTAAAAAATTTTTTAGATGCTAAAAAAGATTCTGAAACTAAAAATTATGAAGAGACAAAACAAAAAACTTTACTTGATTTAGGATTATATGAAAAAATTTATTCTCCCGATAATAAATATAGCGAGGAATTTTATTTGGCCGAGTGGGACAGCACTACTCAAGCAAGCAAATACTATAAAAAAGTTCCAATAGAAATTACTGATGAAGAATATCAAGAAGTGAAAAAATATTCGAAAAAAGAAGTTGCGCCTGAAAACAACTCTGTTGCCGTAGCACTAACAATTATAGCTTGGCTTATATTTATCGGAGGATTTATTGCTGGTATTGTGTTAGGTACGGTAGAGGTGGAAAAAGGATACTATTATACATATACAGATACGGAATTTTCTTTTGCAATCGCTTTCGTTTACTGGTGTGTTTCTTTGATAAGTGGAACTATGTTCCTTGGATTTGCTGAAATTATTAAATTGTTAGATGCTATTAAAAGGAAATAATACATTTTATAATTTACCACAAATTTACCACAGATTTGGAACAAATTATGAGCACTTATAAAAAAATATAAGAAAATCTTGGTTTTTACCGTTTTATAACGGCAAGTTATAAGAGGATATAAGAACTTATAACACTTTTTCAAACTCATTTTGAGCGTCTCCCCACAATGAAGCCAATTGATTAATAAGATAACACCCTATGATTAATTTTAAAATCGTAGGGTGTTTTTGGCTTATATAATGTTTTGGCTTGCCAATGTTTCTGAGTCTTTAAAAATATGTTGAAAATGGTGTTTTATTATGATAGAATAATTATAGATTTTTAGGAAAGATGTGCTAGGCTTATGAAAAAACATTTATGTTTTTTATTGTGCTTTGTGTTAGCATTTTCTATGTGCTGTTGTTCGTCTTCTGCGCCTAAAAAGGATAAGAAAAATTTTCAATATACTATGACAAAAGGAATTAACCTATCAGCTTTGGAAAGCAATTTTAAGCCTCATGCTTTTCTATATTATGAAGACACCTACTCAGACATCGCTAAAAAAGGTTTCGACCATATCCGTTTGCCGGTTGATTTTAGAAATTATTCCAATAAAAACGGTGTTATAGAAAATGATTTCTATAATAAACTTGATGACATAATCACAAAGGCTACCGATTCAGGACTGATGGTTATGCTTGACTTTCACGGTTGGTTTGATTTTAACGTTTCGAAAGGCGATGACAAACTCTTTTTAAATATTTGGAAGAACCTTGCAGAACATTATAAAGATTATTCAAATGCACTTATCTTTGAACTTATTAACGAGCCTCACACCACAGAAGGCGGAGATCTTGATGCAGAAAATCTTATGAATCTGCAAAGCGAAGCAATAAAACAGATCAGAACTATTGACCCTGAGCGCACCATTGTTATTGCAACCCCCGAATGGAATGGTCCTTGGACACTTAAAGACCTGCAAATGCCCGATTTTGATAATTTGATAGTTGCAATCCACACCTATGAGCCGCTTGATTTTACCCACCAAGGGCAAAGCTGGATGAATACCGAAGATGTTCATATTGAGCTCTCTCAACAAATACTTGACGGTCTTATCCAGCAACTGAATCTAATTACTGAATTTAAGGAACGGACGGGTTGCAGAGTTGTTCTTAACGAATTCGGACTAACAACAACGGGACACATAAGCGACGATGACGTTTACAACTATTTATCTTGCATAACCAAATATGCAAAAGAGCACGATATTCCTTGGACTTATTGGAGTTATCTGGGAGATTTTGGAATCTTTGATTCAGGTTTCTTAGGTCTTGGCGGCGATTGGCGTGAAAACGTTTTAAACGCACTTTTGACTTGATTTTTATATTTTTAGATTGGAGAAAATTTTATGAACAAAACACTTCCACAAGAATTTAATTGGGTTAATAATTTAAAAAGATATAGCGGCAACCCTATTTTAAGGCCTCAAGGCGATATTGCCGCTGACCAGATTTTTAACCCTGCGGCAATTACTTATAACGGTGGCGTTGCGCTCTTATGTCGTTGCATAAATTATGACGTTACTCCACGCAAGGGAAACTGGTCGGTTTCTTCACTTGTTTGGGCTTGGAGCGAAAACGGCATTGATTTCACCCTCGACAAAGAGCCTTTTATAAAAGGTGATCCAAACGGTGTTTACGGCGGCGGATTTGAAGACCCCAGACTTGTTTGGCTGCCTGAAGAAGAACTCTACGTTTTAACCTATACGGGAGTTAAAAATTATTATGACGCTCCCGGACTTATGGCTATTTCTAAAGACCTTAAAAATTGGGAGTTTTTAGGCGAAGCCTTTCCCGACAGAGCCGTTTGTATGATACCAAAAAAAATTAACGGAAAATATTGGGCTTATTATGGCCATTCTTCTCTCTTTATTTCTTGGTCTGAAGATTTGAGAACCTGGCACACCGACGGTCAACCCGTTTTGAAACAACGTCCCGGTTTCTTTGATGGACATATTTGCGAATCTGTTGCACCTCCTATTCTTTCCGAAAACGGAATCTTGTTGCTATATAACGGCGCTACTCCCGACAAACAAAATTTTGACTATACTCAGAAGCACGGATTAACCGACTACCTTGCGCATAGAACCGAATCCCGTTATTCAATCGGTTGGGCACTGTTTGATATTAACGACCCTACTAAGATGATTGCTCGATGCGAAGAACCTATTTTGGAGCCAACGGAGCTTTATGAACTTTTCGGACATACCGGTTTTACTGTTTTCGGATGCGGGCTTGTTAACTTTAACGGAAAATATCATTTATACTATGGTTGCAACGATAATCGTATTGCTGTTGCTATTGAGGAATAAATTTTTGCCAAAATTTGCTACTATTATTCTTAAAAGGCTTCCTGTTTTTTCAGGAGGCCTTATTTTATATTGACTTTTTTGAGAACTTGTGATAAAATAATGCTTGATATATAACGCTTGATATATTATAGGAAGGTGCATTATGGCTCCAAAAGTTAAAATTTCTAAAGAAGATATAATCAATGCCTCGGTTGATATTGTTAGAAACAGTGGTGCCGAAGCTCTTAATTCAAGAACGATTGCTAAGGCGCTTAATTGCTCTACTCAGCCTATTTTTTCTAACTTTGATTCTATGGAAAGTTTATGTATTGAAGTTGTTCGAAAAGCTAATTCTTTATACCAAGAATATGTCAGAAAAGAAACCGAAAGCAATAATTACCCTATTTATAAATCCGGCGGTATGGCTTATATAAGATTCGCCAAAGATGAAAAGGAATTATTTAAGCTTTTATATATGCGAGATAGGGCTAACGAATCAGACGACGAGCAAGCTATCGATTACGATAAAATGGTTGAAATTGTGCAGAAAAATACGGGGCTTGATATTGATTCCGCAAAACTTTTTCATCTTGAAATGTGGGCTTTTGTTCACGGAATTGCAACCATGTTCGTAACGGGGTTTGTAGGCTTGGATTGGGAGCTTGTTAGCAATATGCTCAGTGATTCATATTTGGGCCTTAGAAAACAATTTGGATTGGACTGATATAATGGACGCTATAAATATTATAAGTTTAACAAAGAAATATAAGGATATCGTTGCTGTTGATAACCTTTCGCTGGAAATTAAAAACGGAGAGCTTTTGTCCTTGCTCGGAGTTAACGGCGCCGGCAAAACAACTACGATTAAAATGCTTTCTTGCCTTTCTGAGCCTACAAGCGGAGAGGCATTTATTAAGGGAAAAAGCATTAATAAGGATTCATCTGAGATTAAATCAATTATTGCAATCTCTCCGCAAGAAACTGCTGTTTCTCCAAATCTTTCGGTTTTTGAAAACCTCGAATTAATCTGTGGTGTTCACGGAATAAAAAAAGCAGAGCGTTTAAAAAGAATTAAAGATATTACAAATTTTTTAGGTCTTGACGAAATATTAAAACGTCGAGCAGATAAGTTATCTGGCGGTTGGAAACGAAGGCTAAGCATTGCTATGGCTCTTATTACCGAACCTCAAATTCTTTTCCTGGATGAACCAACTCTTGGTCTCGACGTTCTCGCTCGAAGCGATTTATGGGATATAATTCGCTCTTTGAAAGGGAAAATCACTATCCTTCTGACGACACACTATATGGAGGAGGCGGAAACGCTTTCCGACCGCATTGCAATTATGAAAGACGGAAAGCTAATTGCTTGCGATACTGCTGAAAAGCTCAAAGAAACAACAAATACCGATAATTTAGAACAAGCCTTTATTAGCATAGTTAAGGAGGCGAAGAAATAAAGATGTTTACTCTTGCAATAAGAAATACAAAAGAATTTTTGCGCGACCCTATTAACCTCATCTTTAGCATCGGATTCCCTCTTGTTCTGATTTTTTTGCTTAGCGCAATTCAAGCCAACATTCCCGTTGAACTTTTTGAAATTGAGCGCCTGGCTCCCGGCGTAGCAGTTTTCGGTCTTTCTTTCATAACTCTTTTTTCCGCAACAATCATTTCGAAGGACCGAAGCAGTTCCTTGCTTCATCGATTATACACAACTCCCCTTTCCCCTGTCGATTTCATTCTCGCATACACCCTCCCTATTATACCGATTGCACTGGCACAAGCTGTTATTTGCTATGTCGCGGCGGTTTTTCTGGGCCTTAGCTTAACGATAAATATTTTATATTCGGTGTTTTCAATAATCCCCATATCCCTTCTATATATATCATTGGGGCTTTTATTCGGAAGTTTTTTGAATGATAAGCAGGTTGGTGGCATCTGCGGTGCTTTGCTCACGAACGTTTCGGCCTGGATTTCAGGAATTTGGTTTGACCTTGAGCTTATTGGCGGTGCATTTAAAAAGATTTCTTATGCGCTTCCCTTCGTTCACGCAGTCGATATGCAACGCGCGGTTCTGATTGGCGATTTCGAAAATATTTTTCCTCATTTATGGTGGGTGCTGGGATACGCTATTGCAATTTCAATCTTGGCAATTTTGTTATTTTTAAAACAAATGAAAAAACAATAATCAACAAATCCCTAACTTTTATGCTTAATTGTTAGGGATTTGTTAATTTTTTGAATTTAAGTTGAATTTTAAACTGCAAACGAGTATAATTATCACAGTTTGTTAGAAAGCGTGAATAAATATGTCGAAAAAAACTTCGTGTTTTTTTCGTAATATTGCGAAAAAATATTACCTAAAAAATACAGATGTTGAGAAAGTTATAAACAAATAATAAATACCATTTTTTATTTAATAAAATTTTTGTTGTTAATTTTGTTTTTTTGTGGTATAATATCAAATGAATTTGAGAATAATAAATCTTCGGAGGTTTTATTATGGCTAAAAAAATCTTTATAACCGCGGATAGCACTTGCGACCTCGGTACTGAATTGATTGAAAAATATAACATTAAAATCAAGCCCCTTTACGTTACTTTAGACGGAGAAGCAAAGCTTGACGGAGTTGACGTTAATCCTGATGACGTTTATGAATTTTACAACAAAACAGGAAATCTCGCTAAAACTGCCGCAGTTAATATGGCAGAATACGAAGATTTCTTCAATGAGATAAAGGCTGAAGAAGACTGCGCTATTATTCATTTCAACATTTCAAATTCAATGTCTGTTACGCATAACAACGCTCGCTTGGCGGCGCTCGAATTTGATGACGTTTACGCTATTGACACCGGAAACCTTTCAACAGGTCAAGGTCTTTTGGTTCTCAAAGCTTGCGAACTTGCAGAAAGCGGAATGGATGCAGAAAATATTGTTAAAGAAATCGAAGATCTCAAGCCAAGTCGGATCGTAGCCATGTCGTTCTGTGAGCCAAGGAGTTGTAGTGGGGATTTGTCTTCCTAAGACCGCTT
>JAZQTQ010000011.1:0-40475 GCA_045630885.1 Acutalibacteraceae bacterium
CATGTTCTGTTGGAACGTCTGTGTGAGTGGGACACTTTGATTCCGAAGCTAATCTCTTTGTTGCAGATATCACACTTTGCCATGAGTCTGCACCTCCTTAATAGATTTACAATAGCAACAAATATAATAACAGATAATTTCGAAAAAAGCAAGTATTTTTTTGAAAAAAATTAAAATTTATTAAAAAAACCAAAATTAGGGCTGAAAAATCGTCCTTTTTGTTTAATTTTTGAAGAATTGTATTGACGGCTTCCTAGTTTTAATATAAAATATAAATAATTATATATATACCTTGTCAGGAGATAAGCGATGATACATAAAATAAATAATTCTAATATATATATTTCGGTTGATTCCAAAGGAGCAGAGTTAAAATCTCTTTGCGACGTGCACGGGGAGGAGTATCTCCTTCAGGACGTTTCTTATTGGGGCGCTCAGGCTCCGATTTTGTTCCCTATTGTAGGTAAACCTAAAAATTCGGAATATAAAATAGACGGCAAAACTTATTCTATGAAAAATCACGGTTTTGCAAAAAGCTGTAATTTTAAGGTTATAAATAAAATTTCTGATTCTATAACTTTAAGGCTTCAGGAAAGCGAAGAAACGTTAGCGATTTATCCTTTTAAATTCACTTTAGACGTTTCTTTCGAGCTTAAGGGTGATTCAGTTTGCCAAAAGTTCAAAATAACGAATAACGATCAAAAACCGATGCCTTTCGCTTTAGGCTCGCATCCGGGCTTTATCGTTCCTCGTGAAGAGGGCGAAAATTTTGAGGATTACGTTATTAAATTTGACCATCTTGAAAATTGCGATTCTTGTATTTTAGAAGCCGATTTAACCGAAGAACCTTCTAGAAGGATTCCCGTTTTGGAAAACACCGATACCTTCCGATTGAATAGAGAAATATTTAAAAACGGAGTTTTGATTTTAGAAAAACTCAAAAGTCGAGGACTTGAATTTTATTCGACAATCAGCGGAAAGGGAATCCGAATGGATTTCGATTCCTTTGATAATTTAGGCCTTTGGAGTTGGGGCGAAAAGGATTATCTTTGCATAGAGCCTTGGTCATCTCCGGGAACCTATTGCCATGTTTCGGGTGAGCTTTCCTTGAGAAAGGGAATGAAAACTTTAAATCCCAACGAAAGCGCCGAATATTCTTATAAAATAACTATAATTTAAGGGAAGTTTTAAAAATGATAAAAGCAGTATTTTTTGATATGGACGGAACACTTGTTAACTCTATGGAGGACCTGGCAATAGCAACAAACTATGCAATAAAAAAGAGAGGGTTCCCCGAAAGACCCGTTGAGAATTTTAATATGTATGCGGGCGATGGAATCTATATGATGATAAAAAGAGCGTTGGCGCCAAAAGAGGTTTCGGAGGAGGAGCTTATAGAAATAAGAAATGATTTCTTCGCCTTTTATGAGAAAAATTGTACCGTTACAACCTATGTTTACGAAGGTGTTGACTGGCTTGTTAAAACCTTGAAAGAAAAGGGCTATAAGGTTGGCTGTATAACAAATAAGGTTGAAAAAATTGCCAACGATATTATAAATCATTTCTTTGGCGGAATGGACGTGGTTTTCGGTCAGGTTGATGGAAGACCTCATAAACCCGACCCTTATTGCACCCTTGAAGCGATGAAAATGCTTGGTGTAAAACCTGAGGAATGTGCCTTTATAGGCGATTCGGGTGTCGATATGAAAACGGGAGTTAATTCGGGAGCGCATCCCCTCGGAGTTCTTTGGGGATTCAGAACCCGTGAGGAGCTCGTGGGGGACGGAGCCGAATTTATTGTTGAGACTGCTAAAGAAGCTATGGAGATAATCGAAAATATATGAATGACATAAAAAAGACGGTTAAGTTTTTGTATGTTGGTTATATAGTTCAGGCTATAGTTAACAATCTTCTTCCTTTGTTCTTTGTTATTTTTAGCAAGGACTATGGAATTTCAACGGGTAAGCTTGGTGGAATCATACTTTTCAATTTTATGATGCAGATGCTCGTTGACCTGATCGTTACAAAATATGGAGCTAAATTAGGATATCGAGCAGCCATGATTCTGGCGCATTTTTCTGCTGCTTTTGGGCTTTCCTGCATATCCTTTTTACCTTCGATTTTAGGCGACGTGTTTGTTTCGCTTATTATCGCAACCTTCTTTACCGCTATCGGCGGAGGATTGATTGAGGCTATGGTAAGCCCGATGATGGACTCAATTGATTTTGGCGGAAAAAGCGCAGCGATGAGTCTTCTTCATTCGTTTTATTGCTGGGGTCAGGTGTTAGTGGTATTGTTAACCACCTTGGCTATCAGCGCTTTTGGAGAAGGTTTTTGGGTTTATATGCCTTTATTCTGGGCATTGATTCCCTTTCTTAATATCTTTCCGTTTATAAAGGCAGCGTTGCCTGAAATGTTGCCTGAAGAAAAGAGAGAGCCTTTAGGAAAACTATTCAAAAGGCCGAGATTTATCGTTATGATAATTCTTATGATATGCGCAGGAGCGTTTGAGCTTGCAATGAGCCAGTGGGCTTCCTTCTTTGCCGAAACCGGACTTGGAATATCCAAAACTACCGGCGATTTATTAGGCCCTTGCCTTTTTGCTGTGTTTATGGGAATTTCGAGGATATATTTCGGCATAAAAGGGGAGAGGTTAAATCTCGAAAGGTCGATGGCGCTGTCTTCCTTGTTAGGTATAGTCTGTTATCTTTTGGCAGGGCTTTCTCTTAATCCTTATATTTCGCTTATAGGTTGCGCTTTTTGTGGGTTTGCCGTTGGGCTTATGTGGCCGGGAATGCTTTCTCTTGCGGGCAAAACCTTCCGAGGCGGAACCGCTATGTTCGGTATACTCGCCTTGGCGGGCGACGTTGGTTGCTCAATAGGACCTTGGTTCACGGGGCTTTTCGCTGATTTCGCCGAAGGTAATTCTGTCATAAGAAATATAGGGGAGAGTTTTGGCTTAGACCCTCAGCAAACTGCGATTAAATTTGGTATTCTTATAGGGGTTATTTTTCCCTTGATAGCGTTTATTTCTTTAAGTTATAATAGGAGGAGCAAAAAATGAAAAGAGGAAATTATTTAAAATGGGATGAATATTTTATGGGTATAGCCTTGCTTTCAGCTATGCGAAGCAAGGACCCCGGAACGCAGGTTGGAGGTTGTATTGTAAGCCCCAATAATCGCATAATGTCGGTTGGCTATAACGGTATGCCTTCGGGTTGTTCCGACGACGATTATCCTTGGGACAGAGAGGGCAAGCCTCTCGATACAAAGTATCTTTTTGTTTGCCATGCAGAGCTTAACGCTATTTTGAATCATAGAGGAACTTCCTTGGAGGGTTGCCGAATTTACACAACGCTGTTCCCTTGTAATGAATGTGCTAAAGCGCTCATTCAAGCGGGTATAAAGGAAGTAATTTATATGCAGGATAAATATGCCGACACGGATTCTGTTATAGCATCAAAAATGATGATGAAATCTGCGGGCGTTAAATTCCGCGAATACGTTTCGGGCGAAAAGAATATAGTTCTGGAGCTTTAATTAATAATGGAAATTTGCGAAACCTCAATTTGGGATACACTAAAGGAAGAAAAACTTCCCATCGTGCTTTACGGAACGGGAAACGGAGCCGAAAAAATAATAAAAAATGCCGAAGCGAGAGGGATTCTTATTTCGGCAGTTTTTTCAAGCGATGGTTTTTCAAAAAATAAGATTTTCTGTGGTTTTCCTGTTTTAAGCTTATCCGAGATTGAGGAAAAATATCCGAGGTTTATAATGCTGTTAGGCTTCGCCGCAGGAAACGAAGAATTAATTTCCTATATTAAAAAAATAGGGAGCAGGGCGCAAAAATTCCTTGTTCCGGAGGTTCCGGTTTTTGGAGAAGACGTTTTTGATTATAAACTTTTTCTTGAAAAGAAAAAACAAATCGAATCGCTCTATGAAATGCTTGCCGACGAGCAATCAAAAAAGGTTTTAAAAAATCTGATTGAATATAAATTAAGCGGAAAACCGCAATATTTATATGAAATGGAAACCGACCGTATGGAGGTTTTCGAGAGTATTTTTGATTTTGGAGATAATGAAAACTATCTCGATTTAGGCGCGTTTACGGGGGATACGGTCGAGGAATTTCTGAAAGTAACGAAGGGAAATTATGCAAAAATTGTTGCAGTTGAACCTGCGCCTAAAAATTTTGAGAGATTAGAGCGTTTTGTTAAAGAAAAGGGGCTTAAAAACACGCAACTTATCAATGCGGCAATTTCAGATAAAAGGGGCGAAGCATTCTTTTCCGAAAAGGGCGGAAGAAATCCTTTTATATCTGAAAATGGAAAATATTCGGTTGATATGATAAGGCTTTGCGATATAGATTTTAAGCCAACTTATATAAAGATTGACGTTGAGGGTTTTGAGAGAGAAACCATTTCGGGCGGTATCCGGATGATAAAGGAAAACTGCCCCAAAATTGCAATGAGTCTTTATCATAAGAACCTCGATTTTTTAGAGCTTCCGCTTTATCTTAAAAGCATTGAGCCCGGATATAAGCTTTATTTAAGGCATCATCCTTATCTTCCCGCTTGGGAAACTAATCTATATGCAAAGGTTTAGTATTTTCGGCTACTGTCCCTAAAGGCAGTAGCTTTATTATTTTTTCGGATATTTTAATTCCAACAGCCGAAAGCAGAATCCAGGCCAGGCTAAAGGAAAGACAAATTTGCCCCAAAAGATTAAAAGGAACGTTTGAATAATCCCAAATTTTAAAGTCCAGCAATATATTGAAGGTTAAACCAATTATAAATTCGATAGCGGTTATTACGGCGCCGCCCAAAAAACATCTTAAAATAAAAGGAATAGATTTTTTCGAGGCTAAATATGCGAGAGTTATAAGAGAAAGTCCGCCCGCGAGCATCATTGTGGGGTGGGTATAACCTCTATATAATATTTCAATTCCGCCATAAGAAAAGGCGCCTAATAAAAAAATAATTAAAAAATTAATATGTTTCGTCATAGAATTTATCCTTTCAGGGAGGTAGCGTTTTTATTTTTTGCAATCTAAAGGTTTTTATTTAGCGAAAAAAGTTTTTCTGCTTTACAATTTAATGCAAAAATGTTATCATATAAAGGAAAGAAGGCGAGCGAAATGGAAAGAATAGAAAAACTTTTGAAAAATTTAGAAAAAAATAATATGGAAGCGCATTTCGTTGAAACAAAAACAGAGGCGCTCAAACTCGTTAAAGAACTTTTGCCCGATGGTGCAACGGTTTCAAACGGAGGGTCTGTAACCTTGGCAGAAACGGGCGTTATGGAGCTTCTTAATTCGGGAAAATATAAATATCTCGACCGGAGTCAAGCGAAAACAGACCAAGAAAGAGAAGCGATATATAGAGATTGTTTCTCGGCAGACTATTATTTTTGCTCCTCAAATGCCATAACCGAAAGCGGAGAGCTATATAACGTTGACGGGAATTGTAACCGTATTTCTGCTTTAACCTTCGGGCCTAAAAACGTTATCGTTATTGCGGGAATTAATAAAATAGTTCCCGACCTGCCTTCAGCGGTTAAAAGAGTTAAAACTATTTGTGCTCCGAAAAACACCCAAAGGCTCGGTTGCGATACATATTGCGCTAAAGAAGGCGTTTGTATTTGTGAAAAAACGGGTGAACTTGAAATTATGGGAAAAGGTTGCGCCTCTCCTCAAAGAATTTGTTGCTCCTATGTTGTAACAGGTCAGCAAAGGGTTAAAAACCGCATAAAGGTTATTCTTGTTAACGAAAGCCTGGGCTTTTAATAAGTTTTAAAAAATATAAAAATGGTAGACACATCGGGTTTCGAGTATCTACCATTTTCTTTTTAATATTTTAAATTATTTTTTCTAAAACGTCTCCAAGCGCTTTTGCCATAGAATGAAATCCGAGATCGGTTGGGTGGCAATTATCAACAGTTCCTTCGTTGCCTGCCAATTCCATCAGTTTTTTGCCTTCAATCAGGTAAACGTTTTTGTCGCCGCTTTCGATGGCTTTATTATAAGTGGCTTTTATTATATCTAATCGCAGTTCCTCGTCTTTCGATAAATAAAATTTAGGGCGCGACATCATTATAATCGGCAAATCAGGGTTGACTTTGCGGATTATCTTAAACATTCTTTCGTGGGTGTTTTTCAAATGCTCTGTTGAGGGCGCATTATGGTCGTAGTCATATATAAAGGCCGACATATCAAGACCGCTTATATATTCTGCAATTTCATCTTCCGCCTTAGCATTTCCCGAAAATCCTAAATTGATATAATTAGCGTCTAATCTGCGGGAAATAAAACCTTGATAGCAAGTGCCGGGTCTTGAAGCGCAACCTCCTTGTGTTATAGAGGAACCATAAAAAACGAGAGGCTTTTCGATTTTATAAGCTTTGGGAGGAAGAATATCGGCTGTATTGCAAACCCCGATATATAAGTTGCTTACACAGCTGTAAAGAGGGAAATTAATAGTTATTTCTCTCATTTCGCTCGAACCGAAACGGATAACGTTTTCATAGCCGTCTTCGATATTAAAGGGCGGAACAAAGGAGTTTATATAGGTTTCTCCAACGTAAAGGTCGAAGCCTGCCGAACCTGATAAAGCAAAGTGTGGCATTTTGCCTATTCCGGGCATTTCTGCGTGTATTGCAACGTAGGGGCTATCAGTTTTAAACCTTACTCTACCGCCTGCGGTTTGTAAGCTAAGCCCCCAAACGGGGCCGCTAACGCTTTTTGCAACGTCTTCGGGAAGCCTTCTGAATTGCCCGCCATCATGAAACACTCCGTAAACCTTAAAAGATTCTTCCAAAACGTTATAAAATTTAACGTCGGGTAAATCCAATTTGGTTTCAACTTTAAAATTTGAATCGATTAACGAAATATCTTTCATAAAGATTGCTCCTTGGTATTTGGGATAATCAGTTTATCTTCGAGGTTAAATGATTTGAAAATTTCTTTTGCCAAAAGATAATCTTGCTCATCGGCTTCCTTAAAACAGTCGTCGTATTCTCTGCCCATAAGCTTATATTTAGCGCCTGCAAGCTTGTTATATTGTAAAAGTTCAACGTTTTTCAAATTCTCGGCGTTTTTTAGAAATTCGCAAAGAGAAACCAAATTTTCTCTGTCGGTGTTAACTTCTTTTATGAAAGGTAAACGAATAGTGAAGGGAACACCCGAACCAATAAGAGTTTTTGCGTTTTTGAGAATAAGCTCGTTTGAAACTCCCGTATAACGCTTATGCTTTTCGCTATCCATAATTTTGAGGTCATAGAAAACGAAATCAACGTTTTTAAGAATTTCTTCAAATTTTTGGCTATCGCCGAAGCCTGAGGTTTCGATTATTCTGTGCATAGATGCGGTTTTTTGCAAAACCTCCAAAAGAAAATCGGGTTGCATTAAAACCTCTCCGCCCGAAAAGGTGAGTCCGCCATTGTCTTTTAGAATACCTTCAAATTGCAAAAGCTTTCGGCTAAGGTCATCTGAATCAATATATTTTCCGCTTCTTCTGAGAGCATCGGCGGGGCAGTTTATAATGCAGTTGTCGCAAAGTTCACATTTTTCGGGGTGTCGGCAAACCTCAAAGCATTTTCCGCAGTTTCGGCAACTGTTAGGGTTCCTCACAATCTCAATTTGCCCGTTTTGACCTTCGGGATTGTGGCACCAAAGACAGTTAAGCGGACAACCTTTGAAAAAGACGTTAACCCTTATTCCGTCGCCATCGAAAAGAGCGAATTCTTCTATTGAAAAAATTAAGCCTTTCATTTATATCTGGAATTCCAATCTTTTAATTATTTGGTTTTGATAACATTCATCAAGTTCAACAAAATGTCCGCTCCAACCCCAAACTCTAACGATGAGGTCTTTATGCTTTTCGGGGTTCTTTTGAGCATCTATAAGATTTTCCTTATTAACGGCATTGAGTTGAAGCTGATGTCCACCCGAAAGAATAAAGGTTCTGACGAGTGATGCAACCTTCTTGGTGCTTTCTTCGGTTTTAAAAACGGAATCGTGAAGCTCAAATGTCATAGGGCCGCCGTTTGAAGCGCGTTTTAAACTATCAAGAGTGAAGCCTAAAAGAACCGAAAGCGGGCCGGAATCCTTTAAGAACATAGATTCGGAAAAGTTTGCGGGGAGATATTCATAGTCTTCTCTGCCGTCTGCCGTAGCTTTAAGTTCTTCGGCAGACCAAACGTAAAACATAGCAGTTCCTGTACCTACTCTGAAGATGCCTCCACGCTCGTTTTTAAGCCCTTCGAAGGAATCCGCAAAAAGACCTAAAAGACGATCTCCTATAAGTTTTGCATTTTCATCTTTGCCCATTTTTTCCGCATTGTGTCTTAAAATATATTTAAGCTCAGGATCTTCTTGGAAATTGTTTTCGAGGGCAGATAAAAGCCTTTCTTTAGAAATAGATTTTTCTCTGAAAATGAGTTGGTCAATAGCGGCAATCTGGTCGGCTCCGCAAGAAATTCCAACTCCATGGAAACCATAGTTATTATATTTTGAGCCCAAAGAAATATCCTGACCCATATTAAGGGTTTCGGGGAGAAGAAGCGACATAAAGGGAGCAGGCTCAATATAGATGTTTTTAAGTTCGTTTGTGCGCTCTCTTGCGATGTTAAAGAGGTTCTCCTTAACGAAGCCGAAAAGTTCTTCGGTGTTTTCGCAATTCAGAAGATTATCGGTTATGGCATCTCTAACCGCTTTTGCAACAGAGATACCGCCTATATTTGGTATGTCCATACCGATGCTTGGAATAATAAATTCCCAACAAGCCGCAATAGCGTAGTTTCTTGCGTCTTCTTCGCTATATCCCCAATTCATAAGGCAGGGAATAACAACGTCGTCGTTTGAATATTGAGGGAAACCAAGCCCGATTTTTGTGAGCTCGGTTGCTTTCTCATAAAGTTCAAAGGGTGTGTTTTTATCAACACGAAGATTAATTTTCGGGTCTATCTGTCTTAATTCTTTTGCGGCAGTGAGGGCGAGATATGTAAGTTCATTTAAAACGTGCGTTCCGTTTTTATCAACGCCGCCCAAAACAAGGCTCTGACCGTTATCGCCCAAACTAAGACCATAATATAAGTCGGAATCACGATTAAACGAGAGGAAGAAATCTTCGATAATTTCGAGGGCTTGCTCGTCGGTCATACCCTTTTCCTTATCGGCTTTATAAAAAGGATAGAGCCAAAGGTCAAATCTTCCAACAGTGTTATGATAGCAAGAGCTTGCCCAAAGGATAAAATGCAAAATCCTGAAAAGCTGCAAAGCCTCAAGCATAGTTGAAGCGCCGAATCTTACGCATCTTTTCAAAGCTTCCGCGTCTTCCGAAAATCCGTTTTCTTCCAAAAGTTTTGCATATTTATCAGCAAAGGCAATGGATATATCAATAGTTTCGTTTGCAAAACGACAAAATTCGGCATCTCGCTTTTCGCCGTTTTGAAGCTTTTGTCTGCGGCCTTCCAATCCATCTTTTAAAACCGTTTCAACGTCCCAGGCAAGGTTAGTGATTTTTCCTTTTTCGTGAACGTAGTGCTCTTTTTTTATCTCCTCAATTTCGCCTTCATTATAAATATCGGGGAAGTCGATAATGGTGCGGAGTCCATGAATTTTTGTGTCTGGGAGGATAATGGGAGTTTCCGTTTCCAAAAACGCTTTTAAGCGAAGAGTTATTCTTTCTATATATGAAAGAGAAGGATTTTTAATAAGTTTTTCGATTTTTGCAATTTCAGCCTCAGAGAGCTTTCTTCGGAAGGCTCTGTGCTTTCTGTCCTCTAAAAATTTGAGTTGTCGTTCGATTCTTTCTGTCATTCAAAACAGCTCCCTTGCATTTTCATTATGAGTTAATTATAAAACCGATTATAAGATTTGTATTTGCATTTTTGATAAAATTATTTGCACTATTGATTTTATGTTCCGCCAATGTTATAATATTAACATATTATAACGTCTTAAAGGAGGATGAAGACTATATACTACGAACCAACGAAAATAAAAAGCAATTTTTCGATAGATGAAATTTATACAATTCATTATTTTGAATATCACAAAAATTATACGTTTGGCGGAGAATCCCATAACTTTTGGGAGCTTATCTACGTTGACGAAGGGGAGATAGTTGTTACCGCCGATGAGGAGGAATATCTGCTTAAAAAGAATCAGCTTTTAATCCATGCGCCTAATGAATTTCATTCCGTGCGTTCAAACAGAGTTGAAGCGCCAAACGTGATAATAGTATCGTTTTCTTCTAAAGATGCGATTTTAGATAAGCTTTGCAAAAAATTCTTTTATATAAATGAATTTGAGCGTTCTTTGTTAACGGGGATAGTTCGCGAAGCGGGTCTTGCCTTTTCAAACGACCTTTCCGATCCCGATTATAAAAAGCTCGAAAGACGGGAAAACGCCGACGCT
Source organism: Acutalibacteraceae bacterium (assembly GCA_045630885.1). GTDB lineage: Bacteria > Bacillota > Clostridia > Oscillospirales > Acutalibacteraceae > UMGS1532. The sequence continues at coordinate 10,418 of JAZQTQ010000011.1, forward strand.
TTGTCGGAACAAATGCTTTTAATTTTGCTTGAGGAATTAATTATAACTCTTTTAAGGCGAGATGGACTTGAAAGGTATAAACTTCCCAAAGAACAACAAGGTTCCATTGAAAGTCAATTTTCTGCTTTAACCAAATGGATAGATAAAAATATCGACAGGAATTTCAAAGTTTCCGATTTGCAAGCCGAAATGCTTCTTAATAAAACGGCGCTGGAATATATGTTCAGGGAAAAGGCGGGAATGGGCGCAATTGCTTATTGTCGGCAGAGAAAGATAGAAGCGGCCAAGAAAATGCTAAGGGAAGATGATTTCAATATTTCTCAGATTTCCGAAAGGTTGGGATTTTCGTCAGTTCATTATTTTTCTAGAACGTTTAGAAAACTTGAAGGAGAATCCCCGTCGGAATATGCTAGGAAATCAAGAAATCTAAAAGACCATAAAAACTGAATATTAGAAATTTTTTAGTCCCTTTCGGCATATCTATTAGCAAAGAAAGGGGCTTATTTTATGAGAAAAATATTTTGTCTTTTGATGATTGCGGTGATGCTTTCGTCATCTTATTCGGTTTGGGCGGAAAAAACCATATCCGCGGAATACTATGATGAAAATATAACTGCGGATTTCCAAACAGGCGAGGAGGTTGTGCAAACGGGAGCAAGCCTTCAGATTGCAGCTAAATCGGCGATTTTAATGGAGAAAGAAACGGGCGAAATTTTATATGAAATGAATTCACACGAAAAGAGAGCGCCTGCGTCGATTACAAAAATTATGTCGTTGCTTATTTTTATGGAAGCGATAGATAATGGCGATATGAAATTAGATGACGTTGTGGTTGCAAGTCCTCACGCTTGTTCGATGGGCGGCTCGCAGATATGGCTTAAAGAAAACGAACAAATGACTGTTGATGAACTGTTGCGCGCAGTAGTTATTGCCTCTGCAAATGACGCCACGGTTGCCTTGGCTGAAGAAATTGCGGGAAGCGAAGATGCGTTCGTGGGGCTTATGAATGATAAAGCGAAGGCGCTCGGAATGAAGAATACCCATTTTGAAAACAGTTCGGGACTTGATGCCGAAGGCCATTTGACAACCGCCTTTGATATTGCGCTTATGTCTTGTGCGCTCCTTAAACATCCGCTTATAAAAAAATATTCAACGGTTTGGATGGATTCTTTAAGAAACGGGGAGTCTGAGCTTGTTAATACGAATAAGCTTATAAGGTTTTACGAGGGCGCAACGGGGCTCAAAACGGGAACTACCTCCGAAGCGGGATTCTGCGTTAGCGCAACTGCCGAAAAAAACGGAATGGAGCTTTGCGCAGTTATAATGGGAGCAGAAAATAACGACGGAAGATTTTCTTCTGCAAAAGCGTTGCTTAATTATGGCTTTGCAAACTGGGAAATGAAAGAAGTTGAGGTTGATAAGAAAAGTTTAAAACCTATAAAGGTTGAAAAGGGAGTTTATGAAAAGGTCGGGATAGCGGCAACGGGTAAAACGGTTTTTCTCCTTAAAAAAGGGGAGGGAGAAAAGGTTAGGATAGAATTAAATCTTCCCGAAAAGGTAACAGCGCCTATTGTGGCGCAGGAAACTCTCGGCAAGGCGCAAATTTTCTGCGGAGATAAAAAAATAGGTGAGATAGATATAGTTTCTGTGGCTAAGGTCGATAAAATGAGTTATTCCGTTTCGCTTTCACGTCTTATTAATGCTTTATTTATGATATAAGTCATAAAATTCGACTTAAATTTCGTGTTTTTTGGGCATATTGATTAAAAAAATGTAAAAAATATCATCGGATTTGCATTTATTTGTTGCAAAAACGATTCGGATATTGTATAATAAACTAAAGTAAAGGTTAGGTGAAGCAAATGTCATTAAAATTCAGTTCGCGATATGCAAGTTCATTTATTCGCGAAAACGATTTGGAAGGCTTGAAAACTCAGGTTTCTGCCGCTCATGAGATGGTGGAAAACAAAACGGGCCTTGGAAATGATTTCTTGGGTTGGGTTGACCTTCCCGTAAATTATGATAAAGAAGAATTCGAAAGAATTAAAGCAGCGGCGAAAAAAATCCAAGAGGATAGCGACGTTCTTATCGTTATCGGAATCGGAGGCTCATATCTCGGAGCCCGCGCCGCAATAGAATTTCTCCATTCGGGATTCTATAATGAATTAACAAATAAAACCAAAATCTATTTCGCAGGAAATAGCATAAGCGGTTCTTATTTAAACGACGTATTAAAGCTCTGCGAGGGCAAAAGAGTTTCGGTTAATATTATTTCAAAATCGGGAACAACAACAGAGCCCGCAGTTGCTTTCAGAGTTTTCAGAGAATATCTTGAGAAAACTTATGGCGAGGAAGAAGCCGCAAAGAGAATTTATTGCACAACCGATAAAGCAAGAGGAACCTTGAAAAAATTAGCCGATGAAAAGGGATATGAATGTTTCGTTATTCCTGATGACGTTGGCGGAAGATTCTCTGTTTTAACCGCAGTTGGTCTGCTTCCGATAGCAGTTAGCGGCGCAGATATTGATAAGCTGATGAAGGGCGCTCAGATGGCGCGCGAGGAATATGCAAATTGCGATATTGAAAACAACGCTTGTTATCAGTATGCGGCGTTGAGAAATGCGTTTTATCGCAAGGGCAAAACAATGGAACTATACGTTAGCTATGAGCCTAGATTCCAGATGATGAATGAGTGGTTGAAGCAGCTTTATGGCGAGAGCGAGGGCAAGGATAATAAAGGCCTTTTCCCGGCATCTGTCATATTTTCAACCGACCTTCATTCGATGGGTCAGTATATCCAGGACGGCAGAAGAGATATGTTCGAAACCGTTATTAATATAGCAGACCTTGGAAGCGACGTTGTTATAAAGGAAGAAGCGGAGAATTCTGATGGGCTTAATTTCCTTTCAGGGAAACCGATGTCCTTTGTAAACAGGAAGGCTTTTGAAGGCACCGTGCTCGCTCATACAGACGGCGGAGTTCCAAATCTTTCCATAGAGGTTTCGAAGGCAGACGAGGAAAATCTCGGAATGCTTATATATTTCTTCGAAAAGGCTTGCGCTATTTCGGGTTATATTTTGGGTGTTAATCCTTTCGATCAACCTGGAGTTGAGAGCTATAAGAAGAATATGTTTGCCCTTCTCGGCAAACCCGGCTATGAGGCCGAAAAAGCAGAGCTTGAAGCTCGCTTAAAATAAAGGCACCAATTCGCATTAAGCGAAAAATATAAATAGGAGTTGGTAAATATGGTAAAACTTATTATCGGACACAAAGGCTCAGGCAAAACCAAAAAGTTAGTAGAGGCTGTTAATGCTACTACTGAGGCTTCTCACGGCAACGTTGTTTGTATTGAGAAGGGCGAAACTTTGAACTTTAGTGTTACTCATAAAGCTCGTCTTATAAACATCGATACCTATGGTATTCAGGGCTTTGACGCATTCTATGGAATGCTTTGCGGAATCTGCGCAGGAAACTATGACGTAACCGACATCTTCTCAGATGCAACCTTGAAGATAGTTGGCAAGGATTTCGAGCAGCTTGTAGATTTCTTCGACCGCATTCAAGCGCTCAGCGAAGAAACCAACACAAACTTCTGCTTCACTGTTTCTGCAGGTGAAGAAGAACTTCCCGCAAAGATTTTCGAGATTGCTGATAAATATTAATTAATATCTTTTTAAAATTAAAGACGGATTAAGTTTTTGAGGCTTAATCCGTCTTTTTTTGTTTAGATGATTAATTTGTTTTGATGATTGCATTAAAAAGTGTTGCACTTAGTTTGACAATTCATCATAACAAACAGTTGAGAAAATCAATAGGAAATCCGGTTAGAAAAACTATTTTAATATAGACATCTTGTATTGTGAGGGGGACATACCTGTATATTGTTTAAAGCATTTTGAAAAATACTGAGGGGTATCAAAACCAAGAAGGTCGGAAATTTCGGAAATATTATATTTGCCTTCTCTTAAAAGTCTTCTGGCTTCCTTAATTTTAAGGGAATTGTAGTGTTTGATAATGCCGTTTTTATGGTAGGTTGCAAAAAGTTGTTTTATAGAACTTTCGCTTTTATTAAGTTCCTTCGCAATATCTCCTATGGTTATTCTGCCATAAATATTTTTTTCTAGAAGGTCGAGAATTTCTTTAATGTTATAAGGAACTAAAGTTCCTCCGATTTGATAGCTTCTTCTCATTTTTTTTGTAACAACGTCGGTGTTTCTGCAAAGCTGTATCAAAAAAACCTCTAAAAGATTTTTAGTCATCTGGCTGCTTCCCAAAGGAGCATCTTCTTTTTTTTGCAGTTTTTGAAGCAAAGGATTGCTTTCGTCTGCGATTTTGTAGCAGGATAGACCCTCGCTAAAAAGCAGGGAAAGAGTGTTTTTTTCTTCTGCGGAAAGCTTAAAAATTTTGCCTTCGAAATTTTTCATAGCGGAGCTTTTGGTTTCGAAGGTTATTATGCTAATGTTGGGGGCTGTTCTGTTGTCGCCCGAAAGATTGTGAAATTCATTTGGTTTGTGAAAGGTCATTTCGCCGCTTTTTAAAGTGAATTGGTTCTTGTCGGCGGTGCAGAGCATTTCGCCCTTGTCTATGTAAACCATTTCCCAAAAATCGTGTTTTTCGCCCTCATAGCTGAAATCTTTGGGAAGCTCCATATAAAATATCGTAATTATCTTTTGAATATTGAAGATTTTTTCAAACCCAAGTTTTGTAAAATTATCTTTAATGGAAATCACCCTTTGTCTGATTTTATAAGTATTATAACCGATTTTGCATTATAAAGCAAGACGGGATCTGTTAAAATTAAATAAAAATAAAAGGAAGGTGTTAAAATGAGAGTTTTAGCAATAATGTGTCATCCCGATGATATGGAGCTGTGTTGTAGCGGAACCCTTATAAAGTATAAAAAGCAAGGGCACGATGTCTTCGCTTGCCACGTTGCAAACGGTAATATGGGACACGTCGTTATAATGCCCGACGAGTTGCGTGAAATTCGCATCAAGGAAGCGCAAAAAGCGGCTTCTCTTGCGGGGTTTGAAATTATGACGGCCGACATCGGTGATTTAACGATTAACAGCGCCGATATGGAGCAAATCAGAAGGGTTATAAAAGTAATCAGAAAGGTTCGCCCCGACGTTATCATAACCCATTGTCCCGAAGATTATTGTTCCGACCATAGAGAGGTTTCGCAGATTGTTTTCAAGGCATCTTTCGATGCTTCTTGTCCGCATTTTATGCCTGATTTAGGTGAAGCGACTGATGTTCCGGCCGTTTTCTATGCAGATGCTAGCAATGGCGTTAATTTTATTCCCACGGAGTATGTTGATATAACCGAGGAAATGGAACTCAAGGAGCAGATGCTCGCTTGCCATGAAAGTCAGTTAAAATGGCTTAAGGACCATGATGGAATTGATGTAATCGCAGTTCAGAGAACAACTGCCGCATTTAGAGGAAATCAATGTGGAGTTAAATATGCTGAAGGTTATAGACAGCTCTTGGCGGGTCAAAGAATCAGACCTTATCGCTTGCTGCCATAAATTAAAACAAAAAGGAGAAAAAGAAAATGGATTTTAATTCAACAGTAAAAGGTTCAGCGCTTGAAGGCTTTTATCCTGCAGGTTGGGATTTTGAGAAAATCGACGCTTGCATCGGAGAGCCCGAAACAATAACTGATAGACAGGCTCATTGGAATGAAGGCTTTAATCCTATCAAATGTGATAGCTTGGAGGCTTTCGAAACCTATATGGGACACGAAATTGCGCTTCAAATCAAGGAAGCAAAGGACAGAAACGAAAAAATCGCATTTATCCTTCCCGTTGGTCCTATGGGAATGTATAAGTGGGTTGTTTATTTCCTTAAAGAGTGGAAAGTTTCTTGTGAGCACGTTCATACGTTTAATATGGACGAATGGGCAGACGGAGAGGGAAATACCCTTCCGAGCGATAATTCGGGTTCCTTCCAGTTCGCAATGGAGCAGGCGCTCTTTAATCCCTTGGGCGAGTTGACCGTTCCGAAAAACCAAAGAAATTTTGCAACCAAGGAAAATCTTCCAACCTATCCCGAAAAAATTGACGCCTTAAAGAAGGAAGGCGCAAAGCTCGTTTTGGTTTATGGTATTGGAAGAATGTGCCATATCGCATTCTGGGAGCCAACCTTCGCAGCAGATTATGAAACCGCCGCAGATTGGGAAAAGGCACCTTTCAGAATTGGCGCAAAGATTCATCCGTTAACAGTTGAGCAAAACGCTTTAACAAGCTTTAAATCAAGAACAACTCTCGTTCCTTGCAGAGCTAATACAATCGGCCCCGGACTTTTCTTAAAAGCAGACTACGCAATCGGCGGTGCCGACGGAACCTTAGGCAGAGGAATGCAGTGGCAAGGAATGTCTCTTTGGATGACCTTAAGACATGAAAAAACGCCTTGGATAACCTCAACCTACATACCGACAATCCCCGGAAGACTCTTCTTCCTCAAAGATCTCGCCGGCCCCCTCTTGGCAGAGTGTAACTAAACTCAAGTATTGAGATAACAAATAAAAATTACAGGAAATAAAAAATGTTCATAATCGACCTCAAGTCGGTTATGAACATTTTTATTGTTTGCACAGGTTTGACACATACCCAATGGTGTTCCGAGTTTTTGGTTGCGGAGGCTGGACGCAGACCCTGCGACCTTCGGGTTTTTCTCACAAACGCTTTCGCGTTTGCTTGCCCTCTTGCGGTGCCCGAAGAAAAACTTCCTTGGAGCGTCGTTTTTCTTCGACCGCTGCGCCAACACGCCTCTCCCTTCTTCGTCCATCGGACGCGGTCGGGCGTGTTGCCCAACGAGCCACGCTCGTCGGTCTCATAACCCTACAAAAGAGTAATTTCTAATCTCTCCTAACGCCAAATTATACGCTAATTATATAAAAGCCCCAATTTGCGGCTTTACGGATTGGATAATGCACGAATAATTTTTTTAACGTTTTCTGTTTCCAACTCGTTAAGTTCATACTTTCGCAATGCATTTTCAGTCTCGCTTACTATTAGCTCTTTATTAAGCGGACGGGGCTCTTTACCGAATAAACGAATAAAATTATCATAATAAATCTTATCTAATATATCATTATCAAAGCCAAAAGGATAATCTAAGGTTCTTCCTGTCCACTTATCGGTAAATGCTGCCTTTTTCTCTAAAAAGCTGCGCTCAAGGTTTACTGCATGCGAATATCTTTCTTCAACCGTAAAATCTTCTTTATGCCAGTTGTAAATATCTGTGCCATATAAAATTCTGTTAGAATATTTAATAAAGAAATTTTTCCATTCATTGGGCTTTTCGTTAAAATTAAAATACATTTCCGTACCGGGAGTTAAATCAAAGCATACGTTGGGCCATTTTTCCATAAAGCGCTCCGCGTATTCTATATCATCCGAAACAAAAAAGAAATGTGCCAAAATCAAATTGAGCTTAGGGAATTTTTCAAGTATCCCTTCAACCTCTTTTTGAGCGGTGTTAAAATGCACAAAGCTTTCATCGTACAGCCAACCGCGTTCCAGCGCCCATTTTGGTATTTTGTTGATGTCCCAAAATTCTCTGGGGTCGCCAAAATGCATAACAAGCGGCAGTTTCTTTTCCTCAACAAACCCATAAAATTTGTCTAACGATTCATCGTTAAGCGGTTTGTTAAGCTGCTTTCTGTACTGCGGCTTCCCCTCAAGCATTTTAAACCCGTCGCAGCCCATTGCATAAAGAGCTTCGGCTTGCTTCAAATAATAATCCCGGGTATCGCAGGAATCAAAATTATGTATCAACCCCACGTTGGCATACACACCAGCTATAGCCGACTTAAAATAAAGCGCTTTTAAGTTGTTTACAACATCATAACTTGGCAAAGATTGCAACGCTATTTTCTGATAATTAAAGTGGTTCATAACATTTTTGAAAACAGCCACGGATTCATCCAAATCAGCCTCAACGTGCAAATGAATATGCATATCACACACCGGCTTTGAACGATAATTATGCAGTTGAAAATTCCTCATAATCGACTCCCTCTTTCTCACAAAAGGCACTTAACCTGAACCGATTATATCAAACAAACTCAAACTTTTCAATACAATATTTTTATAATTCGGTCTAATCCACCTCAAAAAAACCATTCGCGGTCGGGCGTGTTGCCCAACGAGCCACGCTCGTCGGTCTCATAACCCGAAGATAGATAATACAAATTCAAACTCTATAACAAGAAAAAGTTCAGCCGCCCAAATGGTCAACTGAACTTTTTGGCAAGTTGCACCGATTTAGATATCGGCTATTTTTTTGAAAACTTCGGGACGAAGTCCATTATTTATAAAATCATCGTTGCGAATCATACCGCTGCCAAAACCTGCTGTACGTATGTGCTTTTTATTCGGTTCGATATTTACAGAAATTGCACCGGTTGATTTTCCCATATCTTTAAGAATACTTCCGTCGGGTGCTACGATCATAGAACATCCGCCCTTTTCGTCGCTATCCATCGAATAGGAAGATTTCGCAACGAAACTATTACACCGAAATGCAATCAGCTTAGTTTGGGCTCGGATAATATCGGTAGTTTCTCCACGCTGATAGCCGGGAATCAGTATTATATCGGGCTTTTGCGATGCCAAATATTCTATCTGCTCATTAAAGTACACATCATAACAAGTTAAAAAACCGAATCGTATACCATCCAAATCACAAACACAAGCGCCATCTCCGTATTGGACACCTAATGCGATTTCACTTGGCGGAAGATGAATTTTATCGTAAACAAACGCAATATTGCCCTGTTTATCGAACAAATAGGTACTATTTTTAATTTTTCCCTCACGCTCTTCCAAAACGTTTATTGCAACATAAGCAGCCTTTTCTTTTGAAATGGTCGCCGCCATTTTCAGCATTTTATTGGCACGAGGTAAGGCGGCTTTTTCGCTTTCAATATCTGAAATACCGCCCGCATTAGAATATTCGGGCAAAACAATTAAAGAGTCTTTTTCAACTTTTTGCAGTTCATTCATCAAAAAGTCCGCAATTTTTTCATCAGGATTATCACCGATAAAATAGGAGGGTTGTACTACTGTAATTTTCAAAATACGTCACTTCCTTCTAAGTACAAGTATATCATGGATTCATCTCTTTTTAAATAAAAATCTGCGATTCGTTGTAAAAATTAAGTTCAAGTCCTCCCCGAAGGTCGTTTTTATAAAAAAATAAAAGACCTTGCTTAGGGCAAAGTCTTTTTGGTTGCGGAGGCTGGACTTGAACCAACGGTCTTGTATTTTCTCTGCGGAGAAAATACTGCGGTCGGCTCGGTGGCTCTGACAGTCCACCGGACTGTCATTCACTACCACCTCACCCTTCGAGTTATTCGCCCGGTCGGGCTCATAACCCGAAGATAGATAATACAAATTCAAACTCTATAACAAGAAAAAGTTCAGCCACCCAAATGGGCAACTGAACTTTTTTGGCAAGTTGCACCGATTTAGATATCTAAACAACATATACTGTTAAAATAAAGTTAATTGTTCATTTACCTGAGCTGTTTTATTAGAATTTGCGAAAGGTGTGTAATTCATTAATAGTGCTTCTATAACAGAATTTCTGTTTTCTTCTTTTGCACCAATATGATAAAAATGTTCCTTTGTTTTTTTATCACAAAAACCCCAAATTGTTTGAAGATATTTATTTTCTCTGTATTTAGTGCTTTCCCATGTTGATAACATAAATTTCGCCTTTGAGTTGACTAAGCATTCGCATAAAGCGTACTCATCCTGTTCGTTCCAAGTGTCGTAATAGTCGACATGGCGGCCAATATATGGCGGGTCGCAGTATATAAATGAATTTGAATCCGCAAGAGAGATGGTTTTTTCGAACGATTGACACACAAAATTCCAATTGTTATTCTTAATTTTTGTCGCTACATATTCCACTTGGTTAGCAATTTTTGTTATATATGCTTTCGCAAATCTTTCGGGCTTGTGCCCATAAGGAACATTAAAAGCATTGTTTTTATTGAATCTCATCATACCGTTGAAACAAGAACGATTCAAGAATAAAAAATCAAGGGGATTGTGTTCTTTGTTAAATCTTTCGCGAACAAAAAGATAATACTCCGTATCACCTTCAGAAAGTTTTTTTCCTTCGCTTTCCAAAAAAGCCTTTACGACATAGGGGGTTATAATACCTTCTTGTATATGTTTATAAAAATCTATAATATGAGGATTGGTATCTGCAAATATTGCATTATGAGGAGCAACATTAAAACCTACCACACCCGAACCCATAAAAGGCTCTATCCATAATGTTTCCTCGTTTAAAATAACATACTGCTTTATTGTTGGAATAAGTTTTGTTTTTATGCCTTGTATTTTTAGCGGTGGCACAAACACTTTACTCTCATTCATCTGACATACCCTTTCGTTTTGCCGCTTTTGGATTATTTAAAGTTTTCGGCAATCTTCTGTATTCCAAATACTCTTCAAAAGATGATAATTTTTTTCTTTTTTTATTTTTACCTAATATTTCGATTTTTCCAAAATTTGACCAATAATCGTCGAAAAATTCTTCGCCCGCCTTTGCAAAAACACCATTACCTGCTAATATGTCAGAAATTTTTTGAATACTTCCTATGTTAGCAGTGTTTCCGCTCCCACCTTTATCACTAGCAATTTTCCATTTTTCTTCGGCAAAGAACAAAAAGTTTTTAATAACAGCGGGTATTTTATCCACCTGGTCAATATTATATATTTTCAATTCCTCTTGTTTATCCAAGTCATTTCTAGAATAAATAATTCCTAAACAAAAATGTCCGCAGTATTCGTCGTATGGATATTGAATATTTTTTGTACTTGTCCTATCTGTGAAATATTCTCCATGCGAACCAAGCGTAAAACCATTGCAAAAACCCGGGTATTCTTCATCTCTATATGTTGTCTTTAAGTCAACAGCAAATTTAATTTTGGGATTTTCTTTAGATATAAAAGTCATATCCGGATACCAGTTTTGACAAGTTGCAAGTTCAATGATATACCCTGTTCTTTCTGCAAAAGCTACAAATCGTGGAAATAAATGCAGCTCTAAAACTTTTGAAACAATCTTTGTATCGTTAGAAATAGTATAAACATTTTTGAAAATATCAATAAACCCTCGTACGGTCCATTCATCATCAAAAGCTATTTCTGCTGCTAACGTACTCGCAAATTCTTTTAATCTATCCAAAAATTCATTTTTAATTTTTTCGTTTGTCATTACGACACTCCTTTGCACGAATTAACTATAAAAATTATATCATTTTTTCACTTTAATTTCCATATTTTTTTGAAAAAGTTCAGTTCCTCCCCCAAAGCCATATTTGTAGTGGGATATCTATAAAATTTAACTTTTAAAAACAGAAAGAAAAAACCCAGAAACCGTTTAGTTTCTGGGTTTTCTGCCCCGACATCTAAATCGGTGCGCATTGTTGGTTGCGGAGGCTGGACTTGAACCAACGACCTTCGGGTTATGAGCCCGACGAGCTACCAACTGCTCCACTCCGCGATATTTATTTTTGCCAAGAACTTTCTTTAGCCTAATTATTATACCATACTTTTTTGAAATTTCAACCCCTAATTTGAAAAATTTTAAAAATATTTGTTTTATACTTGTTTCTGCGAGAAAAATGTGTAATTTAAAATCAATTTCTTATGTTTAATATATGTTTTTGGTTGCAGTTTTATTCGCGGTGTGATAAAATATCTTTATAATTTATGTTTCGTTATTTTGTGCGAAAAAAACGGTGGATATTTATGAAAATCGGAAAACTAGAAATAAAAGGATACGTTGCGTTGGCTCCGATGGCGGGTGTTGCGGACAGGGCAATGAGAGAACTTTGCATAAAACATGGCGCTGCATTTTGCGTTGGCGAGCTTGTTTCAGCGAAGGGAATAACCCTTGGTGATCGCAAATCGGGAGAGCTTCTTGAGGTGCACCCCGATGAGGGAATAAAAGCGCTTCAACTTTTTGGCTCCGACCCGGAAGTTATGGCAAGAGCGACGGAAATTGCGGCAAAAAATAACCCTTCGTTTATAGATATAAATATGGGTTGTCCTGCGCCGAAGGTTGCGGGAAATGGTGGCGGAAGCGCACTTATGAAGGATCCCGAAAGGTGCGGAAAAATTGTTGAGGCTTGCGTTAAGGCTACCGATCTTCCTATAACTGTTAAAATTCGTGCAGGGTGGGATAAAGAGCATATAAATGCCGTAGAAGTGGCTAAAATTTGCGAGCAAGCGGGGGCTTGTGCAGTTACTGTTCATGGCAGAACAAAGGACCAAATGTATGCTCCGCCCGTTAATCTCGATGTTATAAAGGCGGTAAAAGATGCGGTTAAAATTCCCGTTATTGGAAATGGGGATATTGTTGATGGAAAAAGCGCCGCAGAGATGCTCGAAAAAACCGGTTGTGATTTTTTAATGGTTGGAAGGGCAGCTATGGGTGCGCCTTGGGTTTTCTCCCAAATTAACGCATATCTCGGCTCCGAGGTTGTGCTTCCCGAACCCCCTTTATCGAAGCGTATGCTTATTCTTTTGGAGCAAATTGAAATGATGATGCGATATAAGAATGATAGGAACGCTCTTCTCGAAGCAAGAAAACACACTGCTTGGTATATGCGTGGGCTTCGTGGAGCGGCGGAACTCAGGCGAAAATGCGCAGAAATAAACTCTTTTGACGACGTTATTAATTTAACTAAATTTGCGCTCGAAGCCGGAAAGGAACAATAAAAATGTTTGAAAATATTAAGAAGATAGATATTGTAGGTTCGGCAGAAGACCCTAAAAATCATATTTTTATGCTCGAAGCTTCCGGCGAAATGGTGCGCTCGGCAGAAATCGAGGGTTTAAAGGCGGGCGAGGAGGTTAAAATTCTTCATTCAACCGATTTTCATTTGAACCGAATCAACAAGCGAGATGAGGAAGAAAACAATCCCGTCGTCGCTTCAACGAGAATTTACAGAGAGGCTTTTCGAGATGAAAGAACTGTTCCGAACGCCAAAAGAACGGTGGAGTTTTTTCCGCTTTTTGACGAAACCATAATCACCGGGGACAATCTTGATTATTTAACCTGGGGTTCTCTGGAGCTTTTGAACGAGTGTATTTGGGATATTAACCCCAATGCGATAGTGGCTTTGGGTGGACACGATACAACAAGACGTATGCAAGGAAAGGTTGAAGACGAAACCACCTTTGAATCCCGTTATGAGCTTGTGAAGAAACATTGGCGCCACGACCCTGAATACGTTTCAAAGGTTATAAAAGACAGAGTTTTGGCGATAGTTCTCGACAACGGAAGATCGGGATATTATGGCGAGCAAGCCGAGAAACTTCGCGCCGACATTGAAAAGGCTAAACGTGAAAACCTAACCGTTTTGATTTTTCAACACGAGCCGATTTGCACCAAAAACCCAAAAGAGGTTTACGTTGATCCGATAAGGGTTAATGATGGTACGGGTACTAGAAATTTCTGCGAAAATTTCATAGGTTCTAAGCCGAAAGATTCCATAACCGACGAGGTTTATGCTTTGATAACAGAAAACGCCGACGTTATAAAGGGCGTGTTCTGTGGACACAGACATTCAGATTATTATACTGAAATATGCGCCTCTTATGAAAAAAACGGAGAGAAGATTCCCGCTAAAATTCCGCAATACGTTTTAACGGGGAATATGTATGACAAAGGACATTTTCTAAGCATAACAATCAAATAATGCTTGCATAATGGCGATAAATAAAATATAATATAATAAAAGAAACAAAAAGGAGAAAACTAATATGGATAAAGAACTCGACTACACTCCCGATATCGTAACTCTTTCAGACGATGACGGAAAAGAATACACCTTTGAAATTCTCGACGCTATCGAAAGCGATATGGGAAGATATTTAGCCCTTCTTCCTGTTTTTGATGACCCGAATGAACAGCTTCAGGATAGCGGAGAGCTTGTTATCGTTAAGGTTGAGGAAGAAGACGGAGAGGAATATTTTGTTGACATTGAAGATGACGACGAATATGAAACCGTTTCGGAAGCTTTTATCGACCGTCTTCGTGATTACTACGAAATTGACGAGCAATAATCTATAAAAAATTCGCTCCTGCGGTGTTCGCGGACTTTAGTGGCTATATAACCCTACAAGTAATTTTTCGGGAGCCTATCTCTTGTCAGTGGAGCTGCAGGCCTTCCGCCTTTGGTGGTTTTAAGGAAACATGAAGCTGCGAGGAAGGCACCCACCTGCATTAAGAGCAGGTTATCATCAGCCACCTACGGCATTGCGGGAGTGTAACAGTTGTAAATAAAACACAAAAAGCCGAGAATTTCTCGGCTTTTTCTTTTTGCAGTTATTTGTTTTTTTCGGTTTCGATTTCTTCCAGTTTTATCTCTCCATGTTTTTCCTCGAAGTCTTTTATGAGCCCACGGATAAGATAAAGAATCTGCCCGTTTGCAGAGCGCCCCTCGTATTTTGAAATATAATGCAATTTACCGTGAAGTTCGGGCGGAACTTCAATACCTAAATGCTTATTGTTTTTATTTCTCATCTTTTTTCACCTTTTAATCTTAATTTAAGTATATTTTAAGATTATTTTGTGTTATAATGTTGTTGGTATACTTAATTTAAGTAGACCGAATTAATAAAGGGGATAGTGAAAAATGGTTTGTACTTTTTTTGGACATAGAGATGCACCTATCGAAATAAAAGAAGCATTATCTTTGGCAATTTCAAACTTAATAGAAAACGAGGGTGTAAGGATATTTTTTGTTGGTAACGAAGGGAATTTTGATAAAATCGCAAGGACAATATTAAAAGAAAAAAAGAAAGAGTATTCTTTCATAAAATATTCAGTTGTTTTAGCCTATTTACCTGGTAATAATTATGATTTTGAGAATTGCCGGGATACCATATATCCTGAAGGGCTTGAAAGAGTACCTCACCGATTTGCTATATTGGAAAGAAACAAACGGATGATAAAGAAAAGCGATTTTGTAATTACTTATGTAACCAATAATTTTGGTGGCAGTTCTATTGCAAAAGAGTTTGCAGAAAAGAAGGGTAAAAGAGTGATTGAAATATCTTAACTAATGGCTATTCAGGTTGCAAAAAAGGCTGATTTGTGGTAGAATATTTTTGAGGCGAAGAATATGAATACTGATAAATGGATAAAGGAAAATACTGAATCTTTAAAGGGCAAAACCGTTATGATAACAGGGTCGACGGGAGGTCTTGGCCGAGAGCTTTGCTTTTATTTGGTTTCTCTTGGTGCCGAGCTTATAACCCTCGACAGAAATCCTCAAAAAGCGAACGCTCTGAGAAAAGAAATTCTTGCAAAAGAAAAGGGGGCTAAAATCACTTCTTTCTTTGCAGATTTTGAGAAAATTGAGGAGTTAAGAAGCGTGATTCCCGAATTAAAAAAACTCAAGATAGACTATTTAATTTTAAATTCGGGCGCTTATGCAATTCCTCGAAAAATAACAAGTGAGGGCTTTGATAACGTCTTCACAATTAATTTCATCGCACCTTTTTTGCTCGTTGGAGAGCTTTTGGAAAATTTGAGAAAAAACAACGGCAGGGTAGTGGCTGTTGGCAGTATCGCGCATAATTATTCCAAAGCAGATTTTGAGGACATTGATTTTAAAACCCGAAAGCCAAGCGGAAAGGTTTACGGAAATGCCAAGCGTTGGTTAATGTTTAGCCTTTATGAACTTTTTGAAGAAGAAAAGTTGGCAAGCCTTTCGGTCGTTCACCCCGGAATTGCCTTTACGGGGATAACAAATCATTATCCAAAGCTCATTTTTGCAGTTATTAAACACCCGATGAAAATAATTTTTATGAGTCCCAAAAAGGCATGCCTTTCGATTTTAAAGGGTATGTTTTCGGAAACGCCCAAGGGCTTTTGGATAGGACCGAAAATTTTCAACGTATGGGGGAATCCAAAATATAAAAAGCTTGCAAGTTTTATGCCTTCTGAATCCGAAAAAATGAAAGAGCTTTGCAAGAGTATTTTCATAAAATAAATTAAAAACCTTATTTTGGATACTTGAAAACTGTTGTCGAATAATGTATAATTAAAGCAGAGTTTGAAAAGAGGTCGTTTTATGAAAAAAATAATAGCATCAATATTATGTTTAACGATGGCTTTTTCTGTTTTCAGCGGTTGCAAAGAGGAAGAAAAACCAAAGAAAAAGAAGCAGAAGGTTGAAAGCAAGGTCGAGTCGATCGTCGAGGTGCAGGAGCCTGAATTTGCCGTCAACCCATTAACAGGTAAAGAAAACCTGGAAAAAGATGCAGTTAAAATAAAGCCCGTTGCTATAATGATAAATAACGTTTATGATGCTCAAGGCGTGCAAGCGTCTTTATCAAAAGCGGATATTATTTATGAAACCTATGTTGAAGGCGGAATAACTCGCTTGTTGGCGGTTTATAAGGATATAAGAACGGTTGGCAAGGATAAAATAGGTTCCCTTCGTTCGGGAAGATATTCCTATGTTGATTTGGCGTTAGGTCATGGCGCTCAGTTCGTTCATGCGGGCCTCGATGATAAATTTTGCCTTCCTCATATAAATTCGCTTGGAATCACAACATTCGATATGAACAGCAATTATTCCAGAGGCAATGTTTTGGGCGGAAATGCTTATGCAAAAAGAATTAATAACGGAACCAATGCTTATGAGCATACGCTTTATACAACAGGTAACGACCTTTATAAAGGCTTGAAAAAGAACGTTGATATGAAGCTCGAAAAAGAGCAGGAAAACTGGATGAACTTCAAGCCCGAAGGCGAAGAATACGTGCCCGCAGACGGAAAAGCTAACAAGGTTTACGTTCCTTTCACGGGTTCAACCTATTCCGCAGAGTTTAAATTTGATAAGAAAGAAAAGGTTTATTATAAATATCGTTTTGGCGAAAAGCAATCGGATTATAATAATTCAAAGAAAAAAATTAAGGTTGAAAATATTCTTGTGCTTTATTCCGATACAAGCTATTTTTCCGATTATCTTCACGTTAAGAGTAATCTTGAATCCGGTTCGGGATACTATATCTCAAATGGCGGATACGTTAAGATTAACTGGACAAAGGGAAGCGCTAATCAGTCGTTTAAAATAACCGATACTAAAGGAAACGAGATTGATTATAATTCAGGAAAAACCTACGTTTGTTTAACTCGAAGCGATAACAAAAGCGCAACTGAAATAACGAAATAATAAGAAAAACGCTGCTTTGCATAAAGATTTGCAAAACAGCGTTTTTTTGCTCCTAAGCGATGTCGGGAGCAGGAAATTTAATTATAGAAGGTCGAAAGCTTCAAGAGGAGAGAAGCTGTTTCCGTCCTTTTTGATTTCAAAATGGAGATGGTCTTCGTCTAAACATTCGGAAGGAATTTCGCCAACGACACCTAAAACGTTGCCGATTTTAACCGCATCACCCTCGGAATATTTAATTTCTTCAAGTCCGCAATAAACACTTTCGTAGCCGCCTGCGTGGGATAGAGTAACAACAGTTCCCATCATCGGGTCTTGAGTAATGGATTTAACGGTTCCGTTTGCGGTTATGAGAGCGGGAGTACCCGCCACTGCTAATATATCTATGCCCGAATGTCTTCTCATATCACCAAAGGTTTTGGAATATTGATGTCTTTCGAGGTCAAATTGCTTGATTATCGTTCCGTCGATAGGAATTTGAAAGCTGACAATCTCGGTTGTTGCTGTGGTTTGAGCTTCTTCGGGTTCTTCTGATTCTGACGTTGTCGCTGATTCTTCTGATGGCAAGGAAATAATAGAAGAAGGGGTTTCATCTATTATAGGGTCCTCGGTTTTAGAATTAAGCTCCGCCGTATCAAAAGATGAGGTTTTTGGAGCAGTTTCTTTGGGCTTTTGAGAATCTTTACTATTAACAGCGGTCAAAATTCCCGCCCCGACAAGAACTGCCAGCGCTATTATATAAAAGCCTTTTGAGGCTTTGCTTTTTCTTTGCGTTTTCATAAATTTTAATCTCCTTCAATTTATCTTGTTTTCTCTTATATTGTTGACAACAAAAAAGGAAAATATACTAGAAGGAAAATATTTAAAAGTTTAAATTTTATTCATAAATTTTCAATCAAATTTTAAGAATTTCCGGTTATAATAAGGTTGTACTCAAGAGAAAGTCAAGAAGCCGCATCTTGATTTGAGTACATCTACCCTCCTCAAAATAACCTTTATAAGGGGAAAACTCCCGTCCTTTCAAGGGCGGGAGTTTTCTTTATCCAAAAAGAAAAAGCGAAAGAAAACTTGAATTTCTCGTTTTCCTTCGCTTTTGCGTATTGGTTTTATTCAATCGTTTTAACAACGTCCCAGGAGTTCATATCCAAAACGATGAGGGAGGATGCTGTGCTGATATAGAAATAATTTCCTATATACATTGCGCGGGTTTTACTTTCAGGCTCGGGGGTTAGGGGGATTTCAGCAATAAGCTCGAAACCATTTTCGGTGTATTTATATAAAGCGTATTGGTTATCTTGAGAATAGGGCATTCCGTTTGTTATATCCATGGCGCTATATTGGAATCCGATAATATTTTTTTCGGGGGAAACAAAGAACGCCTTGTGATTTTCCAAAGCCTCGCTGCCGGAATATCGGAAGGCTGTGGTGTCGCAAATCAGTTCTGTCGTTTTTTCCTTAACATCCTTTAAATTCGAGGTGTCAAACATAGAAAGTTTAAGATTGTCGTTGTTTGAATTGCTGGTGTCGTCATACGCTCCAAAGCCCAAGAGAAGGCCATCTCCGAAGGGGTGGAGGTAGGTTGAAAATCCTGGGATTTTCAGAGCCGAGAGAATCTTTGGTTTTTTGGGGTTTGAAAGGTCGGCGCAGAAAAGTGGATCGGTTTCGCGATAGGTTACGAAATACGCAATATCGCCTTGGAATCTTGCAGAATATATGCGCTCGTGTTCAGCCAAGCCTTCTATTTTTCCCGTTATTTTTAAATCCATATCAAAGATTAAAAGGGAGTTTGTTTTTATGTGATTCTCGTCTCGAACGGTTGCGACAAGTCTCAGATGGTTTTTATATATGTCCATTGAGAATTGATTAAGAAGCCATCCCGAGAAGGTTGTGTGGGCGAGATGCTTAATCTTTCCTTTGGAGATTTTGAAAAGATTGAGAGCGGTTTTGTTTCTGTAATCATTTCCCCAATCATAATATGAATATCCCGAACAGAGGAGATAATCAGTATTCATATAAACTTCTTCTCCGCCACCTAAAACTGCAACGTTATCAATAAGTTTTGAGGTTTTGGTTGAATAGGAGCAAACGACTGTGTATTGAGGGTCGGTTCTTTCTTCTAAATATATGTCCTTAACTTGGAAAAAATTAGTTTTGTTTCCGTCGCAGTAGTATGGTAGAAAATCCTCCTTGTCCGTGGGGTCGAGTTCGAAGTAGTCTGTCGCCGAAGAAATAATATATATTGCGTTTTTATAAAGTCTCGAAGAAGAATAACTACCGAGCTGACTGCTATAATCGACAAGCTTTGGCTTTTTGGGGTTTGAAATATCATAAGTTAAAAGTCCCGTTGAATTATGAGGCTCCATACCACGAATATTTACTATTATAAAAAGTTTATCTTCCTTAACGAACATTGCTAGGGGAAAGTTGGCGTCTCCCCATTCTGATGGATATTTAATCTTTATATCAGAAATTTCTTTTGTTTTTTTGCCGTTGGCTTTATAAATAACCAGATTTTTATTCGAAGAATAGGAGCCTTTATCAGTAATTCTGTAGATATATTTGCCATCGGTTTTAACTATATCTGCTTCATCAACCTCTACGATCTGGTTGTTTGTGCCGGAGTAGTCAATAGTGCCCGAGGTAGATTCATTGATTACGTCGCTGACTCCGCTGGGTTGGGCGAATTGGATATTTGCATATCTATCGCCAACAGATAACATATCACTATCATCGCTTAACTCACTATCATCACTATCGCCTAGGTGTTTATAAAAAACTGAATAAATAGAATGATATTTTTTGTCAACGATTTTCTTCCAATCAACCTTTTTTTCCTCTTTAGAAGAAGTGTCTGATTGGGCAGAAAAAACGGAGTTTGGCGTTGATGATTGTGCCTGGCTTGAAGAAATATCATATTCATTTTCGTCCTGAACAGCCATTTCTTCGGTAGTATTCTCTAAAACGACCGTGCTGCTTGCGTTATTATTTTCGGGTCTGCTTCCTTTTAAAATCACGTTTTTTTCCGGAATCAGATAGGGCGAAACAATAAGAGCCGACAAAACAATCGTAACGCTTGCGGCTATAGCAATAACGCGCTTTAAGGGGAAGGGTTTAACTTTTTGTGTCGGAGCGGGTGGGGGAGCTTCTTCGACTTTTGCTTGTAGTTGCGCGAAAAGCTCATTGTCAATATTAAGCGATTCATTTGCTTTTTTATAATCATCTTTAAACATTTAGGTCATCTCCAGTCATAAGGTTTTTGAGCATTGTTCTTGCACGTTTCAGCTGTTGCTTAACTGCAGAAACGGATATTCCGAGCGCTCGCGAAATTTCTTCGGTTTTCATGTCCTCGAAATAAAATAAATGGACAACTGTTTTGTATTTTGGAGGCAAGTAATAAACTGCTAAAAGTAAATCACGATGGTCTTCGCAAGCGATTTCAGCAATTCTGTCTTCTAGCGGGGCGTAGTGTCTTCTGTAAGCGCTTGTGAGATAGGTTTTAGAGCAGTTTACGGTCGTTTTTATAAGCCACGCCTTGCAATGCTCCTCGCTTTCAAAAATTGGTCGGTTTTTGATTGCGCGCAAGAAAACTTCCTGCAATATATCTTCTGCCGCAGCCTTTTGCGAAACTCTCGCAAGGCTCAGACGATAAACGGTTGCAGAATATTTTTCAAATAGTTGCTCGTCTGTGATTCCGAAAATATTTTCTTTTGAAACAGTTTCCATTATTTTCCCCTCCTATCTATAAAACCTCATAACTCGACGTTTGGTTACATTTAAAATAAATAAAAAAATCGGCAAACGAAAATCAGATTCATCTGCCGATAGTTTTTTATTTAAACAGACCTGCGCAAAAGGTTGTTGTTAAGAGATTTCCCGAAACATAGTGTTTTGAAAGCTCTCTGGTTTTTGCGATATGCTTTTTAATGCCGATAAGCTCATCTCTCGAAAGGTTTGAAAGAGTGCCCGAACTTAAGGTGTTGCGAAGGTCGATGTCAATTAGCGCCTCGGTCAACGAAAGCAAGAGCGAGAAACCTTTCGGATCTCTTTCGTATTTTGAAAGCAAGCGCAAAGCTTCGTAGCCTTTTTTGAGAGCTGCGCATGAAAGCAGACGGGAAGCATCGGCAGAAACCTCTCCCGTATTGCCACAGAGCAAATCAAGCGCTCTGCCGATATTGTTATCATTAACGCTAAGCGCCGAAAGAAGTTGGTCCAAAGGCGCATCGGGCAGCTTTTCGGTCATAACCTCCAACGCTTCAGATTCACTTGGAGCAAGCAGTTTAAAATCAACGCAACGGGAAATAATAGTATCCAAAAACTGCTCGGCAGCAAGGGCAATAATAATAAAAACAACGTATTCGGGAGGTTCTTCCAAAACCTTCAAAAGCGCATTCTGACAGTCGGCTTTTAGCCCGCCTTCCGCTTCAATAATATAAACCTTTCTGCCGTTTCTTGCAGGGCGGATATAGGCATCGTCGCGCATTTTGCGGATTGCTTTAATTGAAATTAAGTTTTTATCTGTTGGAGAAATAATCTGAAAATCGGGATGTGTTTTGGCTTTAAAAAGCTGACAACCTCGGCAGTTTCCGCAAGGGCTTGAATCATTTTCTTCGCAAAGAAGAATGTTTGCAAGCTCCATAGCCAAGGTATGCTTTCCAAGACCTCTTTCGCCCTCGATTAAAAGAGCATGGGGAAATCTTCCGCTTTTCAGCATATTCTCGATTATGAGCTTTAATTTCTTATTTCCCTTTAATTTCATCTTGCAATAAAGCCTATCTTTTTCATAGCTTTTCCCAGCGTTCTATATGCGATTCTTTCTGCCTTTTCCGCGCCGTTTTTATAAAGCGACTCCAAATAAGCCTTATCCTTAACTATTCTTTCATAGTTTTCTCTTATAGGTCTTAATTCTTCAACGATGGCTTCGCCAACCGCCTTTTTAAATTCGCCATAACCCTTGCCTTCAAATTCGGCGGTTATATCGTCGAAGGATTTTCCGGTTATAACGGAATGTATGCCCATAAGGTTGTTAATTCCCGCCTTGTTTTCGCCAATGCAAACTCTGGCTTCGGAATCTGTAACAGCTCGGTTTACCTTTCTGATAATATCCTCAGGCTTATCGAGAACCGAAATGAAGGAATTAACGTTTTCATCTGATTTCGACATTTTTTTGGTTGGATCCTGAAGGGACATAACTCTTGCACCCTGTGGAGGAATATAAGGCTCAGGCATTTTGAAAACGTCGCCATATATGTTATTAAAGCGAGAAGCAATATCTCGGCAAATTTCAACGTGTTGCTTCTGATCCTGACCAACGGGGACGATGTCGGGCTGATATAAAAGAATATCCGCCGCCATCAAAACGGGATAAGAGAAAAGACCAACGTTAACGTTATCAGCGTGTTTCGCAGACTTATCTTTAAATTGGGTCATTCTCGACATTTCGCCAAACTGAGTGTAGCAATTAAGAAGCCATGCAAGTTGAGAATGAGCCGCAACGTGCGACTGGATAAAGATTATTGATTCTTGCGGATCAAG
Source organism: Acutalibacteraceae bacterium (assembly GCA_045630885.1). Classification (GTDB taxonomy): domain Bacteria; phylum Bacillota; class Clostridia; order Oscillospirales; family Acutalibacteraceae; genus UMGS1532. The sequence goes on from JAZQTQ010000011.1 coordinate 33,171, forward strand.
ACCCAAAGCCAAAAGCATAGCATAAGCATCGATTATCTGGCGACGCAAAGCGGCAGGCTCTTGGCGAACCGTTATTGCGTGAAGGTCGGCGACTGCATAAAGACAATCATATTCTCCGCTTTTTTCCATTTTTACCCAATTTTTAAGAGCGCCTAAATAATTTCCAAGAGTGAACGTTCCGCTTGGCTGAATACAGCTAAGCGCTCTTTTTTTTGAGATAGGTTGAGTTGTTTCTTGATTCATAAGATATAATTTCCTTTCAAAAATCGGAATAGTAATCCAAAACTTTGTTAATGATATTCTTATATTAACATATTTTTTTAAAAGTAACAAGTGGTGAGAGGAGAAATATATTGAAAAAATCGAAAAAACTTTTCGGAATGAGAGATTTTGCGCTATTTCTTTGTTCTTTTTTTATAAGTTTAGGACTAATCAGCGCAGGGATTCTTTATTTTTCTCATAAAACCAACAGTAATGAAACTGCGCTTGCGGGAATAGAAGCGCAAACCGATAAAGGGGTTAAAAATATCCTTTTCTGCGATGTTGATAATAACGTTTCCTATGAATTTGAGCTTGATTTTGAAGAAGTGCGTTACGACGTAAAGAGGGTTTATATAGATAATGAGATTTATAAAAGGCAGGGGCTTTCAGGTTTAAAAAGCTACGCCGAAACATTTCTTCAAAGAGGAGTTTTGTATATTATCGTTGCAACCGAAACGCAACATGCAGCGCTTATCGACTACGTTGGAGGAGTTTCGAGGGATATCGACGAAAGACTTTCTGTTATTTGTAATGGAATTTCGGTGGGGTATCATAATCTTTCGGGAATCGCGGCGATAAATTTATATGGCGAGGAGGCGTCGAATAATGAAATGTGCCTTTCTATAACCGAGGAGGTTTTCATAAAATGGTGCAGAGAGTTAAACGACGAAGCCACGTTTTTTAAACTTTTAGATTTAACCGACAATAATATATCCTATGTTGATTTCGTTCATAACCGAGATAAAATAAGCGAAATGTTTAAGGGCTGATAACGAACAGATGTCAGACGTTAGATTTAAAATAAAGCTCGGCGAAGCCGACAGGTTATTTATTATTCATTAAAAAAACATCCCCCCTATTTCTAGGGGGAACTGAATTTTAATGCTTATTTGCTAATTTCCGGTCTTTAGAAATTAGCATTATTTTTTAGTTGTAACAGCTTTTTGGCTGGACCATTTAAGCGAATAATAGGTCGTTTTGCCAACCTTCTTATAAGCTCGGATTCTAACGTAATATTTAGTCTTTGCTTTGAGCTTTGAAATGGTCTTTGAAACAGTTTTATAGGATTTAACCTTAACTGATTTCGTGTATTTCTTCGCAAAAGAAGATTTGGTGCTGTATTGGATTTCATATCCTTGAGCCTGATCAGAAATTTTGCCCCATTTAAGAGTGAATTTCTTTGAGCCCGCTTTTAAAGAGCTTAGCTTAACGTTTTTAGGATAGATATTGAAATAAAGGGTTTTGGAGCCTGTAAAGTTGCCGATGAAGGTAACCTTAACGGAATACTTGCCAACGTTTCTTCTGCCAACGCCATAGGAAACCTTGTAATCAACTCCGTTTGTAAGCTTCTTTCCGTTAACGTCTTTAACGGTTACGGAAGGCTTCTTTTGACCTCCTGAATAGGAATATTCGGTTGTATTAAGGCGGATTGTGTCAACGCCATAAATCTTTTTGGTGTTAGCAACGTTACAAGAACAAATTTTGGTTAGCGTACCGTTTGATTTAATTCCGGCAGCTTTAGTAACCTTATATGAGTGTAAAGAGAAAACAATTTTTTCGTGGTTAGGAAGGTTGGTCTTATAAGAATCTCTTGTTGCGGTGCTGTGGAATACAGCAGTCTTAATGGAATCGCAACCCGAAAATGCGCTGTAACCGATATCAACAATGCCGTATCCAATGTCAACCGAAGTTATCTTTTCGCAAGAGTTAAATGCGTTATTGCCGATTGATTTAACGCTGTTGGGAAGTTTTAGAGAAGTTAAATTTTTACATCCGTAAAATGCATAATTACCGATGGATTCAAGCTTTGTGGGGAAGGTGAGAGTTTTAAGGCTCGAACAAGAACTGAATGCACGATCTTCAATGGTTGTGAGCGCAGAAGGAAGGGTAACACTTGAAAGCGCAATACATTCTTCAAAGGTATATTTCTTTATCATTTTTACGGCGTTTGGAATAGAAATATTTCTTAAAGCACTACAATTACGGAATGCATAGCTTCCGATTTCGGTAACCGATGAAGGAATGTTAACGGAGTATAAGTTTGAACAACCGTCAAAAGCATAGTTTCCGATAGAAGTTATCGTTTGGGGTAGTTGGATTTCGGTTATGTTGTTACATTCGTTAAAAGCATTATTGCCAACAATTTTTCCGCCGAGAATGGTAACTTTTTGCAACCGAACTTTTTAAAAAATAAGAATAAATCACTTGAAAAAAAGAGAATAGTGTGATAAAATGGAGAAAAACTACAGAGTAGGCATCGGGCGTTAAGTGCTGTGCGAACGGGGAGTTGTCGCGCAGACGAAGGGAAATCCGCGGTCCGTTTGCCGCATCCCGCTGTCCATATCTAAAGAGAAATATTCCCTTCTGATTTTTGGCTTGTCATCGAGATGTTCTGTAAAAATCGGGAGGATTTTTTTATGAACAAAAAAAGGATTTCAACTTTTGATATAGTATTGCTTGCGCTTCTTGTTGCAATCAATATTGTTTTAGAAAGGCTTTTGGGCTTTGTTGGAGTTTCGAATGCTTACAGTATTTCTTTTCTGGCAGTTGCCTTTGCCGCCGCAAAATTCGGAATTTTAGGCGGTATGCTCGTTTCGGGTCTGGGCGATTTTATTGGTGCATTTTTCAATGGTGGACCCAATGTATGTATAACGCTTGTTGCGATTTTGCTTGGATTTTTTTATGGAATTGCTCTCAACGAAAAAACGGGGAAATATAGCTTTATAAAAACCTTGTTGGCGGTTGTTCCTTCCCAAATTTTTTGCTCGTTGTTTTTAAATACGTTTTTTATCTGTCTGTTTTATGCTGGGATTGAAAAATATTGGAGTATGCTCTTGGTTTCAAGACTTCCGCAGGCGCTTGTCGTAACTCCGATCCAGATAATTCTTATTCATATTTGCGCAAAAACTGTTTTCCCAAAAATAAAACTTCCTCAAAAGCAATAAAAATTAGGTTTCAAGGCTTGATTCTAAAAAAAGAGTCAAGCCTTTTTTGTTGCTTTTTAAAAGAATAATAATATCGTTTTTTTAGGTTGCAGGTCAAATAGAGTCTTAAAATTCCGCTTAAAATATCATTATTTTCGGATTCTTAAGATATACCCTTTGGTTTGTTTTGAAATGATGTTGAAAAATTTTGATAATTATTGTATAATTTATTTAATAACTCTGTTTATTCAGAGAAATTAAGGAGATGTTTATTTATGAATGCGAAAAAGATTTTCAGCTTGTTGCTTTCTTTTTTGATGGCAATGAGCGTGTTTTCCGTTATTCCCGCAAGCGCATTAACGGTTGACACACAAAACAACTACAAAAATATAACTTTTGTAGACGAAACTCAAGAGGTTAACTCTGAAACAACTAGAACCTTCGCCGAAAAGAAGGAAAAACTTGTTGTTTATTCTAACCTTGAAGGAACAAAACTTGAGCTTAACGGAATAGATAACGCATATCTAGCCGAAAAATATGGAGAGGCTGAAAGTTTGGTTTCTTCATATACGATTCGTCCCTACAAAGGCAAAAACACAGACTATGATACTCCCGTTCAATCACCGCTTGGAGAATCGAGCGCTGCAAGTATTTCCGATTTCAATATTTACGGCGGCGGAAGTACCGGAACTTCCTGGGGAGAAAAGAAATGGGTTGACGGCGAAATTGCAACCTCTTATGAGAAATGGTGGTATAACACCCATGAAAATTCAACCGAAGGAATCCTTTATGGCAAGGAAAGAGTTGAAGCAGGCTATTATGATTTTGATATGATCATAGATTTGGGTGCAGTTTGCGAAGTGGATTCCATACTTGTTGCAGGCCATCCGAATTTAGTTGGTTCTCCTGTAACTTACGGTGTCTTTATCAGCAATTCTTTGGAAAAGCTTTATGATGATGACAACCTTGCTCTTTATTATGATTACAGCGCTGCTGACGATAATAGTTGGGCGTTTAATAATGGCGGCGACAACTCAACCAAACGCCGTTCCGAATCGCAGGTATTTGATTTCACAACCTCTAAACCCCAAGGAACGTTTGTTGGAGTAAGAATGTACGATATGTCTAAATATGCTCCAAGTCTGACAGATGCTCAGTTCTTCTTCTATGAGTTAAATGTTTTCGGCGATAAAAAGCTTACGTTTGTTGATTCTGCGAAATCCAAGAATACCACTACTTCTTATAAATTCGCAGATAAAAGGTCTATTTTAAACGTAGGCTCCAATTATCCCGGAACAAGTATAGAGCTTTTCGGTCTTGATCAAGCATATCTTTCAACTAACTATGTAAAAGAAAACAACCTTTTTTATGGCAAAACGGCTGAACTTCGTTTTTATAATCAGACAAAAGCTTCAAAGCCGCTTACCGACGTAACTGATTTTTCTATCTATGATTCGGGCGTTAACGGAACTTCGCTTTTTGGAGACGCAACATCAACGCTTAATGGTAGAGGATACGATACTACTGTAACCGAAAATAAGGTTTATGGAATGGATAGAATTTCAACCGGCGCTTTTGATATGGATATCACGGTTGAATTAGATGGATTTATAGAAATAACTGATTTCTATATGTTCGGACACTATAACCCCACCACCTCTTATGCAACCTATGGAATTTTTGTTTCTAACAAAAAGGAAAATTTATATGATGATAGCAATATGGTGGCGTTTTATGACTACTATGAAGGCGCAAAAAAGAACAACGAGGCTTACAAATTCAACAGTTCTTCTCCCAGGAATTCCGAAGGTCAGGTTTGGAAATTTAACGGAGCGCAAAAACCTATTGGTAAATATCTGGGAATTCGTGTTTATGACGCAACAAACAATAATACCTATAAAGGAATGTGCACCATTTATGACTTGGGTGCCTATGGAAAACGCGTTGATGCAGAGATAGCTTTGGAAGCATCGGATGAAGTTTTCATAAAAGCTATGGGAGAAAAGGATTTCTATTCGATTGGTGATGAGTTCTCATTCAATATTGAAACAGTTAACGGCGCCAAGATTCAGGAGGTTCTTATTGATGGTGAAGAAGCGGAAAGCGTTGATGGTGTTTACAAAATAGACGTTTTGAAAGAAAGCACAACCATTAGTGTTACAACCGATCGCGACGATATCGCAACCTTCGATAACGTTTGGGACGGAACCGACCTTTCAACAAATAAAGATATGTATGGCAAGGTTATCTGGGATAATAATGCAACCTATAATGAATCTGTTATGTTCTATGAGGGCAGAACCCAAACCAAGCTTCTGTATCCTATCGATAAAATAGTTTCCGTTCGCTCTTATGATATGCAAACAGTTTATTATGAGGGTAAAGACTATAACATTGTCGACGGAAAAATCGTTTTAACCGAGGATACGACTATCCCTGTTTATAAAAACCCCGATGATTTCAAAAATTTAACTCCTGAAAACAATGTCGATTGGACCGCTATGGGTGCTTGGCAGTTAAAATCCCATAATTATCAGGTTTACGTAACCTACACACATTCCGACGTTTGGGAAAATACAACCTATAACGTTGCTCCGGAAAGCAAACTCGGAGAGCTTTCAGGTATTTATAATAAGCTTAAAGCAGGAGAAGCTGCAAACGTTGTTTTCTTCGGAGACAGCATAACAGTTGGTTGGAATGCGTCAGGCTTAAATGAGCCCACCCTTCAATGGAATAGCCATAAAGATGCTTCAACTTTAGCCGAAACAACAGTGAGAATGTATGATAAGTTCGGATATAGCTCTGTTCCTAATTGGGCTCTCGAAACCTATGCAAGACAGGTTACTGCAAATCTCAAAAAGCAGTTTAATAATGAAAATATCAATTATATCAACAAGGCTATAGGTTCTTCTGCTGCAAATTGGGCAGCTAAATCTCAAAACCTTGAGTTCTTGCTTGGCGAAACCAACCCCGATCTTCTTTTTGTTGCTTTTGGAATGAATGAGGATACCGCTTCGTTGGAAACTCAAAAAGCTCATACAAAAACAATCATAGATTATGCAAGAACACTTAATCCCGATTGCTCAATAGTTCTCGTTTCTGCTTTCTATCCGAATATTTATGATGCTTCCAAAAATACCTGGACGTCTAAGAAACTCGGAGATCACGAGAAAGCATTCTGTCAGCTTGCGGAAGAATATGACAACGTTGTTGTTGCTCCCGTTTATAGCGTGTTTGAGAGCATAAGAACGGTTAAAGAGGGCGTTGACTATACGTCTAACCTTTATAACCATCCGAATGATTTCGGCGTTCGTTTGTATGCAGATACAATAAACGCAGTTCTTGCCGAAACCAAGACCACCTATTGTGAGGTTAATGGACACAACTTTGATGATAACAGTTATTGCGATAAGTGTGAAACTACTTGCGCTCATTCCGACACAAAGCTTATCAATGAAGTGAAAGCAAACTGTCAGCAGGGCGGATATTCCGGCGATACCTATTGTAACGTTTGCGAAAAAACTATCGAAACCGGTAGCGCAACAGAAATTGATGCTAATAACCACACAGGCGAAGTAATACCTGATGGAACAGGTTATGGTGCAACCTGCACAACCGCCGGTATGACCGACGGAACAAAGTATTCTTGCTGTGGCGCTCCTGCATCTGCCGGAACACCAATTTCTGCAACAGGACATGAGGGCGCAACAGGGAAGGAAGAAATTCCTGCAAACTGTCAGCAGACAGGAACTAAAGCACACTATCATTGCGACGTTTGTAACAAAAACTTCTTCGAGCTTGGCGTAGATGCAGTTCCCGTTGACGATGCAGACCTCGTAATCGCTATTAAACCCGATGTTCACGCAGGCAATATCGTTTCTGACGGAACAGGCTATCCCGCAAAATGCGGCGTAGAAGGTAAGACCGACGGAACAAAATATGATTGCTGTGATACACCTGCAAGCGCAGGAACACCAATCCCCGCCCTTTCTCATAAGATGGGCGCTTGGACCGCAACAAAGAAGGCAACAACCTCCGCTAAGGGTACTCTCACAAGAAAGTGCACACAAGAGGGTTGCGAATATGTTGAAACCAAGGCAATCGAAAAGGTTTCTTCTAT
>JAZQTQ010000012.1:0-7921 GCA_045630885.1 Acutalibacteraceae bacterium
ATTTCCTTAAAAACGTGAAATTTTGGCACAATAATACGTTAAAAAGCCATAGTACGCGACAGCGTTACTATGGCTTTTTGCCTTTTCTTGCACTCAAAATTTTCGTTTTAAGGTGCTTCGCAGTTTCGTAAGAACTAAAAATTTTCTGTATTTAAGCCACAAAACGCAGAAAGGCTGTCGCCTTTCGAGGCTTTTGGCAACAATACAGGGAATTTTGTTCGAGAAACAAATACTTCCCTATGAGGCGTGGGCGAAACAAACATCGGCTTTTTTATCGACATTTTGTTCAGCGAGTTTTTATTAAATTTCATAAGCTCCGCTTTCAAAAGCAAGCTTTCTTCCGTCGGGCGTTATAACCCTTGCTCGACAGTTTGGCGGAATTTCAATATTTAATTTTATAACCTTCAAAAAAATCTTATCTGACATACAAAAATTATCTTTCATCAATCATTGCGCCCTCAGGGGGATAGTAGCTGTCATCGGGAGCATAATAATCGCCATACGCATTGTTATCGTCTGAACTGCTTTGTGTCTGATAATTCTGAGCCGTGGTGTTGGTTGTGCTTGAGATTTCGGGAGTGGCCGGGGTTTCATAATCCTCAGGGTTGCCTTCGGGGTTGTATTCGCCCTTTAAGAAGGCGCCGATTTCAGAATATGTAAGCTCAACTTTAAGCGCGCCATATCCGGGATTTACGAGGGTTCCGTCCTGGAAAATAATGTTAATTCCGTTCTCGGTGAAATACCAACCTTCATCGTCCTCAACTGCGGCCTTTACGATGGAATAATGCCCGTCGTTAAGGGTGAAATCCCCCTTGTCCGCTTTTGTTTCAACGATTGAAACGATTTTGTTTGTTGCATAATTGATATATCCGTCGTAATCTTCCATAACGTCGTCAATACCAAGTCGCTCGCCCGTCCTCGTTGAGAAATTATAGCAAAGCACCTGCAAAACGTCTTCATAGCCATAATTTTTAACCTCTTTGGTCATTTCAATGCTGATAACCGCCTCGTCGATACGGGAAGCGCCTGCATCGGAAGATGCGCGAACGGCAGTAGTTGAATACCAACCGCTAACGTTATTATAGCCATAACGGGAATTTTGAATATTGAAATCATCTGTATAGGTTGCAAGAATTGCGTCCTTTTCGCCGATGAAGAAATTATTTATCTTGGTCTGCGCCATTTCGTTATCGGGAATTGAAACTGTCGGCAAAGCATAGGTCGCCTTATTAACAGCGGGATTTTCCTTGCCCGCTTCAACCTCGTCATAAAGCAAAACCGAGAAGCTTTCGGGCGCATTGTTATTAACGGTTAATGTAATTTTCGGTTTTTCGGGTTCGGGAGCAACCTGCGAAGCAACAGGCTTTTTAACCTGACTCTCTGTCTTTTTAGAAGAAGCTTTTGGGTCTTCCTTACTATTGGGAAGCGCAAAAGCGAGAATAATTATTGCGAGAATTCCGACGAACGCTAAAACTGCAACAGACTGCTGAGTCATCGAAAGGGAACGGAATTTTTTCTTTAAAGCAATCAAAACGTTCTCTTTCGGCTGAGCTTTTTTGAACGAACCGGACTCCCTTTCGCCTTGGGAAGCCTTTATTTCAAACTCCTGAATTTTCTCATCTGAAGGCGCTTTTATTTCAAACTCCTGAATTTTTTCGCTTGAATATTTAACGGTTGCGCTTTCAAGCTCACCCGGTTCTTTATTATCTAAAGAACTAACGTAATTTTCAAAAGAATAGGTTTTTTCTTCGGGAATTGGTTCGGGCTCGCCATAATGCTCGGAAACGTAGCCGTCAACCATTTTCTCCAAATCCGAAGGCACGTTTATGCAAGCAGCAGAGAGCATCAAAACGGTTCTGAAATCAACCGAAGCAGGCTTGATTTCATGCATAGCGAGGCGACGAAGGGTTGCCTTCATAGAAGAAGCCGCCGACTCCATTCTGCCAACAACCATTTCCTGAGTGCAGGTCATAATTTTAGCGATTCTTGAAACCGAAAGCCCAACGTAGTAATGAAGCATCAGGGTCATTCTCTGGGCATCGTCAAGACGGGAGAACATCATATCCATCAAAGCAGCGCTCTTTGTTTCGTCGAGCACAACCTCTTTATCCATAGCTTCAATTTCGCTTTCCTCAAAGAGAATTTTTCCGCCTTCTTCGGGAGCCTGAAGGAAAAGCATCGGCTTCATTTTGTGGATATAATTAAAGCACTTTATCGCAGCAATATTTTTTAGCCAAATCTCGAATTGGTCGGGGCTTTCCAAGGTGTCCAACCTTTCAAAAGCACATTCGAAGGTATCAAAGCTCAGCTGTTTTGCCTGAGCGGGCTCTATAACTATTTTTAAACAGAAATAATAAACTTGATTTTTAAAACGGGAATAAATTTCTGAAAATGCGTTTTTCTCCCCATTTTTTGCTTGTTCAACGAGTTCGATCATATTAAAAATCCTTTCGTTTCTAAGGCGAAAATCTTCTTTCACCATATTTATACATAATAATTATACTATATAAATCTCAATAATGCAATAAAATTTTATAAGTTTAAGGAAACACTTGAAATCAAATACTTTTTATGTTATACTCATTTATTATAGTTATCAATGAATTATAAAAAGGAGTAGATGTTATGACTATCGTTGTTTTAGCAACAATAGCGATCTATCTTATCGGTATGATCGTTGTTGGCTTTTTCTTCTCAAAGAAAACCAACAATTCGAACGAATTTTATTTAGGAGGAAGAAAACTCGGCCCCTTTGTAACGGCTATGAGTGCAGAGGCTTCGGATATGTCGGGTTGGCTTTTGATGGGTCTTCCCGGTCTTGCTCTCGTTTGCGGTCTTGCAGAAGCAACCTGGACTGCTATCGGTCTTGCAATCGGTACATATATAAACTGGCTTGTTGTTGCAAAGCGCTTAAGAATGAAATCAGAAAAACTCGGCGCTTTCACAATTCCTTCCTTCTTCTCAAAAAGCTTTGGAGATAAAAAAGGTGTTTTAAGCGGTATTTCCGCCCTTATTATCATTATCTTCTTTATCCCCTACACCGCTTCCGGCTTCTCGGCTTGCGGAAAGCTTTTCTCATCCTTCTCAGGCGGAGATATATCTTATGAAACCGCTATGATTCTTTCGGCAATCGTTATCGTTGCCTACACAGCGCTCGGCGGATTCCTCGCCGCTTCAACAACCGACTTTGTTCAGTCGATTATTATGACCTTTGCGCTTATCGTTGTTGTTTTCTTCGGTGTTAACGCCGCAGGAGGTTGGGATAGCGTTGCTGCAAACGCAAGCGAAATCCCCGCTTATCTCGGACTCACCGAAACCTTCAGCCCCCAAGATGGCGCAGTTTCCTTCAGCGGTTTAACCATCGCTTCAACCCTCGCTTGGGGTCTTGGCTACTTCGGTATGCCACACATTCTTTTGAGATTTATGGGAATTTCTGACCCCAACAAGCTCAAAACTTCAAGAAGAATCGGCACCATCTGGGTTGTTATTTCTATGGGTGTTGCAATTCTTATTGGTGTTATCGGTTCGGCAGTTGTTAAAGCAGGCGCAATCGGAGATGTTTCCAAAGCAACCAGCGAAGGCGAAAAAATTATCGTTGAGATTGCTAAGCTCATAAGCAATAACGGAGTTTTCTTCGCAATAATCGCAGGAATTATCCTCGCAGGAATCCTCGCTTCAACCATGTCAACCGCAGATTCTCAGCTCCTTGCCGCTTCTTCAAGCGTTTCGGAGGATATTCTCAACGGCGTTTTCGGACTCAATATTTCCAGAAAAGCATCTATGATAATTGCCCGACTCTCAACCATCGCAATCGCAGTTATCGCAGTTTTCTTTGCCCTCGATGAAAACTCCTCTGTTTTCAAAATCGTTTCCTTCGCTTGGGCAGGCTTCGGCGCAGCGTTTGGCCCTGTTATGCTCTGCTCCTTGTTCTGGAAAAAGGCAAACAAGTTTGGAGCAATCGCAGGTATGCTCGGCGGCGGCGCTATGGTATTTATCTGGAAATTCGGCATCGCAAAATTGGGCGGAGTTTTCGAAATCTATGAGCTTCTCCCCGCATTTATCTTCGGACTTTTGCTTATAATTATTGTTAGCCTTGCAACCCAAAAATGTTGCCCTGCTCCAACCGAAGAAGACCTTTGCGCCGAATAATTAAAAATCAAATAAAATCATAAACGCTTAAAAGGCTCGGAAAACCGAGCCTTTATTTTTTTATAATTTTTTAAAAATGAATATTAATTTATATTTAGACAATAATATTTGTGGTTTAAAAACATAAAACCGAAGCAAACGCCAAAAAATGCGTTCGCTCAAAAAAAAGAAAGGACTTTTGATTTATGAAAAAATTAATTTTAGCATTGTTTTGTTTTTCAATTTGCTTGAGCTTCGTTGCCTGTTCGGGCGATTCCGACACAACCGGCTCTAAAACCTCCGATAAGAATAACACTACCTCAACCGCCTCCGATTCTTCAATGACACCTTCCGAAAATTCTTCGATGACCCCCTCCGAATCCTCAACCATGAGCGACACCGAAACGGGAGCTTTAAAAGACGGAACCTACACCGCAGAAGCAGACGACTATGACAAGGACGGCTATATGGCTATAGTTAAACTGACCGTTAAGGACGAAAAAATCAAGGATATAGACCTTGACGCCGTTGATAAAAAGGGCGAATATAAAAAGGATTCTGATAATTCCGACTGGATAGATAAAATCGTTCTTTTCGAGCAGGAAATGGTTGCCAAAGGCATAGAAGCTATTGATATTGCCTCCGACGGAACTGTTAACGGAATTGAGGGCTTCGACCTTAACCTCGGCGAATACTCACCTCTTATAAACGAGGCAATCGATAAAGCGAAGAAATAATTGCGAATAAAAAAATATGAGCAATAGACAGGCGTTGTACCCATTAAGGATACAACGCCGATTTTTTCGCCGATGCGAGTTTTTTAGTTGATTTTAATTTTTGCTTATTTCGTCGTTACCTTTTTAGCCGACGAATAGCTCGAATAATATTTCTTTTTTCCAACCGTCTTATAGCTTCTTATTCTAACGTAGTATTTTTTCTTCGCCAAAAGGTTAAGAAGCGTTTTCGAGGTTGTTTTATTTGATTTTATTGTTAATTTATCTGCCGATTTAAAGCTCGAAGACTTGCTATACTGAATTTCATATCCCGATGCAGAGGCTTGCTTATTCCAGGAAATCTTAAAGCCTTTTTTCTTGGCGCTTAGGGTTTTTATGGTCGGCTTTTTGGGGGTTATCTCTATATAGCAATACATTTTTCCGCTATATTTCGACCCCTTAAAGCTTATCGTTACCTTCTGCTTGCCAACGCTATTAGAGGCTACGGACACCTGATAATTTGATGAAGAAATAACCGAACCTCTCGAATTATAAACCTTTAAGGAGATTTTGGGCTGTTTGCCTGTGTACTCATATTTTGTCTTGCCCAGCTTGATTCTTTGAGGCTTATAAATATCGGTTGTCTGACTATACCAGCGACAGGTTTTGCAAGCATAGGTTATATATCCGTCCCTCGAAGGGGTTGCCTTTTTTGATTTAGTCAAAACCTTTATGTGCTTGCCCGTTGCGGGAGTATTTTTGGCTTCTGTTATATCCTTAAAGCAGATTTTGCATCTTTTAAAACCCGTATTACCCTCCATAGAGCAGGTTGGAGCCTCATAGCAAAGATGCTCAACCTCCTCGTGGTCGCAAACGTAGGTTATTTTATCGTTGTGAATATTATACATATTCATAAAATAATCGAAGCCCGCCGAATGGGCATAGCAGGTGTATCTGGTGTTCTCGGTTTCATTGAAAACACATTCCCCTATCTCCTTAATCGTCGAGGGAATGTCGACCTCTATAAGCCCCGAACAACCACGAAGGGCTTGGTCGCTCAATTTTATAACGCTTTCAGGGAAAGTTACTCCCGTTAATCCGGTTTTTTCAAGAAGGGCGGAATAAGCAAGGATTCTTGTTCCGCTTTTTATATTCAGAACGCCCGAAATATCCTCCTTCGCCTTTATGAGAATATTTCCGAAATAAAGAACGCCGTTTTCCCAATTATCCTCATTTTCGATATATGCAGTTCCATCGAGCGAATCGCTGTAAGCCACGTCAACCGAATCGGAAAGGAGCTCTATTTTTTCGAGTTTCGGACAATTATTGAAAGGACTTACCCCTATTTCCTTTAATGAAGCAGGCAAAACGATTTCTTCGAGCTGGGCGCAGTTTTCAAAAGCGAAGGCTCCAACAACCTCCAAGCTCGACGGAAGGGTTACCGATTTTATGTTTTCGGGATATGGAATTGCCGTCCATTCAAGCTTTTTAGAGCCCTCCGCTATAACAACCTCCTCGATGGGGCAGTTATTAAGATTCCATTCGATTGTTGTGTCTTCGCCGAAAAACTCAACCTTTTTAAGGTTAGCGCAGTCGCCAAAAGCATTTGACATCTCGCAGTTTTTAGGAATGAACACATCTTCAATAGCACATTCCGAAAAGGCATAATTTCCGATAAATATACCTTCCGACTCTCTTGAAAATTCAACTTTTTTCAGGCTTTCACATTTCCAAAAAGCATCAGAATCTATCTTTTTAATAGTTTTTGGCAAGGCTACGCTTTCGAGTTTTTTACTAACTGCAAAGGCATGGTTTTCAATCGTTTCCAAGTTTTTGGAAAGAGTTATTTTTTCGAGAGTTTCGGAATCATAGAAAGCATAAGTGCCAACCGCAATAACGCTGTCGGGAAGAACTACCTCGACGGGCGACTGCGAAGCATAAAAAGCATGGTCGCCTATTTTTTTAACTCCTTCGGGGATAACGCTGTTAATACAACCCATAACGAGGGTCTTGGTTTCCTTTTCGATAATGCAGTTGTTAACACCCTCATAAAACTTATTCTCAGAATCGACGGTTATTGTCTTCACGTTTTGGCATCTGTCAAAAGCGGTGCTTGCAATATAGGTAATATTTTTATGAATTTCAACGCTGTCAAAAGCGCATTTCGTGAAGGTGTCGCCATAAAGCTTTGTTACCTGTTCGGGAATATTAACCTTTTCCAGAGCATAACAGTTTAAGAACTGAAATCCGCCCAAATACCTGAGGGTTTCGGGAAATTCGACCTCGGTTATTTTGCCACACTGCTCGAAAGCGCAGTCCGCAACCGTAACCGTACCGGGCTTTACCGTAACCTTGCCCTCGGTTGCTTTTTTAACGTGAAGCAGGTGGGTTCCGAGATATAAAACACCATTTTCCCAGTTTTCGCTGTTGTTAGAAAAAGCGGTGTTCAAAAAGACCTGCCAGCTAAGCTCAATATATTCGGGAAGACGAATTTCCTTGAGCTTGGTGCAATTTAAAAAAGCATCGCCCGCAATATCATGGCAGGTGTCGGGAACATAAAGACTAGTTATGTCATAATTACAATAATATGCAGAAGATTCGATTTTACCAACGGGCTTTCCTCCAAGCGTTTCGGGGATAATAAGCTCCCCCGAAGCGTTGCTGGAGCCCAGAATAACGGCTTCTCCGTTTATTATTTGATAATAAAATCCGTTTTCAATTTCATATTCTTTTTCGGTCGTTTTGGCAAAAGCGCCGATAGAAAACGAACTGCAAATTAAAATTAACGCAAGGAAAATCGCAACGGTCTTTTTAAGCATAGTATTTTCTCCTTTGATTCAGAATGGCATATTTTAAACGACAGACTTAGGACGTGTTAAAAATATTGTTTGCGTAAGCAAACGCGGATAAACCTAACCTGATTTTAAAGAGCAGATTTACGCGTTTTCTTTGTTAAAATACTCGTCAATCCACAAAGGATTGACTGCGTTTTTGCCTTGCAAACCCAAAAATCCGCATCTTTAAAATTCTTCGACCTAATAATGAGCATAATTTCTTGTGATTTTCGGTGCGAAAGAGTC
>JAZQTQ010000013.1:0-80319 GCA_045630885.1 Acutalibacteraceae bacterium
CGATGGCAATAGGGACTGCTTTGGGATAAAAAGAGAACTGTAATTATGGTGGCATTTTGGATTCGAACCAAACCTGTTCGTGGTATAAGCACGATGATCCCAGATCTCTTAGCCATAATTACAGTTCGCATAAAGTATATCACATTAACAAAACAATATCAAGTTGTAAGTAATAGTGAAAAGTGAAGAGGTGAAAAGTAAATCGGCACTCTTCAAAAGAAGAATGCCGATTTTGGCGGAGACGGCGAGATTCGAACTCGCGGGGGATTGCTCCCTAACTGATTTCGAGTCTTTTACCCTTTGGACACTTGCTGATTTTAACAGGCATTTTCAGGTAGCTTTATATCGCTGAAACCCACATAGAATAAGGCTTTTTCGGGTATCGTTCTTCCAAAGCCCCATTCTGCCAAGGAAGTTCGAATCGAATCAAAAATCGCATTTAGGAGAGAACTGAGAGCGTTTTGGAGAGAACTCAGGAGAGAACAGCCGCAAATCAAAACACATTGGCAATACACACAGGACGAACTTCAAACCGACAAAAAACTAAAGAAAGGCGTATTGCTATGAAATATCACAGACCCATCAACTGGGACGAAGTTCCCGATGTTATTAACAAAGAGCAATTCTATCGTATCTGCCATATCAGCAAATCCACAGCTTTGTATCTGTTGAAAAGTGGAGCTGTCCCGTGCGAGCATTCTGGTAAGAAAACCCGATGCTATAAAATCAAAAAATCTGACGTGCAGAAATACTTGGAGAGTAAAGGTAAGTTCCCCGAATATTATTCTGCTCCAAAAGGTTGGTATAGAGGTTATCGAAAAGTATCGCTTCCCACTAATATGTCCGATGATATGTTGAAGCAACTTCACGAGTATTATACTGACCTATTATCCGATTATAAGGACGTGATTTCCTCTAAAGAAGTTGTGAAAATGACCGGATACGCAAAGACCACCATTACCAATTGGTGTGGTAAGGGACGACTTAAATACTTTATAAAGCACAATACCTATTACATCCCAAAAGTGTTTCTCATCGAGTTTTTCTGCTCTACATATTTCCGCAGTATCATCCGTAAGACCTCTTGGCATATACAAACCATCAATGAGTTCCATTACCTTATGCAGAAAAAACGAAGCAAATGAAGCTTTTAAGCACCTACCTTCGAGTGGGTGCTTTTTCAAAGTGCGATTTCAAAATTTGCACAATCGCACTCCCAAAAGCTTTTTGCTACACTATAGCCGTAAGGAGGTGCAAACAATGGCACGATTTATTGAAGAATTTTATTACGGCAATATCGACCCACAAGCTCGCAGTACAAAGCAAAACAAAGCGGTACAAAAGGAAATGGCAGTGCTGACTAAAACCGAGGAACAGCTCACCAACGCTCTGCAGGATGAGCAAAAGAAGTGGTTTCTCGACTTCTCAAATGCGTGGAGTATCGTAAACGGCGAATCCAATCTCGATAGCTTCATTATGGGATTTCGTTTAGGAGCAAACTTCGCCTACGATGCTTTTATCTCCACCGAAACACCGTTTGAAGATCTGCTGAAGGAATCGTAAAGGAGAGTTACATATGAAATCAATATTTGAGCAACAGGGTGGCACTTACACAATACAAGGTGATTACCGCCTGCCAAACCTGCTTCCACCCACCAAAGAAAAACGCCCCATCGGTGTATGGGGACAGCGCAGGCTGAACTACTTAAAGCACCACCGCAAAGTCTTATATTTCAATCTGCTCACTTCTGGCAAGCTCCATTCCCACCTCGCAGACATCGAAGAACAAGCCCAAAATCTCTTTTCTCGGCTGGTAAAACAACACGCCGAAAAAGAAGGCATCACCGAACAACTCAAAACCGCTAACCAAATGAAGTGGGTACAGAAGATGAACAATATCAAACAACGCACAAATGAAGTTATATATATAAAATTGATATACGCTTAATCAAGAATGGCTGAATTTAGGATTTTGCTAAATTCAGCCATTCTTTCATTGCTATTAAAAGAATATTTTTATTAAATTCGGATAACCTACAAAACACATGAAAATTGTTGACTTGTAGGTTGTTTTATAATATAATATTAATAATGATAAATGGAGGCAATAATATGAGAATATCAGTAGCAAAAGAGTATCAAACATTGATTGATAAAAAACACAGAAAAGAAAAAGAAATGCACTCTTTGCCTGTTGGTTATATTTCTAAAAAAACGATTAAAGGTAATACACAGTATTATCTCCAAAGACGCAATGGTTCCAAGATAATTAGCTCATACGTAAGGTATGATGAACTGGACGAAATTTCGGATAAAATCGAAAAAAGAAAGACTATAACCAATGAATTAGCTGAAATAAATAATAGGTTGTTACAACTTGAGCAAGCTGCAAAATTAATTGATAAAAACTTGTTTTGTTATCTGACAATGTATAAACTAAGTTCTGGAATGGATTCTTTATCCTTAGAAGAGAAAGAAACCTGTTCATCATTTGCCTATGCAATGAATGCAATAGAAGGAGTTCCTGTAAGCAAAGAAACCGGTGCAGATATTGATGCATGGAAACAAGGAACACAAACATTTTTATCTGTGTTTGAAAACACTTTAAAAAGATATGGTTTTCCTGTGGAGGCAAGATGATGAGAGATCCTTATTTATACGATGATGTTTCTGTATTGAAAAACAGAGCCGAAATCAAAGATTCAGAATTGCTTCGTAAAGCTGAGGCAGATATAACGAATCTTGCTATGTCTGCAATTTACGAGCAAAAATATGAAAAGTTCAACATCGAGACATTGTGCGATATTCATCGCAATATCTTCGGTCAAATATTTGATTGGGCGGGAGAATTCCGCACCATTCAAATGGTAAAATACGAGGATGTTCTCGGCGGGGATACCGTTCATTATGCTTATCCAAAGGAGATTAAAAAACAACTAAACGAAACGATGAAAGAAATCGCCAAGCTCAAAAGAACCGGCGATAATGATAAGGATATCGTATTCAAGCTTGTTCGTATTATTGCAAGCATTTGGCAAACCCACCCCTTCCGTGAGGGTAATACAAGAACGGTTATCGTGTTTGCTGTTCTGCTTGCCAAATCATTGGGCTTTGAGGTTGAACACGAACTCTTTAAAACCAACGCTGCCTATGTTCGTAACGCTCTCGTTTGGGCTTCGCAAGGCATTTATTCAAAATACGAATACCTTGAACGCATTTTCTTCGATGCAATTCTCGGCGAAGATAACGATACCGATACTCCAACCCAAACCAAAGCAAGTAAATACGATACTATCGGTGATTATAAAGTTAAAGACTATAAAGAAAGACCGCACGAGTATAAAGAGAACTAAAAAAACTATGACGATAAAAATAATGGTTAGACAATAGAATATCGCAACAAACTAATATCTCAAGGTAAGTACACCGACGGTGTGGATGAATTTATAATTAAATATACAAAATGATAACAGGCACGGGAGTCCACCTCTCGTGCCTGTTATCATATAAACTTTCAAAAGTGTATGTTTGAATTTTTTTCAAAATCACTTAAGAATCCATTTGATCTCGTATCCCTAGAGCCTTGTGTTTTTATCCGTAAGACTTACCACAAACATTCAAATCTATATTCAATGCACAATTTCTACAAATATTGTTTTTACTACAATTTAAACATACTATATTCTGTTTCAAACGAAACATATCAAAATTCGTTGAATTCCATGCATCATCAATAGAATACTTTGATAAATCAACAGAGTAAACATCACAATCATGACCAAAAGAACATGGATATGCAAACAAATCGCAATCTATGTACATAGAAAACCTTGCTGCTTCACAGAATTCAAGAGACTCAATAGCTAAATTTGAACAAAAATTTAATACTGCGGGGGTTTGACATGAATCAAAGCCTATTTTAAAATTAGTTTTGTTATTAGTAACTAATTCTAAAAATTTTAAATATCTTGGATCGTTTGCAGTTAGCATTTTATCTTTAGATGCAAGACCGACAGGTTTATATAGAAGAAAAATTATTGCATTTATACCGTCTGGAAATAAGTTTTTTTCAAGTCTATAAATTACTTCATCTATATTTTGTTTGGAAACAACATAATGAATATTTGTAATACAGTTACTATCAACAAATTTTTGAATTGTTGATAGTGTATTCAAATTTGTTTCACGTCCATTTTTATTTAATGTCGAATAGAAAGATACCGCAACCGCTCCACAATATGTCTTAATCAATTTAATTTCATGCTCAGAAATATTATAACCACTTGTAGTCAAATTAGGGACAATATTATTATCTCGTGTGAGTTTTAATATTTGCTCGAAATTTTCGTGCTTATTAGGGTCTCCTGCCCCACCTAATGCAACTTGAAAACACTTGTTTTTGCACTGAGAAATTATTGCTTCATATTTTTCAACAGTCATATTATTTCTTTGGCATGATGTCGCATTTTGATAACAATCTATACCTGCTTTTACACAAATTCCAGACAAACCGGCATGACAAGTTCCCATAATACCAATATCTATTAATTCAGGAAAAGAACGCATGTTGGGTTCCTCTGAGGTTTCCACACCATTTTTAATGATATTTGTACGCATTAAGGTTCCGCTTTCTTGATTAAAAAACTCTATAAAATTATACTTTGGATCTTTATAATACAGCATAATTTCACCAACTGCAGTTTAAACCGTTCATATAGAAATCTTTATCATCAATTTCAAATCGGTCTGTTGTCATAAAAGAAGTTAAACAACTGTCATCACTGTTGATATGGCCAAGATATGTATAGAATCCTTTTTGAGTTAATTCTGTATATTTCTTTGCAGTTTCTTCACCAAAAATTTCTAAGACAGTATCATAGTCTATCTTTTCAACATCAAACCAACGGACACCATTTTCTGTGCCACTCAGTAAATCAGTTGATAAATCCGAACCTAAAGATAGGATTTTTGATGATTTACTGAATCCAAGTTTTTTATAAAGATAATCGTGTGTTAACTCTTTTTTTGAAATTATAATATAATTTGTTGAGGAACTATTCGTTACAAAACCATCTCTAATCTTCAATACAATTTCCTCCTAAGAATTTTATAATTGTTTCTCTGAATTTTTCATCATACATCATATTCTCTAAGCCGCCATCTTCCGTTAAACGTAAATTTTTATAGAACAGTAAATATTTGTTTATACGGTTAATTTCACCAATAAAAAAATTGTACTTTCTAAGCAAAAAGTCATCGTAAGAATCAAATTCATGTTTGTAAAATTTCAAATATTCAATAAAAAGAGAAGATGCACCCATGCAATAGTAGTCGTAAATTCGCTCTATGACGCTTCCGGCGTAACTATTTCTTTTTACGCCAAAATAGTGCATTATCAAAAATCTATTTACATAATATTTCTTGATAAAGAACCCTGATTTATCATTAATCACCATATAAATCGGCAACCTCCGTTTCTAACAATTTTAAGAATTCCTTTAAATCCTCAATCATTAAAGGTTGAGCTAAAAGTCTTTCTTTTATTTTTTCTAAATCAACAATCAATTCTGAAGATTGCACTCTTTCCTTTAATGAATCAAAAACTCTTGCATCCAAAGCAAATTCTTTAAACTCATAAAGCATATTCTCATCCGATTCTATTGCAGCAATTAACAATAAAAACTGTTTTAGTTCAAATGAAAAATCTCCTTTTGCTTGCTTAAGTACCTCTAAAGAATCACATAGTCCCTCAATTCGCCTTGACTCATCTGACGACATATAAGAATAAAATTTTATCTTATCATCAAAAAAAGCGTTGATAATTTTGCAAATTTCTTCATATGAATGATTATTTAAAAGAATTTCCAAGGCAAGAGAAACATCTGGCGTATTATCTGTGTACTCGTTTTGGAGTAAAAGATAAAAGATTTTCCAAAACTCAAGAGGGTTTTTAATTATGTATTTTGAAATATAATCAAACTCAAAATCTTTCAAATCAGAAAAATCTGTAAATATTAATGACATACCAATATTATTAAACAACCGCATTTCTTCCCTGTAATCCCTAAAGTTATATATGCTTACAGCATCTGAAGAACCGTATTTTTTTAGTATTAATGTACAGGCATCATCATTTTCTGTCTTTTTTAAGTAATAATAAGAATATTTCAAAACACCTTCAAGAGGAGATTGTTTTTCTTTGAATATCTTTTCCAAAAACGAAAAAACTGATGTAAAAGATTTATCCTGGTCCTCTTCAGCTTTTATCAATAAATAGCGAGACAAACAGAAATCTCTAAGCTCATCAAAAACAAAATATATTACTTCATATGTTCTTTCGGTAATATCCGTACCCTCTACAAGTTTTCTGCTGATAATCAAATTGTTATCCAAACAATTTTGAAACATTTCTAAATCTTTTGTTGATAAGCCTAAATCTGCAATTTTTACGCTATCAAAATTCAAGGAATCCACCATAAGTTTCGAGATATCATTCATTTTTTTATGCAAATCTAAACCTACAGTTTTTGAAGAAACCATATCAATGTACATTTTATATATCTCTGCGTTTCTTAATTCAAGATTGCACTTTTCTTGATTAGAATTAACCTCAAAGAATATTCGCATTAACAGAAGAGAATTCAACAATCTATCCTTTATATACTTTGGTAAATGGGTATGCATATTGTAATATTCAGAATAAACTGAAAATATTTTTTCTTTTGCCCTTTCATCGTAACGGATTTCATCGAGTTTCAATTTGTATGGTTGAGATTCGCAACTATTAAAATACTGACTATATCTTGGGTCAAAATATTCACTTCGACAAGACAAAATAAATTTTATTCGTTTGTATTTTGAAAAATCATCTAAAAGGGGACCTAAAGATTCAACAAAAGTGTCCCTGTCATTTTCGTTTATAGCATCAATAATAATAAAAAAGTGTTTTTTGCGTAAGAATAAGAGACAATCGTAGATCCTTAAAAACAAGGCACTGTGATTATGTATCTTTTTTACAAAAGGAAGCTTGTTTACGATATAATCTGTACAATTAGTATTAATATCTCTTGCGTTAATTAACAGACAGGGCAGTTTTATTTTAATTAGTATTTCTGATAGTCTGCAAAGCAAATTTGTTTTTCCATTTCCTGCACTGCCAATAACAATTAAATTTTTTTGTTTAATTAAATCTATAAGGAGTTCGTAATGTTTTAACGCATCAGTTCTATAATATATTAATTGACGCATATGAAAAAATTCTTCTCTGTTATCCTCTGCAGCCTTTATTTTGTAGGTTCTAATATTTTCTAATTCGTTATTAGCCTTTGAAATGTTTCTTTTAATAGTTTCAGTTTTTTGCAAGAAAAACAACTTGCTTTTAATGTTAGTGTTTAAAATTTTGAGGATAACTTTACCATCATGACCCTTAAAAACAGTATTATAACATCTAATAATTCTTTTTTTCCATTTGTTTCCATATACAAAATAACGCAAGTATTCCATTGCTTCGCTTAATTCGATATAAACCTGCGGTATATATTTCCCGTCAGAAATGAAAAAATCAACTTGTTTCTTTGTGATTTTATTTATCTTTTTTCGAAATGTCAGCAACAACCATAAAAAAAGCACCGATATTATAGCAATAGATATCATCCCAAGAATTATATCTAAATTACCGATAAAATCAAGAATATCAGTAAATGATGGCATTGTATTTTGTGTTGTATCACTATTCAAATTTATATCTCCAATCTATTTTTTTATTTCATTCTATTATAACATGGTGATTAATTTTTTTCAAACGAAACATTAACTTACTTAATCTGAAATAATATATTCATAAAAATGTAGGGACATAGATGGACAAACGATGTTGGAAAAAGAGTTCATAATTCCAGTAAACCAAGCTTTCATAATTTTAGCATATTTTAAAAGGATAGCATGTGAAAAATTTCTGACGAAGTAATCCATTTGCCAAAACTTTATTCTTCAATGCCTACTCAATTACCGAAACAAGCTCATAGCTCAGGGCAAGTACACCGACGGCGTTGATGAGTTTATAATCAAACACACAAAATAGCAACAGGCACTGGAGTCAACCTCTCGTGCCTGTTGTGTTTTTAGTTATTAAAATAATCCTTGTATTTTTGCCGTAATCAAAGCAGCGGTTATATTTGCTCCAGCAGCTAAAACAAAATCTTTCAAACCGACTAACGCGGATTTAATAAGGCTTGGCTTTTTGTTTTGTTCAAGTTTTGCTGAAATATCGCTTAATAATTCAAGGGCACTTTCCATATCTTCATCAGAAATTTTCTCTGTTTCTAAAGATTCTTGAATCTCCTTCAACGCTTCAGATACAGCAGTAGTGCTGTAAGTAATAGTGTGATTATTACCTGAAACGATTTGAGAACTACTGATATTTCCGTTAATAACCGGTCCATAGTAATTAATTTGTTGTGGTATTTCCTTAGCAGATGCAGATTCTGATTCATTAAATGTCATATTCTCACCTACAATTCCTTTTTCTTCAAGTTTTAACGTCCACTCTATAAGGCAATTTACAACCTTTTCTACTATAGATTTTAAGTGATGTTTGCTTACATGCAACGAATAGTTAGTATTAAATGGAGCGTTACACCAAGAATCAAGCTTAGCTGCAACGTCCGCAGAGAAAGTCAATACAATATGACCTTTGGATTTTTCATACAGTTCAATTATAGCGCCTATAGAATCCGACAGCTTTCGGTGACATAATGCGTCTTCGAGTCTACTATCTTGCAAAATTACAGGAATCCACCCATGATAAGGATTCAACGCTTTTAATTGCCCGTAAATTTTTCGATACTCTGGAATCAATTCTTGATTTACTTCATATCCATTTAATTCATTCAGAATCCATGTATCGAACTCTTTTAAATTTAATTTAGATGCGATCAAATGTGCTTTTCGCAATGCCTGCAAAACATCACAATCTTTATCAAGAAGTTCCTTTTGCAATTCTATTACTATAGAACTCATAATCAAACCTCCCAAATCGTTTCGTCGCCGCAGATGTTGCGGATCTTCAGGCGAAGCGGTTTCTTTTCGCTACGGATGCGTCCGTCCCAAAACTCCTTAGTTTTATTGCCATTGACGATAACAAAGCCGTTTTTGTCAATCTTGATCTCTCTATCGGAGTGCCATTCACCTTCGGTTGCGGTGTAATCAACACTAAGAAACTCAATCAACTCCAAACCATCTTCACTGATCTCAATGGGTTTATACGGCTTCTTTGCCGAAGAGTTGAGAAGTGCCTTTTGATTGAACTCGGCAATTTTAGAAAGAACACGGTCACTGATAAATTTATCAATCGTTACAGCATATCCACCGAGAAGATCCTCGTGTGTTTCTTCGGCGTGGAACTCTGCATAATCACCGATAATAACATCATCGAGAATTGATTTGAGATCACGGAGCTCAATTTCAACGTTGGTGCTGTCATCATCTTTGATAAATTTCAAAATCTCAGCTTCATCGGTGATGTCAATGTAATAAACGATTACTTTCTTAATACCAGCATCCAAGTCGGGAATAGCCTGATGAATAATGCGGTTCATTGTAACCTTATCAAGCAGTTTCGATGCGCTATCCATAAGGTTAGGAACATAGACGGGAACTGTACCGAGCTTGCTATCGGAAATTGCACCTTCCCAGAAGGAGTCAAGAGAATCCTCGTTTTTAAGTCCGGGAATCAATGATTTGATTTTATCCATCGTCTGAACGGGATTGCGGTAAAGCTGAACTCCGTCTTTGATTTCGAGCACTTCGAACTGAGCACCTGCTGCTTTCAATCTATCTCTTGTAGTTTGAATGGAGTTTGAGCCAACATCACAGTGAATAAATTTGCGACCTAATTTTGTTGCTACAGATGCCGTTGTTCCACTACCACCAAAAAAATCAGCAACTATTAGCTTTTCATCTGACGAAGCGCTAATAATTCTTTCAAGTAGTGTTTCGGGTTTTTGTGTGGCGTACCCTACAGGTTCTTCTTTGTCTGCAGGTTGCAGCATAGACAACTTCCATACATTATCAATTTGGCGTTCTGTGCTAATATAAGTGATGGCTTTTCCGTTTTCATCTTTGTCATTTTGGATGTGGCCGTTAATGAAACTATACTTTAGTTTCTTGACGGGTTTATCTCGTTCTTCGGTTATATGATGAAAAACAAACCCTTCATCTCTGTTCTTGACATAATAAAGAATCATATCAGTAGCTCGAGGAAAAACTTTCTTGGTAGCTCCATGAAGTTTATTGTAATAATACCAGTAAATATCGTTCTGATAGTTTTCCTCACCGAAAATTTCATCCATCAAAATCTTCACATAATGCCCAATATGAAAATCCAAGTGCACATAAATAGATGCCGTTTCGCTCATTATGGATTTAATTGCCATAAGGTTTTCGTACATCCAGTTGAGATACTTTTCTTTATCCCATACATCGCCGTACATCTTTTCTTCAAAGGCTTTGAGTTCATCAATATCGAGTTCCTGTTCAGCTTGGGCGATAGCTTCTGCCACTTTGGGATTACGGCGAATATACACTTTCTTGGCGTAATCAGCACCACTTGCAAAAGGAGGGTCAATATAAACAAGGTCAACCTGAATGCCTTGTTCTTTAAGATAAGCACAAGCAGAAACGCATTCGCCACGAATGACCATATTACCGTCAGCATTTTCGCCCACGGTTTCCTGCTTTTCCATTTCATACAAAGGCATACCACGTTGGAGCGTCATCGAAACATCATCGGCACCCTTGTATCTCAGTATTCTGTTAAAGTTACCGAGCACAGCTTGTCCTTCCACCGGCTCCGGTATAAACGGTACATATTTAATCGGCATTATGCTTGACCTCCGTTTTTCATATAGTTTACAAACTGCTCTAATGATGTTGCCATACTATACGATGTTATATATTCTTGTGCCAATTGCGCTCTTTGGGTGTCAGTCAGCTCATCCAATGCTTTGACTAACTCAATCAGTTTGTTTTTGGCATTTGTGTATTTGTCATCAAACTCTATACCTATAGTAGGTCTAATTCCATTCATTACGATTCCTCCTTGAAAAACTCACAGATCTTCCGGCGAGTCAGTGTCATTCTATCCTTTTCGGGTAGTCTATCTTCTAAATACAGATAATCAAAGCGTTCATAGCCGAATGCTGTATTATTTTGCTTGGAAAACTCTGTTTCCATAAAGGTTTTCTTGTCCTTAAACGTAGGATCCTTAGCGTAAATTTCGCCCTTAGTTTCTACAACGATAATTTTGTGTATCTTACCGTCTTTACGCTTGATAATCAGGAAGTCAGGAGTATAGATGCCAATGTAACTCCATTTGTTTCCGTTTTTCTTATAACACCTGATCTTGAATTCTGTCATAGCACGGTCGCCGTTGTAGTAAACCTCCAAGCCGAGATTTTCAATCTCGTCAAAGGACAGCACTTCTTTCAAGAAGGTCTGCTCAAATCCACTATCCGTACGGTAGGGCAAATAGTGGAAGGAACGATCTTTATTTATGTGAGAAGTGTTTTGTGCTCGGAGTGTTGCTGCCATAGCTGCATTGCCTGATTCTTCAAGATAACGGATGGTTTCTTCCATCTTGGGATCAGATTTCAGCTTTCCTTTATCATCCTTGATGATGTTTTCTACAACACTCTGTGCCGGATAATAATCATTCGGCTTATCGGTATAAACTTCGGGAGTAAAGTTTGCAATATTCAAGAGATTTGCTTCTTCGGGGATCAACTCTTCGGTAGTGTTAAAGTCAAGCTTATCGCAAAAGGCTTTGCGGATATTTGCTTCTACCAACTTGCGATTGTATTTGGAACTGTAGTAATGGGAACCGTTATTTTCGTAGGTGATTATCTGATATACCGAAGTTAATTGTTCCGAATACTGCATCAGCTCCTCAACTGTGGGTGAGCCGAAACCGCCTTTCATAATTCCGTATATCCAAGAATTAAAGGTGGCTGGTTCGGTGCCATACTCTGTATCATCAACAGTGATACTGGTTTTGCTTTCATCCATTGAAAGATCGGTAGTTTTGATAATGCTGTCTGCAAGGCGTGCTGAATCAGCCGAAACCTCAATAGTGTTTGCAGGATCGGCTTTCTCTACAGTCAGGGTATCATAATTGATTTTAAGCTGATAAAAATCAACTTTGGGAAGTTTCAAATGTGCTGTACGGTTATAACGCTTCAGCGGTGTTTTGCTATTATCAGCAGACGAAAACTCCTTGAGCGAGATGTGATGCTGCTGTTCGAGCTGTACATTTAACTTGTCAGCGTTACTCTCATTCAAATAAATAAGAGCAGTTTCGGGATTGCCTTTCATCACCTGACGCAAGCAACGGCAGGAGGTTTGAAGTACCATATTGGTAGGGCAGTCGCCCTCTTGAGAAAGAATGATACCGGTAAGACTACGGCAATCCCAGCCTTCTTTACCGATCTGCA
This sequence comes from Acutalibacteraceae bacterium, assembly GCA_045630885.1. Classification (GTDB taxonomy): domain Bacteria; phylum Bacillota; class Clostridia; order Oscillospirales; family Acutalibacteraceae; genus UMGS1532. The sequence goes on from JAZQTQ010000013.1 coordinate 12,489, forward strand.
CAAGAAGGATAATGCGAATCTTGGAAATAGACTTATCCAAAATATCAAACTGCATTTGACTGTCGGCAGGCATTTTGTACTGCTTATTGCCCTTATGGAATTTGAGGATTACATCCGTGCCAAGACCGTATTCTGCAACAATACGAGATACCAACGGATAGACAACTTCCTCTAATTTTTCGATAGTACCGCAGTAGATACCAAGTTTTGCGGTTAGTCCATCAGTATAAATAGTGTCCTTGTATGTATCGAGGAATTCTCTGACACCTTTTTCGATAATCAAGCTACTATCGGCAATATCTGCAATTTTAACGATAGGTCGTTTCAAGAAGTTGCCCACGCCATCAATAAGAGGATAGTAGTAAACAATATTTGTGATCTCAGCAGTACCAACAGAAAGAGAATCCACAACCTTGAACTTCTCTGCTTTTTCAAGATAAGGTGTGCCGGAAAAACCGATAACGGAGTTGACGGTGTTATTCTGTGCCCATTTGGTTACAACGGCACGAAGCTTTATTTCATCGCTAACAGCGTGATGCACCTCGTCAATGAAGATGGAAAGGGACGGTAATTTGCCGATGAGATTGCGGAGTTCATTAGCTTGTCTGTCTTTTTCATCGTCGCTTTCTTCAAACAAACTAATCTGACCGTTTTTCTCTTGAATACGGTCAAGGATAACCTTTTCAGCGTTAGTTACTGCAACCAAACCGAACAGTTCGGAAAGTGGCTGATGATTAGCAATTTTTTGAACATTTGGGTTCTTGGTTTTGTTCGATTTGTTTGCGGTCTTTCCCTGATCCAATACTTCAAAAGAAATCATTCGCTTAATATCTGTCGCTGCAGGTTCGGGAATGATCCACGCAGGATTAAAGTTTTGAATCGTCTTAAGACTCGGCACAACAGAGGATTTCAAGCCGGAAGGCGCAAAGATGATAAAGTTGTGCGCAAAAGCGGGATTTGCAGGCTCATTGAGAGCAAAATATAAATCAAGATAGATAAAAGCTGCCATCAAGTATGTCTTACCGGCACCCATCGGGAGGCTGAACAGATAATCGGTATAGGAAACACCGTAAAAGGCAGTACGGAAGAAGCCGTCATAGTCGATACTTGACGGATCTTTCTTAATTTGCTTTTCGAGTTTTTCGGAAACCTGTTCGCCTTTGTCGTTGGTCAAACGAGCATATTCAAATAATGCCGTTGCCGCAGGGTTTTCCTCTAAGTATTCACGGGTTGCGGTAGATAACTCTATATCGTTCAGATTGATAGAATTAAAGCACCCATATCTAAAAAGAAACTCTAATGGCTTACATTCACACCCGATTTTGAGGAACAGATAAACCTTGATAGCTTCAATCTGAGCATCTCGCATTTGCCCGGTTTTCTCTATGTATTCAATTAAATTACGAACAGTGCATTGCTCGGAAGCATACCACTCTTTGCACTTGTTCTCTATCATTTTATAGAACATATTGTTCCTCCAGTAATCAATGTGTTATTTTTCTTTGTTAGTCAGCAGACCAACGGTTTTCAAAGTCTGTAGGATCCAACTTTAAGGCTTTAGTCATATTATCAATAATTTTCTTGCCTTCAGACGTATACTTAAATGTACTCAAATGCGTACGCACGGCATCTTTTATGTTTTTTAAGCAGCCCTTGTTTTTTACCCAGTTTTGAGGACTGAAAATTTTACCGCTTTCAACTGTGTCAGCAGATGCGTTTTCAAAGGCAATGTTCAAGCATGTTCCAGCCATATCAATCATTGTATCCAATAAATTAGCTTCTTTTAAATGCTCCAGTGCTTTTGCGGGATCTGGAACTAAATCGGGTAGCGTCGCAATCGCACAGAAAAATACTGAAATTGCGTATAGGTGATGATATGGAGCATACGATTTCATAGCTAACAAGGTTTCGTTCAACCCCATAGGATTATCTACAGTCCACTTGGAAATAACTTCCTTATATAGTTCGTTTAGTGCTTGTATTTTTTGAGGTGCGTAATCCTTATGGAATATCTGATCAAAATATTTGTCAAATATTTTTGTTTCACTATATGAAATTGTAGGACGCTGTGAATGCCACGCAACTAATTGCTTGCCCAGATCGGTCAAATTTACCACATGATTTGTATTGTATTTAACTGAGTCAACAATTTCTCCTCGCTTAGTGATGAAGTATCCATCAGTATAATACTGCTCATAAGCCTTTTTGATTGCAAGGACGGACTTGTCATTGCTTCTAAGATCTCTCGCTTTAACTGCACTTTGAGAGTTTGTGCAAGTACTAATTCTATCGGCTTTTTCTGCATCACTGATTTCATAAAATCGAAACATAATGTATGCGTTATCTGAATTTTTTACTGCTTCGCTACAACTATAGATTGTGGTCAAAGATTGGCAACCATTTACTACATTAAGTTCCTTGACAATAAGTGTGTTTCCGTCTATGGTAAGTTTTGAGCATATCGCTGTTACACCATTATGCAAGAAGAAGAAATCGCCAGAATTGGTCTTCAAAGTTTTTGCAATTCCTTTATTGACCTTATTGCTATTTCCCAAAGATTGTCTAACATTTTTTCTGAAAAGGCTTTGATCTTTAATGCCTGGGATTTTTATGCACTCTTTGAGTGGAAGAGCAAGTATTGCTGCTTTTGCACCATTGACCTCTAAAACCATATATTTACCATCTTCAAGTGCAAAAGAATGGTTAATGTATGGACGGGATTTGTTAAGTGCTTCGCTATATCTGAATTGAAGAGTATCATTATCAACTACAATAATGTTTGCGCTGATATCGTCGTTGTCAGATAACAGTTTTCGAAACACTTCTAAATCATTTTTTGCAGAATCCGTTAGAGCAGATGTGGTAATAAGCTCAAAGCAAATTTCATAGCTATCATCAATTGCTTTTGAGAGCTCATTGATTTTAATTTTCAATTTCTCGTTTGCTGATTCTTGTAACTTAGCAAGATCACGAATTTGTGCCCATGATGACAACACTTCTCTTAACGGCTCAGCATCTACAGTTTCTCCAGAGTAAAACTTTCCTTGAATTATATAAGCAATTTCATTAGCATCATCTATGTAGATGGCGTCAATTTGTTTATCACCTGCACCATCGGTAATACAACTCTTTGCTTCTACTATGTCAAGATTATGAATATTGCGAAGATACCAAGCAATAAAACGCTGACCATCATTAGGAAAGTTAGTTTTATAATATTCCTGTACAATATCGGATTTTATTTGTTCGTACATCTTATCATTCCTTTCAGTTTCCACTACGTACCATTGTTTTCCAAAGACTCTTTAAGTAGCTTTTTCCATAAGTTTTATTGATGCTTTTACGGATTTTTCGATTTCTTCGAAGGTTGTCCTTAGTTTCCTTAAAGCAGAAAAACTTTTTAACTTGTTCGTCATTTGGATCCAATTGCTTAAGTAAGATTTCTACAGGCCTATTATCCCACGATATGCCTAATATATAATCGTTTAAGGCTAACAATCGTTTTTCTGTAGGAGTTTGGTTTTCTTCTGCCTCCCATGCTTCCTGCATTTCTGCAATCAGTTCGGGATGCTCCTCATAATATTTTGCCATCTCCTCGGCTTGTTCCATTTCCCATTCAATATATCTTTGAGTATAAACTTCAACTTCATTAAAGTACCTATCATTGAGATCTTCTTCTATAATCTCTTCTTTACGTACGACTGTTCGCTTATTTCCAATTGTCGAAATTATATTAGAACACACATAAAGATTCATCCTTAAAAATCTTATGCACTTGTGATAATCGATGATTTTTCCATCCCAAAATTCATCCATACAGTTCACAGTTTTTAAGTAAGTATCCCTACTATAGTTGTTTATTAATCCATTGTACTCCGTTTGTGAGATAACGCCTTGTAGATACAGTTCTCGTTTGGTGGAATACTGAATTTCAGAAAACAGCAACATAATTCTATATTTAGGGAAATCAAACAATTTGTTCAAGTGACTTTTTAGCTCTTCGTCTGTAGTATCGTATTCAATTTCCTTTAGAACTTTTTCGAAATCATTGTATTTATCAAAATTGTCATATAACCCATATAATTGTCCGTCGTATTTCCCTGAAAACAAGGAGAACTCGTTCACATTATAGAGTAAATGTGAGTATAGATCTGAGGCATATGCAACCATTTTGGAAAACACAAAATTTTTAGTATCTTCTTTTTCTAGTTTGATTCTTCTATCTGTTGCGAAATTAATTATTAAGCTAACAATAAGAGAAGAAAATGCACCTGTTCCAACACCAGAAAAAACATTCGCCAAATCACTTTCCGCAAAAAAGGAAGCAACAATGAAGGCTATTCCACCCAACGCAATGAGACAATAAATAATACTCCGAACATGATAACTTATCCACTGTATAAATCCATTAAACCAATCTTTAATTTTTCTTTTTAAGCGATATGATATTTTCATTAATTCAAATTACAACTCCTCAATTTTAAATATTGCGTAACCATTGTAGCAACGGATATAGTTCGTTTCTTGTATGGATTTCATTCCAAAGTGTCAAATTGGCACTTTGGAATTTTACAGTTCTTCCGTCTTAAAAGTTATATATCCTTCGTAGTAGTAGCTGTGGTCGGTGCCTTTCATATAGACTTCACGGCTATTGATATCATCGGTGAGAGCAGCCTTGAGGATATGCTTGATTTCGATATCCTTAATGGGGCTACGCTCCATAGCAAGAAGATAATCTTCTTTATCAACCTTGCTCCAGTCAACAACCTTGTGAAGCTCGGTTTTGAAAATGAGATCCAACCAAATACGAGTGCTGCGCCCATTTCCTTCTCTGAAGGGGTGGGCGATATTCATTTCCACGTACTTCTCGACAATTTCATCGAAAGTGCTCTGCGGCATTTTATCAATGTTATCAAGAGTCGCTTCGAGATACATCAAAGGAGCAAAACGGAAAGCTCCGTTCGAGATATTTACGGTTCTGATTTTCCCGGCAAAGTTGTAGATATCATCAAAAAGATATTTATGAATTGCCTTCAGAGCAGCAAAAGTCCCCACTTCCAATTTGTCGAGTGTACCACTATCAAAAAGTCCAAGGGCGTTTTTCTTACTGATACGTTCTTCTTCACTGGCAAGGTCTATGGAACTTGTCAATCCTAATTTATTTTCAAGTATCATCTTGCACCACCAAGTTTAAATTATAAAATAGTTATAATCAATGCGACCATAGTAACGATAAGTAAACCCACCGCCAAACAAGTCAAACATCCGATTGGTTTTGATGCAGAACGCTTGTACTCAGGATATATATACTTAGGAGGTTTTGTTTGTTTTGGTGTAACCTGAGTATTTTTTGATTTACGGTATAGTGTTAACGGATCATTGCCGGACATAATGCGTGAACGAAAAGTATCCAACCATTCCGCATCACCATATTCACACATATTTTCTTCCATGCAATTTGGATCGTGGACAAGTTGATTTCGGACCCATCGATAATGTTTTAATTGCTTCAGGTCATTATCCCAACCCGAAACATAGTGTGAGGCAAATGTATGTTTTGACATATCGTCAATATAAGATGAAATACCGTGATTGTCGCCGTAGATTTCATTACATAGCTTTTCAAGTTGTTTGTAAGAATTTATAAATCCCATTTTCTCACCATATTACTTATCAGCCGCAATGCCGGATTTCATCCAAGCATCGACTTCACTGATTTTAAATTTCCACAGTCTGCCGATTTTTGCGGCGGGCATATTGCGACGTTCGATCCAGTCGAGCACTGTATCACGGCTAACACCCAAATATTCCATGATTTCTTTCATTGAATACCAGCGTTCAAGGTTGTTATCCATAGAGAAATCCTCCGTTTTCACAAAAATATAATTCTACAAGATATATTTTAGCACATTTCGCACAAAATTCAAGGTTTAATAGGGGTTTATTGGGAGTTATTTCGAAAAAATCATAAAATATTGCTAAGTAAAAAGCCTTCTTTCGAGAAATTCGAGAGAAGGCTTTGAAAATTGTTAGAAAATATATAGAGAATTACACAAACGATGGGACAAACCGTGGATGCGTTCGGAGTTTATATTCTTTGTTATACGTAGCAAAAAGAGATTTAAGAGCAACGATATGCACATTATCACAACCCTTACTCAAAGTCCAATAACTGTCCGGCACACGGTTTACGGTACAGATAATATATTCATTCTCGTAAAACGGTCTATCTTTTGTGGTGCTTTTTTCAATCTCTTTCCAAAGTTTTTGCGTAAGTTTTCCACCGGGAGTCGTATCGTAATAAGCATAGACTGGTCGCTTTTTCTCGCAGGCAAAATCAAAGGTTACGTTGTCGAACTTGACGTTCCGATAACTTAAATCCTTGGTGGCGATGTAGTCAGTGGAAATAGAATTAATATTCTTTTCCAACCAATAAACACACATTTCTTTATAAAATGCAGAAAGGATTTCGTCGTTAAAATATCTCATAAAACGATCATAAACATCTTCGCCAAAGCTACCATCTACATTGGGTACGGCAGTCAGGAGAGTTTTATACCACAGAGCAATGTAATTGTTTGCCGGATAATATTTTGTATGACCATTCTTTTCGGGTTCCTTTCGAACAAGACCAAATTCGCACAGCGTTTTCACGTACTTATCGCATTTGTTTTTCGGATAACCCGAAAACGCTGACAGTTCGCTGATGCGATTATGACCGTTGACCATTGCATATAGTAAAGTATTGTAGCTTTCAGGAGTTCGGAAGCATTCACGCATTTTCTCTTTCATCAAACGGTAAAACGGTGAATGGATATGAAGTAGCGACTTTACATTTTCCTCAAAAGAAATGTTCGTATCGTATAGGGCTAAAAGTTCCGTAATACCTGCCGACAAACAAAAAATATCTACCGATTCCTTGTCGCTTACAGATAATGTTTCAGCTATTTCCTGCGTGGAATACGGTGTTATCGATATCGTTTGACAAGGGATTTCAACTCGCTCCCAAGGTCTGCCAATTAAAATTACAAGCACATTACCTTTGGTTTCTTCGGTAAAGTTTTTTAGTGCAGCATAAAAATCAGTTTTATCGTTTCGCTCGCCCACATCGTCAAAAAAGACGGTTGGGCGTTTTTCTTTTCCGTAGATCTTAAGGTAATCGAAGAACTCTGACCAAGTTGTACAATCTTTGAAGACGTCAGGATAACGCTCCGCAAATATTTTCAGTGCAAGCTCAGTGCTGACATTCCGAAAAGAAAAGTAAAGGCTATCCTTATTTTCGGTACAGTAAGATAACGCCGCATAGGTTTTGCCCATTCCCATATCTGCTGAGAAAAACAGCACCTCGTTAGAGTCGGTATGAAAAGAACGAAACTGCTCAATATCTGCTTTTAATTTGTCAGGTATTCTTTTCAAAAGCATAGTATCACCGTCATATCGTAAGTTGACCTTTTTATCATTATAACAGATTTTCACTCATTTTTCTATCCATTTTAAAAAATTTTAAAAATATTTTTCAGCCGAAAAAGCCCATAAACAAAGGACTTTCGGCTGTTTTTTATTTACAGAATAAAATTTTTTTCTGCAAAAGGGCTGTACATAGCCCCGATCCCCTTCGGTATAAGTGAAGGGATAAACCCCTGATAACACGCTGTTTTCAAGCGGAAAAGAAAAAAATTTGTCTATTTCCCCAAAAAAGTCAGCAATTAAAAGTGAGGGTACTGAAAAAGTTTTTTGCTAAAACCTCAAAAAAATTTCTAATTGGTTAGTGAGGGAAATAAGCAATAGCGATTTATATTCACCCCGTATCCCGCTGACTACTCCTTGAGGGGATAAAAACCTTCAACGAACCTTGACAACTGAATGACCGGCTGAATGAGATATGTTTTACGGAGAAGTATCGCCACGATATGAGCGTACCAAGAAAAACAAAACGTTGCGGTGAGACTCCGGAACAGGAACGACATTCAGGCAGACCGGCAAAGGAGACGGTATAAGGCTACCTCTCCTTATATCGTTTTCATTACATAGCCACGCAAACCGTGTGGCTGAAATTTCTCAGAAGGAGGTAAAAGATTATGAGAAAAAAAGAGTTGAGAGAACTCTACAAGATGATGTTTCCGGACTATCCGGACATTGTAACTGTTGCTCAGCTTCAGAAGATGCTGGGCATCAGCAGACACTTGGCATACGACCTTATTAACGACGGATATATCTCCGGCATCAAAATCGGAAATGCCTTTAAGATTCCGAAGGTCAATGTCATCAACTACGTTATGGAGGAAGGAGGTGAGAAAAATGCAGGTTGAAAAATTGAAAACCGTCGATGCGGACACCTTGTTATCAACGCCACTTCGCAAGACTTTGTTTGTTGTGGAAGGCTTGATTCCACAAGGTTTGAGCGTGTTATCGGGTGCAAGCAAGATCGGCAAAAGCTGGCTGATGTTGTGGCTTGGTATGCAAGTGGCAAGAGGAAATCTCGTGTGGGAATTTGAAACCCACAAGTGCGACGTACTGTATCTCTGCTTGGAGGACACCCACGTTCGCATCCAAAACCGTTTGTATCAGCTGACCGATGAAGCCCCTGCCGAGCTTCGGATTGCTACCACGAGCTATCAGATCGGGAACGGGTTGGAACAGCAGATTGAAGCGTATTTAACTGACTTTCCAAACACAAAGCTTGTGATCATCGACACCTTTCAGAAGGTGCGTGACTCTCGAAATACAATCGGCAAAAGCGGAATGTATGCAGGAGATTACGACGATATCACGGCGCTAAAAAACATTTCTGACAAGTTCGGGATAGCGGTAGTGGTGGTACACCACGTTCGCAAAATGAAGGATGCAAACGATCCGTTCAACGAGGTTACAGGCTCAACGGGCATCACGGGAGCCGCTGATTCCAGCTTTGTTTTGAAACGTAGTCGTTCCAGCGAGATGGGTACACTCCTTGCAACGGGGCGAGATATTGAGTATCAGGAGCTTACCTTAAAGTTCGATAACGGTACGCATTTATGGGAGCTTGTGGAGCGAAAGAACGCTGAAGATCTTCACCGAGAAGAGATTCCCGACTTTCTTTTTCGGCTTGTTTCGTTCATATCCTTACGGAAAACTTGGCAAGGCACAGCAAGTCAGCTACTTACCGAAATGAACGAAACCGAAGTCACGGCGAACGTAGTAACAAAGCTACTTGCGAGGTTTTCTGCAGAGGTTTTGATACCTCAAGGCATTGAGTTTAAAACAAAACGCACAGGAACAAGTCGCCTACTTCGGCTTGCGATGAATGACAGCGGTGACGGAAATGACGGTGAAATCGCTATATAGAAAACACCGTCATAACCGTCATGATCGTCACAAACAAAAGAAAGGATTTGATTTTTATGAGAAGCAAAACCCAAGGAATCAACGTAAGAGTAACACCCGCCGAGAAAGAAAAGCTTAGTCAAAGTGCCTTTTACTGCGGACTTTCTTTATCGGAATACCTCAGAAGATTGGGGCTTGGCAAAGATGTAAAAGTCGCCACCGACGAGAAAATCTACAAGACTTTTCGCTTAGTAAGACAACTGAAAAAGGATTTAGACACCCTTGAAAAAAGCGAAATCCTCTATCGGCTGAATACGATAGAGGACTTACTCAAGTAACAAAAACGCAAGAGAGGTTTTAGGTTGCACGAACATAACGAGCAGACTGTTTGTACTCCCAAACAGTAAAAATCCTTAGGAAGCATCCTAAAACCTCTTATAGAAAGGAACGACTATGAACAAAAGAATTAAGAAACAATTTTGGCTCTCCCCTCAAGAGGTGGCAGAGCTTAAAAGAAAAGCAGAGATTGCAGGAATATCGGAAACGTCGGTGGTTCGTTTGCTAATTCGTGGCTATGAGCCGAGAGAAAAACCCGACGGTAATTTCTATGAAGCAATGCGAAAGTTATCTGGCATCGGCAACAACATCAATCAGCTTGCGGTAAAAGCACACGCTCTGGGATTTATTGATGTGCCGATGTTAAAAACCGAAGCTTTGCGATGGCATCAGTTTCAAGCTGATGTGGAAGCCACCTTCCTGCGACCACAGCAAAGCAATCTCAAATGGAAATAAGAAAGGAAAGAAAAACTATGACAAAACGAAAAACGGATTTTACTTTACCGTCTTATGACGATATTTTTACCACACAAGAAATGCGGGACGATGCAAAGCTTGAGAAAGTTCAAAACATACCCCTTGCCGAGCTTCATCCGTTCAAAGACCATCCATTTAAGATTTTGAACAATGAGGAAATGGAGCGAATGATTGAAAGCATCCGTAAGGTTGGTGCAATCACACCCGCCCTTGCAAGACCAATGCCGGATGGCGGTTACGAGCTAATCTCAGGACACAGACGACTTGCGGCGTGTCAGGTGTTGGGATTTGAAACAATGCCTGTCATCGTCCGTGAGCTGTCCGACGATGAAGCGGTAATTGCAATGGTGGATGCTAACTTACAGAGAGAAACCATTTTGCCCAGCGAAAAAGCCTTTGCTTACAAGCTGAAGCTTGATGCGCTAAATCATCAAGGTATTACTTCTGTCCAAGTTGGACAGAAGTTGTTATCACGAAGTATTGTAGCGAAAGATGCTAAAACGAGCGAGACCCAAATACAGAGATATATCCGCCTGACCTACTTGATTCCCGAACTGCTCACGATGGTGGATGAAAACAAAATTGCTTTCAGTCCGGCGGTGGAGATCTCCTACTTGGAGCACTCGGAACAACTCGTGCTACTGGATGCGATTAACCTCAACGACTGCACACCATCCCACGCACAGAGCATACGACTTAAAAAATTATCACAGGAAGGACTGCTTGACAATGATAGGATTTACGAGATTATGTCGGAGGAAAAACCAAATCAGCAAGAGCAGATCAAGCTCAAGCGTGATGATCTCAGAAAATACTTTCCGCCCAACTACACGGACGAACAAATCAAAAAAGATATTGTCAAGGGTTTGGAACTGCTAAAAAGACAGCGAGACCGAAACCGAGATGCACGTTGATTCGAACCAAAATGTTTGCGACGTAACAATTCGCACAATGGAGAGAACTCCGAACCTGCGGTATAATAGTGCCGTCGGTTTGGAGTTCGTCCTGCGTGCTAATCTAAATTTTAGGAGGAAAAGAAAATGGTAGCAGGGCATCTGCAAATTAAAAAAGGTTATTATTACGCCGTACTCAGTTGGAATAACGGTGTAAAAAGACAAACAAAATGGATTCCCCTCGGTCTAACCGAAAGGGGAAACAAACGCAAGGCACAAATAGAGTTGTCAAGAATACGGAGAGAATTTGTCATTCCCACCGAAACAAACGATATGAGTGTGGATATGCTGTTCGCTGATTATTTGCTGGAATGGCTTGAAATCGCAAAGGGACGTTTGGCAATCGCTACGTACTGTTCATATGTAGGGCTTATCAAAAGTTCTATTGAGCCCTACTTCCGTCAAAAGAAGCTGACCCTTCGGAAACTGGAAGCAAGGCACATACAAAGATTCTATTCCGAAAGGCTCAAGGTTGTGAAACCAAACACCGTCATTCACTATCACGCAATTATCCACTCAGCTCTTAAATACGCTGTGAAAACCGATATGCTGGTTCAAAATGTGGCAGATAAGGTTGACCGACCGAAGAAAAATGATTTTCAGCCGGTATTTTTATCAGCCGAGGAAATGCAGAAACTGTTTGAAGCCATCAAGGGAACGAAATTGGAACTTCCTGTATTGGTAGCGGCTTTCTACGGACTACGTCGTGGTGAAGTGATAGGACTGAAGTGGGATGCCATTGATTTTGAAAGAGAAACGATTTCAATCAAGCGAACGGTAACCTCTGTTAAGCTGGATGGCAAGTGCCAAGAAATTGAAAAGGAATCTGCAAAAACAAAATCAAGTTTGCGAACGCTTCCATTGATTGGCAGTTTCAAAGAATACTTTATGGAAGTGAAAAAAGCACAAGAGTTAAACAAAAAGATCTGCGGTGATTGCTACAACTATCAGTATGATGGTTATGTTTTCGTGGATGAAATGGGAGAAAGATTAAAGGTGGATTATATAACCAGAACGTTTCCCCAGCTTCTTGAAAAGAAGGGACTTCGGCGTATGCGTTTTCATGATCTTCGACACAGCTGTGCATCACTACTACTCGCAAACGGTGTACCCTTAAAGCATATTCAGGAATGGCTTGGACACTCGGATTTTTCCACAACGGCAAATGTTTATGCTCATTTGGATTACAGTTCAAAAATTTCTTCGGCACAGGCAATGGAAAGCGGACTTTCTCTTCCTGCTTCGGGCGGATTTGAAAGTCGATGGAATACCAATAATCAGTCTTAATTTAAGTGTATGGTCAGGATAAATGACTTCTTGAAAATGAAAAAGTCGGAGCAAAGCGAACTTTGCTCCGACAGGATGGCGGAGATGAAGAGATTTGAACTCTTGCGCCGGGGAACTCCCGACCTACCGCATTTCGAGTGCGGACCCTTCAACCACTTGGGTACATCTCCATTTATCTTCTAAACTGTAGTTTTTCTCATGCAAAATAATTGGAGAGAACTACAGGAGAGAACAGAAAAAAATATTCGTTTTTAATATTTCGAAACCCTCAAGGAAGCAAGGATTTCAAGGGGACGAAAACGCCTGACCAATCGGACTTTTCGAGTCAGCCCCGTTATGACCACTTCGATACGTCTCCATATAAAATTGTAAAGGCAAAGCCGATTTACCAAATTGCGAGAAAACTGCGAGATGCGGTTTTCTGAAAGTGCATAAGCACGTGGCGTAAACGCCGATAAACAGCGGAGTTTCAAAGATAGGTGTGTGACAGACCCGACTATGTTTCGAGTCAGCCCCGTTATGACCACTTCGATACGTCTCCGTATATTTTGAACAAATAATATTATAAGCCATTGCGAGCTAAAAGTCAACTATTATTTCAGTATAAATCATCTATTTCGTATCAACCAATCAACCAACCGATGCACTGCAATTTATTTACATTTTAAAGCATATTATTTATATTGAAAATTTATGGATTTTGTGTTACCTTTTAATTAGGGTGGGTAGTTAAACTCGAACCCGCCTCAAAGGGGCATATTTAAGAGCTTTTTGCTCCGTTCGTTCTCGCAACGCGAGAGCATTACTTCTCCCGACTGAAACCAAAAATCTCTCGAAATCTCCTCGTTTTGAGGTAGCAGATTTTGTAAAGTGCGGATTTTTGTTCAGCCACGGCACAAAACATAGCCAATACTATCGTATTGGCAAGTATTTTAACAAAGGATGAGCGAAAATCCGCCTTCACAAAACGATGTTCGGATTTGACTACTCACCCTAAGAAAAAAACAATAAAGAGGCGAAAAAATGAAAATTGAAAAAGGTTTTAGTATTCAGACTTGGTCGGTTAGAGATTATCTGCAAAAAGACTACATAAAAAATCTCGAAAAATTAAAAGATATGGGATATTCCGGTGTTGAATTTGCGCGCTATGGCGGACTCGATGCAAAAACGCTCAAAAAAGAGATTGACAGAATCGGGCTTCGCCCCATTGCTTCGCACATTTCCCGCGACGACATTGCCGGCGAGAAAATGAAGCAACAACTTGAATATGACGCTGAACTTGGAACCAGTGCAATTCTTTTTGGTGGTGTTTCCTTTAAAAATTATGACGAAGTTAAAGAAACTGCAGAGCTTCTCAACAAATTCGGCGAAGAGGGCAGAAAATATAACATTCTTGTTGGTTTGCATAATCACGGTTTTGAATACATTGACACAGATGGAACTTACAGCGTTGATTACTTAATGAAATTAACCAACCCTGAAACTGTTATTTTAGAAGAAGATATATTCTGGACAGAGCATGCCGGCATAAATCATCTCGATTTTTTAGAAAAACACAAAGACAGAATTCGTCTTATACATCTTAAACAAAAAGGCGCAAACGGAAATAACGCTGAATTCCCCGACGGTATTTTCGACATAAAAAAAGTTATTGAAAAATCTCTTTCTTATGGAATTGACGAATTCATCGTTGAGCAAGAAGAATATCCTTCGGGCGACAGTATGGTAAGCGCTAAAATCGATATTGATTATTTAAACAAACTTTAAAAATAAAAAGCAAGGAATTTTCCCAAATTCCTTGCTTTTTTATTTTGGGGTTAATTTTAAAGTTCTGCGAGGCGTTTTATGTATTTACAGCCCTCCGAAAGAGCGTATTCTATCTCTTCCTTGCCTTCAAACTCCAAGGTTAAATAGCCGTCATATCCCGCCATTTTGAGGGCACCTACGCACTGCTTCAAGGGAACTATTCCATGCCCTGCGACTGTTCCTCTAAGATAGTTACCGCCACGGGTTGGAATAAATCCTTCAGGAATAAGGCCCTCTTGTCCCGATTTGAAAATGAAGTCCTTTATATGCACGTTAAACGCATACGGAGCGCATCTGCCAACTGCAGTTACAGGGTTTTCATCGACACAAAGGAAATTGCCCGTATCAACCAATAAACCAAAGTTTTCGTCGGCAATCGTATTCACAAGAAGCTCAACTCTATCGGAATCCTGACTGAATCTTCCGTGATTTTCTGTGCAGGTTCTTATTCCCTTCTGCTTTGCATATTGGGTTATCTCTCTGCAAATTTCAGTGAATTTGGGTAGATAGTTTATAAAACCATTATATTTTCTCGTTCCCTCAGGAAAAGAAAACGCTATATCGTGGCGAAGGAGCTTTGTTCCCAAAATCTCGGCGATATCAACCTCTTTTTTGAGGCCTTCAATAACCTTTTCCTTATCGTTCATAAGCATATCTATACCAACGGCATAGCAGGAAATCTCAACGCCCTGAGCCTTTGCTTCTTCACGAAGCTTTGCGGCATATTCCTCTTTTGAGGAACCGTCGTGTGGGTCTAGCGTTATGAACTCTATGGCATCGAAGCCGAGTTCCTTCGTTTTCTTTATAACAGAAAATTGATTTTCAAGTTTTTTGGAAATTAAATACTGAAAGCTATACGATGAAATTGATGTTTTCATTTTTTCTCCTTATTTTATAACGACTTCATGGCCTGTTTTGGCTGATTCATAAATAGCGTCGATAATTTTGGCTATCATAACACCATCTTCTCCGACGGAACGACACTCTTTTCCTGTTAAAGCACATTCCACGAAATGATTTATTTCATTATCAAAAAGGCCTTGGAATGAAAGCGCTGTTGGAGCTACGAAGTCAACGTTGGTTAAATAACCGTTTTGCTCTGTATAAAGATGAAGTTCGGGGCTGATTTTCGCTCCGCCCTTTGTTCCAAAGAGTTCAACAATTCCTTTATTTTCACCATTAAGGCTAAAACTTGCTTCAAGCGAAAGGACAAATCCGTTATCAAAACGAATAAGTGCAGTTGCGAGGTCTTCAACGTCGAATACGTCATCAGGACTTGCATTATCCGAGGTGTAATTTCCACGAAGCTTAATATTTGAACGATCACCTAATTTTTTAAACGTTGCGCCATAGGCTGAAATGGGACTAGGCTTTCCAACAAGGTAGCGAGAAAGGTCCATAACGTGAACGCCGAGGTCAATAAGCGGACCGCCACCCGATCTGGCAGAATCGCCAAACCAACCTGTTGGAGCACCTGCTCTTCGTAGATAACAAGCTTTGCCATAATAGATCTCGCCGAGATCACCTGCATCGATAAATTCCTTGAGAATCTCTGCATCGTTTCCAAATCTGCGAACAAATCCAATCATTAAAAGCTTGTTATTTCTTTTTGAAGCCTCGAGCATTGCTTCCGCTTCTTGCTTATTCATCGCCATAGGCTTTTCGCAAAGAACGTGTTTGCCTGCATTTAATGCGGCAATTGAACATTCTGCATGAGCACAGTTCCAAGTGCAAACGCTAACGATGTCAATTTCGGGAAGCTCTTTAAACATAAGGTCTTTATCAGTATAAAGCCTTGTAACACCGTGTTTTTCGCCCTTGGCTTTAAGGGTCTTTTCATTTATATCGCAAAAAGCATAAAGTTCTGTATTCTCATTTTTTAAATATCCGGAAATATGATTTTCGGATATTGAACCAACACCGATAACGGCAACCTTTAATTTTGACATTTTATTTACCCCCTATAATTCCTTTTAAAAAATTAACAGCCAAGGAAATATCGGCGGCAGGGTCTGCTCCGACTTCTCTTTCGATAGTTAAGAAACCTTTATATCCGATATCTTCAAGCGCAGCAAGATATTTCGGAAAATCAACAGCGCCCAGACCTAAAGGCACCTCGCGGAATGCTGCGCCCTCTTGAATAACGTCCTCGATAATTCCATAGATTATTTCGGGATCTTTATCTAACAACTTAATTCCGTCTTTAGCATGAGTATGTACGATATAATCCTTCAAATTATAAACCGCGCCAACCGGGTCATCTCCCGTTACCATAACAAGGTTTGCAGGGTCTAAATTGACGCCAACTCCCCTCGATCCGAGGCCATCAAGGAAACCTTTGAGGACAGCCGAGGTTTCGGGGCCTGTTTCAACCGCAAAATGAGCCTTCATTTCATCTGCATAACGGCTTAATTCAAAGCAAGCTTCCTGCATTATTTTATATCTCTCGTGGTTACTGTCCGAAGGAACAACACCAATATGGGTCGTTACAATATTAGTTTCGAGATCCAATGCTAAATCAACTATTCTTTTGGAAGCCTCAATTCTTGCGGGATTAGTTTCACGAACGCTAAATCCGTGTCCGCCGAAATCTCCGCAAAGCGCCGAGATTTTAAGCCCGTTATCCTTAACAATTTTTAAAACCTCTTTGCGTTTTTCGGGTGTTAAATTTTCTGCGGACATTTCTCCTGTCGTCGTATAAACCTGAATACCTTTAGCGCCTACCTCAGCCGCTTTTTTTACAGCTTCGGGGAATGGCAACCGAAAGGAATCGGTCATAACTCCTATTGGAAAATTAAACATAATTTTTTCCTCCTTTTATTTTCTGGTTTTATAATATACCAAAGCGCCGCTTTTTGCAAGCAATATTTTTGCCTTTCACTAACACAATATTGCTTTTTATGGGTTTAATTTTCAAAAATAATCGTATTTTTGCTTTTTTACTTGCTTTTTCGAGTTCCAAAAGCTATAATGATTTTGAGAGGTGATACTATGCCTTATGAATATCACAATTTCGCCGATTTGAATTTACACAAAGATCGACTTAAAAAGAATGTAAAATTCAACGTTCATTGGCACGAAAATCCCGAAATTCTATATTTCATCGACGGTTCCGCTCTTGTTCGCTCCGATGAAACCGAAATAGAAGCTAACGAGGGGGATATAATTATAATTCGCAACAATCATATACATTCAGTCCTGCCTTTATCCGATGTTTGCGAATATTATTGCATGATTCCCGACAGTTCTTTCAAAAAAATGGTTGGAAATATACCCGAAAAAACGCAAGACCCTGAAATAATCGAGCTTTATAAAAAAATCATCGAAAATTACACCGAGCGTCCGGAATATTCCGATCAGGCGATTAAAGGCTATTTAACGGTTATGTTTTCTCTGCTATCGAGAAATTATAGTTCCGAAGCAAAAAGCGAATCCCACAATGCTAACCCAAAGCTGGAGGCGGTTAAACGCACAATCAGTTTTATAACGGAAAATTTTCAAAAAGAAATATCGGTTGATGATATCTGCAAGGCTGTTGGCTTGAGCAAATATTACCTCTGTCATATTTTCAAGGAAATAACGGGTCAAACCATTTTGAAACATCTCAATTACACCAGATGCAGACACGCCCGCTTTTTGCTTCATTCAGGGGACTACACTGTTAGCCAAAGCGCTCTTATGAGTGGTTTTTCAAATATGTCTTATTTCACAAAGGTTTATACTTCGGTTTTCGGAAAAAAGCCGAGCCTTCACCTGATACCGAACAATTCGGAATTGAGGAAAAAATAAAATGGATACTAAAAGAATAGAAAAAATTCTCCGAGCAACCGCATACTCAAGAACCGCAGGAAGCCAAGAGGAACTCGACTGCGCCCTGTTTTTAAAAGAATTGTTATTGGACTTTGGTTTTGAGGCCCATCTTCAATTTTTTCCGATAACTACCTACGAGCCTCTGGGAGCCACCTTAACGGTTGATGAAAAAGAGTTTATCTCGGCGCCTGTTTTCGGCTCCAAAATCGGCTCTGCAGAAGGCAGAATCCATCATCTTACAACAACTGAAAATCTTGATACGCAAAACTTAAAAGGCTCTATTATTCTATCTGATAAGGCGCTTTCTCGAAAAAATCTGGATAATATTATAGAACAAGGAGCAACCGGAGTCGTTCTTTTCAGCGGAGATTGCTTGTTTGGAAAAAAACAGCCACAAGAAAGAGAACTCAGAATTCCTTTTTTAAATAACGAAGGCATTCCTGTTGTCAATATACATACAAGTTCAGCCGCTAAAATAATAGAAAGCGGTTTAGAATACGCCAAGCTTTCGGTAGATTATAAAAAGCATTTTAGCCAATCTGCTAACCTTTTGCTGGATATAAAAGGCGAATCTGACGAAACCATTATTTTTTCTGCGCATTATGATTCAACTCCAAATTCCTTCGGCGCTTATGATAATATGTCGAGCTGTATTGCACTCTTAAGTCTTGCAGAATACTATAGCAAAATTAAGCCCTATCGTTCGTTAAAGTTTATTTGGTGCGGAGCAGAGGAAAGAGGATTGCTGGGCTCTCTCGCTTTTTGCAAAGAAAACAAAATAGCGCTTAAAAAAGCACTGCTAAATATTAATTTGGATATGTTAGGGCCAATTTTAGGGGAATTTGTTGGATTTGATTGCGCAAATAAAAATGTCCTCGAATATATGAAAGACTTCTTTAAGGAAAGAAAAATTCCTGCCTCTGTGCGCTACGGAATACGTTCAAGCGATTCAAATTCTTTTGCTTTTTATGGCGTTCCTGCGGTGTCTTTCGCAAGATATGCTCCTGAAAATTTTGCAAGAATACACACTCAGTTTGACACCAAAAAAGTTTTGAGCGCAAAGCAACTGCAAGATGATATTGAAATTATCCGAAGTTTTTCGGATAGCTTGATTCTAAATGAAAAACTCCCCTGTGATTTTCAAATTTCGAGCAAAATCAAAAAAGCAGTTAGCGCTTATATGGAAAGAAGTAATATTAAAAAATCTTGAAAGGATTGTTGATTTATGTTAAACGAAAATTCACTTTGCTCCCTTTGTGCAACGCTTTGTGAAGCTATGGGTATCAAGGCACCTGTTTTTGCCTCCGAACCCTCAAAAATTCTGTCAAATTATGTTAAAGAGGTTTTCTGTGGCGAAAAAGCCGATAGAATTTTTATGTATAATCCCGACGCTATCGCTGAATGGATTTATAAAAAATATCCTCATTTTTTATCCGAAGCGAAGGCTTGTTCAGAGCTTGAGGTGCCCTTTAAAACCGTTATGCCGTCTGTAACTCCCGTCTGCTTCGGAACTATGTATACCGGCGCAGAACCCGAAATTCACGGAATTAAAAGCTATACTAAGCCCGTAATTGCAATCGAATCCATTTTTGATGCGCTTATTAATGCGGGCAAAAAGCCTGCTATTGTTTCAACGGGAAGCGATAGTATGTCTAAAATTTATCTTGAAAGAAAAATGGACTATTTTATTTGCGATTCTATCGAAAAAGCCAACGCAAAAGCTATGCAACTGATTATTGCCGATGAACACGATTTCATCGCGCTATATAACGGGAATTACGATTCAATTATGCATAAATTCGGTCCCGAAAGCCCTGAGGCTTTAGCTGAACTTAAGGCAAATTCCAGAATCTTTGGTATGATTCACGAATTGATAAAAAATGAATGGGGACGTCATAACACCCTGCTCGGCTTCGCTATGGACCACGGTTGCCACGAAATCGACGGCGGTTGCGGTTCCCACGGGCTTGATATGGAAGAAGACCTTAATATTTGCCACCTTTACAAAGCGATAAAAAAAAGATAAAAAAGAAGAGCTAAACCCTTCGGTGGGTTTAGCTCATTTTTTTAGTTTTAACGTTCCGTTAATAAGAGGGATAAGTTTTTCTGTTTCGCCAATGCCCTTAAATACCTCGCCTTCATAAATAACTCCATAGCTTCCAAAAGCTCTCACTATCCTTTGAGCTTCTTGCAAACTCATTTCGTTATTTATCGTTCTGTCGGCATCGGTTGGCTCTGCCCAATATTCGCCGCCCGTTTGAGGCCTTGCATTTTCCCAGAGAGCAGCAAAATCATAAAGACATTCCGTTATCATTTCACTTGCTACTATCTGTGATTTTTGAGTTAACGTATCAAGGGTTTCTTCCTTTTCAATGGGATAGCTTCTCTGAAGAAGAATATCCCCCTCGTCAAATTTTTCAGTTATCTTATGAATTGTAACTCCCGACCTTCTGAGTCCTTTAAGAATGGTTACGGGATAAGGCCACGCTCCTCGTCCAACGGGAAGCAATGCAGGGTGGATATTTATTCCTTTGAAATTCTCTCTCGAAAGTACGGGTATTTTATAAATATATCCTGCCGAAATAATTAAATCACAGCCGTTTTCAAAATATTCTTCAAGTTTTTCAGCGGTTATTTTTTCTGTGAATACGGGAATATTATGATTTTTTGCAATATCTCTTATTTCGGAATTAAACTCAAAAATATCGTCGGTTTTGAATGTATAAACCGCCATAACGTCAACGCTTTTTAACTCGCAGATTTTCTTGAAACAATCTGAAAATAAATCAAAACCGAAATAAACTATTTTCATCCTTTTTTCCTATCGGGAAGCTGCGCCAAAATTATTGCAAAAAACATAAGAGCACAGCCAATTCCTTTCCTTAAATTCATTTCATCGCCAAATAAAAGCCCCGCAAGAACGGCAAAAACAGATTCAAGGCTCATAAGTATGGAAGCTAAAGTTGGGTCGGTATTTCTTTGACCTATTATCTGCAAAGTGTATGCAATTCCGCTTGAACCGATACCAAGAAAAAGAAGCGGGAGCGCCGCAGAAATTATGCCGTCAACGGTTGTCGGTTCGCCAAAAGCGAACATCGCAATAAGGCTTAAAGTTCCGCAAACAAAAAATTGAATACAAGCCATTTTAACACATTCGGTTCTGGGCGAAAAATGGTCAATAACGAGAATATG
Source organism: Acutalibacteraceae bacterium (assembly GCA_045630885.1). Classification (GTDB taxonomy): domain Bacteria; phylum Bacillota; class Clostridia; order Oscillospirales; family Acutalibacteraceae; genus UMGS1532. The sequence continues at coordinate 33,653 of JAZQTQ010000013.1, forward strand.
CGTTGCAAAAATAAAAGCGCAAGCGAAAACCAAAAGGTCGCTGATCTGAATGGCGAAACTGCCGCTTGTAACGCAAAGCAGATAAAGACCTACTATAGATATTGCAACACTTATCATAATTTTCGGAGAAAACTTTCTCTTAACTATTATTCCAAAAACTGCAACGATGATTATATATAGCGCAGTTAAAAAACCTGCCTTGCCCGGATCAGTTCCTTGCTCGATGCCAAGTTGCTGAAAAAAAGAAGCCGCAAAAAGCGCAGTACCGCAAAGAACACCACCAAGAATAAGCGTCCGTCTTCCGCCCCCTTTAATTATCGGCTGTGGCGCTTTTTTGCCCATAATCAAAATAACGGGGATAAGCGCAACAACGGCTATATAAGACCTGACAGCAATAACACCAAAAGGCTTAACAGTTTGAGCCGCAATATCCTGCGCCACGAATGCAACACCCCAAATAAGCGCCGCAACCGTTAGTAATATCGGATTTATAATCTTTTTAACGTTCATATTATAACCTACCTCTTTCAATACAAGAGTGATTATAACATAATAACCCTCACGTTGCAAATTCTTTTTGATTTATATAGATATTTTTCAAAAAAGTATTGATTTTTTAGAATTTTGTGGTATAGTATATTAAGTAATTTGAAAATAAATCAATTTTCTTTTTACTTTGGTTAACGCGGAGCGTGGCTGCCAAATCAAAACTTAATAATATATGCGGGTGTGGCGGAATTGGCAGTTTTTGCCTGAGCGCATCCTGCGGATGAAACAGCGAAAGGCAAAAAGGCGCAGCGGTCGAAAATTTTCATCGCTCCAAGATGAAAAAATTTTCGGGCACCGCAAGAGTTAACGCGGAGCGCGGCTGCCAAATTAAAACTTAATAATATATGCGGGTGTGGCGGAATTGGCAGACGCGCTAGACTTAGGATCTAGTGTCACGCACGTGCAGGTTCAAGTCCTGTCACCCGCACCATATCGAGTGTTCATAACCAACTTGAAGGTTGGAAATGGACACTCGATTTTCTTTTGCAGTTAACATGATTTGCTTTTAATGCAAAAAATTTATGTAAACCTACAATCTGATGCTTTCATTTTTGAAGCATTAATATGAATCATTCTTTTTAAACAATATTTTTTTAATCTCTCCCTCGCAACTGCAAAAAAACAATGTATCATTAACCGCAAACCAGATACTGATTACCCCCTTAAAGCGACGATTTAAAAGCACTTTTGCTTCGACGATATAAAAAACCAAAAGTTCCTTACACCCTATCAAAAGGCGTTGCCAAAATTGACATTTCAGCTTGAAAATAATTATATGTACTTTCACAAAAACGATCCGGTGGTTAGAAAAAACGAAATTTATTGTAAACCTATGCGGAAGTGGTTATTTTAGAAAAATCGTTGTTTAGAGCGATCAGTTGAACCCCAACATTCAGCAATAGTCCCGACAATATTATTGTGGCGTTTTAATTTGCTCTGCCTTTTTACGTTTCGTTTAATAAAGCCTTCCCTTTTGACATATCATTCCGTTTTCTTTTAGGTTTATATTTAGCATATATTTATATATATTATATATTGCAAAATCGGTAGAAATATGTTATAATATGTTTAATTGTTGTTATCCCACCGGAATTACCGTATTAGTTCCGGCAAGTGAAAGCATTTAGGAGGGCAAAAAAATTGGCAATAACATTTGGGAAAAGGAAATTCAAACAACATTACATTTTGTATTCAATTATTGCGACAATCTTGTTATGCACGGTTTTTCTGACGATGGTTGGTTATCTTTATCTCGATGCTGAAGAAGATGCTTACGAAGATCTTCACGTTCAAACAAAAATAATCAAAGACGATATTCAGCTTCAGTTGATTTCGGATCGTGAAAACCTTGCTACTATGGCAAACTTTGCCGCAAAACTTCATAGCGACGGTGAAAGTTACGATTTGATGTTTGATTCTTTTAAACCTATCGGTCTTATCGAAAATATCGGCATTTTAACCCCCGACAATAATTTCGTTACCAAAGCGGCTTCTATGAACCTTGATGGAAAGATTTCCTTCGAAGATGAAAAGAAAAGAGGCGCATACATAAGCGGCAGAGTTAAGGATCTTACAATAGACGGCCACGAAATTATAAGAAGCGCTGTTCCCATAAAAATTAATGGAGAAACCGTTGGAATCTTATATGGCGTTATCAAGCTTGAAAAAATCGGCGAAAGATACAACAAAATGGCAAAAGAGCTCGATGCTCAGCTTTTCGTCTACGACAAAGAAAACGGAGATCTTGTTATAGATAACGTACACGACGAACTCGGCAATATTTCCTTCCTAAAAGACAGACAATATAACCACAACTATTCCTACGAGCAAATGGAAACTACTGAAAGCGGTTTTACCTCCTTCCTTTCTGCATATAAAGACGAAAACGCTCATTTGCATTATTCATCTATCGACGAAATAGGGTGGATGATTGCTGTTGCAAGATATGATTCTCGGGTTTTTGCAGAAACGCGTTCGTTAGTTGAAATTTTGTTGATGTCCTTCTTTGCTTTTTTAATTATTATTTTCCTCTATATTCTCACCTTGATGAAGAGCGAAAAGAAAAGAAGCGGAATAACCGCTTGCGCTTCCGATATAAGAAAAATTCTTTTGGAAACTTCAGGAAATCAAAATAATATCGTTGAAGCTTTGAAGCTGCTCCGCGCTTTTGCACATGCTCGTTCTACTTTGTTCTTCGATACTGACGGCGAAGAATATAACTATATTTGCCCCGAATTTAACGAACTTGCACTACCGGAGGAAAACAGAACTGATTTTAGAGCAGAGTTGTTCCGTTATGCTGCCGAGTTCCATCAATTCAGCGGCGCTACTGTTAACGTTTTACACATCAAGCTCTGCAAACATCTCAAAGAAACAAATCCTGACTTTTATAAACTTTTGAAAGATTCTAAAATCACCGACGTTTGCCTTTGCGCAACAGTCAACAACGCTAATTACACCACTATTTTAGCGGCAGTCAATTCAAAACACAAGAAACAGCTTTGCGCACTTGTTGAAAAAATCGCAGCCTGCTTCTCTATGGCTTTATACAACAAAAACTATCTCAACAAAACCAAGCTCGTTGCAACAACAGACTCCCTTACGGGCGCTTTGAATCGTGTTTCTTATAAAAACGACTTATCAGTTTTAGACAAAGAAAAGCCTTTTGATTTTTCTTGCATTTACATCGATGTTAATGAATTGCATCTTGTTAACAACAAGCAAGGACACGCCGCGGGCGATGAAATGCTTTTATATATCGCCAATTCTTTAAAAGAAACCTTCTTCGGCCATAAGATTTACAGAATGGGCGGCGATGAATTTTTGGTATTCTGCGAAAACGCAAGCCAAGAAGACGTTAAGAAAAATATTGAGATTTTCAATCAGCAATTAGCACCCAGAAATTATCACGTTGCTATTGGCTATTCCTTCAGAACGCAAAACACCGATACTGAGGAAATGGTTAACGAAGCTGAAAAAAGAATGTATGAAGCGAAAGCTCTATACTATCAAAACAAAGAACAACATAGCGTTTCATCTGAAATAGAAAAAGATGTTGTTCTTGCCAAAACAGGCATTTTGGAAATCGACACCATGCTTTCGGTTTTGAAGGAAAATTACAACGGTATATACCGAGTTTCTCTGGATACCGATAAAGCAAGACGAATCCTTATGCCGGCATATTTAAAATACAACGAAAATGAAGACAATTTTTCTTCCTTGTTTTCAAAATACGTTGCTGAATCTGTTGAACCGGATTATCACAGAGCGGTATTGAGTTTCTTGAATTATGAAGCAATCAAGCGTCAATTACTTGAAGGCAAAACGCCTAAAATTACATACAAAAAGCATAACGGCGAAACCGTTGTTTTAAGCGTTTACAAACTATGCGAAGAAATTGAATCTGTTTCTGACACCCTTTGGGTTTTTGCAAAAAAATAATATATTATCCCCGCTTTTTGTTTTAATCACAAAAAAACACTCCATTGATATATTGTTAATAAAGAGAGGTATTTTAAAATGAACAAGAAAGCCGGTTTTTTAAAGAAAAAACGTGAAACCAGAAAAGAAAATAAAATTATAAAGAAAATTGAAAACGCTTTTGACAACCACGAGTTTAAGATGTATCTTCAGTTTATCGTTGATAATGATAATAAACAACTCGCTTGCGCTGAGGCCTTATCCAGATGGGTTAATTCTTCGGGCAACATTATTTTCCCCGGAGAATATATCGGTCTTATGGAAAAATCAGGCCTTATAACAAGATTCGACTACTATATGTTCGAAAGCGTTTGCAAAAAGCTGGAATCCTGGAAAAACACCGATTTCAGAGATTTAACCATTTCCTGCAATTTCACGAGAATCACTATATCCGAGATTGATTTTGTTGATAGAATAAAAATTATTGCAGAAAAATATGATTTTGATAGAAAAAATCTCTTGATCGAAATAACGGAAGATGCTGTTGAAAGAAACATCGACGTTGCAATGGATAACATTATGAAAATTAAGCAACTCGGTTTTAGCGTTGCTTTAGATGATATCGGCAGCGGCTTCACTTCCCTTATAAGCCTTTGCAAATATCCCGTTGACGTTATGAAGGTTGACAGAGATCTTCTTCTTTTAACAAATGATGAAATCGGTAAAAAGTTGTTTTTCGGTCTTGTTGATTTAGCCCACGAGTTAAACCTCAAGGTTGTTTGCGAAGGCGTTGAAACCGAAGAACAAAACGCACTTGTAACAGAAAGCGGATGCGATTATATTCAAGGCTGGTATTATTCAAAGGCGCTTCCTGAAAACAACGCAGAAGATTTTGCCAAAGAATATATGAGCAATTCCAACGTTTAATAGGGTTTAATTGTTTTTCGGGGAAGTTATTATGAAAAATGAATTTTCTAAAGATTTATACAGATACTACGGCGACGACGGCGAATCCCTTTTTCAAAGATTGTTAAGACCGACAGAGCTTAAATATATTGCGCTTTTCAGAAAAGCGAGCAACTGCAATTTCGGTCCTTTGAAATTTTATTATACGGTTAAATTAAAGCTTATGTCCTACAAAACACATATCCAGATCCCCGCAAGAACTAGGATCGGCGAGGGCTTTTATATAGGGCATACCGGAAGGCTGATTATCCACCCCGATGCAAAGCTCGGAAAAAACGTTAATATCGCAACCGGCGTTACGATAGGTATGGAAAACCGAGGAAAAAGAAAGGGCGCTCCGACTATTGCGGACAACTGTTGGATCGGAACAAATTCTGTTATAGTTGGAAATATCAAAATCGGAAGCGACGTGCTTATTGCTCCCCTTTCCTACGTTAACTTTGACGTACCCGACCATAGCATTGTTATCGGAAACCCTGCTAAAATAATTTCAAAAGAAGACGCAACAAAGGATTATATTTGCAACAGAATTTAAAAGATATAGGAGGCGACGAAAAAATGGCAAACAAGGATACAAGAGTTAAAAACAATTTAATATCGTCGCTTATATATCAGGTTGTTCTTATATCGTTAAGCTTTCTCTTGCCAAGATTGTATCTTGAAAATTTTGGCTCTGAGGTTAACGGCGTTCTTTCAACCATCAAGCAAATCTTTGTTTATTTGTTTCTTCTGGAGGCCGGCGTCGGCCTCGCAACAACCCAAGCGCTCTACAAAAGAATCGGCGAAAAAGATTATAAAAGTGCCAGCGAGGTTCTCTCTGCAACGCACTCTTACTATATAAAAACCGGAATAGTCTACCTTTTTATAGTGTTAGCTATTGCGGTTGTTTATTCTTTTGTGATACCAAATTCAATAGACAGTTGGGTTTTATTTGCTATCATTATTTTAACTGCAATACCTGCCCTTTTTAGTTATTTTGTTCAAGCAAAATACAGAATCCTTATGGAGGTTGACGGAAGGAAATACGTTATAAATAATTCTGAAACTATCCTTCAGCTAGCTTCGAATATCGGGAAAATCCTCGTTTTGCTTTTAACGGACAGTCTTATTCTTATCCAGCTTGTTTATTGCATAATCTATCTTGCACAGCTAACCTTTTTGTATATCTACGCCAAACGCAGATATAAATGGCTCGACTTAAAGGCCAAGCCCGATTTTGGGGCTATTTCGCAAAAGAACTCGGTTTTGGTTCACCAGCTTTCGGGTATGGTTTTTAACAACACCGATATTTTGCTTCTTTCCTTCTTGAGCGATTTTAAGGTTGTCAGCATTTATACTATCTACAATATTTTCTTTTCTCAAGTCCAGAATTTTATAACCAATCTGGTTTCTTCTTTCACCTTCGCTTTAGGACAGTTGTTCCACACGGACAGAGAAAAATTCAATAGATTATATAATGCCTACGAAACCTTTTACATAATGGGAACCTATATCATTTACACCTTGATGGCTGTCTTTCTGTTACCAATCATTCAGATATACACCAAGGGAATAAATGATGCAGATTATACAAACTCCCTTCTTTTACTGCTTTTCGTTATTATGAATCTGATTGCGAACAGCAAAGTCCCCGCCAACAGCATCATTGAATATTCGGGCGACTTCAAAAAAACTCGCTTGCACGCTGTTTGGGAGATGGTTATAAATATTTCTCTTACTATCGTTGGTATTTTATATTTCGGCATTTGCGGTGCGCTTGTGGGAACTATTGCCGCTCTCGTTTATCGCACAATAGTAACGATTCATTATTCCAACAAAAAGATTTTCGGCCGAAGCCAGATGACAACCTATAAAACAATTATTGCAAATGGTTTGGTTTTTGGATTTGTTATGGTAATCTTCTTTGTTGACACCTTTAGCAATTTGTCTTTTCTTCAACTTTTGTTAAACGGAGTTATCCATACAATTTGGATTTTAGCGCTATATTTAATCGTTAATTTCTTATTCAACAAAGAGGCTTTTAAAACTATTTTCGAGCTATGCAGGAGGAAGAAAATTCAATGAGTATTCCAAAAGTGATTCACTATTGCTGGTTTGGAAAGGGTAAAATGCCGAGCTTGGCAGAAAAATGTATCGCCAGCTGGAAAAAATATTGCCCCGATTATGAAATTATTTGTTGGAATGAGGATAATTTCGACGTAAGCCAAAACAAATATGCCAAAGAGGCTTATGAAGCGGGCAAATGGGCTTTTGTCAGCGATTACGTGAGACTTAAAATTTTATTTGACCAAGGCGGAATCTATCTCGATACCGACGTTGAAATTATTAAACCCATTGACGAGCTTATTAACGAAAACGGCTTTATGGGGTTTGATGATAACGACCTCGTTTCAACAGGTCTTGGATTCGCCTGCGAAAAAGGGAATGAATTGGTTGGGAACATGCTCGCCGATTATAACGATATTTCCTTTTATCTTCCCGACGGCTCATTCGATCTGACCCCTTGCCCCAACAGAAACACCAAATGTTTAATAGACCTCGGCATGGATATAAATATAAAAAATCAGGTCTTTATGGGAATAAAAATGCTGTCGGAAGATTATCTCTGCCCCATTAAATATTATTCGGGCAAAAAAGTGATAACTAAAAACACCTATTCGATTCATCATTTTTGCGCTTCATGGACCTCTGCTACCGCAAAAAGAACCTTATTTATGAAACGGCTTATAGGCGTTAAATTATATAACAAATTATATGGAAAGTTTTTGCATAAACTCAAATGGCTGGAGTGGTAAAATTGCCCGAAAAAACATTAAAAAAACTTAACTCTTATATTCTCCCAACCTGGAAGATTTGCTTTTTTGCAGCTCTTTTTATTGGACTGATTGCGCATCTGTATAAGATAACCAACTGGTTGCCGAATTGGGATTCCTTGGTTTTCAGATATGATTCGCAAAATATGATTGCTTTAGGCAGATGGTTTTTGCCCGTTGCTTGTTCGTTCAGTTCTTTTTATGATTTGCCATTTTTAAATGGAATAATAGCAATTGTTTTCTATGCGTTGGGCGCAGTTTGTATTTGCGAAATTTTCAATATAAAGAAAAAAATAACGGCATTTTTAATCGGCTCGCTAATCGTTTCTTTCCCGACTGTTACTTCAACCTTGATGTATAACTACGTTGCGGACGGCTACAGTATTGCGTTTTTCCTTGCAACCCTTGCGGCGCTTCTTCTAACCAAGAAAAAGCCGAACTATGTCGTTGCTTCTTTGCTCATCGCTTTGTCAATCGGCATTTATCAAGCCTACATAACCGTTACGATTACCTTAATTTTGCTAAAGCTTATCGAAGAATTGCTTTATAATAAAGCCGCTTTCGGTATGATTTTCAAAAAGACCTCGTTTATCCTTATCTCTGGTGTCGTTGGCTCTGTTATATATGTTTTAGTCCTTAATATATTGCTAAAGACTTTTTCTATCGAACTGATAGAATATCAAGGCGTCAGCTCAACCGCCTCCCTTTCTGCAATCGATATCGGGGCTTCTCTTTACGTTATTAAAGAAACCTTCTTTAATTTCTTCTTCAATTTTACAGACGGAATTAATTTACATAGTGTTTTAAATATCGTTGTTTTTGTTATTACGATTGTTTTATACACAAAACATTTCATTAATAATAAGCTTTATAAAAAGCCCGCAAGCGTTATTTTAACGTTGGCATTGGTTGGCTTGCTTTTATTAGGTTCCGGCGCACTTGCTCTTATAAACCCCCGCATCGACTATCACAACCTTATGATTATGGGATATTCAAGCTTCCTTTTATGCTTCGTTTTGCTTTACGAAAGAACGGCTAAAAGTACAGAAAAGCATATCGCAATCAAGCGTTGGATTGTTTTGCTTGTTAGCCTTGTTATAATTGCAAACCAAATTGTGATAGCAAACGTAAGCTATCACAAAGCGGGAATAGCTTATGAAAAAACTTATGGCGTTTTAATTCGCATAGCAGACCGCATAGAGCAAACAGAAGGACATGAGAACTGCGATAAAATTCTTGTTCTGGGCGCTCTCGACAATAGCGATAACTACAGTGTTTCTTTGCCGCCTCATATAACCGGAATTACAGACGGATATATCATAAGATCAGATGACGAAACCGTTGCTCAAAGCGTTTTGACCAGCGCTTTAAACGATTATTGCGGAGAAGATTATGAGTTTTTAATGGGAGAAGAAAAGAAGGTCCTCGCTCAAACCGAAACCGTTAAAGCTATGGAAAAATGGCCCGCAAAAAATAGCATTGCAATAGAAGATAATACAATCATCATAAAGCTTGGCAATCAAGGAGAAAATTAAGTGATATATTTTTGTGCCGACGATTACGCTCTTAACAATACCGCATCAACGCATATAAAACAATGTATCGATGCAGGCGCCCTTAATAAGGTTAGCGTTTTCCCTAATTTCGAAAGTTTTAACATAAATGAAATTTCGAAGGATAAAAACATTATGTTTTCCTTGCATCTAAACCTCGTTGAAGGCAAATGCCTGTCGGAGCCTGCAGAAATTAATTTGTTTGCAAACCCCGACGGAAAATTCAAATATAACTTTGGCGGTCTTTTAAAACTGAATTTGTTTAAGAGAAAAAAATTTGAAGCCCAGATTTATAAGGAAATTAAAGCGCAGGTTGTATTCTGGCAAAAGCTTTTGCCGGAAGATGCAGATTTCTGCATAGACAGTCATCAACACGCGCATATGATTCCCGCCATATTTAAGGTTCTGTTAAAGGTTTTGGAGGAGCAAAAAATAGACCTTAAATATATCAGAATCCCCGCAGAGCCCCTCTCCCCTTTTATTAAAACTCCTCAGCTATATCTTTCTTATAGCCCCGTAAATATTATTAAACAATGGCTTTTGAAATTTTTATGGCTTATCAATAAACGCTATAAAAAAACATATAAAATACCAACGGCGGAATTTTTCGGCATCCTTTTTTCGGGAAATATGGACGAAAAAAGAGTTGGAAAAATATTGCCTGAGTATATTAAATTAGCCGAGAAAAAAGGTCGGGATATTGAAGTTTTATTCCACCCCGGTTATCTTTCCCCAAGCGATGAAACGAACGCTGACGTTTGTTTTGAAAAATTTTATTTATCCAAAAACAGAAAAACAGAATTTGATTCTTTAATAAAAATAACAGGAAGAAGCGTGTAAGTAATGCCTTTTATCGAAAAAGACAAGGTTGATGAAAAAACAAGAGAAAAATTGGAAGCAATTATCGAAAAATCTTATTCTTCATATTGGATGAGCAAGAGAATTTTTGATATCTTTTTTGCTTCTCTGATTTTGTTGTTTTTCCTGCCGTTAATGATTATTATTGCTATAGTAATTGTAATCGACGATCCAAGCGCAGGCCCATTCTATAAGCAGATAAGGGTTGGTCGTCATGGAAAAGAATTCTATATGTATAAATTCAGAACAATGAAAGCTAATGCAGACCAGATGCTGGAAGAATTGGCAAAGCTAAACGAAATGGACGGTCCCGTTTTCAAAATCAAAAACGACCCCAGAATAACGAGAGTTGGCAAAATTTTGAGAAAACTTTCTCTTGATGAGCTTATGCAATTCTTTAACGTTTTTAAAGGCGATATGACCTTGGTTGGTCCCCGCCCGCCCTTGCCGAGAGAGGTTGAGCACTATACCGATTATCAAAAGCTAAGACTCCACGTTACTCCCGGACTCACCTGCACTTGGCAGATACATAAAAACAGAAATGACGTTCCCTTTGAAGAATGGGTTGAAATGGATATTGAATATATTCAAAACAGAACCTATCTCAACGATTTGAAAATTATGCTTAAAACTCCGATAGTTATGCTTACCGCTACCGGACGATAAATTTATTTCAGTTTGGAGTGAAAGAAATGAAGGTTGCTATGATCGGGCATAAGGTTGTCCCCTCCCGTCGCGGCGGAATAGAAAACGTTCTCACAACGCTTTGCCCTATATTGGTTGAAATGGGCATCGACGTTACTTGCTACAATCGTTCTTCGGATAAGATTGAAAACGAATACGTCGGAACGGTTGAAAACAAAATCTATAAAGGCGTTAAACTAAAAAAAGCGCCAACCCTCAACATTCGCGGTTTCGCCGCAATGATAGCTTCTTTCACGGCTGCAATCTCTGCGGCTTTCTCAAAATATGACGTCGTTCATTTTCATGCAGAAGGTCCTTGCGCCGCTTTATGGATTCCAAAACTTTTTGGCAAAAAATGCGTTGCAACCGTTCACGGTCTTGATTGGCAAAGAGAAAAATGGGGCAAAGGTTTTGCTTCGAAATATATTAAATTCGGCGAAAAAATTCTTGCAAAATATGCTGATGAGGTTATCGTTTTAAGCCAATCCGCCCACGACTATTTTAAAGAAACCTACAACCGCGAAACTACCATTATTCATAATGGCATAAGCCAACCTAAAAGAAAAGATGCCGAAATTATTTTGGAAAAATACGGACTTTTAGAGGACGAATACATAACGGTTGTTTCACGACTTACAGCAGAAAAAGGTATTCATTATTTAATAGATGCCTATAAGGAAATTGAAACCGACAAAAAGCTTGTTATCGCAGGAGATACAAGCGATACCGACGATTACGTCGGAATGCTCAAAGCAAAGGCGAAGGACAACCCCGACATTATCTTCACCGGATTTGTTTCGGGAGATGAATTAGATGAAATTTATTCTAACGCTTACGTATATGTATTGCCCTCCGACCTCGAAGGTATGTCTTTATGCCTTTTAGAATCTTTGGCTTATAAAAATGCGCTTTTATGTTCGGATATCCCCGAAAACACCTCCGTTGCCGAAGACAAAGCGATGTATTTTAAAAAAGGAAACGTGAAAGACTTAGCCGAAAAACTTCAACTGCTCTGTAATAATAAAGAGTTAACAGAAAAATTGAAGAACGGCGCAGATGAATTCATATTGGGTAAATATAATTGGCAAGACGTTGCTAAAGCTACGTATAAATTATATGAAAATTAAAAGAAAAGGTTTTTAATATGGACAAAATGAAAAACATTGAAAGCATAGAAAGATACCGAGTGCAAATAAAAGAGCTTTTTAAAGAGTTTGCTTCCTCAGACTTATATGACGCCTGGATTGATACCTTCGAAATCGAAAGCGTTGATAATAAGCGAGTTATCGTTCATTATTATGGGGACAAAAATATTAAGCTCTTCCAAAAGGAATGTAAGTCGGCTTTATTGTCTGCGATTTATTCCGTTGCAGGCTCAGGCAAAAAGGTTAAATTCTTAAAACAGAGCGCCCCCTCTAACGCATTGAGTCCTAAAGTTAAAAATAATCTAAAGGCTATAAATTTTTTCGCTCTCGCAATGGTTTTTATGCTTATTGCAATATCTGTTTTCGTTGTTTTATTCAGTTATATCGAAAACAGAAATTTCAAAGAAACCTTTTATAGCGCAAACAGCATTAAGGTTGACAGCAACGTGCGCATAATTCAAATCTCGGATTTGCACTGCGCTTCTTATGGAAAAAACAATAAAGACCTTTTAAAACGAGTTGAAGCATTAAAACCGGATTTAATTATCTGCACGGGAGATATCGTTAATTCCGCCAAGACCGATTCCAATTATGCGATTGATTTGGCGAAAAAACTGTCTGAAATTGCTCCTTCATATTATATATATGGAAATAATGAAGCCGAAAGCGTTTTTGACGTTCCCCTCAATCAAACCGAACTCGATAAGAAATTCGGTTTTGACGATAGCAACCGTGATGAAACAGCTCTTCTCGAAATTGAGGATACCTTTGAAGAAAAACTTGAAAAAGCCGGAATTAAGGTTCTCAAAAATGAAATGGATACGATAAAGGTTAAAACTATGATGATTGACGTTTATGGTGTTTTAACCTCAAATCCTTCCTCCTTCTGGTCTTATTCCGCAAAATCTTTCTCTGATTATATTCATAACAACCCCGACCATATTAAAATAACCGCAGTTCACGAGCCATATATTTTCGAAGAATTTCAACCCGAATATTGGGGCGATCTGATGGTTTGCGGACATACGCACGGAGGCGTGGCGCATGTTCCTGTGCTTGGTCCTTTATATACCGAAGAAGGCGGTTTATTACCCGAAGGAAACGGTAAATTCGTTTACGGCAGATACGATGCCGCAGGTAGCCCGCTGATTGTAAGCTCGGGTCTGACCAATTCAACTCTTTTGCGCATAAACAATCAACCGGAGCTGGTTGTTGTTGACGTTAACAAATTTTAGGAGGGATATAAACAATGATTGCTAACTTGCTTGCAAAATTAATAATTTTAATTGTTGGTTTAGTTTTTCTTATAGCGATAACGGTTATATTCTTCCGTTCTAAAAACGTTAATCGAACAGAACGTATACAGATTTTTAAAAATGCAGGATATTTCAACGTTTGGATACTTCTTTTATGCTTTATCGCCACTATGTCCTATAGTATTTTTTATCACTTTGATTTAAGGAAATCTGTTCATGCTGTAATTTCCCTCAATTATTCCGAAGCATCAGGCGCGCTTAATTCTAACGGCACCAGATTTAATATGATGGAAATTCTCTGCGACGAGGTTATCGACAGGGCAATAGAAAAAGGTGCGCTCGAAAACGTTACTGCAAAGCAGCTTAAAAGCTGTCTTTCGGTTTATCCTTCCGTACAAGGCGACGTTGGGCACGAATCTCAATATCATATCTCAACAGAATTTTCTGTTGAATATCACGCCTCAAAACACACTGCGCACCTTAATTCCGGAAACGTTATCAGTTTGATCTGCTCTGCTTATAAGGAATATTACATAGAAAAATATACGGATAATTTCAGCCTTGGCGATGAAAAGCCCAAATTTGACGAAATGGAATATATGGACATCGTTTCATATTTAGATAAAGAGGCTCAATCTCTTTTGAATTATCTATATGGTATGGCAGATAAAAACCCAAGTTTTGTTACTGAGGATAAATCAACCTTTAATTCAATTGCAGGAAAGGTTTATCAATTCAAAGAATCTCAGATAAATCAAAATTTAAGAGGTCTTATTTTGCAAAACGGTATCGTTAGAAATAAGGAAAAATACGTTGACCGATTATCTTATCAAAATAAAAACGTTGATTTTGACCGAAGGAAAAATGATACGTCATACAAGCTTTGCAACAAAGCTATAGCTATGTATAGCGAGGAAATGACAAGAGTTGTTCTTGTTCCAACCTGGGATCAATCCGGCAAATACTATATGGGCAGAACTAAGGTTGGAATTGACGAATTATCCGTTATGGCAACAACCTTCAGCGACTACGTGGCATCAAACGAAAAAGTAATTATGGATAACAACCTAATTATTGATAAGGTTACTTCAAATAAGCAAAAAGCCAGACTCAATTCTTCTGCAGACACCTTGATTGATTCAATATATCTTAGCATCAAGGATTTCGAAACAAAAGCTATAACCGCAGGCAGAGAATGTTCTCGCCATAAAATGAATCAGTGTATTGCCGTTACCATCTACGGAACTTCTCTTGGCGGCGAACTTAAAGCAATTATTGTTTTTGCGGTATTTGCCTATGTATCCTTTATGCTCCGCAAAATATCCAAGAAATTCCCCAAAAAGGCTTAATATGAATATGGAGGACGAAAATGAAAAAATTGCAGTTTTTAAAATATCTTAAAAAGCTTTTGCCTTTCATAATAATCATCTGCCTTTTAGCAACCTATGCGATTTATTTGAAGCTTTCATCTTCAAACACCTATATCGCATCTGAGGTAATTCATTATAACGATGCGCAAGCGGAACAAGGGCTCACTCCAACCGGAGATAAGCTTGACGTTAACGAGCTTAAATCATCTTCTGTTATTTCCAAAGTTGTTGACAGAATGGGGCTCACTGGAATTTATTCCGTTGATAGCCTTATTTCAAGAATAGATATAACAGCCATTGAAGATGAGGATAAGGCTGCGCAAAAAACCGCAAAGCTCGAAGAGGGCGAAGAATATGTCTATGAACCCAGCACCTTTATCGTTTCATTTACCGCTACAAGTAGCGAAGGCGCAAGCTTTGCCAGAACTATTCTTGATGAAACCCTAGACGTTTATTTCGAGGAATACAGCCAAAAATACGTTAACGTTGCTCCCGCAAATAACACCATCGAAAACTTGGATAAAAACGATTATGATTACCTTGAAATAATGGAGCTTATCGACTCCAGCATCGATAACACCTTAACCACTTTATATCAAAGAATGGAGCAAAATACATACTTCAGGTCTTCCGAAACGGGTGTTTCTTTTTCTGAACTCGCTGCCGATTTCGATTATTTAAGACAGGTTAAGGTTTCTTCCATCTTTTCGGATATCTACAAATATCAAATCACTAAAAGCAAGTCTGTTCTTATTTCCGACTACACCACCAGAATCGATAACAACGATATTTCCAACGCAAAGGAAGAAAGCATTGTTGAAGATATTGTAACCGTTATCAATGCTTACGTTAAAAAGATGAGAGAATCGGGAAATACCAACATAAGCTATGAATATATCCTTGATAATCTGCATGAAAAAAATCTTCAGGACTTTGTTGGCGACCAGACCGTTACCTATGATGAATTGATTTACAGCTGGCGCGACCACGAAGAAGCCAGAAAACACGCTATTATCGACTCCGCTTATTGCGAATATATATTAGAAACCTTCACAAGCTGTAAAAACAAATGCGACGGCAGTTGTAAATCTTCAAATTCAACCTGCACGGAGCTTCATAACCCTGATTATAACGATATAAAGCAAAACGTTGAAAAAGAGATTAATTCTCTCATCGACGAGCTTACCACCCTTTACGACATAACGATGAAAACCAATAATGAATATAACAAATATCTCGGCGCCAGCTATATTTCAATTTTGTCATCGGCATCTGTAAAGGAAAGCGTTAACGTTATTCTCTACACAGCTATTGCATTCTTCTTCCTCGTTGTTGTTTGTTGCGGCGGAACTATTGTTCTCGGAAGAACCGTTGATATTATAAACTACGTTTTCTATACAGACCATCTCACCAAGTTTAACAACAGAGCCTATCTTGATAAATACTTAAAATCCAAAGACAAGAAGCTTCTTGACGACGGCGTTGTTTATTGTTTGGTAGATATAACGAATTTGGCTCAGATAAGTGCTAAATACTCCAGAGATATAGGCGACGAAATTATCACTATGTTCACAACCTATATTAAAGAAGCTTTTGGAAAATCCAACACCCAATACATCTATAACGGAAAAGGAAACTTCGTTATGATGACTGAGGGTTCAGATTATATCACGGTTGAAGATATTATGCGTCTTTTCAGATTGCGAATCGACGAAAGAGATGAAAATAAAAATATCGTAATTGAATATAAGATTGGTATTGCCGAAACCTTCAAGGAAAACAAAACCGCAAGAAAATTGCTTTCCGAAGCTATTATGAATAAAAAGGACTTCGTTTCCGACTTAAATACAACAACCGATTAAAAACTTATAATTTCAAACAAAGCGAAAGGAGGGCAAAATACATGGAAAATAAAATTCTTGAAAAAGCCAAGGTCGGCTATTTTGTAACTGTTGCAGTTTTAATGTATTATTTTATGAACGAATACGTTAATTTAGGTCTTCACGTTACCTTGCGCCACGTATTTGCCCTTGTTCTCTTTTTCTCGGCCTTAGTTTTGTTTTTATTTAAGCCTAACGTTGCCAGAGGACTTACTTCCTTTAAGGACGCCTTCATTTATAGCACTCCCCTTTTTGTTACAACTATAGTTTCGCTGTTTATTTGGTTTGTAGAAACTGTTGAAACCGACGTTATTTCAAGAGGCCTTTCGGGAACCTATATATATGCCAATATGTTTTCCGCCGCTTTGGCTGCGGGCGCTCTCCTTTATGTTTTCGGACAAAAAGGAATATGGTATAACCTTATCGCAATTTTGATTGCTAACATGTTAATCATATTAACGATTATTGCCCAAAACGGTTTTGGAAACTATATGTCGGAATTTATAACCCTGATAACAACCTTTGCAGATGAAACCGGAGAAATTATCGTTCAGGCTGAGGTTCACGAATTAGCCTTCTGTCTTGGCGCATATTTGATTTATATGTTTTATAAGCCGAAGAAAAGTGTTTTTTATTTTGTTCTGCTTGCTCTTGTTCTTCTGTGCTTTTTATCGGCATTTAAGAGAATTGCAATTATTGCAATTGTAATTGCGCTCGTATTCGGATATCTTTTGAAATTTATTTCGCACTTTGTTCCCAAAACCGCAAATGCACTCGTTACTATATTTGCAATTTTGGTAATCTTGTTGCTTATCGGGTATATCGCCCTTATAAAAATGGACGCTTTTGAAATTTTGGAGGAATCCGGAATAAACACTAGCGGTCGTGTTGAAATTTATAACGCGGTTGATAAATTCTATGAATTCAATCCTTCTTTCTTAGGAAACGGTATTGGATTTTTAACCTATCAATTAAATGCTTTTATGCACGTTGGCGTTGCTTCCGTTCATAACGATTTCCTTCAGCATTTCATTGATTTAGGCTTTTGGGGATACATAATTTGGCTGGCTTGCATGATTCTGCTCAGAGTTCGTTATTTTGGCAGAAAAGGCAATATCGATAATGCTATCATAACCTTTATGCTGGTTGTTTATCTTGTAATCGTTTCCTCAACGGATAACACGATGAACTATCCCCTTCTATCGGGAGTTCTCGCTATATTAATGATGGGAAACAGCTATGACGATAACGTTTGTCGAACTGAAAATAAACTGTTTGGCTATGTTTCTAAGGATAATTTGAAAAAGGAAAGTAAATCACTGCTATGAAAATTCTGATGATAAACAAGTTTTTATATCCTCGCGGAGGAAGCGAAAGCTATATGCTCTATCTCGCAGAGCATCTCAAAAGTCTTGGCCATGAGATTCAATATTTCGGTATGTTTGATGAAAACAACACCGTTGGAAACTCCTGCGAACTCTACACGCAAAATATGGATTTTCATTCGAAAGGTTTGGCAAGATTTCTATATCCCTTTAAGATAATTTATTCAACCGAAGCAAAAAAGAAAATTATGAGGGTTATAGATGATTTCAAGCCGGACATCGTTCATATGAACAACATAAATTTCCAGCTCACGCCTTCTATAATTTACGGAATAAAAAAGAAGGGTGTGCCCTTGGTTCAAACCGTTCACGACTACCAGATGATTTGCCCTAATCATCTTCTATATAATTTCGAAAAAAACACACCTTGCGAAAAGTGTGTTAAGGGCTCTCACATTAATTGCATTAAAAATAAATGTATCCACGGCTCTCTGGTTAAAAGCGTTATAGGCGTTATAGAAGCAAAGTTTTATTCCTTCCTTAAAACATATAAAAAGGTTGATTTGTTCGTTTGTCCAAGTCATTTCCTCGAAAATAAGCTTCTGACAGCCAAGAAATATTACGAAGGAAAAACCAAAACCATACATAATTTTATTAATAAGGAAAAATTCTCAAACACCTATGAGAAAACAGATTCTTATATTGCCTTTGTCGGCAGACTTTCCAAAGAAAAAGGTATCGAGAATCTGGCTTCGGCGGCAAAACTTTTGCCACAATATAAATTCATCGTTGCAGGAAGCGGCCCCGACGAAGAACTTTTAAGAGGTATTGATAATATAGAGCTTGCAGGCTTTTTAAACGGAGAGGCATTAACAGAGTTTTTAGGCAGTTCAAAGCTTCTTCTTTTGCCCTCTGTCTGCTATGAGAACTGTCCGCTATCTATTCTCGAAGCGCATTGTATGGGTGTTCCCGTTGTTACGATGAATAGCGGCGGAATGGCAGAGCTTGTTAAAGACGGCATCACGGGTTCTCTTGTCAATAACCCTTCGCCGGAGGAAATTGCTAAGAAAATAAAAGAAACTATTGAAAACGACGACTATTATAATAGCTTAAAAGAAAACTGCAAAAAAGAAAAAGAAAACATTTTAAGCGTTGAATCATATTGCGATATTTTAATTGAGGAATACCAAAAATTACTTGCGAGGTGATACCGTGGAAACCCCTAAGGTTAGCATTATTGTTCCCGTTTATAACGTCCAAAAATATCTTGACAGATGTATAGATTCTCTAATAAATCAAACCCTTTTTGAGATTGAAATAATCCTTGTTGACGATTCATCAACCGATTCTTCCCTCGAAATATGCAAAAAAAGGGCTGAGGCGGATTCTCGAATAAAGGTTATTCATAAGGAAAACGAGGGCGCGGGCAAGGCAAGAAATGCGGCCCTTCAAATTGCCAGGGGCGAATATATCGGTTTCACAGATTCCGACGACTACGTTGATATTAATATGTTCAAAACGCTTTATGAAAAGGCGGTAAAATATGATTCCGACCTAATTATGTCGGGCGTATCCTTTGTCGACGGAAACATGTTTAGCAGCGAGGGCGATTGTGTTCGTAAAATCTATTTTAAAGATGATACTCATTTTGAATCGCCCGAAGAAATAAATAAACTTAAAATGGGTATTGTCGGCGCAGAGCCTCAGGACGAAGACGACAGTAAATACGGAATGAGCATTTGGAAAAACCTTTTCAGGCACGACATAATAAAGCAGAATAATATCGTCTTCCAATCCGAAAGAGAAATGCTTTCCGAAGATGCGCTGTTTATGATTGATTTCATATCTTGCATAAAAAAAGCCACCGGAATTAATGAAGCTTTTTATAATTACTGCCGAAACGAAGATTCAATTTCCAAATCATATAAAAAGGATAGAATGGAAAAGAGCCTTGTTTTTGTTAGCGAGGTTGAAAAAAGGTTTCAAAAAGATATTGAACCTAAAGTTTATAAAACTTATATCGACAGATTCTGGCTTGCTATGTGCAGAGTTTTGTGCTCTCAAGAGATAATGCACGCTAAAGACAACGGCATCAAATATTCCGATTTGAAAAAACGACTCAAAACAATTTGCAAGCATAGTTTAACCGTTGAAGCGCTTAAAACCTATCCTATAAATAAACTATCCCTCAAGCAAAAGATTTTTGCTTATGGCATAAAATTCAGGTTGTATTTCCTTTTGAAAATACTTGTAACCTTAAGGAGCAAATAATTTAATGTTTTTCTCTGTTATAGTACCAGTTTATAAAGTTGAAGAATATCTTCCCGCCTGTGTCGAAAGTGTTTTAAATCAAACCTTTTCGGATTTTGAACTGATTCTTGTTGATGATGGTTCTCCCGATTCTTGCGGACAGATTTGCGAAGATTATGCTAAAAACGATAGCCGAATTAAGGTTATTCATAAACCAAACGGCGGGCTCGCAAGCGCAAGAAGGGCAGGAATCAAGGAAGCCGAGGGCGACTACGTTTTCAATCTCGATTCCGACGACCTGATTGAAAATGATACCTTGGAGTGTGCTTATAAGATAATTAAGGACACAAACTGCGAAATCGTTTCTTTCTCTTATAGATGGGTTAAAAACGGTCAGACGGTTAATATAACCACCGACTGCCTCGAAGAAGGGATTTATAAAAAGGAAGATATCAGGTCTAAAATATATCCAAAAATTCTTATGGATAAAAACATGGAGCATATTTCGTTTTATTTATCCGGCAAGGCGATTAAGAGAGAGTTTTTAACCCCTTGTCAGCTCGGCGTTAGCGAAAAAATCTCCTTAGGAGAAGACCTCTGTTGCGTTTTCCCTTGCTATCTTAAAGCAGAAAGCGTTTATATCAGTCCTAAAAAAGCTTATTTATATACCGTCAGAGGCGATTCCTTGTCAAAGGAATTTAACACAAAACAAATCCTTCTTATTGAAGACGTTATAAATGAAATAAGCTCAAATGATACTTCAAAAATATCCGATTATAACGAGCAGCTTTGTCGCTATTCCGCATTTATGTGCTTCGCAATTTTAGCTGCGGCGGCAGAAGGCAACTATTTTAAAAGCATTAAAGCAATTAAGGATAAAATTCTTAATTCTTCTCATAAAGAAAGAATTGCAGAGGCTAAGTTTGAAAACATTTCGATAAAAAGCAAAATTTCTATTTTCCTTATGAAAAAGAATTGTTATAAAATGGCTTTTTATTTTCTGAACCTTTGCAAAAGCCTCAAAAAACTTCTAAAGAAAGGATGACACACATTTATGGCACCTTTAATTTCAGTTATAATGAGCGTTTATAACGGAGAAACATACCTGCAAGAGGCTATTGAAAGCGTTATAAATCAGACCTTCCAAAACTGGGAGCTTATTGTAATAAACGACTGTTCAACCGATTCAACAAGTGAAATCCTTTCCGCCTTTGCTTGCAAAGATGAGCGAATCAAGGTTTATCCAAACGAGGTTAATTTAAAGCTTCCTTCCTCTCTTAATAAGGCAATATCGCTATGTCAAGGCAAATATATCGCCAGAATGGACGCCGATGATATTTGTCTTCCCGAAAGGCTCGAAAAACAATTCAAATTTATGGAAGAAAACAGCGACACCGATTTGTCTTCTTGCAGATTCTTAACTCTTAAAAACGGAGTATATGCTTCGGGCGGAGCAGGCGGAAAAACCGATTCAGATGCCGTATATGCTATGTTGTTGGTTGCAAATCCCATTTTGCACCCCGGCGTTATTGCGAAAGCAGAGGTTCTGAAAGAATTCAACTACGACACCTCCCTCACTTGCACAGAAGACCTCGAATTATGGACAAGATTGGCTATGAATGGCAAAAAAATGCAGATTCTTCCCGAATGTCTTTTAATATATCGTCTTCATGACAAGCAAATCACAAGCACTACCCTTGAAAGACAACACACCGAGGTCTTGAAAATTCAAAATAAATATTATTCTGCTCTCCTTGAAAAAATGGAGGAGGATATGCAGGAATATTATATCGACGGAATTTATTTCAGAAATAATAATGATATAAACAAATTCTTAACGTATGCCAAATGGCTCAAAAAAGCAACCTTAGAAAACTTTAAGAAAAGCATAATATACTATGCTCTTTTCGAGGTTTTGGCAGAGCATAAAAGAAACGGAATTAAAAAGGCAGACCTTATAAAAGCGATGCTTTCATTTAATCCCTTCTTCTTAATTAAAGAAATTATCCGAAGAAAAAAATGTGCTAAAAACGACATTGAAAAATGTTTAGCGGTTGCAAACAAATTGGGTCTTAAACAAATTGGCGGAACAAAAGAGTTTCCGATTTTCCAAAAATAGACGCTAGGAGCTATAAAAATGCAAATTTTTGATTTCCCTTACATAATTATAACTATCCTTGTGATGATTTTTGTTTTGATGGGAATAATCGGACTGTTTTTCACAATGAAATCCTCGAAAGCCACAAAAGGAACCTCAAAAAAGAATTTCTGTGGCTTAAATAAAATCGAGAACGATTTTGAAAAATCAGGTTATTCTAATCATAATCGTTGCATTTTATGTGTTTCTATACCTCTCGACAATATGACCAGACTTTATTCCGAATCTAAAGCTTTAAGAATGTATGAGCAAATTAAGAGGATTTTGCTTCGTCATTTCGGCCTTAATATAGATGGAGAAATTTCCCTTTACGGAAGAGAAAATTTCGTTGCTTTCAATGTTTTAGAGCCTGATCAACTGGAGCTTTGCATCGATAATTGCTACAAAGAAATCAGCGAAATCTTTTCAAGGAACGGTGCAGTTGGCGTTGTTCGAGCAAATTTTGGTTATTTTAACACTCGTTCGAATGACGTTTCTTTCAAAACTGCGCTCGCAAGAGCTAAACAGGCTTGCAGTATGGCGGAAGATAAAGAGGTTTTATATTGCAGATGGGATAGCTCAAACGGAAAAGAATTTGAAAGAAAAATAAGCATCGAAAACAGTATTCACAATGAAATTGATAATAACAGATTTTTCCTTGAATATCAGCCTGTTTTGGACGTTAAAACCAATAAAATTATGGGCGCAGAGGTTTTATCCCGACTCAACTCCCCAACAGAAGGAATTTTAACCCCACCCTTTTTCCTCTCGGCGGTAAATAACGTTGGTTTAAACCAAAAATTCGATTATTATATTTTCGAGAAAAATTGCAAGTGGATTTCGAGCGATAAGCAGAACAGAATGAAATATGTTTATACAATCAACTTTTCTCGATTCACCCTTTCCGACCCCAACCTGGCTAAAAATATAATAGACATCGTTTCAAAATACGATATTGAATATTCCTGCATCGCTGTTGAAATTTTAGAGGATAAGAGCCTTTCTGCGGAAGAAAAACAAACAATGGTTAAAAACCTCGCCCACTTGAAAGAAAAAGGAATCTTAATTCTGCTTGATGATTTTGGCAAGGGTCATACAACCTTCGGCGATTTAACCGAGTTTGATATAAACATTGTTAAAATAGATAAATCCATCACTCAAAGCGCTGATACTCATACGGGATTTTTAGTTCTTAAAAATATTATAAGAACTGCACACGACCTCGGCTTCAAAACCCTCTGCGAAGGAATTGAAACCGAAGAACAAAAAAACACGGTTATTGCCGCAGGCTGCGATATCCTTCAAGGCTACTATTTATATAGACCAATGCCCGTTGCTCAACTGGAAACACTATTCGAAAAACAATAAGGTGATTTTATGTTATCTGTAATCATTCCTGCATATAACGAAGAAAAATGTATAAAACACGCATACCACACTATAAATTCTTTGTTGGCAGAAAATAACATCGATGGCGAATTCATTTTCATTGATGATGGTTCACAAGACGGAACCTACAAAATGATTTCCGAGCTTTCGATGGAAAATGAAAATATATTAGGTTTGCAATTTTCAAGAAACTTCGGCAAAGAGTCTGCTATATCCGCAGGTCTTGCCGCAGTTAATGGCGATTGTGCCGTCGTTATCGACTGCGACCTTCAACACCCGCCCGAAAAAATAATCGAAATGTATCGCTTATGGGAGCAAGGCTACGAGATTGTTGAAGGAATAAAAAAAGACCGAGGTCAAGAAAAGAAAATGCTTAGCATCGGTTCAAAATTTTTCTATTCAATTATAAGCCGTATGGCAGGCTTTGATATGGCAAATTCTTCCGACTTCAAGCTATTAGACCGAAAGGTTGTTGACGTTATTAATAAAATGCCAGAAAGAGGCTTTTTCAGAGCAATTTCTTTTTGGGTTGGATATAACAAAACATCGGTTGAATATTCCGTTAATGAACGCATTGAAGGCGAATCTAAATGGTCAACCCGCGGACTTATTAAATATGCTATTTCGAATATTTCGTCTTTTTCAACTGCGCCTATGCAAATTGTTACAATGCTCGGCTTCATTATGCTCATAATTTCGGCTATTTTCGGCGTGTGGGCGCTTATAGATAAAATTATCGGCAGAGCGCTTGAAGGCATGACAACCGTTATTATCATAACGATTTTCATTGGTAGCATAATTATGATAAGCCTCGGTATTATAGGCTATTACATCGCCCGTATTTACGAAGAAATTAAAGGCAGACCAAAATACATAATTGCCACTACCACCAGCAATAAAAGGAACAGGTCAATTTAAGAAAAAAACGATTTAATCCTCATTACGGGTTATCAACAGGCAATAACGAATACCCCCAGCGAAATTCCCGGCAGTGATAAGTTTGAAACGGCAGTTAATAAAATCAAGGAGTTTACTATTACAGTTAATTTGGATAACCTCCGAAATATTTATTGCAAGATATAATAAGCTCGCGTTATTTTCAAAAAAAAAAAAAAAATAAGGGTGGTTTTATGCAAAACTGTGATTTCAAATTAAATTTAAAAGACTATAATATTTTAAATAAATTTGATATTTCGCATAATGCTTATTCTTTTTAGAGTTTCAAAACCAATCACTTGAAAACTATATTTTTCACTAAACAACACCATTAAAGTTTAAGGACTTTAATGGTGTTGTTTGCTTTTTAAAAAACGTCAAGAAAAACTTGATTTTTTTATAAAACCGTTATAAAATAAAATTGCAGATTTGGCGTTTTGTGTAATAAAATGCTCGTTTTGTGTATTCTTATCCGTTGCTTTGTATATTAAAATGTATATAAACAATATTCGTAAAGGAGTATTTTTATGATAACATCACAAGATATTAAAGCGGCGGCAAAAAGAATGGGCGCCGATATCGTCGGTATTGGTTCTATCGATCGTTGGAGCACCGCACCTATACAACAGGACCCAAAACAAATAATGCCCAAAGCAAAATCTATTATTGCGCTTGGATTCCGAGTTATGCGAGGTTCTTTAAGAGGTGTTGAAGAAGGCACCTTCTTTTCAAACTATTCCTCAATGGGTTATGGCGGAATAACCTATCTTTATATGCCGATGACGGTTATTAATTTAAGCAAAATGATTGAAGATGCAGGCTATGAAGCTATACCGTTAGGACATCAAAGCGACTGGCGTTGCATTGATAATCTCGGAAACAAATACGACGACCATTCAATTCCCGTAGCTCCGGGCAAAGCCGCTCCCGACGTTATGGTTAACCTTAGAATTGCAGGCTTTTTATGCGGTATTGGTGAAATCGGTTATTCAAAAATGCTCCTGACTCCTGAATTCGGTCCACGAGTTAGAGTTGGAATAATCATTACCGAGCTTCCGCTTGAACCCGACCCGATTATTGAACCCGGAACGCTTTGCAACCGCTGTATGGCTTGCGTTAGAGAATGTCCGGGCGAATGCATACCAAAAGACAGAACAATTAAAGTGAACGTTGGCGGATACGACCTTGAATGGGCCGACGTTGATATGAAAAAATGCGATACGACATTTGTCGGCGCAGTTAAATGCGAAGAAGGCGAAACGGGCGATTATCTCCCCGGCAGAAATGATTATAAAGCCGGCCCTCATTCTCCTTTTTATCGCAAGCCCCGAAATCTTTATAACACAGGTCAGGCAGTTTGCGGTGCAAAGGGTTGCACAAGGGCTTGTATGATAAGCCTTGAAAAAAGAGGAGTTATTAAAAATAAATTCCATAACCCCTTCAGAACCGAAAAAGCCTGGAGCGTTGATTGGCAAGCAGGCGCCATAGATAACGGTTACGTTGCCCCTTATGACGGTCTTGATTCGCCAAATGCCCAAAAAAAATCAGAATCCGATGCCGATTAGGAGAAATTAAATGAAATTTTCTGTTGGTTTTCAATTACAAGAGATTGACAACGAACCTTTTTCAAAAATCGTTGAAACCTATATAGAAGACATTTCCGAAGTGTTTTTTTCTTATCCAAACACGCCTTCCGGCAGAGGCGACATTGCTTTGCGCCAAGGTGCCAACGCTTGTGAACTGATTGAGAAAGAACTCATAAAAATCAAGCAAATGGGCATCAAGCTCGACCTTTTGTTTAATGCAAACTGTTACGGAGCTGATTCGCTTTCTAAGAAGCTTGCAAATTCAGTTTGTTCGACAATAAATCATCTGGAAAGCGTCGGCGCGGGCGTTGATATAATCACAACTACCTCCCCTGCTATTGCTCACACCATTAAGAAATATTTTCCGAGAATTGAGGTTCGCGCCTCGGTTAATATGAAGATTGGAACTGTTAAGGGAATGGAATACTTGAAAAAACTTTTCGATTCCTTCCACGTTCAAAGAGATTATAACCGCGACTTAAATCATTTAAAAATGCTCAAAAGCTGGGCGGACGAAAACAACAAAAAACTGATAATGCTCGCAAACAGCGGTTGTTTTTCTAATTGTTCGGGGCAAATCTTCCATGATAACAATGTTGCCCACGAATCTGAAATCTGCAAAACGGAAAACATATCAAATTTTAACCCATATGTTTGTTGGTCTTGCCTGAAAGACCCTGAAAATTGGGAAATGCTTCTACAAAATACCTGGATAAGACCCGAAGACCTTCATAATTATGAGTCTATTTTCGAAACTGTTAAGCTTGCAACAAGAATACACTGCCGACCTCAATTGGTTATTGATGCATATTGCAAGCGTTCTTTTTCAGGCAACGTGCTCGACCTTTTTGAGCCAACCTTCAGCGGCGCTTTAGCGCCATATATTATTGATAATTCTGCGTTCCCTGAAAATTGGTTCGAAAAATCCACCTCTTGCGATAAGCTTTGCCATAAATGTTCTTACTGCAAAGACGTTTTTAAAAAAGTTTTAGTTAATACCGAAATCTTTTAAATAAACAAAAAGGAGGAGTCTGTTTGAAAATTATAACCGAAGAATTAATCGAAGATATTACTATAAGCGATATAGTTATTTTTTCAGGTATTCGTCCTCTCGGAAGATCTATCGATTGGCGAAAACTTGGTCGCCCAAACCACGGTTTATTCTATATTTTTAAAGGTGGCGCAAGTTTTTCGCAAGAAAGCGGCAAATCGCTTGATTTGAAACAAGGCGAGCTACTGTATATTCCCCAAGGAAGCAAATATAAAATGCATTACAACGAGGAAAATACCTCATTTATCACCGTTAATTTCGATATGTTTTTTAACAACAAGGAGCCGATAGCACTCGCAAATAATATCACTATTATCGCAAAGGATAATAACGCTCGGATCTATGAAAATATTATGGCGAAATTTGAAGTATTCTCAGCCTCCCAAAGTCTTGCAACGTCTTTTCGGAAGAAGGAATATTTATATCGCCTTTTTTCAATGATTTATAACGACCAATCTACGCTATTAATCGAACAACAACGCTTCCCTCAAATTTTAAAAGGGGTCATCTTGCTCAAGCAAACCTACCTCGAAAACCTTCCGATAAGCTCTTTTGCTAAGGAATCTAACATAAGCATCAGCTCTTTCAGAGACCTTTTTTCAAAACAATACGGAACATCTCCTTTGCAATATAGAAATAATTTGAGAATCAATAAGGCAAAAGAAATGCTTAAAGAAGGCGACTGCACCGTTGCTGAAGCGGCTTTTGCATCCGGATTCGAAAACATCGGGTATTTCTGCCGATATTATAAAAGAATAACCGGAGAGACACCAAGCCAGACAAAAAATAAAATAAATTAAAAAAAGAAGGTTGAAAAAACAACCTCCGTACAACTAAAATACAACATCTGCATATTTACTGCAACAACACTAAAATGTTAAAATAAACAAAGCGTCTGCCTAAATCGTTTGAACCTATACATACCGGCCACGCAGGCACTCATAAATTTATGGTAGACGATTTCTGTCAGGCTTATATGACCGGCAAGTTATCTCCCACAAATGCTTGGCAGGCCGCTCGATACAATATCCCCGGCTTGACTGCTCACCAAAGCGCTTTGCAAGGCGGCGTGGCATTAGACGTTTACGACTGCGGCGACCCACCTGCCCATTTAGAGGTGCTCTCTGAAGACAGAGAATCTAACGAAGATTGGGAATAGGTTAATATTCTATTTATAAAGAAATTTCCATAATATACATTCATTTAAACTAAGAAAAGTCCTTGTAATCAGGGGCTTTTCTTAGTTTTCATATAAGAAACGTCTGCTTTATATAAAAATTTTAAAAATTAATAAGGCATCAAAAAACGAAATCTAAACCGGCACAACAAAAAAACTCAACTACCCCAAGGGGTGATTGAGTTTTTTCTTTGTTTTGTGATAAAAATTAAGAATTATGCTTTACGCAGCGATGTTATTAACATATTTAATTAGCACTTTATATTTTACTCTAAATACAATATCGGAATAGCGCTCCAACCATGGCAAAGGCTACCCGCATCTTCAAAAGCGCTTTCGCCCTCAATTACTTCCCACACTGAGGTTGCCCCTGCTTCCAACATTACTGTGTAATTTTTCCTTATTTCTTTCAAAACGTCTTTCAAATATTCTTTATCAACCTTTAAAAGGGCGTCATAAATAAATGTCTTTGCGCTCAAAGAACACTCAGCAACTTCGTCCGACATAAGTTTTTGGGCTATGATTTCGGCTTCGCTTTGGGTGGTTATTCCGGCTAAAATAGCGAGGGCATTTGGTAGCTGGTTAAATTCCTTATCAACGGACGACAGAGAAAACAAACCGCTTTCCTTATTGAAAAACATCTCTTTGATGTTGCAACGCAGTTCATCAATTAAAGCCTGCTCATTAAAAGGTTTTGAAATTTTTTCAGCTATGTATTTCATATTTTGCAATGCAATTAAAAACAAGCAGCTAAGCATATAATCCTGCTTCGAGCCTTCAACTCCAATTTTCTCAACAAGGAATGGGGACCAATCATAAAAATTCCAATGCTCTTTATTGAAAAATGAACAAAGAATTCCGTTTTTAAGCTGTTTTTTGAAGACGTCCACAAGTGACAAAAGTTTATCATAAACCTCAAGTCCGAGAGAACAGTCCCCTGTATTTTCTATGTATTCTTTGATAGCAGTAAAGTAATGCAACGAAAATGAAGGTATTGCTAATTCTCCTCCGCTGGGATAGGTTATTGACAAAAGCCCATCATCACGCACGTCCTTGCTAATAAGCAAAAGATTGGCTCGCACGTATTCTT
Source organism: Acutalibacteraceae bacterium (assembly GCA_045630885.1). Lineage (GTDB taxonomy): Bacteria > Bacillota > Clostridia > Oscillospirales > Acutalibacteraceae > UMGS1532. The sequence goes on from JAZQTQ010000013.1 coordinate 63,088, forward strand.
TATTACCACCGGCAAACGCTTTGTATCCGCAAATTATTTGATGCCTTGAATCCAAAGAATAAAACGACTGTTCACGCCAAGGCGTATCCACGTAATGCTCCATCATACAGAGTTTCAGAGTTTTTACACAAACGTCATATATTTTTTGGTCAAGGTTATCATCAAAGGTTTTCGGCACTTCTCTAACGGGATATATCTGCGGAATTATGCCGATATAATCCACTTCAATAGGAGCTTCTGAAAAAACCTCTAAATAGCGACCACCTAATCTTAACATATAGTTGGTATAGTTGTTTTCGCCTGTTTTTGCAATATACTCATAACTGAAATCGCGGTCTTTTATTTTTCGCCTTACACCGCCGTCTGCAATATGTTCGCCCCAGGAAACCGTAATTTTTTGCTCGGTTTCGCTATGGAAACGCAATACGGGTAATCCAACGGTTTCTTCCCCTAAATCAATTAAAAAATGTGTGCCTTCTTTTTTAAGAAAAGTAATCGCCTTTTCTTCCAAAAGTTCCAATTTTTTAATGGGACGAGGATACATTTCGCATCGTTTATCAACTAAAACGCTCTTTTTCCTTGAAGGTTTATCAAGGATAGAGGAATCATATAAAAAGCTCTGACCTATCTGATAGGTAATTAATTTGCAATAATTACTTTTATAATTCGGATTTTGTGATGAAAGGGTTTCTTGACTGCTTTGCGCCATAGCTTTTCCATCACATTCTATCGAATACAGCAAACCGGCTTTTCCAGGTTTATATCTTGATGTTGGAACTCCCAAATGCCAAACCAAAATATAAATCTTATTATCGCCCTGCACAAGATATTCGGTTATATCGATAGTATCATAAATTTTATAATGCTCAAAATCTGAATATTGATTTGAGGATACGTAAACTCCGTTGACAAAAAGAGTATAATCTCCGTCGCAGGAAATATTACAATTTACCTTTCCTTCCGTATAGTTGAAACTATCAAAAAAATCGCCGTAAGAATCGGGTTTTGGTTTTTCCTCATACCAAATCCATTTCGCATTAGCAAATACGTCCATTTTCATTTTCCTTTCTGGTTTTATTCTTTTTTGATTATATATTATTGCAGATTCTTTGTCAATGTTTATAAATGCCCTAAAAACCCAAAGTCGGACAAAAACAGAATGAACAAAAAAAGAAGGTTGAAAAAACCAACCTTCTTTTTATCTTTATTTACAAACAAAATGCATTACGATTAGGCTTATTAAAACCAAAATTTCGAAAATAGCGGCGATAGAAACGGTTAAACAAAGTTTTCTGTATATTCGCTTTCTGGAGTGTTTAAATAGAATCAAAAAGACTACAAACACGCCTATTGGCAAAAGTAAAAGCACCGAAACGATAAACAACAAAGCCATAATCTCGGTTTCATTGTCGGTATAATAAACACCCCAACTCTCGCCATAATATTCGTCTGTTGCCTGTTTGAGTTTTTCCAAAAGCGCAGGGTTGGTTATTTCCCAAGCGGGAAAACTGACACTTGTGTCAATTTCGCCATAATAATCAATTGCTTCTTTGACCTCCTCCGAAAGCAATTCGTTTTCTATAAAATAGAACTTATCGGAAAAAATCAAAAGTTTTCCTTTATAAAAATATATGTTCTCTTTTCGACTTCCTGCAACGATTTCAAAATCAGAGCTTTCGTAGAAGTCGCCCAAAGTGAGGGTTGTTTTTTTGCCGCGAAGCTCGGATTTTTTTGCAAGTGTGGCAACTCCTTCATCATAATATATGTTGTTTATGCAAATCTCATATTCTTCAACATCATCTCCCGAATATTTTTCATATATCGGCAAACAATCCTCTTTCATAAAATCTGCAGTAAAATAAGCGCCATCTATAAAAGTTAGAGAAACGGAAGCTAAGGTTTTCTTAGTGTTCAAATAAACCTCCGCTTTCTTAATGCTTTCTCGCTGTGTTTCGTTTAACTCGACCTTCACGCCATCTTCTATATTAACGTCATTCATATCAACCTCTGTTGAATTAATTCTAACGTAGGTCTCGCCGAAATATTCAAAGCTCTGAAAATCATCAGAAAGAGTTACTGTGTCATTCGATTCAGCAAAAGCAGAAAAAGAAATCGCAGACATAATGCAAATTAAGGATAAAATCAATGCAATTAGTTTTTTCATTTTCATTCCTCCTTAATTAAGATTCAGTTTACGGTCGAGAAGATAATATTGCCAAGTGTAAACCGCCGTACAAACCATAAAAATAAAGGCAATTACCAACAAAAACAACAGTGCAAGAAAGAGTTTTTCTTCGCTGTCATTCATATTGGGGAACCAATCGGACGCACCCGCAAGACTTATTAAAAACATAAATATCGAAAAGCCTATAGCCGAGCTTACGCCATAATATATCCCGATAGCAACAACAACCTTACCTTTTTTGGCAATTATGGAGCCGATAGTTATGCAAATATACATAAACAATACCGAGCCTATCGCTATCAAAACCGCAATAGCAAGAAATTCAAGCGCATATATGATGGAATAAGCTCCAAGTTGTTTTATTATCTGCGAGATAATTTTAAAAAACGTTTGGATAGTTTCGATATTTGAACCGAAATTTACTATGAAAATAAACACACATATATCTATAAAACAAACTACATAAGAAGCGGCGGTTGTTAAAACTCCGCTTATAAGTTTAGAATTAAGAAGCTCGGAGCGTTTAACGGGAAGCGTGAAGGTTAAATATCCCTCGTCCGAAAAAAAGTTTTTATAAAATCTTATAAAAATCAGAACCTCGGAAAGCAAAATCAGAGCCGTTAAACTCATCATAAAAAGCATCCAGAAAAATATCCCCATCAAAGGAGCGAAATCAGGCAGGTCTTTTCCGTTTATCATCGGAGATATGAAAACCCCCGCAATCGTTGCAACCAAAACTGAAGCCGCAGCGGCTATCCACCAAAGCTTGAATATTGACTTTAAATCATATTTTAAAAGTTTCTTTAGCATCTGAATACCTCCCTGAAAAGCGCATCAAGAGATTTGCAGTTTGCATTTCTTGTTTCCTCTGTGTTACCCGAATATACGATTTTTCCATCATGAGAAAGGAAAACAAAATCATCAAGAATCTGCTCAACGTCTGCAATCAAATGAGTTGTTATTATAATTGACGCCTCTTTACTGTAGTTCCCAACGATTGTGCTTAAAATATAATCTCTCGCCGCAGGGTCAACGCCTGCAATAGGCTCGTCAAGAAGATAAAGACGCGCCCTTCTCGACATAACGAGAATAAGCTGAACCTTTTCCTTTGTTCCCTTCGACATGGTTTTTAGCTTTTTTTCGGGATTTATCGAAAGGTCTGATAAAAGCTTATACGCTCTGTCGGAATCGAAATCCTCATAAAACTCGCTAAAATATTTGATGATTTCAGAAACCTTCATCGAGCCGTTAAAATAGGTTCTTTCGGGCAAATAGGAAACAAGCGCCTTGCTCTTTTCTCCAACCGGCTCGCCCGATATGTAAATTTCCCCGTTATCCGGTTGTAAAAGTCCTGAAATAAGCTTCATCAAGGTTGATTTCCCACACCCGTTAGGGCCTAATAGTCCAACTATTTTGCCTTCGGGAATATCCAAAGAGAAATCCTTTAAAACAGGATTACCTTTTCTATATGCCTTCTCTATATTTCTACATTCGAGAACATTCATTTCTTCTCCTCCTCTATCATTTTTATTATCTGCTCAGGACTAAGCTTTAACAGTTCCGCCTTTTTGAGCAGTTCTCCAACAATTTCTTCGGCAACCCGTTTTCTGTTTTCCTCGATCTTTTCGAGGTCGGTTGTAACGAAACGCCCCGTTGTTCCCTGAGCTTCGATGATTCCCAAACTTTCAAGCTCTAAAAAAGAGCGCTGAACCGTGTTCGGATTTACCGCCGCCTCAAGTGCTAACTGACGAACGCTTGGGATTTGCCTGCCGGGACAATATTCCCCCGATAAAACCGACATGGTTATCTTTTCGGCTATCTGCTTATAAACGGGTCTTACCGAATCAAAACTCCAAGCCATTTCATCGCCTCCTATTTTTGTTTCCGCCTCTTGTTTTGCAAAATAAAACAGTCTGCTGTATTGCTGTACTAATACAATAATACAACAGACTGCAAAATTTGTCAAGAGTTTTTATTATTAAGATAAAAAACAGCTCTTAATATTTGAAAAGTTATCTTTTATATTGTGTTAAAAAAGCGAAAAAACCTCTTTATTATTGACTTTAATATTCCTATATGATAAGATTTTATATGATGATATAGAAAAAACAACATAAATATTATGTTTAAGATAGTTGGGAGGTTTTTATAATGATAAGTTTTAAAAAAACAGTGGCTGTTTTGTTAACTCTCGTATTGTTAATTGGAATTATGTCTTCAGCTACAGTTTCTGCCGAAAATCCCGTCTTAAAGCTTTCGGGAAAGGGTCAGGCATCGGTTGGCGAATATTATGAGCTCCAACTTATTTTAAACGATACCGACAGTTTGGTTGGAGGAATTGAAGGAACTATTACCTATGACGCTACCGTTTTCTCCGTTGAATCTATTGCTCTTTCAAGCAAATTTGCAAGTTATGGAAATAACATTGATGATTCTTTTAATACCAACACCAGCGGAAAAATCCAATTTATCGGTCTTGCGGATTTAAAAGGCGACGATAAAGGTTCAACTTGGTTTACAATTAAATTCAACGTTTTGAAAGAATCAGTTGCCAGCTTTTCTGTTACCGCTTCTGCCGCTAACAAATCCGGAACCCACCTTCTCGATAACATCTCAATTATAAACAAGGAAAATTTAGGCTCCGTTCCTAACGTTGCAAAGGTTATTGGCGCGGCTATCAAAACAGGAACCGACACTGAGCCTGTTCCTGCTAATAAACAGGACCTTCGTTTCGTTGTAACACTTAATGAAATTGCCCTTCCTGCAAACAGCAACGTTACAGAATACGGCGTTCTTATGATGTATACCAAAAGATTAGGCGACCGCGAGCTTACTTATGAGATGATTGAAAACGAAGAATACGGTCTTGCAGTTGCAAAAACGAGTGGCGAAAACCTCGAAATCCCAAGCGGCGAAATTTATGCCGGCCTTAAAGGAATTGCTGCAAACGTTGATGCAATAGGTTCGAGAGTTTCTGCTCGCGCTTATATTGTTGCAGACGGCAAGGTTTATTACAGCAATAATAATAAAAATACCAATGCAAGCGTTTCAGACGGTTATAGTTCAAGTTCTGTTGTCGGAGTTGCAAAATTGGCAGCAGCCGAAATCCTTAAAACTTATCCTTCTGATAGCGAAGATTACAGCAAGATTAAAGATTATGTCGAAAATGGCGTTAATCTTCAAAAAGCGCTTGATCTGCTCGAATTTGTTGCTAAGAACTATTGGACCTACGTTAAATAAGAGGAAAGGGCTATGAAAATGAAACAAAATTACGAATCTCCAAAATTTGAAGTTTTAGAGATTGCTCAAAGATATTGCGATTCAATCCTCGACATTTCTTTCGGAGACTTAGGCGATCCTGATGGCGGCGGAAACGAGGATATTGAAGATGGCGGAAATGAAGATCTCAATGGCTAGTTTACATAGAATTTTAATAGCTTTGCTTACAGTTTGCTTGATTGTTTGTTCTTTTTCAGCTTGTCAATCGGAAAAATCAGAGAAAAAATCAAATAAAAATTCAAACAAAGTTTCAAGCAATTCCGATGCTTCAAGCACAATTTCTATTTATTATAATGAGAATACTCCTTCCTCAGAAACGATTTATGATGATATAATAAATGAATCTCACTCGGGTTCTTCACAGTCTGATAATCTGGCGAATGATGCTATCCCTGAATTGATTATACCATCGACAAGCAATGCAGAAGCAACGTCATCAAACAAAGTTTCCCACCAATCAGAAACCTCTTCAAACATTCCTTCCGATTCTTCGCAAGATGAAACAACCGGTTCGCACCCTGCTTCTTCAAAAGCAGAGTCGAACAGTTCCGTTTCTCAAGAAGCGGTTTCTTCCGAAGACGTATCTTCGGCTGTTTCCTCTTATGACAAGAGCTTCACCAAACCCTATTAAATTTATAACAAAAAACTTTCGCTCTATCCCTTTTTGAGGATTGACGAAAGTTTTTTTATTATTAACGCTCCCTGAATCTCTATAAAAATTGGCTCCCATCGAAATGGGAGCCGATTTTATATCTGCTTTTTTAAAGGCAAGTATTAAATTTAAACCCCTGCCATTAAATAATTCCAAGTTAATTACACCACAAATATATATGTGTGTCAAGCAAATCCAGCAAAGAAACAACACCCATACCAACAAAAAAGACCCCCCTGATTTTTTATACCAAAAAAAGGGGGGCTTTTCTTCAATTATTTTTCAATTATTCTTCGGAAAACATATCTTTTCCAACGCCGCAAAGCGGACATTCAAAATCATCGGGAAGGTCTTCGAATTTTGTTCCGGGCTCGATTCCCAAATCGGGCGCGCCCTCGGCTTCGTCATAAACCCATCCACAAGCATCGCATACATATTTTTTCATGTTATTTTCCTCCTATTGCTTTTTAATTTATTTTTTCAAAATCTGCGGCGCCATGTTTACACAAAGGACAGATGAAATCCTCAGGCAAAGGCTCGCCCTCATAAACATATCCGCAAATTTTACAAACGTAACCCTTTTTGCCCTCCGTTTCAGGCTTCGGCTTCACGTTATCTTGATAATACGTATAGGTCATCGTTTCCCTATCGGAAATTGTTCTCGCTTCCTCAACCGAACAGATAAACATTCCATGGGTATCAAGATCAAGATATTGCTCAACCTTCAAGGACATAAATGAATTGATATATCTTGGCAAAACAGCCAAGCCGTTTGCAGACCTTTTAGGTTCGAAATCGGCAAATTTATCAACGTTTCTTCCGCTTGCAAAGCCGAATTTCTCGAACATTGAAAAGGGCGCATCTATAGTTAGGCAATTAATATTCATTTTCCCCGTTTGCTTGATAATATGATGGGAATAATTTTCCTTATTTATCGTTACTGCGATTCGGTTTGGAGTGTTTGTTACTTGAGTTACAGTATTAACGATAAGTCCGTTATCTCTCTTGCCATCGTGTGAGGTTATAACATAGAGCCCATAACCGATATTGAAAAGCGCAGACATATCGTTTTTATCATCATTATCTTGCGTTAAGTCTGCATATTCTCTGGTTAATTCCTGTGTTAAAGCATCAATCTCGGCAACGTTTTCCTCGTTCATAGCCGACAAAATTCTAACTGTATTCTCTGCAAAAACAAGGTTTTTGGATTTAGAGAGCATTTCCTTCATTATTTTTGCCGCCAAAGGTGCCCAGCTTCCGTTTTCAACGAAAGCTACGGTTCTGTTTGAGAAATTGCGCTCGGTTAAATGAGTTATAAACTCCCTCATAAAGGGGAAGATTTCAGCATTATAAGTTGTTGTTGCGAGGATTAGTTTGCTATATCTGAAAGCATCTTCAACCGCTTCTGCCATATCGCAACGAGCAAGGTCGTTTACAACCACTTTAGGACACCCCGTTGCTCTAAGCTTTTCTGCAAGAAGCATAACTGCTTTTCTTGTGTTGCCGTAAACCGAGGTATAGGCAATAACAATGCCCTCCTCTTCGGGTTGATAACCCGACCAAACGTTATATAAATTAAGATAATAACCCAAATTTTCCTTTAAAACGGGGCCATGCAAGGGGCAAATAACCTCTATATCAAGACCTGCCGCTTTTTTGAGAAGCGCCTGCACCTGTGCGCCATATTTTCCAACTATTCCGATATAATAGCGTCTGGCTTCGCAAGCCCAATCTTCTTGAACGTCGAGCGCTCCGAATTTTCCAAATCCGTCGGCAGAGAAAAGCACCTTATCTAAACTATCGTAGCTCACGATAACCTCTGGCCAATGAACCATAGGTGCAGTTACAAAGGTGAGTTCGTGTTTTCCGAGATTTAAGGTGTCTCCTTCGTTGACGACGATTCTTCTCTCCTCAAAATCAGTTCCGAAAAAGTTTTTCATCATATTAAAAGCCTTCTGAGATGAAACAACCTTTGCATCAGGATAGGTTTTAAGGAAGTTCATAATATTTGCCGAATGATCAGGCTCCATATGATGAACTACCAGATAGTCGGGCTTTCTATCGCCCAGCGTATTTGCGATGTTATCGAGCCACTCATGGGTAAAGTTAGCATCAACTGTATCCATAATTGCAATTTTTTCATCAATTATGGCATAAGAATTATAGGACATACCATTCGGCACGACGTATTGACCTTCAAAGAGGTCAACCTGATGGTCGTTAACTCCGATGTATTTAATGTCATTCGTGATATACATTTTCTATCTCCTTAATATATTTTTCGAATATATTTTATAACATTTGGGAGCTGATGTAAAGAGTTTTTTCTAGTTTTTCCTATAATTCTCATTTTTATTATCATTATAACCTTTTAACACCGGCTCACCAATATGAATATCAATATTTTTATAATTTCGCCTGATATTGGATAGACATTTTGCGGCTTTTATGGTATAATCTGAAAAAAGTTTTTTAAAGGAGCTATTATGCAGAGTCTTATTTTATCTTTCAACTCCATTGCGCCGATTTTTATTCTTATGATTATCGGATACTTTATAAAATCAATAAAGCTTCTTGACAAAAAAGTTTTTGACGGAATAAACACCCTCGTTTTTAAGCTTCTTTTGCCAAGTTTGCTTTTTTATAACGTTTATTCAACCGATTCTATTGATAACTTCAACTTAAAGATATTCCTTTTTACTACGCTTTCCATTATCGCTGTTTTTATTTTGGGTATTTTCCTCGTTTTAATTCTTTCTAAAGATAATTCTAAAAGAGGGGTTATGCTTCAAGGAATCTTTCGCTCGAATTTTGCAATTCTCGGAATCCCCTTGCTCGAATCCCTTTTTGATAAGAACCTTACCTCTCTTACCTATTTGATGGTTGCTATAATCATTCCGCTTTTTAACGTTCTGGCGGTTTTGAGCTTTGAGATTTTTAATAAAGGCTCCTCGAATTTCAGCATTTTATCGATTCTTAAAAATATTATAAAAAATCCCCTTATAATCGGCTGCGCTTTGGGGCTTATCCTCTTTGCTTTCAACATTAAATTGCCCCTGTTCCTTGAAAAATCGGTTTCGCAAATTTCCTCAACTGCAACCCCTTTGGCGCTGATAACCCTCGGCGCAAGTTTTTCCTTTAAAAGCATTAAAGGTTCTAAAAAAGAGATAATTGCAGTTACTCTATTAAGGCTCGTTTTCGTTCCGCTTCTTATAATTTCGGCAGCGGTAGTTTTCGGATTTAAAGGCGAAGCGCTCGGTTGCCTTATGGTTATTTCAGGGGCTCCGATCGCAGTTTCCTCCTTCCCTATGGCGAAATCAATGGGCGGAAATGAAGAACTCGCCGCTTCAACGGTCGTTGTAACCTCTGCGCTCTGCATCCTTACCCTTTTCGGCTGGATCTATCTTTTAAGCTCGCTTTCTCTTTTTTAAAAAACAATACCATAGGCTCGTTTTTAGCCAAGCCTATGGCATTACTGATGATGACAAGCCGAAAAGCGCTAAAATTATGCCATTTTAGGCAGATTCGGATTATTCGTGTTTGCTTATGGTATTTTGTTATTCTTCTATCAATTTTTTGAAGGTTTTTCCTATTTCGAATATGAGTTTAAGCCAACTGTTTTCAAGCTCTTCGCCAAAATCCTTAACGCTTTCAATTTGATTGTAGGTTTCAAAGCTGAGATCGTGAGAATAGCCGATTGATTTAAGAGCCATTACAAATCTGCTCCAATTGATAGTACCTGCAAAAGGTGCCAAATGACGGTCGTAATTTCCATCGTTATCATGAATATGCAAAGCCTTTAAATGAGAGCCGAGCTCCGGAATAACAGCCATAAAATCCTTTTTTAAGAGATTTGTATGCCCTGTATCTAAACAGAAACCGAAAGCCTCCTTGCCGGCTTTTTCATTGAGCCTTTCAATATACCGCGAAGCCTCTTTCGCGTTTTGACAATGTCCTTCAACCGCCGCAGTATCTCTCCAGGAAAATAAATTTTCAAGGCATACCGTAACGTTAGTTCTTTGCAAAACGGGAATTAACGACTCATACATATGGTCATTCATCCTGTCTATATCAGACTGCGTTTTGCCCTTATCTTGCATTTCATAACAAATCCCATGAATTATCAAGTTAGGGCAACCAATATAATCGCAGAATTCAATCAATCTTATATATACTCCGATAGCATAATCAACTATATCTTGGCATTTAGGAGTATAAGCCGGAAAAGGGGCGTGCGCCTGAGAAATTTCAAGCCCATTTTTTCTGATTATTTCAAGTTCTTCTTTATAATGCTCGATAACCTCCTGCAAATCCTTTTCGAAGATGCAGTTGCCCTTTTGATAGCCTCCGTTATAAATCGGGCCGCAATCCCAAGCGTGGTCGAGGTTCCAGTCGATGGCTTCGAAGCCTGCGTCTTTCAGCATTTTATAACCTTTTTCGAAACCGTGTCTATCAACAACATTTCCCGTTTGAACCGAAATTTTCATAATTTTTTTACTCCTTTTTATTTATTAAATTTAATATAGCACACTATTTTAATTAAGTCAAGTTAAGAGTAGTTTTTAAGCGATTTTTTTAAGCGCTTCTCCTTATTTGTTTGACTTTATTCTCCAATTATTATATAATTTTAAAAGAAAGGTGGAGAATTTTATGAAACAGAACAATTTTTGGCAACTTATTAAATTTACCCTTTTTTCAATCTCGGCAGGGATTATTCAAATCGGCAGTTTTACAGTTGTTTATGAGTTTATTCTGAAAGAAGACGAGAAATTTTATTGGTATTGTTATTTACCTTCCCTTTTGCTTTCGGTTTTATGGAATTTCACATTTAACCGACGTTTCACCTTTAAATCCGCAGCTAACGTCCCTGTTGCTATGCTTAAGGTTCTCGGCTTCTATGCCGTTTTTACTCCCGTTTCCCTTATTATCGGAGAATGGGCTACAAGGCAGAACGTTAATGATTACATTGTTCTCGGTTTAACTATGCTTGCAAACTTTTTGCTCGAATATCTGTTTTGTAAATTCTTCGTTTATAAAGGTAAAGAAAACACCCTTTAAATTAAAAAATGCCAAAGCTTATTAGAGTCGTACTCTAAAGGACAGTTCTTTTGCAGGAAAAAGGCACAGCCCACACGGGCTATGCCTTTTTCCTTTATTCAAGCGGATTTCAGCGGTTTATCACGCATTTCTTCCATCGCCGCAATCAGTTCTTCTTCCATTTAGCACAAATAAGTCTACTGTACTTTTTTTATCTTTCTTTTGTTTTCATACATAGCATTATCTGCGCGCTTAAATACGTCGTTAAAGCAAAAATCCTTATCTGATTCAAACAAAGCAAAGCCTCTTGCAATGCTGACAGGTATTTCTCCATTGCCTTTTATGCGTGCCTTCGCACATTCCACGTCAAACTGCACAAATAATTTCTCATAATTTTCCAAATCTCTATGTTGAAGAATCGCCAAAAACTCATCTCCGCCTATTCTGAAAACAGGACTTCTTTTAAAAATATCCGAAATCACTTTTGCCGCTGTAGCAATAAGCTTGTCGCCTACGTCGTGTCCGTACGTATCATTAGTTTCCTTCAGCTGATTCAAATCAAATACTACAACGCCGAAATTGGCAGTTTTATTTGCAATCTCCTTATCAAACTCAGTTACCCATCTTTTATACGACGTGGTATTTCCGAGACCTGTAAGAGAATCATGGCTAGCTGAAAAACGCAATTCTTTTTCGCGTTCGTGCAAATGCATTGCCATGTTTTCGAAAGCCGTATTTAAAAGCTCTATTTCGGAAACATTGCTATTCAAAAATTCCACGTTGTAATCCCCGTTTGAGAGTTTTACCGATGCATCTGCTAATTTTTTAAGCGGAGCAACAATTTTTCTTACAACAAAGATTGCAATAATCGTGAAAAACGCAGAAAGCACTAAAACAATAAATAAAATCTCAAAACCGATTTCATACCTGATTTGCCTTATATCGTCATAACTTGCCGAAAGGACAAGAGTCATTCCGTTTTTTAGTTCTTTCGACACACGTAGATATTTTGAATTATCTTTTGTGTCTTGTTCACAGTCACCATCAAAACCACAAACTACAGTTTCATCGATTTGAAGATGGGCAAAGCCGTTTTCATAAATATTAATTTCATGTACTCGCTCTGCTAAAATCGTATAATCAAAATCCATTCCTACAATACCGATAAACTTTTCTTCGTAATACATCGGAACTACATATGAAATCATATATATATTATTATTTTGGTTGTAGTACGGTAACATCCAAACCGGCTTTCCTGCTTCGTAGGGCTGCCAAAACCATCCGACGTGTTCGGTGTCTTCTTTTTCATAAAGGGAGATATCGGTTGGCTCAAGAGAAACGAATTCATCATTTTCTTTTGTTTTGCTATAAAAAAAGCCCGTTTTACTATTTGAAATTGCAGGGTCAAACCGAAAATAATAGGCAACCGCATCACTTGCGTGTTTGGCAACGTTGGCAAACATTTGGTCGGCGCTATTAATCACTTTTGCCTGGAAATTTTGATTGTCCACAAGAGTATCTGCGGTAAATAAGTCCATTATGTAGCTTTCCATAACCTTTACCGATTTTTCCATATCTTCAAAGAGGTTATTAATCTGCGCACCTTCGTTATCGCAAGTAACTTTAACAAAATTTTCAGATTCGCCTTGTATGTATTTGTCCACCTCGTAAATGCTGATGCCACCAATAAAAACCGTTATTGCAAGCATTGCGAAAATGATTGTCGCCAAAATACGGAATTGCATGGACTGTGTTTTTTTCAATTTTCGTTTCTTTTCCTTTAATGATTTTTTTGTATTCATTATAACATTCACCGTCGCTTTATGGCTCTAATATCAGAATGTATATTTTATCATATATACTCTCTTAAAATTTTCTTACAAAACACGAGGTTTACTGATCATTTTCAAAAATTCAAACGCTTTTCTTTAGGAGGCCATTATAAAACATATTCCAAAACAGCAAGGATCACCTCAACAATGATGCCGAGGAACTGAACGAAAAATCCGCTTTTTCTGAAACCTTTACGGCGCAAAGACAAAGATGCTGCAATGGAGAAAGGAATGATCTGAGGAATACACAAATAAGCTTGGTATAACCAATCGGGTCCTATCTTGTATGCCTGAACAAAAACCGATGCTATATAAATGATAGGAAGCACAAAAAGCACCGCTGCAAAATTCAATGCTATGCCAATCTTATCAAGCGCACGATATTCGACACCTTCGCCCTTTCTTACAAAAATCATACAAAGAACAAGGGTTAAAAGACCAACGAGAACCATCACCCCTGTGTTTGCAACGTAAAGACCGGAAAAGCTGGTAAAGTTAAACGTATTTTCAATTGGTTCGGGATAATTGAAGCTCACTATCTCGGCGTCAAAAACATCAGGCAACTGAGCTTCATCGTATTGATTGCCGTCTTTATCTTCTGCTTCAAGAGTAGGCCCTTCAATATACGAATCATACGATTCGTTTTCCTTATCGCCCATAAGATAGTAATCGTTCAAAAGGGCGACAATATAAAGTTCGTATCCATCCTTTTCGGCGATTGTAAAGCAACGGTCGCCGTCGTCTTCGCCTTCAACCTTATACGTACCTTCGTAATATCTGCAAAGGGGATCTATACCGTTTCCACCAAACCCGGTAAAACGACTGCTATAAATACCGTTTATCGTTTTTGTTTCGCCGTCGAGCTTATAGGTTATTGAAAAGTCGAAATCCTGATTTGTTACAGTAGGCGATTTTTGCATTGATAACAACAAACTTGCCGCAATTGCAATAATGATGCCGACTGCAATAATGATTATCGGTAATTTCAAACTTTTATTTTTCATAAGATTATTCCTCTCTTAATAAATTTGTGTTGCAAAGTGAATATCGTTCTTCGCCAACAAGACGAACAGGAATGTTAAGTGCGCGGACTTCTTCAATAAAGGCTCTTAAATATTTTTCGCCTTTACCGCTTTGCATAAATGTTAAGGAAAAGTCTTCTCCAATCGTCATTACCTCGATCAGCAACATATTTTTTGTATGCTTCTCACCAATATAGACGTGTAGATCATCCACATAAGGTTCAAGACTGCACCAATCCATTTTCCCAACATAGCTGATACCAAAGGTTTTTCCATGTGTGCTTTGTTCTGCATAACGAGCCATAGCATATCTTTTATCATCAAACGATGCGTTGCTCGGGAAGGCGTCGATTAATCGATTTACTGCTTCAATATCGGCATCACTACCGCCTTTGAGAATAACTTGACCTCGTACAACGGTGTTTTGCTTTTCAACATCCCATTTGTTAAGGCGCGGAGGCAAAACCACGGGAACGTAGTTTACAAGGCTATGATGACACATCGGTGTGCGCAATATTGAACGGTACTGATGTTGTACGTGTGCAACTACAGGTTTATCAATGCTTTCATCAAGCTTATGAAATGCTCTATAAAGTAAAACAGAAAGAAACGAAACAGGACTACCATCAGACGAGCTGGCTTTTGCCATCATCTCTTTTTGAGGGATGTGCAAATGGTAGGCATAAAACCCCTCTTTATCAAAGGCGTTGTGATCTAATTCATACGCTTCTGCGAGCACTTTAGGAATAAAAATAGATTCTGTTTCCATTGGTTTTTCGGGAAATGGATAGATAAACTCCCCATCGCAAACAATACTATCGGGCATTCTTATTCTTTCCATCGACAAATCAGCTGCGCCGTAACGTTTGGATATATATACATAAAGCAGAGTTTGCATTAACGGAACGATACCCATTCCATCGGCAAGATAATGGCTAACATCAATAAATATAGTTTTATCCTTGCATCCAAAAGAGATTAAATGTTCGTTGCTCTCATTATTCCCAAGGGTTACAGCTCGATCATCAGGAAAAACAGGGGTAGGGCATTCGTTATGACACAATACGATATTCTCGCCTTCTCGCTTAATGCGAACACAAAAATATGGATACCGCACCATCGTTTGCTCTACGGAGCGAGATAACAGTTCGTAATCAACTGTTTCTTTCATTCGTATTGCAAGTCTGAAGGTGCTAAAAAAATCTTTATTTGCCCCGTAAAGTAAGGGGTTCGGTTTAAACTTCATCATTTTCAAATTAAAAGCACAAGCTATCTACTTTTTCAAGGAGGATAGCCAACATTTCCTTGCAGCGCTTAATTCTAACAGCGCTTTCCGGTTCGTTTGGACGTTTTATAGAGCGTCTGAGTAATTTGGTATATCCAATCACCATTGCCTTTTGCGCAACTTCCTGACATTTTTCTTCATCATCGGTGCCAAGATACATTTTAAGAACAGTATTCCATAACTTTCCTGCAGTTTCAAAACTATATCCAAAAAAATCCATCAGATTTTGATGGTCGTGTTCAGCAAAGGCGACATAGGCATTAAACATTCCTGCCAACTCAAAGACGGGGTGCCCCATACAAAGTGTGTCCATATCAATAAGTAAAGGTTCGCCGTTTTGTATCATAATGTTGTTCGTATGATAATCGCCGTGCATAAGGGTATTCTGCTTCGGAACGGCTTCGACTAAAGCACGAAGCTTTTTGCCTTGCTCTTCAGGAAGGTGAGGTGCTAAAAAATCAGCCCAACCAAGAGCAGTTTCTTTTATGTCCGGAACTACACCGTCCTCAACCTCGATAGAGTGAATATTTTTTAGCATATCAACATAATACTTGGTTGCCTCAGATATATCATCAGGGTTTTCACGAATTAATTTTGTTACACTAACTGCATTTAAAAGTTCAGTAACGGTGCCATATCCATCATCCACACGAACAATACCATAAGGAATGGCAGTATTAATTCCAAGCACAAAGGCACGTCTTGCGTTTTCACGTTCTTGCTTAATATCAGGGAGTGCATCCTTTGCAAAATAGGTTTTAACGATAGTCTCGTTATCGTAGCGATAAACAGCGCCGTTTGCACCTTTGGCAATAAATTCACAACCATCAAGACTCATTCTTTGATAAGCCTTTTCAACTGTAACCATATCGGTAAAGCCGGTCATATCAAAGACTTCATAAACATCCGAAGCCACATTGATAATAGCAAGTTTGGGTTCTTCTTTTCTGAGTCTTAAAATCACACGGAGGCCTGCGGAAGATATATACTCCAGCTTATCGGCATCTACAACAATATGCTTTTCGGGGTTGTTGGTTTTAATATTAAAAATTTTCTCTTCTGCTTCCGCTGCATTGGTAGCATCGATTCTGCCTTCAAGGGCGATATATAAAATGTCTTTATCCAAACGATATGTAACGTTCATTTAGTTTTCTCCTTTTCCAAAAACAAGTTCTGTAAGCGTTTTGTATTCAAGCCATGCCGAAGTGTCAGACAACGCTTTCGTTAATTTAACAATTGAGCGATAGTACCATGCTTGCTCATCGGGATCCTTCTGATTAAATCTCTGCCACATCCCGATGCCTTCAACCTTGAATTCTCTATAAATGGAGCGCATATTGGCAAGCTTATCGCCAAGCCAAACCATCAATACGCCGATATCATCGGTGTTTTTCAGCACTGCCAGAGATTCCTCCTTGCGAATACGCCAAGTGGATTCGGGCGGTAAATCTATTCGTTTGTCTTCGGTTTCAGATTCAACAAGTTCTCTTACACGCTTGCCAAATCTCTCTTCAATTTCGTCAATGGTAATACCCGCATCTTCAACAACGTCGTGGAGAGCTGCTGCGGCAATTAAATTCTGGTCATCGGTCATTGTCCCTACAATGACGGCGGCTTCCATAGGATGTAATATATAGGGCACATCACTTTTTTTGCGTCGCATTCCGTCGTGAGCCTTAACTGCAAATGCGATAGCCTCGCTTACAAGTTCCATTATTCAATCACCAAAATGTCAGCAAATCCGGTTATCTCAAAAACCTCCATAACCTCTTCGCAAACATTTTTCAGTTTCATATAACCGATTTTTTGCATCTTCTTTTGTGCCGAAAGCAAAACGCGCAGGCCGGCACTGGAAATGTACTCAAGTCCCTTCAGGTCTAAGACGATGTTCACTGCATCTTTGATGTCCTCGTTAATGGTTTTGTCCAGTGCGGGGG
>JAZQTQ010000014.1:0-2907 GCA_045630885.1 Acutalibacteraceae bacterium
TGCTATGCACAATACACGTTTGCGTATCACGCAAACAACAAAACTATTGCAATCGAATGTAGCTGACAAGCATAAGCTTGTCAGAGGCAGAATTTATTCTGCCAAAACGGTTATAACCGTTTTCTACAATATCGATTATAAAACAAATAAACCTCTTTTGAATCAACGTTCTCTTCTTTTATTTTTTCAGAAAATAATTTGGAATTACCTTCCTTTTTTATTATAAAGGATTTATGGGGGTAAAAGCAATTGTGAATAATCACAAAATTGATTGGCGAAAATTGTGCAATATAACAATAAAGCGTTTGCCGAGAAATTCGACAAACGCTTTTAGCTTTTTTAAATTGAAATTTTATTCTTCTGTTTCCTCTGAATCTTCTGCTTCTGCCAAATCTATATTCTCATAAGTGATATCTTCTGTTGCAGAATTAAGTTTAATCTTAAGAGTTTTTGCAAACTTATCGAAATTCTTATTGAATTCATCGTCTTTTAATATATGAAGGATTGAATCACGATAGTTTTCGAGATAGGTGTTTTCGCCCTCCTCGTGTTCTTCGCCTTCTTCATGCTCATGCTCTTTTATCTCATTGATATCGAGCTTTTCAACCAAGAAAACAGAACTTCCGTCTTCTGCTTCAAAAACCTTATAAGAACCAACCTTAAGGTCTTTGAAATCCTTAAAATTATCAACATAGTTGATTCCGGGTTCAACAGCGCTCAATGTCATTCCATATTGAGAAAGATAAGAACCAAATGCACTATTACGATATGTTCCAACTTCAGAAGAATATGCAACTATTTCTGCAACATCTTCATCATATTCGCCCTCATCATTCTTAAGACTTTCGAGAGTTTCCGCATCATATTCTTCCATTATTCTTACATAAGCATCAACAAAAGCCATCTTTCCATTTTGAAGCTTCTTCTTATAAGAATTCAAAACCTTTTTAGCTTCCTTAACCGAAACTGCTTTTTTATCTGTTTCTTCTCCGTCAACACCTTCGCTGGTTGAGATAGAAACCACGTTTACAAGGCAGAAATTATCATTGAAATATTCAACGTATTTTTCTTCCTTCAAAGGAGTTTCGCCGTCTTCGCCATAAATAGCATTGAAATACTTTGATTTGAGAGAAGACGCATTTTGATAATCGCAAATGGTTTTATAACCAACACCATTGTTATAGAAGAAATAATTTTGAGCCTTCCATGTTTCATCATCAATACCGCTTGCGTCTGCCTTTTCATCTTTGGAAAGTTTAAGCTTATATGCGTCTGCCTTCAAAAGAGAAGCGGCATAATCCTGAAGGATTTTATCACAGCGTGCATTAACCCACTTTTTATACTCGGTTTTGGTTTCCTTGCCGTTTGCGTCGGTTTCAACAACCTTATATTTTGCATAGTTTTTGATTTCTTTTTTGGGGTTTGCATTGTCGATAAGGCTGTTTGCTTCTTTAACAGCGCTTGACAAAGCATAGAGATACTGAGCGGTTGTTATTTCAACGGTCTCCTCGCTCTTAGGCTGACTGATTTCTCCGCCTATTTCATTTTTTGGGCGAATGTCGATAAAAACAAATGCGAGAACTGCTATCAACACCAATGCCACAACGGGAATTATGATTTTTGAATACTTTTTCATCGGGTTTTATCTCCTTATTTTAAACATAAAAAGGTATATTAATACCAATACTCTAAAATTATACAACAAAAATCTTAAAATGTCTATATCTTTTTAAAAAATTAATAAAAATTTATATTTCCATAGCGTTTATTGCCTCTTCTATATTGCCAATCAGGTCTTTTTCTTTATCAATCCTGACCGCAACATAGGGTTTCGCCCCCGCAGAAAGCATAGTCCTGCCGCGAAACTCGGAACATATTTTAGCAACGCCCTCGGTTGCTATGGTTTTAACATATATGAGTATTGACCTTTCTCTTTGGGTTATTTCGGTTATTCCGAGCGCTGCCGCACGGGTTCTTATAAGCGCAATCTGCATAAGCGCAAGCACGCTTTTGGGAGGCTCGCCAAATCTATCGATAAGCTCATCGATAACGTCTTCTTTTTCTTCCTCCGTTTTTATATCGGCAATCCTTCTATAAACACCTAGTCTTGCGGGAAGCGCTTCAATGTAATTTTCGGGGATGTGCGCAGGAATAGAAATATCAACCAGACATTCTTCTTTTTTAGGCTCTGGTGTTTCTCCTTTTTCTTCGGATATAGCATCGGAAAGAAGTTTTAGATACATATCGTATCCAACCGACTCCATATGACCGTGCTGCTCTCCCCCAAGGATATTTCCTGCTCCTCTGATTTCAAGATCGCGCATCGCTATTTTAAAGCCTGAACCAAATTCTGTATATTCTCTCACGGCGTTAAGACGCTTTGTTGCAATATCACTTAAAGCCTTCCCTCTTTTAAAGCAAAGATAGGCATAAGCCCTTCTGGGAGAACGACCAACTCTGCCCCTTAACTGATGAAGCTGAGAAAGGCCCATTCTGTCGGCATCCTCTATAATAAGTGTATTTGCGTTTGGAACGTCAACACCGGTTTCTATAATCGTTGTGCAAACGAGAATGTCTATTTCGTGTTCCAAAAGTCTTTGCCAAACTCTCGAAAGGGTGGCTTCATCCATTTTTCCGTGCGCCACCGCTATTTTTGCTTCAGGCAGGGCGCTTTGCAATCTTATGGCGCAGGCTTCTATGCTATCGACCTTATTATGAAGATAATACACCTGACCGCCGCGTCTTAATTCTCTGCCTATTGCATCTAATATAATTCCGTTATCTTGCTCTAAAACATAGGTCTGAACAGGGTGTCTGTCTCCCGGCGCTTCTTCGATAACAGACATATCTCGAAGACCTGACATCGCCATATTCAAGGTTCTAAGTCGGATCGTAGCCATGTCGTTC
>JAZQTQ010000015.1:0-85804 GCA_045630885.1 Acutalibacteraceae bacterium
CCAGCGTTCGTCCTGAGCCAGGATCAAACTCTCTAAAAATTGTATCTCAACACTTTCGTGTTAAAATCTTTAGATAAGCTCAAAAGCTCATTTTTACGATAACGCTTGCGTTATCTTCCGTTATATCCTCGAATTACTAAATCAAGAATTTGTCGGGTCCCTTTCTTTCTTATCGTTGTTTAATTTTCAAGGTCCGTTTTGCCGCCCCCTCAAAGGGTCAGCTTGACTATATTACCACTATTTTACCCTTTTGTCAAGCCTTTTTTTTAATTTTTTTAAACTTTTTTTCATTTTTCTACAACCTGTCCACCTATTGTGTTTTTGCACAAATTTCTACACTATATATTGTTCATATTGACGAAAAAAATTTGTCGGATATAAAAGACGCTATATACATATATAATATATAAAGGATCGGGCACCGCAAAGCGCCCGATCTTTTTAGAATATATCTTTTAGTTTATCAAAGAAACTTTTTCTCTTATTATAGTTTTTATCATCGGTGGCTTCATCGAAGTTTTTGAGCATCTCTTTTTGCTCTTTTGAAAGATTCTTCGGAACCTCCAAAACTATTTTAACATACTGGTCACCATAACCCGAATAGTTCAGGCGCTTAATTCCTTTGCCCTTTAGCTTGAACTCGTCGCCCGGTTGGGTTCCCTCGTGGATAGTGAATTTAACCTTTCCGTCTAAGGTTGGAACTGTTATTTCGTCGCCGAGGGCGGCCTGAGTGAATGTTATCGGGATTTCGCAGAACACATCGAAGCCATCACGCTCAAACAGAGGATGGGGACGGACGTTGACGTTAACGCGAAGGTCACCTGCGGGTCCTCCGTTGACACCTGCATCACCGCCGCCGCGAAGATTAATGATTTGTCCGTCGTCAATTCCTGCGGGAATATCAATAACCTTCTCGGTCGTCTTTCTGATTCTTCCCTTGCCTGCACACGATTTACAAGGCTTATCGATTATTTTACCCGTTCCGTGACAATGGTCGCAAACGGAAGCTGATTGCATAGCACCGAATGGAGTTTGCTGAACTCTTTTTACCTGACCTGTTCCATGACAAACGGGACAGGTTTGAGGATTTGAGCCCTTTTCTGCGCCACTACCACCACAATCTTCACAGGTTTCTATTCTGGTTACTCTTATGTTCTTTTTGCAGCCCTTCGCCGCTTCCTCGAAAGAAAGGTTGACGGTTGCCGAAGTATCGTTACCTCTTCTCGGCGCATTAGGATTGGAACGAGAACCGCCTCCAAATCCGCCGCCGAAGAAAGATGAGAATATATCCCCTATATCACCGAAATCTCCGAAGCCACCGAAGCCGCCACCAAAACCACCGCCGCCACCGCCTGCACCGAAATTAGGATCGACACCTGCATGGCCAAACTGGTCATATCTTGCTCGCTTTTCAGAATCGGAAAGCACTTCATAAGCTTCTCCCGCTTCTTTAAACTTTGCCTCTGCTTCAGCATCACCGGGATGAAGGTCGGGATGATACTTTTTTGCCGCCTTGCGGTAGGCTTTTTTTATTTCATCATCACTTGCGCCACGGTCAACACCCAGCACTTCATAAAAATCCTTTTTGTCTGCCAAAATGGTTACTCCTCATATATAGGAATTTTTGCAGAGAGAAGCATTCTTCCCTCTGCAAAGTTAGGTTAATTAGTTGTTGTCGTCAGCGTCTTTGAAGTCTGCTTCATAAACGTTAGGATCTGCGTTGCCCTGAGGTGCGCCGTCCTGATTAGGAGCCTGACCTTGGGCTGCGGCTTCTTTATAAACCTTTTCGCTTACTGCATATACAGCCTTCTGAAGCTCCTCTGTCTTTGCCTTTATAGCTTCAATATCTTCGCCTTTGAGGGCTTCTTTAAGATTATTAACGCCTGTTTCGATATTTGCCTTTTCTTCTGCGGAAAGTTTATCGCCAAAATCAGCAATCGTCTTTTCTGCGGCATATACCATCTGGTCGGCATTGTTTCTGAGGTCAACCTCTTCCTTGCGCTTCTTGTCTTCAGCAGCATACTGCTCGGCTTCCTGAACCGCCTTTTCGATATCCTCTTTGGACATATTTGTATTGGAGGTTATCGTGATGGACTGCTCTTTGCCTGTTCCTAAATCCTTTGCGGAAACGTGAACGATACCGTTAGCGTCGATATCGAAGGTAACCTCAATCTGAGGGATTCCACGAGGTGCGGGAGCGATTCCATCGAGATGGAAAACGCCGAGAGTTTTATTATCCTTTGCAAATTCTCTTTCACCTTGAAGAACGTGAACCTCAACGGAAGTCTGGCCATCAGCTGCAGTTGAGAAAATCTGGCTTTTCTTGGTTGGAATAGTTGTGTTTCTATCGATAACCTTCGTGCTAACGCCACCCATGGTTTCGATACCGAGGGACAATGGAGTAACGTCGAGAAGGAGAAGTCCCTTTACGTCGCCGCCGAGAACACCGCCTTGAATTGCGGCACCGATTGCTACGCACTCATCGGGGTTGATGCCCTTGAAGGGTTCGCGACCGATAAAGTTTTTAACTGCTTCTTGAACTGCGGGGATTCTTGAAGAACCACCAACCATAAGAACTTTATTAATATCGTCCTTTGAAAGACCTGAATCAGAAAGAGCCTGACGAACAGGAACCATTGTCTGCTCAACGAGGTCGGCTGTGAGTTCATTGAACTTTGCTCTTGTGAGGGTTGTTTCAAAATGCTTAGGACCGTTTGCATCAGCAGTGATAAACGGAAGATTGATGTCGGTTGTTGTCATACCACTAAGGTCAATCTTTGCTTTTTCTGCGGCTTCCTTGATTCTCTGCATAGCCATTTTATCGCCCGAAAGGTCGATTCCTTCGGCAGCCTTAAAGCCTGCAACTATCCAATCCATAACTCTCTTATCAAAGTCGTCGCCGCCAAGACGGTTATTACCTGCGGTTGCGAGAACTTCCTGAACGCCGTCGCCCATTTCAATTATAGAAACGTCGAAGGTACCGCCGCCAAGGTCATAAACCATAACCTTCTGGTCGTCTTCCTTATCAACGCTATATGCGAGAGCAGCTGCGGTAGGCTCGTTGATGATACGCTTAACGTCGAGGCCTGCGATTCTTCCTGCGTCTTTGGTTGCCTGACGCTGAGCGTCGGTGAAATAAGCAGGAACTGTGATAACAGCTTCGGTTACGGGAGCTCCGATATATGCTTCTGCATCTGCCTTTAATTTCTGAAGAATGATTGCAGAAATCTCTTGAGGAGTGTATTTTTTGCCGTCGATTTCCTCTGTATGATTAGTTCCCATTTCTCTTTTGATGGAGCTGATTGTTCTGTCGGGGTTTGTGATAGCCTGACGCTTTGCAACCTGACCTACCATTCTTTCGCCTGTTTTGGAAAATGCTACAACAGAGGGAGTTGTTCTTCCGCCTTCAGCGTTTGCTATAACAACGGGCTCGCCACCCTCGATAACTGCAACGCAAGAGTTTGTTGTTCCTAAGTCAATACCTATAATTTTTCCCATGATTAATTTCTCCTTTTATATAAATGTTATTTATTGATTAGTTAGCAACCTGAACCATAGCAGGTCGGATAACCGTATCGCCGATTTTATAGCCCTTTTGAAGGGTTTTTGCAATTACATTTTCTCCGAGGCTTTCGTCCTCAATATGAAGAACTGCCTGATGGAGCTGAGGGTCGAATTCTTTTCCCTCGTCGTTTATTTCCGAAAGTCCTAATTTAACCATTGTATCGGTTAATTGTTTTGAAATCATTTCGATTCCCTTTTTGAAATCCTCTCCCGAAGGGTCGGCTTCCAACGCTCTGCCGAAATTATCAAGAACGGGAAGGAAACTTTTTAATATATCCGCCTTCATAAATTCCAGAGAAGCAATTTTTTCGCGCTCGGTGCGTTTTTTAAAATTATCGAACTCCGCCGCAGTTCTGAGGGCTAAATCCCTTTGCTTATCACATTCCTTCTGAAGCTTTTCGAGTTCACTCTCAGTTTCGGGAGTTTCTATCGAAACGTCAACCTCTGCAGGTTCGGTTTCTTCTTCAATTTTCTTCTTTTTTTCTTCTTTAGCCATTTTAATCCTCCATATCGCGAAGCGCCTTCGTCATAAGTGTTCCAAGACGTTCCGCAAAATATTCAATGCCGGGAATCAGTTGCTCATAAGCCATTCTTGTTGGGCCTATCACACCGATTCTGCCAAGCTCATTATCGCCGGTTTTGAATTTTGCCAGAACCATTGAGGTTCCGTCGTTTGAAATTCCGTGGCCATAATCATCACCAAAAATTACTGCAACGGGACTTTTCATTTTCGAAGCAAGCGAAATTATCGCATCTTTACTTTTAATAAGTTCGGCAAGCCTTGAAGCATCCTCTTCTCGGTTATATCTCGACAAAATATTCGTTTCGCCTCTGAATTCGAGTTTTGGATCGCTCATTTCCCCTATCATATCAAACATCGTTGACAAAAGAGGGGTTATCGAAAGTCCAAAATTGCCCGTTCTGGAAACTATCGTTTGCAAATAGGCTGTATTGAATTCTTCAAGCCTATGCCCGATAATACATACCTTACATATATTACTGAAAAGAGTTAACAAAGATTCATCAATTTTGCAATCACTTAAAACGATTCGGCTTTTGGTTGCGCCATCGGTTGAAATTATCGCCATCAATGCGGTTTTTCTTCCCATCGGAATTAAGCGAACCCTCTTAATCTTTGCCTGAGGGTTACTAAGCGTTACGGAAAATGCGGGCAAGCCCGTTAGGTCTGCTAAAATCTGGCAGGCAAGCTGCGGCATTTGTTCGGGCGCATGAGAAACCGTTTCGAGCATTGAATCTATTGCTAGTTTAATTTCGGGAGATACCGCCCTCTCGCCCATTAAATCGTTAACATAAAGACGATATCCGGAATTAGTTGGGATTCTACCCGCCGAGGTATGCGGTTGACTTAAAAGCCCCATAGAGCAAAGATCGCTCATTTCGTTTCTAAGCGTTGCAGAGGAAACTGCGAAATCGAGCATATCGCAAAGCGCTTTGGAGCCTATTGGCTCTCCGCTTGAAATATAACTATCAATAATTGCTGCCAATATTGCGCGTTTTCTTGGAGTTAGTTCCAATCGATTACCTCCTCTGCTAATTCTCGTTTAGCACTCTTGACTTGCGAGTGCTAAACTTTGATTATAGTATAACCCCTTCTTAAGCAAATGTCAATACCTAATTTATGAAAATTTTGTAAACAAATTTGACCTTCTCTGACTTTTAATAAAAAAACTATTGCCGACGCAGAGAAAAAAGCATCGGCAATAATTTATTATTAAATATGTTTATATGTTAAAGAGATTAAATTATAAGGGGAGATAAAGCCCGACACCCGTATATTTAACGTTTTCTTCTCCTAGCTCTTTGAGGGCGTTTTTTAATTCTTTATCGGCATATAAATTAAGAAGCGGACAAATAATATGCGGACGGTTCTTGATTTCGGGATGAGGAAGTTTTAATATCTCACTATCCCTCTCCTGACCTTCAAACATAAGAATATCAAGTTTAACCTTAATTCCATTTTCCAAAAAAGAATTTTCTTTTTTTTGAAGTTCAGCCAAAAGTTCTTCCGGAGAAAGGGCTGTTTCAATTCTTATTGCCGCAAAATAGCCGGGGGCTTCGCCATCTAATTCGTGTTTTTTCGCTTCGTAAATTCCCGAAACTTTTTGCACCTTCGTCTTCCCAAAAGCGCCGATCGCCCAAACTGCTCTATTAATATTTTCTCCTCTTGCGCCTTCATTACAACCAAGACTTATATAAACTTGCGCCATTTTTATTCCCCTTTAAAAAACTGCGGCACACTTATCATTACGAAAAGTGCACCGCTTTTTATAACTTAAGTATTTATAGTTACTGTTTCGCCATAAACCTCAGAATCATCAGAGAAGATTGCATAAGCTTGCAACAAACGAGTTTTACCTAAAGAAACATTGGTTAAGACAGACATAATATCAATATCTTCAACGCTTGAATCAACATAGCTCAGGTTTCCGATTACTGCAGAAGTCCAATCCTTATTTGCAATATCATAGTTCACTCCGGATGTAAACTTAATTCCAAGCTTCTTAATGGTCTTATTACCCTGATAAACGGTTGCAAAAGCGATGATGTCTGTACCGTTAATCTTGGTATTTATGATTGAAACGAAGGGAGCGTTCTTGTCAATGCTTCCGAGCGCTTCGGTTGTTACAGCCATATCGCCACAGGTATAAAGCACTGCAGACGTTCCGATGGAATACTTTTCGCCGTTAATCTTCCACAAAACCTCAGAGGAATTATTCAAAGTTACCTTTGCATCAAAGCCATCTGCATCAACGCTTGCTCCGTTATAAGTAACCTTGCAATTAAGACCTTGGTTTCTCTTATAAACAACGTTAATATTCGTTTCATCGGATATAATCAAGCTTGTTACGTCGTCGTTCCAACCGGCGGGAATATAACCATAGAATTTATTAGCTGCTCTTAATGCGGCATCAAGGTCGCTTGCAGAAATTGTTTCTCCCAATGCAACGTAGGTTGAATAAACGGATTTACCGTCTCTTCCATAGAAATTAACAGCTTTTTTCTCAATAGTCTGGTCGAATTTTGCAACGAAAGCTTGAATTTCATTATTCAGATCAACTTTATATTCCGCCTCGCTGCTAACCAAAGCATCGCCTTTATACCAACCCTTGAATACATAATAATCTCCGCCAACGGCAAGCTCGGTCTTATCAACAGAAATAGTTGCAGTTGTTCCGGGAATATATTTTCCGTTTTTATCAGCAACGCCATCATAAACAACACTTGCATTTATTCCTTCAACTTCGCTGGAAGCAGTAACAGAACCGTTCAGAGAAGATACATAGGCTCCTTCAACAGCAATATGTCCGATTCTTCCATAAAAAGCATCAAGAGCAAGAGATCTGTTAACCGCCGCAGGCATAACACCGCAAATAACTCTGATTCCGAAACACTTTGCTTCAGCTGCCTTAGGCAATGTGATATTCAAATAATGATATCCGTTTTCGTTAACTATATCATAGGTTGTTGCCGTTGATGAGAACAACTCCGCTTCTGTATTCGCAAAGGACAATTTGAAATGATAAGGCGTGAGATCATTTGAATTATGACCGTAGATACCGATTTTCTGAACCTTTGCCGCTGCATCGAAAGCATAGTTTGCCTGAATATAGAGTCGACTTTCGTCGTTTATGATTTGTTTCTTTCCGCCAACCTCTTCTACGAACTGCACCTGATGCGAACCCCAAAGAGCATCGCGGGACATATATTGAACGTTAGTTAAAGAAAATTCTCCGCCTTGACCTTCATAGCCTGAAACGTTGGGGTCGGATATTCCGAAATATTTATCATTCAGATTTGAAGCATTAAACTTAATTCTGGAGGTCGGTTTCTTATAAAGAATAAGACTGCGAGCAGTGTTTATACTCTTGTTATAAGCATCAACACCCGTTCCGCCCGTTACCGTAAGCCCGGTTTCTCCATAAATCTGCATAATAGAAACGCGAGAGCAAGGATAATATGCGGCATAGGTTCTAGCATTGGGCAAAGGATCCATAATACGAATACCAACATAAGTTGCGCTTATAGCAGAATTAAAATGAAGATGCTGAACATAAGTATCAACACTACCACCATCATTTATATAATGATAAACTTCATTGCTATCTGAAAATAGGGTTGCTTTATCGTTTGCAACGTACACTTTATAGTTTGATGAGCGCAAATAACCTTCGTCATACTGAGTTCCAAATAAAATATCGCTAACCTTTGTGCCCGTAGCGAAGGAATAAACAATATCCTCATAAGCATAAGGAATCATAGGATTCGAGGCTGGACGGGTTTTATCATTTGCGTTTGTATAATAATAAGCGCCCTGAGAATCATAACCATAACCTGTGTTGCTACCGTTAGTAAAAGCAAAAGAGCTCTGACGATTGTTTCTCAACTTCTTCTGCGACGTTGAACTAACAAGCTCAGCTCTTGTATTATCACTATAAACGTCAACCGTTTCAACAAGAGTTTGAGGGCTATACCAGTTATCCTGATGTGTATCATTTTCGGCATCACAATATTTGAGCCAATCTCTCAAATTAGAAGATGACGAAGTATAGCTTCCTGTTCTGTTAAGGTCCTTATAACCCTTTGTTTCGGCAGCGCTTTCGCCATTTATGAGATAATAATCAGGCGATGCAGTTGCCACAAGGTTCTCAACAAAAGCGGCATCGTTAACGCCATCTCCTGTTCCTCTATACCAGTTAACAGTTCCCGAAAATACGGAATTCATAGCGCCTTTTCCGGAGGGAGTAACGTTAGTTGAAGGATTTATCGCTGCGGAAGCAGGAACAATTCCAAAAATAGAACAACAAACTGCAAGGCTTAACAGTATTGCAATAATCTTTCTATTCATAATTAGCTCTCCTTTTGTTTTGGATAATATCACATTGTAATTATATCACACCCTTAACGAAAAATAAACAGAAAATTATCAGGAAATCCATTTTTAGTCCATTTGCACAAATTCTGAATTGTTTTTTTGTTCAATTCGCCTATCAGACATCTAAAAAAACAGCTCCCATCGAAATGGGAGCCGATTTTATATCTGCTTTTTAGTTTTGCGAAACTTCAGGGTTTCAACTAACGTCTTAAATCAAAGATCGTCTTCTGCTTCAACCTGACCGAAACCGCCGTTTACGGTTCCGCCACTTTCGGAAGGATTATCTATTTCAAAAGAGGAAGTATTCAAAAGCTCGCAATATGCCGAAAGTTTTATATTGAGAAGTTCGATTTCGGGCGTCTTATATGTTTTCATATCTTTTTCCTCCTTTATTAAAATACGTTTGTATCGCTTGTTTCGGAATAGATGTCCGTTCCGTTGATTGTTGCATAAGCCTTAACTCCGCGTCCCTTTCCTGCGCCAATGCCATAAAGGGTTGCCATAACGTCGTTTCCGCTTGTGAAGCTCAACTTCTTGAAGGATACTTCATTTTCGGTATTCCAGAAATATGCGCCAAATTCAGAAATTTCTTCTGCGCCCTTATAAACGTGAACAAATGCAACAAACTTGCCGTTTTCTTTAACTGTTCCGAGCAAGGATACGAATGCTTTGTTTTCGTCGAGTTCGCCGAGTTCTTCTGATGCCACACTCATATCGCCGAAGGCATACATAACTGCGGTTTCGCCGATGTGATATTTCTGTCCGTTTACGGTCCAGAGAACCTTTTGAGCGTTTTTAACGGTGATTTTAGCATCGAATGCCATTTCGGCAACGGGTTCACCGTCGATTGTTAAGGTGTAGTCAGGCTCAATATTTCTAACGTAAACTGCTGTGAATACGGAATTTGCATTGATAACGCTTGTATCTCCGTCCCAAGCCGAGAAGGTATAGCCATAACGAACTGCGAGAGCTTTTACTTCATTAGCAACTGCTTCTGCAGACTTGCCTGCCTGAACTCTGGTTTCGAAAAGTTTTGAGCCGTTATAATCATTGAAGGTTACAAGATAACCTAAAGCGGGAGTTTCTGTTCCTGCATTTACAACAACATCAGGACAGCAGCTATAAACTGTTTTGCCTTCAAGACCGGGCTCGGTTTCTGTTGCAGGTTTGTTATCTTCGGAAGCAACGATGTCGCCTTCGTGGTTGTTAGCGTTGAAGCCGAGACTCTGTGCTGCTGTTGCAGGAGCGCCACAACATTCATATTTTGTTGAAGCTGTGAAGCCTTCTGTCTTACAGGTTGCTGTGATAGCGGGTGCATCTTCAACTTCTCCGCCTTCGTGGTTGTTAGTGTTGAAGCCAAGATTTTGAGCTGCCTCGGCAGGAGCATTACAGCAAGACCATTTGGTTGAAGCGGTCTTACCTTCAGTCTTACAAGTAGCTTCAACTGCAGGCTGATCTTCAACTTTTTCGCCTGTGTGAGCGGTTGCGTCAACCTCGCCATAGGAGAAGGTTTCTTCGCTTACTTCGCCACATTCGCAAGATTTATAGTATGTAGCGGCAGCGGTACAGGTTGCGCCTGTTGCTTTAAATTCTTCTTTAACGATTTCTTTATATTCGCAAACGTGTGCTTCTTCTGTTGCAACAACTATTTCAACATAATCGCTAACTGCCTGAGAAATTCCGCTGTAAGCAGTACCTGCGGGAACAGTTGCGGTATAGATACCATTTTCTTCTGTTGCTTCAACTCCGCCAACAGTTACTGATTTAACAGCATAGCCATCGTCGGGAGTTACTGCGAAGGAGATTGTATCGCCCGTCTTTGCAGCACCATAGAAGCCTGCATCGTTAAGCTTGCCGATAAGCCAAGGAGATACGGTTTTAACTGTTGTATTGCCTTCATAATCGGTTGAATCGTCGCTTGCT
Organism: Acutalibacteraceae bacterium; assembly: GCA_045630885.1. Taxonomy (GTDB): domain Bacteria; phylum Bacillota; class Clostridia; order Oscillospirales; family Acutalibacteraceae; genus UMGS1532. The sequence goes on from JAZQTQ010000015.1 coordinate 10,382, forward strand.
GCTTTAGCGGTATGAGTTGCAACCAAATATTTATTTGTTTTAATATCTACCGTTGCATTATCTGCTGTTATCTTAACGTTATTAACCTCTTCAATCTTGAAGCTCTTAACAAGCATTGTTGCGCCTTCGGGAAGATCATAGTTGAACATATTAGTTGCAACATGAGCAGTTGAGTTAGCCGCAGAACCATTAAAGTTTGCAGCACCGGAGTTGAAATAAAATGTATATTCCTTATAATCTTCGCCGGATTTAATGATTTTTGAATAATTCAGCTCTAAAGCTAAGGAATGAGCGCCAAGGCCAACTCTAACGCTAATCTCTTCCTCGCTCTCAACCTTTGCAACAACAGAATATTTATATGTTGTCCAAGGTTTATATTGAGCAGTAAGTCCGTTTTTACCGTTCACTGTGAGAGTTGAAATAAGAGAACCTTTTTCCATTTTGGAGTCACTCGATGCTGTAAGCATCATTGCATCTTCTTCGACATCATAAGCATAGGAATAAGTTTTTCCTACATTCGGCCAATTAGATTTCATCGTAACGTTTTCGCCTGCTTCAATGTCGAGGATCGCCTTGGTTTCATAAACTGCTGTTAGCTGTTTTGCGCCGAAGCTTTCAACGTTATAAACAAGCTCGGAAGAAAGGAATTCATCTCCTTCATACCAACCCTTGAAGGAATATTCAGGATCGGCTGATTCGAAGGCCTTGAAGGTATAAGCTTTACCCTCAATAACCTTATCGGCGGTTTTACCCTCAGCATCTGTAACAACGGGGGCTTGATAAGGCTCTTTTACAACTGCTGTGAGTCCGCTTGATGAAACAGTCTTTGCCGAAACCACTTCGCTTGTACTTAAATAAGTAGTTCCGTAAGCACCGATTTCATAAATCGATAAGAATGCGGCAGATTCTCCATTATTAGATGCATCATATATTCTTATGCCCAAATATTTTCCTGTTGGCTTCTTTTGACCTGTAAACTTCCAAACCTGACCTTCGGAATAGCCCATATTATTGAATTTATACGTCTGATCATTATTTTTGCACGCCGCTTCATAATAATCATAAAGAGCAACCATATTTTCTTTTTTATAAAGGTCGGCTTCGCTATCAGCAATGAACAAGCCATAGGTTACAAAACAAGTTGTCGGATTATAATGTCCGAACATATAAAAATCTGTGAGTTCGGTTTTTCCGCCAAGGTCTAGGGTTATATCAATATCATAGAAATCTTTTTCGATTCTCTCAAGACCGTAAACCTTATCTCCGGTAGCAGTTGCATCGTAGCCTTTTTTAACATAACTATAACTAAAGTTAGAACTTCCGTTATTTTGTGCGTTAAACATGTCAAAGTCGGTTGAATTGCTAAGAACTGTATTGCCGGAAGTGTCTTCGCCATATTGCTTTATTTTTGCAGCTCTGTTATAGAACTTATTCTCTTCTTTAACGTAGTTTTGGCTAAGATAAGCATTGCTTAAACCAAACATTTCAAGAGTTGTTCCAACATATTTCGAATCTACGTTTAAAAGTGCCTTCTTTGTTTCAAATTTTTTCGTATCTTTATAGTTGACTTCTTTGCTTTCGTCAACAAAAGTTATAACGTCATCACCATAAACCGCAAACTCAGTGAACTGTCCACCGTCTCCAAGGGCTAAATCATATATCATTATACCAACATAAGAACCAACCGGCTTCTTAGTTGTGAAATCCCAAATTTGAGTTTCGGAACGGGGAGTTGAAGCGTTGTTGAAAAGTTCATTACCATCGTCAGCCATTTTGCTATAATCATAATAAGCAACTAAATTCTTATCGTCATAAAGAGTTGCAACATCATCGGCAACGAAAATTCCATATTGAAGCGCAGTTCTTCTAACATCAGGGCTTCCCGAATAAAGGACTGAATTGATGAAGCTTCTGCTTGAAAGAGCCAGAGTCATCTTCGCATCATAAAAACCTGCTTCGGCTCTTTCTGTTCCATAAAGCATGCCTTCGGGAGAATTGTTATGGGTTTTAATATACCAGTTTTCATAGGTTATTCCGGCAGTACCGTTAACCCAGTTTCCAGGATTCCAAAAAGAATTTCTGGTTGTTGAAACAGCATCTTCGATAATAACGCCATCTGTCATATTTTTAAATGCGCCATTATTTTCGCTTAAAGAAAAAACAGCTGATGTTGGCGTATCATAAGCATCGTTTTTCCCTTTATATCCCTCATAAGTGATTGACTTAATGCTACTGGTTTGAGAAGCATATTTAGCCTTCAAGAACTCATTTGTGATTCCATTAAGCTCAAGTTCTGTTCCCTCGTAGTTTGAATAAGCAATCAAATTTGCTTTCTTTTGAGCAAAAGTTTTGTTAGTTCCCGAACTAACCTCTTGGGATTCATCTACAAAAGTTATATTTTTGTAGTTGTTTTGCGTGTCAACCGTTAATGCGCTTGCGGGGATAACGGAAAACACGCTCACTGCCATCAAAAAAGAAAGCAACAAGCTGAAAATCTTTTTCGCGTTCATTGAATAAACATCTCCTTAATTTCCGCCTTTTACAGCAGATAAATTTTCACAATGTATTATAATGTATATTAAAACAAAAATCAATGCCCGTTGTGTCGTGTTTGCAGTCATTTTTCAAACACCCTAAAAAAATGATATTTTTTAAGCGAAATCTCGGTTTTGTGTAACACCAATCCGAAAAAAACGATATTGCGTTAATTGTTAGATTCCATACATCAGACGTTTGATTTTAAGCGTTAATCACCAAATTTCTCGTTAAAACAAGAGGTGTTAGCATAAATCCGAACTTTAAAGACGGAAATTAATCTGTTTCCACTTGCTGTCCCGATTGACTATTTTGGAAATATATGGTATAATCTTATCGTGATTTATTTTCCTTAAGTTGGATAAACAATTCCTGCTCTGCATACAAATACTATTTGGAAACAATTATATTTGGAGGAAAAAATTATGAGCAAATATTTTGGTACTGATGGTTTCCGTGGCGAAGCCGGAAGTACGCTAAATGCCGAACACGCATATAAAATCGGAAGATTTCTCGGTTGGTTTTATAAGACCGATGAAAACAAGAAGGTTCGCGTTGTTATCGGCAAAGACACAAGGCTTTCGAGCTATATGTTTGAATATTCAATCGTTGCAGGCTTAACCGCTTCGGGCGCAGACGCTTATATGCTCCACGTTACGACCACTCCCAGCGTTTCCTATGTTGCGGCAAAAGACGAATTCGACTGCGGAATTATGATTTCTGCGAGCCATAATCCTTATGGCGATAACGGAATCAAGCTTGTTAACCGCTATGGCGAAAAAATGGACGACAACACTATTGAAAAAATCGAGCATTATCTCGACGGCAACTATTCCGCTTTGGGCCTTTCGGGAGATATTCCCTTCGCTATTGGCGAAAATATTGGCAAAAGCGTTGACTATTCGGCAGGAAGAAACCGATACATCGGATATCTTATCTCCCTTGCTGTTAACTCTTTCAAGCACCTCAAAATCGGCCTTGACTGCGCGAATGGCTCCGCTTGGATGATTGGCAAAAACGTTTTCGAGGCTCTTGGCGCAACAGTTTTTGCCATAGGCGACGAACCAAACGGAACAAACATCAACCGCAACATCGGCTCAACAAATATCGAGCAACTTAAAAAGCTTGTTAAAGAAAAGGGGCTCGATATGGGATTCGCTTTCGACGGTGATGCCGACAGATGCATCGCTGTTGATGAAAATGGCGACGAGGTTAACGGCGACCACATTCTCTATATCTTCGGCAACAACCTTAAAAAGCAGGGCGCTCTCAAAAACAACACTGTTGTTACAACGATTATGTCTAATATGGGACTTTATAAGGCGCTCGAAAAAGCGGGAATCGACTATGTTCAGACAACCGTTGGCGATAAATACGTTTACGAAAATATGGTGAATACCGGCAACTGTGTTGGCGGAGAGCAATCGGGTCATATAATTCTCAGCAAATATGCAACTACGGGCGATGGCGTTTTAACTGCAATCAAGCTAACCGACGCTTGCCTTGATGCAAAACAGACCCTTTCTAATCTTGCCGCACCGGTTAAAATGTTCCCGCAGGTTCTCAAAAACATTCGAGTTGGCGATAAAGCGGCGGTTAAAAACGACCCCGAAGTTAAAGCTAAAATCGAAGAAATTTCTTCCAGCTTAGGAACAAGCGGAAGAATTCTTTTAAGAGAAAGCGGAACTGAACCTGTTATCAGAGTTATGGTTGAAGCAGAAACTAAAGAAATCTGCGAAAAGCACGTTGACGAAACCATTGAGCTTATTAAATCTCGCGGTTTAGCTTAAAAAAACAAAAAGCTGCCGAGGGCAAAAATGCTCTCGGCAGAACAAAAAAAGTATGCAGAGAAAATTAAATCGCGCCTTAAATCAGGCAAAAGATAGCGCCGGATCCGCTTATTCCAAAGGCGGAAGACGAGGTTAGAGGTTATCGAAATTATCGGCGGATGCCTCTACGGTGAAACTTTCGGTCATCGGAATTTTTCGTTTAAATATGCGGGCAACTGCAAAACAAAGGCGAAATTTTAACTGAAAAAGCAAAAGAGAAACCTTATTATTTATAGGTTTCTCTTTTTGTTTGTTAATGTTTTTCACAAACGCTTTTTTTAAGGCAAAAAGCATTGACTTTTAAGAATCGACAGATTATACTCTTAATAGCAATTAGTTTTCTTTGTTTTTAAGAAGGTCGCGGATTTCGGAAAGAACCTCAAGTTCTGTTGGAGCAGGCGCTGCTTCCTCTTCTTGAACTTCTTCCTTTTTCCTTAATTTCTCCATTTTTTCCTTTGCGCCCATAAATATTTTCAAAACAAGGAAAATAGAAAATGCGATTATGAGAAAATCTATTATGTTTTGAATAAATTGGCCATAAAGAAGCGCATTTTCGGGAACTACAACTGCGCCCGCTTCATCAACAACGGCTTCTGAAAAAACGTGTTTTAAATCTGCCAAAGTTCCGCCGCCTGTTATAAGGCCGATAAGAGGGGTTATAATATCGTTAACCAAAGACGTTACGATTTTGCCAAAAGCACCGCCTATTGTAACGCCGACTGCCATATCGATGATATTGCCCTTCATCGCAAAATTTTTGAAATCGCTAAAAAATTTTTTCATTTGTCTTACACCCTTTATTAAATTTATGCACTAATTATAACATATAAAAGCCCTTTTTTCAACAATATTTTCAAGACAAAACTTTAAAGGAGAACTTTATTTATGAACCCAAATTATATGGCGAATCTTTCAACCCCATCAAAACCCGTTGACGTTGTTTTAGATACCGACACTTTTTGCGAAATTGACGACCAATTTGCAATAAGTTATTTGCTTGGTTGCCCCGAAAAACTCAATATTAAGGGTATCTATGCGGCGCCTTTTGTATGTCGGGATCGTGCTGATACTCCGCGCGAAGGAATGGAAAAAAGCTATAATGAAATTATCAAAATTTTGAAGCTTGCAAAACGCGAGGACCTTATCCCCCTCGTTTTAAGGGGTTGCACGGATTATCTTGACGATGAAAAATCTCCCCTTTTCTCGGAAGCTTCGGCAAATATTGTTCAGCTCGCCCTTGAGCACACACCCTACGATCCGCTTTACGTTATCGCAATAGGCTGCATAACCGACGTTGCTTCTGCCCTTCTTATGAATCCCGAAATTGCGCAGAATATCGTTATCGTTTGGCTCGGCGGACACTCGGTTGAGTTCCCTCACACCAAGGAATTTAATATGGTTCAGGACATCGCGGCGGCAAGGGTTGTTTTCAAAAGCGAAGCGCCATTGATTCAACTTCCCTGCGAGGGCGTTGTTTCAGGATTTATGATTTCGGTTGCAGAACTTGAATACTATTTAAGAGGAAAAAACGAGCTTTGCGATTATCTTGTTGATAACGTTAGAGATGAAACCGACAAGCTCCCCTCAAACGTGCTTCCCGCCCGTGTTATTTGGGACGTAACTGCGGTTGCCTGGCTTATGAACGACAACCTTAAGTTTATGCGCCAGAAACTTATACCTGCATATCTTCCCGACTATAACGGAAAATATTCCGCCACCGAAATTGGGAAGCCGATAAATTACGTATACACGATAAATCGAGCCGCCCTTTTAGAAGATATGATAAGACGCATTGCAAAAGTTGATGATTTCAGGGTTGAAAAGAATGAACAAAAATAACATTAAAAACTATATTAAAAGATATATTATGCTCGCAATCGGTCTTTCAATGATTGCGCTCGCAGTTTCTATCATAACAAGAACTGATTTCGGAAGCTCTCCCGTTCAATCCCTCGCTTTCGTTTGTTCAAAGCAATTTAAGGATTACGTAACCTTTGGAACCTGTTCGTTTTTATGGAACTGCATTTTGATAATCATTCAGATTATCATTTTAAGGAAGGATTTTAAGCCCTTTCAGCTTCTACAACTCCCCCTTTCCTTCTTCTTTGGAACGATGGTTGATTTAACGGGATTTTTGGCCGACCCATTCTTCTACAACGGAATGAGCTTGGCTTTAAGAATTGGTTATCTTGCATTGGGTCTTATAATTCTTTCCTTCGGAATTTACATAACGGTTAAGGCAGACGTGCTTATGAACTCTCCCGAAGCCACTACCCTCGCAGTTTCCAAAAAGTTGGGTATCAGCTATGGAAAATGCAAGATGATTTGCGACGGAATAACCGTTTTATTCGCTATTGCCTGCTCGATAATTTTCTTTGGCAAATGGCGATTCGATATAATCGGTGTTGCTACTCTTGCGACCGTTGTTATTCCGAGTTTCCTTATTGACATTATCGCTTCGGTTGATAAAAGATTATCTAAAAAATCAGCATAATAATCACAAAATTATAAAGGCAAGGATTTCATTCGAAACCCTTGCCTTTTTTTCTTTTATTTTAATAATTCACTTGCTAGTTTAATTCCCAATGCGATACAATCTTCGCAAGACTTAAGGGGTGCTTCTCCATTTTCTCCCTTGATAACCTTGCAAATCGTAGAGCCACACTCCGCCTTGAATTTTTCGCAAAGAATATTTGCCGCCTGATAGGTTTTCATCTTGGAAGAAGGGGCATCTAAGCTTCTGTCAGAATTTTTAAGACCCGCTATCATAACGGCTCCCGATAAAGCTCCGCAAGCCTCGTTTCTTCCTCCCATTCCTGCGCCAAAACCTTCTGCGGCAGCGGAAATTATTTTGGGGTCAACCCCAAGTTCCTCACAAAAAGGAATAGCAACCGATTGCGCGCAATTAAAGCCTAACGAATGAAGTTTTTTGGATTCTTCTAATTTCTTTTGCATATTTTTTCTCTCCTTAAAATACTCGCCAATACTTAAATAAACACGAATTGCACAAGAACCATATAGCAAACGGTTCCTGCTCCAACGCTTAAAAGCGAATTTCTTTTCCATAAATGCAGCAATGCCACAACTGCGACGGCAATTAATTCGGGAAGTCCAAAGGGGAACGTGCCGAAAGAAACGTCCTTAAAGCAATAGATAACCAACATACCTATTACTGCAGGCGGAAGCACCTTTCCGAGCCACAAAATTATCTTTGGTATTTCTCTTTTTCCTCCAAAAACGACAAAGGGGAAAACCCTCAAAGCGAGGGTTATGAGGGACATTATGCCTACGATCAGAAGCGCATGGGTATCAATAAAATCAGGCATTTTCCTCCCCCTTTCTGAGCTTCTTGGTTGAAACCAAAAGAAGGATTATCAATATCATCGTTGGAATAAGGAACTTTTCGCTTCCAAATATAATCAGACAAATAACTGTTGAAAAAATTCCGATAACTGCGGAAAATCTATCCTGTTTTGTCATCCATTGGTCAGTGAAAATAGAAACGAAAAGCGCAGTTAAAGCAAACTCAACGCCCTTTGTATTAAAATCTATATACGTTCCGACCAACGCTCCGATTGTGTTGCCCAAAATCCAATATATATGGTCGAAAAGGGACACCAAAAAATAATATTTTTGACGATTCACCCCATCGGGCAAGGGAGTTGTTGTTACCAAAGAATAGGTTTCGTCGGTCAGCGCATGAATCATATAAAACTTCTTGAAGCCTGCGCCTTTATATTTTTCTAAAAGGGAGATTCCATAAAACATATGGCGGGCTTGAACAAGCAGAGTTGCAACCGCAGTTGTTAAAAGCGATGCAGAGGAAGCCAACAATTCAGCAGCAAGATACTGCCCTGAACCCGCATACATAAATATGCTCATAAAGACCGCCCAAACAACGCCATAACCCGCCGAGCTCAAAACTATTCCGCTTCCCATTCCGAGAACGAGATAGCCCGCAAAAACGGGCGCAGTTGAAATAAAGGCTCTTTTATAAATGCTCATTTTATAAAGTCTTGCCTTTTCTTCTCTCGCCATATTCTCCCCTCCTTGCTTTAAAACTTATCAAGGACTCTTATTATATCACTCTTTTGGGCTTTATTCAAGAGTTTAGACTCATGTTTTTATTCTCTATACCGCAATTTTCAATTTATAGCAAGAAAAAACTGCCCGATTTAACATCGAGCAGTTTTAATTAAATTAATTAGTTTTCTTCTTCTCTTTTCCTAGCGAAATTCATCGCAACATAAGCAGCTGCTGCCAAGCAGAGAAGCGCTGCCGCAACTGAACCTACGGTTTCGCCTGTTTCAGGGCTTACACCTGTATTGGTATCAGTATAAATGAAGTCGCCGTCATTCAGAGTTGCAAGAAGAACGAACTTGCTGAAGGAATCGGTCTGGAATCTATAGATGCTATCATCCATAAAGTCAACCTCGCCCCAAAGCTCTCTTGCTATTCCGCTATCATCAACGTGAACTATCCTAAAGCCGGTATAGTTATCATAGAGGAATGATGGGAGATACATTGTTACATCAACACAGTTTCCTGACAAGTCATAATAGTTTCCGTCCTGGAACAATTCCATATCGTAGGCAACTGCAACAACCTTTGTTGGGTCATCAGAAACTGCCTCTAAAGCTGCAGCAAGAACGCTTTCATCAACTGTGTAGCTGATGTCAGTTGCAACGAACTTGGAACCATCTTTAAGATCTTCCATAACGCCTGTTACAACGAAACGCTTATCCTTTGTGATGATGGAGTTGGGATAGAGTTCCTGCCAATACTGATCTTCGGGATTTACCCAAACGCCTTCGCTGAAGTCTTCGAGCTCACCAATGGTGTCCCAATAAGGATCGTTTTCGGTTGTCATCTCCAAGAGAGCAATCTTATTATCCTTTGTGGGATCCAAAGAACAGTTTGCATAAATGTATCCTTCCAATGCAAAGCTATCAAGACCAATCATCTTTGTTCTGTCGCTTGCATCACCAATCATATAGCTGGAGCCATCTACTCCCTTAGGAAGCTTGAGTTTGACGGTTAGTGTTCTGCCACCGAAGTCTTTAACAGCGTTTCCATAAAGGTCGAAAATCTCAACCTTATAAACTGTTTTGTCAACAACCTTCAAATAAGGAACTCTCTGAAGACCTCTCATCTGCCAGTTTGTTGCCTTTTCAGGAGTTAATTTAACTGAAACAGCGTCGGTGAAGATATCGTTAAGGTCAAGACGGTTAACGATAACGCCGCCCTTACCATTAGAATCATCAAGCTCAATAAGAGTTTGAGTTGTTTCATCGGCGTTCATACCTTTAACCTTTGTTCCTATAACTATAATATCGGACAAAATGGTTACGATCTCTTGCTCGCCTTCTTCGTTGATATAAAGCTCGTTTTTATTAAAGTCAACGATCTCAACACGAACGTATCTTCCGAGAACCGGACGAATTTGTTTTGACCAAACGCCGTTTTCATTAGTGTCTTTTACTTTAACAACGAAGTTTGGAGTTGCTTTTCCTTCAACAGGGAAAATGTCTTCGTGAGTTTCACCAATATAAACGTTGATTGTTTTTGGTCTGTATTCCTTGAAATATTTAAGGAAGTTGAACTTAATCTGAGAAATTGTTCTCAAATCGGTGAATTGAAGCTCGATGTTATAGGAATGTTTTCCAACGATACCACCATCGCGAATCTCAACATAGCTACTTGCATCTCCATCGAGAATTCTTTCAATGTTGGGAGGATTAATATAGCTGGATGAGCCTGTTGCATTCTCAACCTTGGTGAAGGTTAAATCGCTTGCGCTGCTGTTAGTTGTTAAGTTTCTGGTTTTATTCTTTTGGTTATCAAGACCGTTAACATAAAGCTCATTTATAACGAGAGTATCCTTAGTATCCTCAAATACAAAGCGGATATATCTTGCCTTTAATTGCTTTTTAAACGTCTTGGTTGGCTTAACTGTTCCGGATTTTGCTTTATATGTCCAGATAAGGGACGATTCGCTGTTAACCTCAGCAATCGAATTAGCGGCATAAACCTTCATTGTTTTAAAGCCTGATTTTCCGCTATTAACAACCGAAGCCCAAATGCTGTCTATCTTCATATCTCCGCAGAGGTTATAAAGCATTTCAACGTCTTTGCCATTGGTTGTAATCTTTGCAGAAGTTTCTTCGTTTGAATCGGTGAGGTTAGCAACCTCTTTAGCGGTTAAGTTTTCTTCTGAAATTATAGTTTTGTCTTTTCCGCTAACCAAGCTAGGATTAATAGGCATATTTTCTGCAAGGTTTCCGGGATAGCCCTTAACAACGCCTTCTTCACCCCAAACATGGAAGAAAGATATACGGGGATATTTGTATTGAGTTGCAGTGTAAACACCGTTATAAATTCTCAAACCAACGTAGTTACCAGCGATTTCCTTATCCTTTGAGAACTCGTAGATAACACCCTTTTGAATCCTGTTCTCGCCATTTGTTGCATTATAAACGAATACCCTGCTGCTATCGAGCCAGAGGTCTTCTTGCTCTTCTGCAACATAAACTGCATAATGAGATGTATAATATGGAGTTGAATCAGAAGAAATACCTTGGAAAGCAAAACCATGAACCTTGATTATATCAGGTTTAGTATCGGGCATACTGAGTTTCCAATACAAGTCGAGAGGTTTGCCATCGAGAGTATGTTCTCCAAGGCCGCCTTCTAAGTCGGCGTGCATAGTTCCTGTACCGTCTTTAATGTATTCCGTAAGCTTATTTATCCATTTCTGCGACTCAACGGTTTTTGATTTCTTTGTGCCGTCTATACCAAAGTTAAGAGCAGAATTTTCTATAAGGTTTGGTCCATAAATATCTTTAATAGTTGAAAGGTCGAAACCTTGAGTATCCGTCAAAGCTTCGGGCTCTTTAGGAGCGAAGTTTGGATCTTCGTATTCACCATAAACCGAGAACTCGAAAAGACGAGTGTAGATATTATTAACAGTTTCTGTGCAGACAGCGGAACCAACGCCATTTGCGCAAACAGGGTTCCAGATTCTGACAGCAACGTGTCTTGACGGTTCAACAGAATCATCGAAGGTTATGATGTTAACGCGGCTTGTTTTGCCCTGATTGTATTCGGAAATATTATCAACGACTACATAAGGTTCGTTTTCATAAATTGTTTCATAATCATTTCCAACGAATACTTCATAATAACCTGTTACAAGTTCGTGGCTTGAATGGTTACCAACAACAAGATATTTGAGGTTCGCCGGAGACTGGAGGTCATAGCGAATTTCAAGATAATATCTATTGTTCTCAGAACCATAATAAGCTCTGCCATCAGCATAATAAGCAAACTTATTTTCGATCAGACATTCATTTGTTAAATCGCCATCATTAAGAGCGTCAGGTTTCAAAGCAGAAAGTCCTGAAATAGAAGCGTTTTGAGTATCAACGAACGCACCCTTAATGTTAAGCGGAGCAGAAAGGTTTTCGTCCTGAGAAATATTGTAATCAGAAGGAATTTTTGTTGTTGCAAGATGTGTTACCTTCTGAACAACGAAAGGATCCTTTTCGAATGAACCGCAAGCGGCAATTTCAGAAAGACGAGGATAGATATTATGATCTGCGTTTTTCTCATCATTCAAAACGGATTGATTCAACTGGCAAACACTACTGGAATAATCGGAACAGGGATCATAAATTCTAACACCGATATATCTGATTCCCTCTAAAGGACTATCAAGATTTATAACGTTTCCTCTGAAAGCGCCGGTATTCTTAACCTCTTTAACGAGATTTGCATCGTTATAAAGAGTGCTTAGACTATCGGAAGCATAAACCGAGAACCAGGAGGTTCTGATAGCAGGAGTGCTGTGATGTCCAACGTAAACCTTTTCGAGGGTTGCAGTACCGCCGAGGGTAAAGGTTATATCAGCATAAATAGAACCGTCGTTAACAACTTCCCAAATGCCGGTTTCGGGATTCTTTTGAACGAATTCGTTCGCGCTGGCGGTTGAACCAACGTGCCAATCCGCATTAACTGCGTTTCCGTCGTTAAGAGTATCGGCATTTGATGCGCTTCTGGAATGTTTTTCTCCCTTGGTTGTGTATTCAATAGTATAAGGAGCCCCTACGAGGAAGTTATCAGCAGGGATATTAGTTCCTGCATCAACACTATCATCTACGGCAATGCCGGGAGTTCCGAACACGTTGAACTCGAGAAGCTTGAGAACAGAATTATCTGCACTTCCTGCCTGATGAACACGAATACCTACGTATCCTGCTGAAAGGGAAGGAACAGAGAATTTCTGCGCACGCTTAGAATTTGTGTTTTTATAAGTGCTTATGAGAGATTCTGCATCAAAAAGTTTTCCTGAATTTTTAGATGCATAAAGCTCATATTTAACGGGATAAGATGCGGGGTCTGCATCTGCGAATACGAAAATATCGTTTACAACAGATGTATTTGTGAGTTTCAAAATAAGGTCATAATATTTGCTATCATTTGCGCTCATAGCGGTGTTTGCAGCTGCAGAGAATACGTTACCTGCGGTTGCGATGTCGCCATCAAAGAGATAAGCGCCGTTTGTTACGGTTGAAGCTTCATATGTAGAACCATTATAGAACTTAGCAGAAGCCTGAGTTACAACGCTTGTTCCTGAAGGAATAGCCATACTGTCAGCTTCCTGAACGTTTGCAATACCCTGGTTTGCAGATTTTTCGCCATAAACGTTGAACTGATAAAGACGAGGATAAACAGCTGACGGACCGTAACCAACAGAACTTGCATCATCGGTTGTTGTTGCGGCTACTATTCGCATACCAACATATTTATAGCTCATATTTTCAGCTGTGTAATGTTGAGTTCTTTGCTTAAGCGACATATTGTTGAAGGTATAAACAATGTTCTCATTATCAAAGAGGGTTGCTTCACTATCCGACATATAAAGGATATAAGAGCTCTTCCAAATATCATGCGGATGGTTTACAACAACGATGTCGGAAATGTCGGTTCTGCCATCGAGGGTATAAACTATATCCAAAGCGGCAGTTCCGTCTGTATAAAGAGCGGTGAAAGTATTTCCGTTACCTGTTGCGAATTTTGCACTGGAGAACTCAACCTCTTTATTCATAACGTTATCCGTCAGAACGTCGAGAGCAGTTCTGGTAACGCTGTTTTCATCGGTAGCGGTTGTGTACGTGCCGGTAACTTCACGCTGATTGTTTGTGGGGTTGATATAATATTGCTGCATTGAAGAAACTGCAACGGTCTTATTAATAGCGCAAGATGCGTCATTATTTGAAGAAGCGAGAGTTATTCTGTTTTCGCTAACGGGTCTTGTTCCGAATACGCAGAAGTCTGCAAGACGGAGATAAACTGCATCTGCACCTGCAGAATTCGGCCAGTTTTTGTCATACATACAGTCTGTAACTCTCAATGCAACGAAGGCACCTTTAATGGGAGTATCAATAGAAACAACGTTTCTGAGTTTGCCCTCTGTTTTGAAGCTTCCAACCAAAGAAGAAGATTTGAAAAGATCAGCCTTCTTGTCTGCAATATAAAGCTTATATTCATTTATTCTTATGCTTGGAGTTGAATGGTTGAAAAGGAGCATAGAACTGATTGTGCAACTATCTCCGAGAGAATAAATGACGTCTGTATAGCAACCGTCCGCCTCGGTTAAAACCTTAACTGTTGAACCTTCCGCTACTGCGCTGACACCTCTCAAACCTGTGTGAACCATAGTTGAAGGATCAGCGTCAGAGATGCTTGAATTAATATCCTCGAAGTTTGTTGCAGAAAAGGCATTGTCCTTATAGAAATTGGTTTCAGGAGTCATTCCTGCAACGAGGTTATCGCCTGCGGGGAGGGTTGTATTATTATCATTGGTAACAGTTGTTGCGATTTCAGATGATGAAGAAGTTGAAGTACCATAAACATTAAGTTCAAAAACTCTGAGAACTGCATATCTTGGTTCGAATTCTGTGAAGTTTACTATATCCTTAACAGGGTTGATAATTCTAACGCCTACATATTTATATGTATAGCCTTCATCTCCGTTAAGCTCGAATACCTGACGACGGGTATTGTTTACGTTCTCATAGAGATAAGATTTTTCGGGGTTTGAGAACAACGTACTCTTATCGTTTGAGAAATAAAGCTTATATTTTCCTGTTCTGAGTCTTGTATCAGCATGGTTAATAACAACAATGTCATTGATGGAGTAATTATCTTTGATTGTGTAGGTTAAATCAAAATGATATTTTCCATCGGTTGAATGCTCAACGCCGGTTTCAACGTCGATAAACGTGCACTCGTCACCGCTTTTCATAAACTGAGCTTCGCCTGACACATCGCCGTCTATGAATTTGGCAAAATTGCTATTATTGTCGTTTGTTCCCGTAAAGGTTGCAACGCCATCCTTATAGAAGGTTCCTTCCAAGGAAGAAACAGCAATTGAATCCAAAGTATTAGGAAGCGCTGCGGTGTTGGACTCTGTATAGGTAATTTCATTCTTTTGAGCATTTCCGTAAACATTAAATTCCATCAAACGAGGATAGATGATCTGACAACCGTGCTGTGAAACAAGTTCACCAATGCTTGCTTCAGAAACGTCGGTTGAAGGACTATACATTCTTAAAGCAACGAATTTCTTTCCTGTAAGCTCTTTGCCTGCGGGGAAGGAGAAGTTATAAACCTGCTGCTTTGCAGTTGTATTATCAACACTCTTAATCAAGTTGCCCGCATTGAAGAGGGTCTCCATAGAATCTGATGCATAGATAGCAAAAGAACCTGTCATCAAAGCAGGGTTGCTATGGTTTTTAAGAAGAATATTGCTGATAGAAGGATTATCCTCCAAAGAAAGGATTAAATCCATATATCTTTCTCCACCGAGATACCAAGTATCGATAGAAGAATAATTCTTAGAATCTACCGATTCTCCAGATTTCATAGAGAAGAATTGGAATCCATCGCCATAATAAAATTCTGCTTCTCCGCTATTGACATTGTTATCAACAGCTTTATCAATGGAAGCACAATTCTTGGTTGCGTAATCGGTTCCGTCATAGAACTTAACTACCGGAATACCTTTTACAATAGAGCTGTTCGAAACGGTTGCAGATGAAGAAATCTCGAAATCAGTTCCTTCTGTGAGCGCCGAAGAAATAATTCCGAAAACGCTCGAGAAAGCAGAGATCATCATTGCAAACGTTAACAAGCAAGCTAACAATTTCTTGGATATTTTCTTATAGTTTAACATTAGTAATCTCTCCTTTCTTATCTACCGATAACTTTAATCATTGTTGAAGCAAATCTGTCGGGATCGTCTTTATAAGAAATACGAACTGCAATGTAGTCGCCTGCCTCGGCATCTGCGGGAGCGGTATAGGTTACTGTACCGTCTGCTGCAACTGAAACGCTTCCCATATCTGCGCCTTCAATCTTTTCACGACGAACTATCTGCTTTTCAACGCCTTTTTCAATAACAACTTTTTCTGAATAGTATTTAATCTCCGCCTTGATTGTTGAGGAGGAAACTGCAGGAGCAGAAATTCCAACGTTCTCAACGAAGCGAGGCTCGATAGAAACAGATTTACCAACCCCAACGGTTGTGTGAACTCTGTCGTTATTGGTTCCCGGCTCATAAACCTCGAGCGACTGCATAGGTTTATATGTTGTGAAGATATAAACAGCATACTGGTCGTCGATATGATACGTAAAGGCGGTACCAACGTTATTTATAGTATCAGAGCAAGGAATGAGAGTTGCCTGAGCATTTTTCTCAACATTCCAGTCAAAACGGAATACATATAAGGTCTTGCCACCAAGAGATTTCTTAAGCTTAACCTTAATGTCTTTCTCCGTGCTTCCTTCGTTGGCCTCGAGGAAGAGGGAGAAATCCTTTCCGTCCTTAGAAGTGAACGCAGCGGTACGAATATCTTCGCCCGTCCATTCAACGTGATGAACGTTTGAATCATCTCTGATATAGTTATTTATCATAGATTCCTCATAGAAGGAAAAATGAACCTTATTAATGGTGGAATCATCTTTGGCGCGAATCCAGTTGGAGGTTTCGCCGTCTGCGGGGTCAAAAAGGAGAGGATCAAGCAGGTATCCGCCAACCCAAGACCATTTGAACATACCGCTGAAGCCATTGTGTGCAGAAGCAACAAAATATGCTCCTGTTGAACAATTCCAACCGTTGTAATGACCGTCCCAAGCATAATTAGCATCAGCATCAGGATCGGTTGGAGGAAGGATATCCTTCTGAGTTGTGTAATACTCGGTTATCCAACGAGGCTTATCATTATAATAATAGTATGCCTTATTTAAGCTCTCATAAAGAGCATCATATACGTTACCGTTACCCAAGGTGTAGTATCTGCCGGGATAGCAATGGAAAGTATAGTCATCGAAATAATCCGTTGCGTGGTTACGGAGATAAACGTTAACGTAGTTTTCTGTTCTGACATTTATATCGTTAGAGCAGTCAGCAACCATTATTTGAACATCTTTGGTTTTAGGGTCTGCTTTTAAAGCTTTATGGCATTCCTCAACCATCTTTGCCCACCATACGCACTTGTTTCCGATAACCTGATAGTCCCAAGAACCTTGATATGTATAGTCGTCAGCTCTATCGGGCTCGTTATAGAAAGAAAGCGTATTGAAGTTGCTTAATTTTTCTTCATAACGACAATGCTTGAAGAGAGCAACGCAAGCTTCGGCATATTTCTTAAGATCGTAAGGTCCTGCAATCTGAGGATTCTGAGGATTCATACCGAACCATGACTGAATTCTTGTTGCGATTTTCCAACCGTATGCAAGATAAACCTCTGTATCGGCCTCATCGAGCATTCTCCAATATTCAACTGCAGAATTGAAGGCATCGTTATCGAAGTCGTATACGTTATTCATATAGTTTACATAGTCGGGGTTATCTTCCCAATTCTTGATCTTTCTGGGATCAAGCCCTTGTTCTTCGCACTCGTTAGTTACAATCCAGTCGATCTGGAACCAGGAACGCATATATGCGCCGGTCATTTCATTATAACGCTTTGCGTTAATTTCTGCGAAAGCAGGAATGTCTTTTTTTGTTTTTTGAGCCTCAAGAGTAAACTGGGTTGGGAAACAGTTTGCACCCAAGCCATAGAATCCCTCGAAAAGAACATCGCTGTTATCAACAGTTATATTTCTGGTCTTACCGGAAGCCTTCTTTCCGTATTTTTGAACGAAGGGAATAAATTCCTCTTCTTCAGCCGTTCCATCATCGATATCGCCTATATCTCCATAGATATCATCATCGTCGGGGAAGTCGGGGTCCTCCTCCAATATGTCGTCGCCGTTAAATTCCAGTATACCAATACTGATAGCGCCATCTGTGAATGTGGGGCGGGATACGTTGATTCCACTCTCCACTTCTACGCCGATGATTTCATCTGGGTTTGATTCTTCCTCTGAAGGCTCAGCCGTATCTCCAATTTGCGAAGACGAAGCAGGCTTATTGCTTGAGCCCTGCTCGGTTGTTTCGTCTTTCTTGCAAGACGTTAAAAGCGTAAACATCATTGCAAAAACAACGAGCAAGGAAAGAATTCTAAAAAGTCCTTTTTTCATCACCATTCTCCTTTTCTGTTTTTTTGTTTTTTTGAATCGGGGGGCAACCTTTTTCGGGCTTTTTTTGAAGGCTTTTATCGGCTTTTGTTTCGCCAATGTCCCAAAGTTAGTTTTCACCCTGTAGGTTTTTGCACTTTTTTTGTTTTTTTTGACTGTTTTTCCTTAGCGGTGCAAAAACCCAATCTTATTCTTGATGATTATAACATATATGTTATCTTTTTTAAATAGGCATTTTAACCAAAAAATTTTTATTTTTTTGTGCAAATTGACGATAGCAAAACTTAAAAAATCACAAAAAAAATAAACGTTGGCTCATTTCGGGCGTTTCAATGAGTTTTTTTGCGGCAATTCAGAAAAAAAGAAAACCTCAGTTGCAGCATCCTGAACAAGGAATAATTTTGCAACTGAGGTTATTTATTGATTCTATCGAAAATTAAAAGCCTTCGATATTGAGAAGCTCTGCTTTTTTAAACAATTCAACGGTTTTTGCGTAATCGTAGGTTGGTTTTCCGCAAAGATAGTGGTTCTTATAAGTTTTGCCGTCGACGGTGTATTCGATAAGGAGCAACGCCGCGTCGTCGGTTGCAGAAAGTTCTGCAAGTTTTTGGGCGTCGTTTGCACCTAAATCTGCGTTTCCTTCCAGGATAAGCTTTCCGCTTTCAACGTCGGTTACTTTATAAGACACCTGCTTTTCTTCCATCGGGTCGTTGATACCGATGAGCTCGATTTTGCCCGAAATATGGGCTTTATCAGCAAACATAAGGCAGGTTGGTTCCTGACATCTTGCAATCGTGAAGAAGGCTAACTTGCGATAATAGTAATAGTCAACAACCGCGTCGGAGAACTGTGGCCAACCATCGAGGAGATTCCACCAGATTATGCCTGTTCTCTCCCAATTTATTTTGCCCGTTCTGAACCGTTCAATGAAATATTTTTTCGCCTCTGATTGGCTTATTTGAGAAGCCAATGCAAAATCGTTGAGATTATCGGGGACAGTATCTCCGAACAGTACGTTCAAATGACTCGCCATCAAAGGTATTCTGTAAGCATAAGGGCTTTCTTCGCCGACCACCATTGAAGCTGCATGGACAATCCAAGCATCGTTATCCTGCCAAGGCCAGAGGTTTTCGGGAGCGATAAATTTCTTGATTCCCTCAGGGGAATTGCAACCGTGATAACCCGTTTCGCTGGCAAAAATAGTTGTGGCGTCGCGATAAAATTCCTGCTTATAATATTCTCTCGGACCCCAAAGATGATATTCGGGGCAAATCTCCTCCGGGCTTTCCTTTTTGGCATAAGCCTCCGGACCGATATAGGGGCTTGAAGGCAGATAATCACGCATCGGGTCAAGACGGTCGATTACTCTCGGAAGCACCTCACGGGTTAGAATGTTTGTGTTGGGGTCTTTATAATACCAAACAAAGGAATCTACCTCGTTGTCGCCTGCCCAAAGGAACAAGCAAGCGTGCTGACGAAGACGTTTTACAACGCTTTCAGCCTCATCACGAAGGGCTTCGCAGAATTCTTCGTCCATCGGATAATTTGCGCAACCCATAGCAAAATCCTGCCACACGGCAATACCATTTTCATCGCAGAAATCGAAGAACATATCATCTTCGTATACGTTTCCGCCCCAACATCTGACGATATTGCTTCCGCTTTCTTTAAGAAGCTCTAAAGCTTTCGGCAAGCGCTCTTTATCACGGGAATGAAGGGCATCAATGGGAACCCAGTTTGTTCCGTAAGCCGAGAAGGGCTGTCCGTTTATGAGGAACTTGAATTCGCCTTTTCCGTTTTCATCGAAAACCTCGGTGTTAACAAGTTCAACTGTTCTTGCGCCGTAACGCAAGGTTTTTGTATCAACAATTTCTTCGCCATGACGAAGGGTTACGGTTACGTTATATAAATTGGGCTCGCCCATCGTATGAGGCCACCAAAGAACGGGCTTATCGAGATTGAAACGGAAAGTTTCTTCCGTGCCGAACATACGTTTTGTGTAATTGAACGTATGGCCTTTGCATTCGCCTTCAATATCTATAAAATACTCCTGACAAAAATCGCCCTCAAGTTTTGTGTTAACATAAACACACGTGTCGTCTGCTCTGTTTCTCATAGTTGGACGCATATAAAATTCATCAATATATTCAGGTTTATCAAGGCACAGATAAAGGGACTTCCAAATGCCCGCAGAAACGATTCTCGGCATTATATCCCAACCATACATACTTGCCGCTTTTCTGATTGCAAGAGAGCCGGAATTAAAAGGCAGACAAGCCGTGCAACCCGCGTCAAATCGGCGGTTTCTCGCATCTATCATAGCAGGAACTATATGAACGAGAAGCTCGTTTTTGCCTCTTTTAAGGTTGCCTTCAGTTTCAATTTTATGGGAAATAAACATATTGTCCGTATAGTTTATCCATTCCCCGTTAAGATAATATTCGGCAACTGTATCAACGCCTTCAAAGAGGAAATACCAATCGTCGTTTTTCTTTCCGCTGAAATCAAAATTGATAACGTACCACAAGTGGCGATTTTCGAACTTCTGCGCTTCTAGGGTGTTCATATCATAGAAAATATCGCCTATAAGACCCGCGCGCTCCATATCAATTTCAAAGTTGCCCGGAACGCTTCCTTCAATCGGTTTATATCCCTTTTGCAACAGTTCTTTTTCCGAGCAGATTTCCTCTGCCCACTCCTTGCAATCTTTGTTTTCAACGATATATAACTTATGCTTACCGTCGAGACAAATTTTACTCAGGTATCTTTCCATTTTCCTCATTCCTTTCGAAAATTTTTATCTTATTTTAACATATATAGTGAAAAAATCAATAGTTTTTTCGCTAAATTTTGTGATTTTTTTATATTTTCAAAAAAACGCTTCTGATATAATTCAAAGGCGTTTTGGTTCTTTTGTTCATTCTTCTACCGCTGCTTTTTTTGAGGTTATTGCAGCTATTATTTCGGGCGGAAATTTCGGCCTTCTGTCATAGGTATAAAGTCCGTTTTGTTCCTGCTCAATGTCGGTTAGCTGAGTATAACAAAATGCGCAGATTTTCGGATTGTCAAGAAGAGCGTCGCAAAGCCCCTTATAACGCTCAATCCATTCCTCCTCGCTTTTTGGCAAATTGCCATAACCCCACTGAGAATCGCCGGATTCCAAGTACCAACCGATGCCGCCAAATTCGCTGACAAAGGATATGTCGCTTCTCTCATCATACGTATCGTGTCGTCCGATTCCGCCGTTATTAAGACCCGATAAATGGCGGACGGGCTTGCCTTCCACAAGCTTCATATACTCATTACGGAATTTTTCGGGATCCTGAGCATAATCATGAACATCATACATATCATAACAACCGTCTACATGGAACCAACCTGAATTATCAATAAAGATTCTTGTCGGGTCGAAGGATTTTGTTTGATGATAGAGAAAACGCACGAAATCACGATTTATATTTGTTGGGGTTTCGTTAAGAGGACACCAACCGATTATCGCAGGGTGGTTGTAATCTCTTTCAATTATCTCCAACCATTCCTGCAAGAAGGCGGAATAAGGAATATCACCGCTATGTTCCATTCCCCAGTTTGCGTGCTCGCCCCAAACGATATAACCAAGCTTATCGCAATGATAAAGGAAACGAGGCTCAAAAACCTTTTGATGAAGCCTTGCTCCGTTATAGCCCATCGCTTTTGAACGAAGAATATCGTTCACGAGTTCTTCATCTGAAGGCGCTGTATATATTCCGTCAGGATAGAAGCCCTGATCAAGAATAAGACGCTGAAAAATTGATTTTCCGTTGAGATACGTTTTATTGTCTTTATATTCGATATCTCGAAGTCCGAAATAGCTTGCAACCTCATCGCTTCCGAAGGTTAATTTCAAATCATAGAGATTCGGAGTTTCCATATTCCATTCATAAATTTCCGGAATATCAATAACCATTTTGAGAGTGTTAAAACTCGATTTTGCGCTCTTTTTTGCGATAGATTTTCCGCCGAAAAGAATCTCTGCAAAAAGTTCTTGCTCGCCCGAAACCGAAGCCTCTAAAAGCAAGGTTTTATTCTTTAAAGATGGAGTTAATTTAACCGATTTTATGTAGTTTTCGGGGGTGTTTTCGAGCCATACCGTCTGCCAGATGCCCGTTGTTCTCGTATAATCGCAAGCATTGGAATAATAAAGGTCCGCCTGTTTTCCTTTTGGCTGACGTTTACTTCTTACGTCGTCTTTTGCGAAAACAACAATCTTGTTTTCGCCGGAGTTCAAATACTCGGTTATATCAAAGGAAAAGCCGATGTATCCACCCTTATGATAGCCGACGAATTTATCATTAACGTAGACCCTTGCCTCATAATCACAAGCGTCGATATTAAGATGAGTTCTTCTTCCCTTTTGAAGCCATTTTTCGGGCAAAACAACCTTTTTTAAATACCAACAACCATTGATAAAATCAGTGTGTCCCAACCCTGAAAGTTTTGATTCGGGGCAAAACGGAACGTTTATCTTTTTCTCGAACGAATCTTGCCTATAAATTTCTCTTTCTTCGCCCGAAAGACCGAAATCAAAACAAAAATCCCAACTTCCGTTAAGATTAATCCATTCATTTCTAACAAACTGCGGGCGGGGATATTCAACCCTGATTACTTCTTCCATTTTTATTCCTCTTTTCTCATCTTTCGAAGCAAAAAACTGCTCCTCTTACGCGTGTATTATAACACACCTAATAGGAGCAGACAACCTTTTTTTATTTTTTTCCAAAACTTTTTATTAATCTACTTGTTTTTCATAAAAAACCTTTAAAATAAGCTCGAAAAGTTTTTTATCATCGGGATAAAATTCAGCGTGTTTTTCGCCCTTTTTAACCTCTCCCTCAACATTCAAAAACTTGAGATTAACATTCTCCTTGCCCTGAATTATTGTCGAGGTTAAAAACACGATTTTGGCTATATTAAGGTCGTTTATATTATAATCTGTTATGGCGTTATAAAGGCTGACGGGGAAGGTTATTTCTTCCTTGGTTTTCTTAATAGCCTCCGCTGAAAACGCCTTTAAATAAACCTTTTGGCGCTCCATTCTGGCAACGTTTGAATCGAGAACCGAAACGTCTCTCGCTCTCACGAAAGCCTCCGCTTCTGCCGCAGAATCGAGAGTATACGTTTCCCCTTTTTCAAATTGGTATCCCGAATAAGAGGAAATGGTTTCGGGAGATTTAACCTTAACCGAGCCTACCAGCTCCGTTAAGGGCCCTATTGCCTCCAAATCTATTGCAATATAGGAATTAACGGGGATTCCATAGAAAAGAGAAGAAACGCTTTTCATCATATTTTGAGCGCTTTTTTCCTCTCCGTCGCCGTTCGCAAAAGCAAGGCAAAGCTGCTGTTTTTCCGCCCCTAAAAATTTTCCCGAATCGCTATAAACGTTGGCGTCTATCATAGTATCTCGGTTTATGGCGATGGCGGTTGATTTGCCCGTTTTTGTATCAATAACCAGCAAAATATTGGCGTCGGATTGTCCGTTTGCGCCATATCCTTCGCCGTTTATTTCGCCCTTATCAATTCCCATACAAAGAATGGTTGTTATATCCTCGTTAAGTTTATAAGTTTCGCCCTTATACTCAACCGTTTTTCCGTCGTTTTTATCGTTTACTTCCAGATTTTCCTTCACGGTTTCGCTAATTTCAATCTTAACGTTTTTAAAATCAACCATCTGATTTTTTCCTATTGCTTGAAGAATCAGAAAAGCAACAAGAAGCAGGGCTAAAAAAGCAAAGAAGCCAAGCCCTAAACCTATAATAAGTTTTTTCTTTCTTCTCTTTTTGCGAGCCTTTTTTCTGTGTTGGGAAATTTCTTCGTCAAGAGGCTCTTTTTCTTCCCCTACCCCAACAAATTCCGCATTTTGAAGCTCGGTTTCTTCTTCAACTTCGAGGGCTTCCGATTCTGTTTCTTCGGTATTTAATTCTTCATTATTATTTAACGGGTCTTTCATCTGTTAAAACTCCTTGAACTAAATATCTATAATTTTTTTCATTGCCCATACAGGTGCTTAAAGTTATAATTCTATCATCGGTCGTAAGCTCGATTTTGCGATGATTTTCCATCATTGATTTAGGTTTCATTACCCCTTCGAGATAATCTTCAAAAACCTCTTTTTTCGAAAAATCATAGGAATTAAGAATATGTCTGTCGTCGGATTTATATGCCGAAACAATCGTATACGTCAACACCTTATCGGGAAGATAAATATAGATATATTTATTTTTTTCAAAAAATTCTTTGTCGCTGAACTTATGAAGGGTATTAAACATTGAACCGTCGAGCATTTCGTGGCCATAGATAACGGTTACGGGGTCGGTGAAATCAAGGCTGTTATGCTTTTCCGTATAGATAGAACCATTTATATCCCATTCTCTGTCAAGATTATGGTTAAGATAAAAATCGTCGTCTTCTTCATAGCTTTGAAGGACAGGGTAGTCAACACCGGTTTGAGGAATTGTTATCCAGGCGTAGATATCCTTGTTCCTTTTTTGAAGATTATCAAAATTAATTTTAACGCCACCGTCCGAATTGATTTCGCCGAGCTGCCCATCTTGTTGCGTCGATTTAGTTTCGGAACGGAGCTTTTCATAGTCGTTTTCTGTTGCGCACATAGAAAAATAAATAATCATTCCCGCAATCAGCGAAAGAATACAAAGAGTTATCGAAACATAAAAAACTGCATTCCATTTCTTTTTATCCAAGGATATCACCTCCCTTAAATTATATCAATAAAAAGAGCCAAAAACACCGAAATTCCTTGTTAAGGCGGGTTCGGATTATTCTCGTAACCTTAAAAGAAAACTCCGCCGAATTTTTTCGGCGGAGCAAAATTTTGTTAAATTACCTTGCTTTTTTCTTTGCCACTACCGCTGCGGCGAGGAAAAGAACTGCCAAACCGCCAAGAGCGAAAATAGTATTAGTGGTTCCTGTTGGAGGAGATGTTTCGGAATCGTTAGGCTTTCCGGGTTTAGAAGGTTTTGAGGGCTTTTCTTCCTCTTCATAAGTTCCGAGCTCAATGATTTCGAGGTCGCCCAAAGGTCTGATAACGAGCGTTTTGCTTGATTCATCGCCTTCAACTATTTCATAATCACCCGAAATTTCCCAACCTTCAAAGGTGAATCCATCTTCATCGGTTGCAACGAGGGTTATTGTATCTCCTTCTTCGAGAACAACGTCTTTGCTTTCACCATTGATTTCAATAGTGATATTATATTTTTTGCTTCCTTCAGGGCTTCCGTCGGCAAATGCAACTGCTCCGAAAACACTAAAAATTGAGAAACAAAGGATAATCGCAATTATTTTCTTCATATCTATTTTCTCCTTTTTCAGAAAATTACACTTCACTTCCTACATTATATCATAGCATTTTGAAATTGTAAAGAAGATTTTTTCACATTTTTTCCTCATAAAACGCAATTTTTCCTCACTTTCCAAAAGTTTGTTAAAAAAATATCAAATTTTATCGCAAAAGGTGTTGATAAACTGCGAAAAATATGTTAGAATATGCAAGTGAATGTTCTTATAATATATATGTAATATGTTAAAGAATGGTTCTAAGTTATTTCTTTAAGGAGGATAAAGTTCATGCAAAAGAAAATCAGTACCCTTCCTTTCAAGGGAACAGCGGAACAAGAAAAGCAGCTTCTCGAAATAATCGAGGCGCATAAGGGCGATAAGAGCAATCTTATGGCGGTTATGCAAAAGGCTCAGGACATCTATGGCTATTTGCCCAAAGAGGTTCAGATTATGATTGCTGAAGGTCTTGAGGTTCCGCTTGAGAAGGTTTACGGCGTTGCTACCTTCTACGCACAGTTCTCTCTTTCACCTAAGGGAGAATACAATATCTCCGTTTGCTTGGGAACAGCTTGCTACGTTAAAGGTGCAGGAGATATTTTTGATAAGTTTTCTGAAAAACTCGGTATCGGCGCAGATGAATGCACACCTGATGGCAAGTTCTCATTAACTGCTTGCCGCTGCATTGGTGCTTGCGGTCTTGCTCCCGTTCTCACCGTTAATGACGAGGTTTACGGCAGACTTACCGTTGACGACGTTGACGATATTTTAGCAAAGTATATGTAATAAAAGGCAAATCCCTACTTTGAAAATTAAGGAATTATCTTTATGAAGATCTCAACTATTAAAGAACTGCTTATGGCAGACGTGATTTGCAACGAGGAATACCTCGGAAAGCACGTTTATTCTGCTTGCGGCAGCGATATGATGAGCGACGTTCTCGCCTATGTAAAGGATCAAGCCGTTCTTTTAACGGGTCTTGTTAATTCTCAGGTTATAAGAACTGCGGAAATGATGGATATGGTTTGCATCGTTTTTGTTCGTTCCAAGCTGCCAACCCCTGAGATGATTGAACTTGCAAAAGACAGCGGTATAGTTTTGTTGGCAACCTCTAAAAGATTATATGAGGCTTGCGGAATTCTATACAGCAACGGTCTTATAGGAAACAAGGTTAAATGAGCGAACTCTTAACCTTCCATTTCGATGTTGACGGAGATGATTTTACATCTGCGGGGCAAGCATCCGTAGCTATAAAAAAGAATTTGAGGCAGCTTGGTCTTTCTCCCGAAATCATCAGAAGAGTTTCCATAGCAATGTATGAAGGCGAAATAAATATGGTTATCCATGCAGGAGGCGGAAATGCCGACGTCAGCATTTCGGAAGATTATATCGAAATCGTTCTCGCCGACAAAGGCCCCGGCATAAAGGATATTAAACAAGCGATGCTTGAAGGTTTCTCAACCGCCCCTGATACTATCCGTTCTTTAGGCTTTGGCGCAGGTATGGGTCTTCCCAATATGAAGCGCTACACCGATTATATGGATATTCAGTCAACCGTCGGTGTTGGAACAACCATTACTATGAGAGTTAATATTTAAGCATCCGTTTTAAAAAGGAAAGAGCAGGTGAATTTCTTATGAAGCCTTATGAACATTCAGTTCTTCTCGACCCCGAAAAATGTACCGGTTGCACAACCTGTATCCGACACTGTCCAACAGAGGCGATAAGGGTTAGAGATGGCAAGGCAACAATTATTCAAGATCGTTGCATAGATTGTGGCGAATGTATTAAAATTTGCCCCAAAAAGGCAAAAAAAGCCATCTGCAACAAGCTTGAAGACCTTAAAAAATTCAAATATAAAATTGCTCTTCCCGCCCCAACGCTTTATGGTCAATTTGAAAATCTCGACGATGTGGATTTCGTTTTAAACGGTCTTCGCAAAATTGGCTTTGACGACGTTTTCGAGGTTTCCGCAGCAGCGGAGCTCGTTTCGGCATATACGAGGATGTATCTTAAAACCGAAGGCATCAAAAAGCCTGTTATTTCCTCAGCCTGCCCCGTTGTTATGAGGCTCATTTTGCTCCGCTATCCCTCTTTGAAAGAAAACCTTTTAAAGATGTTGCCGCCGATGGAAATCGCGGCTATGATGGCAAGAAAGAAGGCGAAGAAAGAACACCCCGAACTCAAAGACGAGGAAATCGGCGTTTGTTTCATTTCTCCCTGCCCTGCAAAAGCGAGCTACGTTAAAAACGGAGTTGGAGATTACGAAAGCCGAGTTGACATAGTTGTTTCCATAAGCGACATTTATTTTCAGCTTATAAACGAGATGAATCGTTCAGATGAGATCGAAAGTCTGCAAAATTCCGGTATGGTTGGAATTGGGTGGGCTTCAACCGGAGGCGAAGCAACTGCGCTCTTTAACGACGCCTATCTTGCCGCCGACGGTATTGATAACGTTAATCGTGTTCTCGACCAAATCGAGAACGGAAATATACCGATGCTCGAATTTATCGAGCTCACCGCTTGCACAGGTGGTTGTGTTGGCGGAGTTTTGACAATGCAAAATCCATTTATAGCGCAAGCCAAGCTTCAAACGCTTCGTCGCTATCTTCCCGTTTCGCAGAATTTTCTCAAGGAAAATGAGCAATACATACCTGAGGAATATTTTATGGAAGAATTGCCTGAGCATCGCCCCATTTCAAGGCTCAGTTCAAATATGGCTGAATCTATGCGAATGATGGCGGATATTCAAAAGCTTCGCGATGAATTGCCCGGTCTTGACTGCGGTTCCTGCGGCGCGCCTAACTGTCGTGCTTTTGCAGAAGACGTTGTTAAAGGTAAGGCTCAGCTTGACAAGTGCATCTTAAGATATCGCAACGATATTTTGGATTATATAAAATCAAAGGACGAAAAAAATGAAGGTTAGCGAGCTTTGTCTATTAAATGATTTTAATGAGATTTGTTGCCCCGAACCCGAAAGGGAAATAGAAGGTTGTTATATTGGCGACCTTTTGAGCTGGGTTATGGGCAGAGCCACAAGCGGCGATGCCTGGATAACAATAATGTCTAATATCAACACGCTTGCCGTTGCAACCTTAGCGGATACCTCCGTTATTATTCTTTCGGAAGGGGTTACCCTGGAAGATGACGTTTTAACGGCAGCAAAAACCAAAGGCATTAACGTTGTTTCAACCAAACTCACAAGTTATGAAACGGCAATAAGGCTCGCGGAGCTGATTTGATGACAAGATATTACTATGATTTCCATATTCATTCCTGTCTGTCCCCTTGCGGCGACGATGACAACACCCCGAATAATATCTGCGGAATGGCAACCCTTGCGGGCCTTAACGTTCTGGCTTTAACCGACCATAACACCTGCAAAAACTGTCCCGCTTTTTTCGAGGCGGCAAAGAGAAACGGAATTATTCCGATTGCGGGAATGGAACTCACTACAAGCGAAGATATTCACGTTGTTTTTCTCTTTGAGGAATTGGAAAATGCGCTCAGATTTTCAGAGGAAATCGAAAACCATTTGATAAAGATAGAAAACCGACCCGAAATTTTCGGTCGCCAGCTTATTATGAACGGGCAGGACGAGGTTATCGGCGAGGAAAAATATCTGCTTTCTAATGCAACCGATATTTCTATCGACGATTGCCCTCGCTTTGCCGAAAGCTTCGAGGGAATTTGCTATCCTGCTCATATCGACAGAGATGCAAACGGAGTCGTTTCAACTCTTGGTGTTTTCCCCGATAACGAGGGCTTTAACGCTTTCGAGCTTCACGACGGAGAAAAAGAAGAAGCATATAGAAAAAGTCAACCGCTTAAAAACAGAATTATGCTCGTTGGCTCAGATGCGCATTATCTTTGGGATATACGAGATAAAGAGCATTTTTTCGAAATCAACGACGAGCCATATAGTAGTAAGCTTGTAAGAAATCAGATTTTTAATATTTTGAGGCAAAAGAAATGAAAGAGCTTTCATTAAATATTCTCGATATAACCGAAAATTCAACCAAAGCCGGTTCGAGTTTAACGAAAATTCTGCTCGACGAAACCAATGATACTCTGACAATAAGAATTATCGATAACGGTTGCGGAATGAAAGAGGATGTGCTGAAAGGCGTTGAAAACCCTTTCTACACAACGAGAACTACCAGAAAGGTTGGTCTTGGAATCCCATTTTTAAAGCTTCAGGCAGAAATGACGGGCGGAAGCTTTTCGATTGCTTCAAAGCATATCGAAGATTTCCCCGATTCTCACGGAACTGAGGTTACGGCAATTTTTGATAAAACCCATATCGACTACACTCCTTTGGGAAACATTGTTGAAACTATAATCACTCTTATTCAAGGGCACCCCGATACGGATTTCTTATTTGAACATAAAATCGGGGACAAAACGGTCGGCGTTGATACCCGTGAGTTGCGAGAGCAACTGGGAGATATCTCGCTTGCCGAATACGAAGTTATCATTTGGGTTAAGGAATATCTCAACGAGCAATATTCCGAAACTTTATAGATAAACATAAAAAAGTATATCAAGGAAAGGAAAGATATAAATGAAATCATTAGCGGAACTTCAGGCAATCAAAGAAAAAATGCAGCAAAAAGTCCAGCTTCGCGAAGGCACAGGCGAAATGAGAATCGTTGTTGGTATGGCTACTTGCGGAATCTCTGCAGGCGCTCGCCCCGTTCTTAACGCATTTGTTGAAGCCGTTGCGAAGGAAGGCCTTTCGGGAAAGGTTTCTGTTTCCCAAACAGGCTGTATCGGTCTTTGCCAATATGAACCTATCGTTGAGGTTTATGAGGCAGATAAGAAAACAACTTATGTTGAAATGACCCCTGAAAAAGTTGCAAGGGTTATGGAAGAACATATAAAGGGCGGCAAGGTTGTTGCAGAATATGCAAACGTTGCCAATAAATAATCTGGAGGTATAATTATGATTCGTTCACACGTTTTAATTTGTGGCGGTACCGGTTGTACTTCTTCCGGAAGCTTGGCAATCAAAGAGCAGTTCGAAACTCACATTGCCGAACAAGGTCTTTCAGAAGAAGTTAAGGTTGTTTTAACCGGTTGCTTCGGACTTTGCGCTTTAGGTCCCGTTGTTATCGTTTATCCCGACGGAACTTTCTATAGCAGAGTTGAAGCTAAAGATGTTGAAGAAATTGTTTCTGAGCATCTTTTAAAAGGTAGAATTGTTGAGCGCTTGGTTTATAGCGACACAGGCGAGGAAGTTGAGGACGTAACAACCGTTGCTCTTAACGACACCGCTTTCTACAAAACTCAGGAGCGCGTTGTTCTTCGTAACTGCGGCGTTATCGACCCTGAGGATATTAATGAATACATTGCTATGGACGGCTATCAGGCTTTGGGTAAGGTTTTAACCGAAATGACTCCCGACGACGTTATTAAGGTTATCACAGATTCCGGTCTTCGCGGCAGAGGCGGCGGCGGATTCCCCACAGGTCGTAAATGGGCTTTAACTGCTCCTAACAAGGCTGACCAGAAATACGTTGTTTGTAATGCTGACGAAGGCGACCCCGGTGCATTTATGGACCGTTCCGTTTTGGAAGGCGACCCCCATGCTCTTATCGAAGCTATGGCAATCGCAGGTTATGCTATCGGCGCAACAAAGGGCTACGTTTACGTTCGTGCTGAATATCCTATCGCTGTTAAGCGTCTTCAAATAGCTATTGACCAGGCTAACGAAATGGGTCTTTTGGGCAAAGACATCTTCGGCTCAGGCTTCGATTTCGACCTCGAAATCCGTCTTGGCGCAGGCGCATTCGTTTGCGGCGAAGAAACTGCTCTTATGACCTCTATCGAGGGTAATCGTGGCGAACCCAGACCTCGTCCTCCTTATCCTGCTGTTAAGGGTCTTTTCAATCGTCCTACCGTTGAAAATAACGTTGAAACCTTCGCTAACGTTCCTCAGATTATCCTTAAGGGCGCAGAATGGTTCGCTTCAATGGGAACTGAAAAATCAAAGGGAACTAAGGTTTTCGCTCTCGGCGGAAAAATCAAAAACACCGGTCTTGTTGAAATCCCAATGGGTACAACCCTCCGCGACATTATATATAATATCGGCGGCGGTATTCCTAACGGCAAGAAATTCAAGGCTGCTCAAACAGGTGGTCCTTCCGGCGGATGTATCCCTGCAAGCCTTATCGATACCGAAGTTGACTATGATAACCTCACAGCTATCGGCTGTATGATGGGTTCAGGCGGACTTATCGTTATGGACGAAGACAACTGTATGGTTGATATGGCTAAGTTCTTCCTTGAGTTCACCGTTGATGAATCCTGCGGTAAGTGTACTCCTTGCCGTGTTGGTACAAGAAGACTTCTTGAACTCCTCGATAAGATTACTCAGGGCAAGGGAACCTTAGAGGATATTGACAGAATCGAAGAGCTCTGCAACTACATCAAGCAGAATTCTCTTTGTGGTCTCGGTCAAACTGCTCCTAACCCCGTTCTCGCAACCCTCAAGTTCTTCAGAGAAGAATATATCGCTCACGTTGTTGATAAGAAGTGCCCTGCAGGCGTTTGTAAAGATCTTCTTTCCTTCTCTATCGATAAGGAAAAATGTATCGGTTGCGGACTCTGCGCTCGTAACTGCCCTGTTTCAGCAATCGAAAAGACTGATTATGTTGCTCCCGGCCACAAATTACCTTCTTACACAATCGATGCTGATAAATGTATTAAGTGCGGCGTTTGTATTGGCAACTGTAAGTTTAAAGCAATAAGCAAGCAATAAGAAAGGAGCCGAAATATAATGGATATGATTAATGTTAAAATTAATGGCATTGCAGTAAGCGTGCCTAAGGGCTCCACCATTTTGGAAGCAGCCCGTGTTGCAGGTGTTGAAATTCCAACTCTCTGCTTTATGAAGGATAAAAACGAAATCGGCGCTTGCCGTATCTGCGTTGTTGAGGCAAACGAAGGCAGAGGTTTCAGAATCGTTACCGCTTGCGTTTACCCCGTTACCGAAGGTATGGAAGTTCTCACCAATACCGAGAAAATCCAAAAAGCAAGAAAAACTACCCTCGAACTTATCCTTTCAACCCACGAAAAGAAATGTCTTTCCTGCGTTCGCTCAACAAATTGCGAATTGCAGAAGCTCTGCCGTGATTATGGCGTTGACGAATCTTCCTTCGAAGGCTTCAAGCCCGTTTATGATATAGATTATTCAACTCCTCATTTGGTTCGCGACAACAATAAATGTATCCTTTGCCGTCGTTGTGTTGCTGCTTGTCAAGAGCAGTTCGTTGGCGTTATCGGCGCTAACGATCGTGGTATCGATACAAACATCGGCTCCGCTTTCCGTGAGCCTCTTTCAGAAACTCCTTGTATCTCCTGCGGTCAGTGTACCGTTGTTTGCCCAACAGGCGCTTTAACCGAGCGTGATGATACAGATAAGATTTGGGAAGCTCTTGCAGATTCTTCTAAACACGTTCTCGTTCACACCGCTCCTTCTATCCGCGCAACACTTGGCGAATGCTTCGATATGCCTATCGGAACAAACGTTGTAGGCAAGATGGTTGCGGCTCTCCGTCGCTTAGGCTTCGAAAAGGTTTTCGATACCGATTTCGCCGCCGACCTCACTATTGTTGAAGAAGCTAACGAGCTCGTTGAAAGAATCAACAATAAGGGTGTTCTTCCTATGATCACCTCTTGCTCACCCGGTTGGGTTAAATTCTGTGAATACTATTATCCCAATATGATCGACCATCTTTCTTCCTGCAAATCTCCTCAGCAGATGGCAGGCGCAGTTCTTAAGACCTATTATGCAGAAAAGATGGGTTGGGATCCTAAGGATATCGTTGTTGTTGCTGTTATGCCTTGTACCGCTAAGAAGTTCGAAATCGGACGCGAGGATCAGGCTGCTGCAGGTGTTCCCGATACTGATATTGCTATCACAACTCGTGAACTCGCAAGAATGATCGAAAGAGCAGGCCTTAGCTTCAAGGCTCTCCCCGACGAAGATTTCGATAATCCTCTCGGCGCAGATACAGGCGCTGCAGTTATCTTCGGTGCAACAGGCGGCGTTATGGAAGCTGCTCTCAGAACTGCTAACGACTGGCTCACCGGCAAGGATAACACAGACGTTGATTTCACCGCTTGCCGCGGAACTCAGGGCCTCAAAGAAGCTGCTGTTGAAATCAATGGTCAGACAATCAAGGTTGCTATCGCTTCGGGCGCCGCTGCCGCAAAGGTAGTTATGGACAGAATCAAGTCCGGCGACCACGATTGGACCTTCGTTGAAATTATGGGTTGCCCCGGCGGTTGCGTAAACGGTGGCGGTCAGCCTATTCAGCCTCAGACAGTTCGCGATACTGTTGACCTCAAGGCGCTCAGAGCAAAGGCTCTTTATGATGCCGATAAAGCTATGGCTCTCAGAAAGTCGCACGAATCGCCCGTTGTTAAGGCTCTCTATGATGAATACTTCGGCTCCTTCGGAAGCGAAAAGGCTCATCATATCCTCCACACTTCTTACGTTGCAAGAAAAAAATATTAATAAGAAGTTTTAGCTAATGATTAAGGACCTCAAGCAATCTGCTTGAGGGCCTTTTGATTTTGTTTTTTAATAAAGCTCAGATAGTTCTTTTTCAAGGAAGCGACAAGAATCAAAGAGCTCTTTTTCAAGTTTGAATGCGTTGCTGTAAACCTCAACGAGGGCTGAACCGTCGTAGCCATCGGCTTCGGCTATTCTGAAAAGCTTTTTGAAATTAAACTCGCCTTTTCCGGGGAGCAAGCAATCTTTTTCCTTAGTATGGTCGCTTAAATGAATATGAGCAATATGACCTCGCATTGCGTCGTAAATCTCCCAAGGAGAATGTCCCGACCTTACAGACTGCTTAACGTCGAAGGTGAATAGAGCTCGGTTTCCGAGATTTCTAATCATCATTCGGATAAAATCAGGGGCGCTCGCACGATGATTATTAACGTTTTCCTGCGTGAAAATAACACCTTCTCTGGATGCCGCTTCAGATAGCCTTAAAAATCTTTCGCAATAATTATCTTCGCTTAAACGAGAGCCGATTTTATCACCATGCAAAACGAAAATCTCCGCACCAAGTTGGGCGGCAGCGCTGAAATATCGCTTATAAAACTCGAAGCTATCACGAAAACGTCTTTGGTAATTCCCAAAAAGCAGATAGTGTTCAAGCCCCGACGTAAAGGGGTGAAAAGAAACAATATCAATTCCATAATGCGCTTTGATTGCGCATAGTTTTGAAATGAAATTCGGCTCAATTTCGCTGATAGTATTAACAAAAATTTCGGTCTTTTTAATTCCGCTTTCGCCAACCATCTTTAGTGAATCCTCTAAAAGTTCGGGATATAAGCTCGCAGAGGAAACTCCGATTTTCATTTTTTCTCACCCTTTCTTATTTTTTACTATTTCTTCGCTTGGAGTTACGTAAACTGTTTTATTGGTTGTATAAATAACCATTCCGGGTCTTGCTCCTTGCGGTTTTTTAACGTATCTTGCAGGAGTATAATCCACCGCAACAGAACTTGAATTTTTTGCCTTTGAATAATAAGCAGCGATACTTGCCGCTTCGATAATATCGGTTTCATCGGGGTCTTCTTTAAAAAGAATTGCATGGGAACCATGAATATTCTTAGTGTGGAACCAAATATCGTTTTTACCCGCAATTTTAAGGCTTAATTCATCATTTTGCATATTGTTTTTACCAACGAGAAGCTCGGCTCCGCTGGAAAGCAGAAATCGCATAGGCTTTGAAACTGCAACTTTTTGCTTCTGACGAGGCGCTCTGATATAGCCTTCTCTTTCGAGTTCCTGCCTTATAGCGTTTAAGTCTTCGCTTGTTTCTGCTCTGCTTAAAGACTCGAAAACCGATTCGATATATTTCAGCTCGTCTTCGCCCTCTTTAAGCAAGGTTGAAAGCAAATTTTCAGCCGCGCAATATTTTTTATATTCCTTAAAATATTTTTGAGCATTATCCTGAGGGCTTAATTTAACGTCGAGAGGAATTTTGATTGTACCCCCGTTTTCGTCGTAGTAATTAATGACCTCGGCGCAACTGTCCCCGCGCGAAATTGCATAGATATTCGCCTTTATCAGCTCGCCATAAATCCTATATTCTTCCTTCTTTTCGCATTTTTTCAGGTCGGATTTTCGAGCGTTAATTTTTCTGGAAATACGCCCCGACAAAACCGACAAAAGTTTTAGAATATCGGAAGATTGCTGTTTCATTCGTTCTCTGTTATCTTTAACAAAATAGAACTTTTCCAAAAGCGCAGAAAAAGACTCCTGCTCCTCGCATTTTGATTTCGAACCATATTGCGAAATAGCGAGGAAACTGAAATCTCTCGGCTCTCCGCTTTCCTTATATATTATATGCGGTTTCCCGTTTTCAAGCGCTTTTTTTAATTTTTCAATACCCCAACGGAGCATTTTGGTTTTGGCGTTTTTAACGAGCGCATCCGGATCAGGCTCAATATAAAGCGCAATCTCCCTCGCAACAAGGGGCGAAATTCCGTCGACAACGCTCAAAAACGCCTCCCATATTTTAGAGTTTTCAAAGCGCATTATCATTTCTTGCGCTTTATCAATTTCAGAATCCAACAAATTCAGTTTATTCTGACTTTCGGGCAAAACGTATTTTGCGCCCGGTTGGATCATTCTAACGTTCTTTTCAATATCCGACCTGCGAATACAATCAACTATTCTGCCATCAGTATCGGTGAATATTATATTTGGCGCACCCGTTATGAGTTCCAGATAAATCGAAGGGTAAATCTCATCGCCAAGCTCGTTTCTCGACTGGAATCTGAGCCTTACAACCCTCTCAAAGCCAAAGGTTTCAATCCCTGTTATCTTAGCGCCACCTATATATTTTCTCAAAAGCATACAAAACATTGGCGCAACCTTTGGGTTTTCGGGAGATGACTCTATAAACCCTAATCTTGCGCTTGTGTTTCTTGCGCAAAGAAGCAATTTTCCATGAAATCCCGGAGCACGCAAAGCCAAAACTATTTCTTCTCTTGAAGGCTCAAAAACCTTCTCGACCCTCGCTCCGACCGCCTTTCGGGAGATTTCTTCTGTTAAATTTTTAAGATACGCTCCGTCTAGCGGCATAAGCTTTCATTTCACCTCTTTTTTAAGATTTCTTCTATTTCTTTTTGTGCGGTCAAATTATAAAGGTATTCTTCCCTTTTTCTTTCAACCTTTTCTAAACTTTCGGCGCAGTTTTTAACCCTCATATATTGAAGTTCTATGTATTTTTTAGCGGCTTCCGACATATCTTCAGAAAGCTCGCCTATAAATATCTGAGATTTTGAAGGGTCAAGTTTTTTGCCCGAAAATCTTGCCGAAATAACGGTATAAACTCTGCCTGTATCCTCAACCGCCCTTTCGCTTTCGATGAAAAAGCCTTCAGAATACAGAAATTTCCTCAAAACGTCGGCAGAGGACATCGGCTGCAATATGAGAAGCTTTTCCCTATCCCTTATCCATTCGGCTTTTCTCAGAATTTCTTTTATAACGTCGCCACCCATACCCGCAATTGTTATAACGTCAACTTCATCGGGGGTTATAGCGGCAAGCCCATCGCAAAGCCTTGTTTCAATATTTTCGGTTTTGGTTTTTTGGATATTCTCCTTAGCCACCGACAACGGCCCTGCGCTTATATCACAAGCCAGAACGCTTTTAGAAATCCCCTCTTTTATAAGCGCTATCGGCAAAAAAGCATGGTCGGTGCCGATATCGGCAACTCTCGTTCCCTTCGGCACCGACCTTAAAATCATTTTTAGTCTGGCTTTAAGTTCCATTATCTAGAGCTTAAATAGCAGTTGATTTTTTCAACGAGGTCATCTGCATCTGTTCCGTGAACAGCGCAAGCCTCCTCTAAGGTTTCGCCACGTGCTGAAGGGCATCCTAAACAATGCATTCCCATTTCGAGGAAATATTTTGCGGTTCCCTCATCCATTTCAAGAATATCGCCAATGCACATATCTTTTGTTATTTCCATTTTAATCTTCTCCTTTGTTTTCTTTTTTCTGAGGTTTGAAGGTTGGAACGAGTTTTGATAATTTCGCAACAACGTCTTCGCTTCTGTTTTCCATAGCCGCTTCCTTAAGATCCGAAAGTTCTCTTATAAATTCTTCGGGGTCGAGTTTGATTTTTCCGCCTATAAATATCTTTTTGGAGGCAGTTGATTTTAGCCCTTCTTCGCTCATAAGCAACTCTTCAAAAAGCTTTTCGCCCGGGCGAAGACCCGTGAATACGATAGGCATTTCGGTATAAGGCTCGTAGCCATAAATTCTTATAAGGTTTTCGGCGAGGGTCGTTATTTTAACGGGAGTTCCCATATCGAGAACGTAGATCTCGCCACCTTTCGCCATATATCCCGCTTCCAAAACGAGCGAAACGGCTTCAGGAATCGTCATAAAATATCTGATTATATCACGATGGGTAACCGTTACGGGGCCGCCTTCTTCTATCTGCTTTCTGAATAGCGGAATAACGGAACCGTTTGAACCCAAAACATTTCCAAAACGAACCGCAACGAAATCGGTTGTTTCAGACTGTTGGGACATATACTGCATTATCATTTCGCAACAGCGTTTAGATGCGCCCATAACGTTGGTTGGATTAACCGCTTTATCGGTTGAAATGAGCACCATTTTTTGGATGTTATATCTCTCCGACAATACCGCAATATTGAGCGTTCCGATGCAGTTGTTTTTAATTGCTTCTTCGGGATTATCCTCCATTAAGGGCACGTGCTTATGCGCCGCCGCATGATAAACCACCGTTGGTTGATGCTTTTTGAACAACTTATCGAGCTTATTAAAATCTCTTACAGAGGTTATTTCAACGCTCAAATCCTTAAAGCCGGAACGCAATAATTCCTGCTGGATATCATAAGCGTTATTTTCATAGATATCGAGGATTATTAACTTTTGCGGATTGCATCTTGCAATCTGACGACAAAGCTCAGAACCGATTGAACCGCCGCCACCCGTTACGAGAATTGTTTCTCCTTCAAGGAATTTGCTGACATCTTCATTCTCCAGATTAATAACGTCCCTGCCTAAAAGGTCTTCAATCTTAATATCTGTTACCTGATGAAGAATGTTGCTTTCCTTAACAAGGTCGGTTATATTCGGAACGATTTTAACCTCGCAACCCGTTTCGCCGCACATTTTAAGGATATTGTTTCTAACTGCAATCTCTGCGGTTGGTATAGCAAAAAGAATAGTTTCAATCTTTTGCTTTCTGCAAAGTTCGGGGACGAGCGGAATAGGGCCGAATATTTTAACGTCGCTAACCGTTCTGCCGATTTTTGACGGGTCATCGTCTACAAGACAAACGGGGAAATAAGGCGTATCGGCTTCGCTCATTTCGGAAAGAACCGCTCTGCCGCAAACACCCGCGCCGATTATAAGGGTTCGCTTTTTGCCAAGCGTTGTTATATTCGCGCGGTTCATCATTTCATAAGTAATTCTATAAATAAGCCTTATGCCAACGATAACGACCGCCGAAAAGGAAAAACCGATGATGCTATAAATAAAATTGAAAGGTTCATCGAGCTTTGCAACTATCGAATAAAAGCAGAAAATAACCGAACCGCAAAGCACCCCGGCTCCGCATTTGAACAAATCGACAAATCTTGCATAGCGCCAGATGATGTTATAAGTTCCGAAAAGCGCAATACATATTAGGTTTAAAAACGCAAAGCCGACAATATGGCCAACATTATAGAGCGAAAAAAGCTCCGGACCTGTTTTATCGGTTATTAAAACAATACTCGCAAGCTGAATAATAAACATAACAAGAAAGTCTATTATCAGCAAACTGTTCTTCTTAAATGCAGAATTCTTGAACATAATTCATTCCTCTTATATGCCCTTCCGAAATCTTTTTAAAAAGTTCATTGCCGTTTTCAATCAAGGTTTCGGCAGTTTTTGTTCCGAGTTTTGCCTCGATTATTTTAAGAGCATCACTCATTCTCGGAGGGCGTTTATCAACCGAATGAGCATCGGTTGCGATATACGATACAACTCCGCTTTTTAAAAGCTTATAAACATTTTTTGTGAAACGGCGAGGGGCAAACAAAGAGCCACAACTGAGTTGCCCTTGACAATACCCCTTTTTGATGGTTTCCAAGACGGCGGAAAAACCGTTTACTCCTATATAACGCTCAATATGAGCAAGAATGGGGATTAACCCCGTATTAAGAGAAAACTCCATTATTTCTTCCGCTATTTCGCTTCCCCAATTTCCTTCGGGAAGCTCCAAAAGGATATATTCGCTGTTCCCCATTCTGAGCTCTTTTATCTGCTCGCTTCTTGCAATCTCGCGAAAATAGTGTACCTCGTGGCCCAAAATAATATTCGGAACTTCAAGGTTTAATTCATCGAGCATATTTTGAAAAGCCCTTTTTACTACGTTCAGATGTTCGAGAGGTTCGGGGCAGACGTTGGGATAAAAATGCGGGGTTGCAACAACCGACGTTATCCCGTCAAGCCGCATCATATTTATTAGTTCTGCCGCTTCTTTCAGGTCTTTTGCGCCATCGTCAACGCCGGGAACTATATGCGCATGAATATCTGCTATCATTAGCTTCACCTGACCTTTTTGGTTTTATAGGCTACTTTTTATCGTTACTGTTATCATAGGAATAGGCAGAATAATAGTTGTAGTTATATTGATACCTGCCACCCGTTATATATCTGTTTCTGCTATAGCTTGCGCGCTTGGATTTAGTTGAACCATTTATAACGATTCCCAAAAGTTTAACCTCTGCCAAATCTATGCTTGATTTCGCCTTGACAACCTCATCGTGAGTTGTGATAGCGTCCTGAACGATGAATACGATACCATCGGTTTTGGGAGCCAAAACGAGAGGATCGGAAACAACGTTTATAGGAGGAGTATCGATAAATATATATTCATATTTTTCATTTAATTTATCAAGAAGCTCGTCCATTCTATCTCCACCAAGAAGCTCAGAAGGATTGGGAGGGATAGGGCCCGAAGGCATAACATCAAGGCAAGGGTTAATCGTTTTGATAGCTTCATCTATTTCGCAAAAGCCGACAAGAACGGAAGAAAGACCCTTTTGATTTGAAAGCTTCATCTTTTTATA
This sequence comes from Acutalibacteraceae bacterium, assembly GCA_045630885.1. Lineage (GTDB taxonomy): Bacteria > Bacillota > Clostridia > Oscillospirales > Acutalibacteraceae > UMGS1532. Next base: position 50,787 of record JAZQTQ010000015.1, read on the forward strand.
AATCGAAGGGCGACGCATATCTCCATCAATGAGCAAAACTTTGCTTCCAAGCTGAGCGAAAGCGATAGCCAAATTTATAGAGGTTGTTGATTTTCCTTCTCCAACGTTTGAAGAAGAAATTACAACTCTTTTCTTTTGCGAACGGGAAAGAATGAACATAATGTTTGTTCTTATGGTTTTATATGCCTCAACGATAGCAAAAGGAACGTGGCTCTTTTCTGCTGCTACAGGTACTTCAGCTTCGGTTTGAGGAGCTTTAACGTTTTTATCCATTATTTTTTACCTCCCTTAACTGTTGATTGGAAATCAGGAACGTTTCCGAGAATCGGAATATCGTAGTTTGCTCTGACGTCTTCTTCGCCGTTGATTGTTCTGTCGCTAAGCTCAATGTAGATTACGAAGAAGGCAACAACTGCGGCGCCCAAAATTGCGGCAAGCGCAACCGTTATTAAGGTTTTGGGAGAAACCTGCTGCGTATCTCTGGCTTTTGAAAGAGTTTTTATCATTCCTATATTATAATCTGCAACGAAATCAGAGGAACATTCAGCATAAATATTTGCAATCTGCTGAGCCGCCTTCGGATCGGTTGAGATAACCGAAATGTCTATTATAAGAGTATCTTCACGGGCGGTTATTTCAACCTTGGAATTTTTATATTGTTCGAGAAGATCTTCTTCGGTTAATGCCGAAACGAACTGATCGCTTTCGGTTGGCATTTTGGTTAGCATAACAACGTATGTATCGGTAAGCGCAATAGATGCTGCTAAATCAGAAGATTCAACCGTTGCATCGCCGTTATTAACCTCAAATTCCAAATCTGCCGCAACGCTTCCGTTACTTCCGATAACAGAAGCCTTTGCCTCATAGGTTGGAGTTGCGAGCATCTGGCAATAAACTAGCGCTATTGCGCCGCAAAGCACAGCCGCTATAACAACAGTCCATACCCTTTTCATTACAATTTTTAAAATATCTATCAGAGAAAAATCGCCCATACATAGACATCCTTTCTTTAAATTACAATATTCACTTTATTATATAATATTTTTCTTAATATTACAAGTGTTTTTTGCCTTTTTTAGTATCCTTTTTTAGGAAAATTTCAAAATGCTTTGCTTTGCAATAAAAAACGGAAAAATTTATCTTGTTTTTTTTTGGATTTATTATGGGTCTACAAATCAAAACTGCCCCATTTGCCGAAGCAAAATGAAGCAGTTTTTTAAATTTATTTTACGATATAAACCTTGGCGTCTTTTTCTCCGAAAATATCCTGAATTTTGCTTTGGGCATCTTCATCAAAAATTAAAATCGGGGGTTCTTCCGCTTTGTTTTCGCCATATTGTCCCAACATTCCGCCAAGCTTTTGAACATAAGTATTGCCTTTCATTTCCGGCAAGCTTTCCTTATTAAGCGCCACCAAATGCACCATTCTATACCCTGCGAAGATAAATATGTTATCAAAAATTTTGAAATTGCTCGCTCGGTTTACGTAGCTCCAGCCTTTAATATGCGCCGGAGTATGCTTATTATGTCTTTGCTGACCCCAGCCATATCCCGAATTCATAAGGATATTTCCGCTTATTTCAATATCCTTCATATAACTTTCGGTGTCGCCTTTATTCATATCGAGGAAATATTCTATCGAATAGACGTTTTTATCAATTAAGTTATTTTTATAGCGGATATTTTCCATCACATACTTTTCGCCGTTGGTCGTTACCTGATGGGTTATGCCTGCATCGTAGATTTCATAAATATAGCAGTTTGAAACCTCATAATCTTTGCAACCGCCATAAATTTCAACACCGTTTCCAAATCGGGTTACGGTTCCTCTGCCACCTTCCGGATAATTCGGATCGAGCCCATAATAATTCTGAATCGTTCCGCCTATCCAGCCTATTTCACAATTCGTAACTTTAAGCCCTTCAACGAGTTTTCCGCCCGCCGCAACGGCATGGATTCCATAATATTTCATCGAAATATTATCAATATGAACGCCTTTGGTTTTAGATGCTCTGAAGGCGCAAGCTCTTGCTACCGCCTCGATTGAATTGAACACCTTACCGGGATTGCCCTCATCACATCTGAGATACAATTCTCCGTCTTCTATATTTTCAACCTCAGGAACAGGCTCAAGCCCTGATTCTGCGTAATTTTTATCAGATAAAACCGCTTCGAAATGCCAATAAATATCGAGATTATTTGTCATTTCATCTTGCATAACAAAGGGACGATTTTCATCGCTTCTGCAAACAAATTTGCCCTTTATATAAGAAGGAATATGCTTTAAGGAATGTTTTTCACCCTCGTTAAAAACAAGCGTTCCGACGTCGGAAATACCCTTCTTATATTTCCAGATATTATGCTCTTTATCATATAATTCCCAAAGAACAGAGCTGCCTAAATTCTCCTTCCAAGCATAGAATTTTGGCTTTTCGCCCGAACCGAAAGCACCATAGAAAACATAGTCTTTAGCATATACGGTTCCTCTGAAAACGTCTCCTCGACGAAACAGAACTCCTTCCCCTTTTTGAAGCTCCGCTTTGGATACTTTTTCTAAACTTTGCCAAGCAGTTTCGGGAGTTAAACCATCGTTATCGTCATTTCCCGAATTTGAAACGTAATAGGTTGTGCCGACTATTTTGCACAGGTCCGGCGCTTCTAATATTTCTCGCTTCAAGATTTCTGATTTCTTATTGATTTCCATCATAATATTTTCCATGTTTTTCTTTCTTCCCTTTGCTTTTATTTCAAAAAAAGTATAACACGACCTACAACTACTGTCAATAAGATTATTTATTATTTTTATATTGACTAATACACTAAAATATGGTAAAATTAGATTTAGTGAACTTTTACTCTAAAAGGAGAGATAAAAATAGAAATAAAAATTATATCGTCCCTTAACAAATGCTTCCCGGATGAAATGATGGCAAGCAAAAAGGAACTGAAAAAAGCGACCTTCTTAAAGAATGAACGCTATTCTTTTATTATCCCCTTTCAGCACGAAGACCCTCGAATCACCAAGGAGATAGTTTATTTTAAAATTGATGAACCCTTTTTGAAATTTGCAAACATTTATCTCGTAGAAAACATCCCCTCAATGCTCCCCGTTTATCCCGAAACCTTCGATGATAATTATTTAAGAACCGAGCCGGGGCTTTATCCCGACCTTTTAAAACCAATAACAAGCGAAACCCGCCTTACCTGCAATCACACAATGCGTTCTCTCTGGATTGAATTGGACACTGATGGCAAGCTTTCGGGAAATCAAACCTTCTCGGGTGCATTTTATAACGAAGCAGGTGAAAAAATACAGGAGCTTTCTTTGGAATTTGAGATAATTGATGCCCTTCTTCCCGAACAAAAAACAACCTTCTCGCAGTGGTTTTATCCTGATTGCCTTATGCAATATTATAATTTGGAAATGTATAGCGAGGAGCATTGGGCAATTATCGAGCGCTTTATGGAAAATGCTCATCGCTATGGGCAGAATATGATTTTAACCCCCGTTATCTCTCCCGAGCTTGATACCTACGTTGGAGGCTATCGCCCCTCAACTCAGCTCGCAAAAATAACCTTAGAAAACGGAAAATACAGCTTTGATTTTTCTATGCTCGAAAGATGGGTAAAAACTGCGCTCAGGATTGGCTTCAAATATTTTGAAATTGCCCATCTTTTCTCCCAATGGGGAGCAAAATTCTGCCCGCAGGTTTGGGCGACTGTTGATGGCGAGGAAAAACGCATCTTCGGATGGGACACCGAGGCTTTATGCGAGGAATACAAAAGCTTTTTAACCCAGTATATCCCTGCAGTTCTCGAATTTTTTGATTCTTTAGGGCTCGGAGATAAATGCTATTTCCATATTTCGGATGAGCCAAACGAGGATACTCTCGAGCAATATAAGAAGAATGTTGAGTTTTTGTACCCCTTGCTTGCGGGCAGAAAAACGATGGATGCTGTTTCCGATCCCGATATTATAGGCTCTATTGATATTCCCATTTGCGTGCTTGATAAACTTGAGCCATTCCTCGAAAAGAATGTTGAAAATATTTGGGGCTATTATTGCTGCGCCCAATGGAATAAGGTTTCAAACCGATTCTTCGCGATGCCCTCCTCGAGAACAAGGATTGTTGGCACACAGATGTATAAATTCGGTCTCAAAGGCTTTGGGCATTGGGGATATAATTTCTATAATAATCAGTATTCTTATAACACCTTAAACCCGTTCATCTGCTCCGACGGCGAATGCTTCGCTCCCTCGGGAGATGCCTATTCAGTTTACCCGGGAGAAGGCGGCAAGCCCTGGCCCTCGCTCAGACAAGTGCTTTTCTTTGATGCCTTGCAGGATATTAGAGCTATGCAGCTTTTAGAGGAGCTAAAAGGAAAAGAGTTCGTTATAAATCTTATTGACGAAGGCATCGAGCCCATAACCTTTAAAGAATATCCCAAATCCGAGGAATATCTCTTGAACCTTCGCCAAAAAATCAACAATGCAATTAAGGAGTGTTTATAAAATGGCAATTTACTTTAACGAAATCGATAAAACCTTCTATTTAGAGAGCAAAGATGCTTCTTATGTTTTCAGAATCAACAAATACGGCTTTGCCGAGCATCTTTATTTCGGAAGTCGGATTCCGAGAGAAAACCTCGACCATATTCCAACCTCAGGCGCTTATTCCTTCTCGGCAAAAATCCCCGGAACTAATGATTCTTTCCACGATTTTCTCCCCGAAATTTCCTTCTTTGGAACAGGCGACTACCGTGAACCCACCGTTTTGGTTCAAAATGCGGAAGGAGATAGAATCAGCAATCTTTTATATGTTTCCCACGAGATTTTAAAAGAAAAGCCAAAAATGAAGGGTATGCCCTCAATGAGGGATGGTGAAACCCTCATTTTGCATCTTGAGGATTCGTTAACTCGTTTTGCCGCTGACCTTTATTACTCGGTTTATGAGGATTGTTCGGTCATTGCGCGCAGAATCGTTTATAAAAATAATGCCGAATCAACAGTTTTCCTCAACAGAGCATTTTCCTTTGCTTGCGGTTTTCCAAGAAGTGATTTCGATTTACTTTCACTCCAAGGTTCTTGGACAAGAGAAAGAACGATAGAAACGATTCCCCTCACCCATGGAGTTATTTCGATAGATTCAAAACGTGCAACGTCTTCGGGAACGCTTAACCCCTTTATAGCACTTATACAAAAGGGTGCAACAGAAACTTCGGGCAACGCTTATGGCTTCAGCCTTGTTTATTCATCTTCTTTTAAGCTTCAGGCAGAGGTTTGCCCTAACGGCAGCACCATCGTTTCGGGCGGAATAAACGATTTTGATTTTTCCTGGAAACTTGAAAGCGGCGAAGAACTCGAAACCCCCGAAATTGTTATAGCATATTCGCAAGACGGTATTGGCGGAATGAGTCGCAAATTTCACGACGCCTTCAGAAATCACCTTATAAATCAGAGATTCGCAAAAAAACACCGTCCGCTTGTTATCAACACCTGGGAAGCAACCTGTTTTGATTTTGACAATCAAAAGCTTATGGATATTGCCTCGTCGGTTAAGGATACAGGTATAGACACCTTCGTTCTCGATGACGGTTGGTTCGGCAAGCGCGACGATGACACGTCAGGCCTCGGTGATTGGTTTGTAAATGAAGAAAAGCTTGATGGCGGCCTCAAAACTATTATCGACCACGTTCATTCCCTCGGTATGAACTTCGGTCTTTGGTTTGAGCCCGAAATGATTTCGGAGGATTCCGACCTTTTCAGAGCCCACCCCGACTATGCAATCGGCGTTCCTAAAAGAGGCAGAATCGAGTGCAGAACACAATATATGCTCGACCTCACTCGCAAAGACGTTCGTGATTATATCGTTGAATCGGTTTGCAAAATTCTTAAAAATAACGAGATTGAATACGTTAAATGGGATTATAACCGCAACGTAACCGAGTTTTATTCTTTAGACTTAGAGCCTGACCGCCAAAAGGAATTCAGCCATCGCTACGCCTTGGGCGTTTACGACCTGTTTGAAAGAATCGTTGAAGGCAATCCCGACGTCTTATTCGAGGGTTGTTCGGGTGGCGGTGGAAGATTCGACCCCGCTGTGCTCTATTATTTCCCACAGAACTGGACGAGCGACAATACCGATGCCGACCAAAGAACAAGAATTCAGTATGGAACAAGCATCGTATATCCCCTGTCATCAATGTCTTGCCACTATTCCGTCGTTCCCAATCACGGAACTAACAGAATCACCCCATCTCAAACCCGTTCGGATATTGCCCAACTTGGAGCAACCGGCTATGAACTCGATACCTCCAATTTCTCCGATGAACAAAAAGCCGAAACAAAGCGTCAGGTTGAGGAATATCTTAAAAACGAAGACCTTATCTTGGAAGGCGACCTTTATAGAATTGATAACCCCTTTGAGAGCAAATTCTTCGGATTTATGGTCGTTTCAAAGGATAAAACCAAAGCGAAGTTAACGAGCTATCAGCAGTTCTGCGAAGTCAAACACCATAGTCCTATCAAAATTCTTTACCCCGCCGGCCTCGATGAAAACAAAAAGTATTTCATTCCGGAACTCGATAAAACCCTCTCGGGAAAAACTATAATGTCCTGCGGAATCGTCCCCACCTTCCCTCATTGCGATTTCGCAACCAAAACCTATCATTTCATCGCAGAAGAATAGTTAAAGCTAATACACATAAAGAAACCTCAGAGTTTAAATGAAACTCTGAGGTTTTTGTTTTGGTTATTTAGTTTTCTTGGATTTGTATGAGGACCAGGAGGAGTAGTATTTCTTGCCGCCTACGGTTTTGTAGGTGCGGACACGGACATAGTAAGTTTTCTTGGCTTTCAAAGACTTGATGGTTAAAGAGGTTGTTTTGTAGCTCTTTATTGTCTTTGTTTTTGCACCACTAAACTTTTTGCTTGTTGAATACTGTACCTCGTAACCTGTTACTTGGCTTGACTGCTTCTTGATGCTAACCTTGAGACTCTTTTTGGCTGCTGTTAGTTTTGAAATCGAAGTTGATTTCGGGTTAATTGTGAAACTCAAGGTTTTTGTGCCTGAATAGTTGCCCTTGAATTTAACCGTAACAGTTGCCTTGCCAACGTTTTTGTTGTTCTTATAGCTAAGGGTATAATTCGAAGAAGAGATTAACTTTCCTGCCGAATCATAAACCTTAACTGTTGGCTTCTTGTAGGAGCCAGAATAAGTGTAGCTCGATGCCGAAAGCTTAAAGGTTTTGGCATACTTAATAGTTGTTGTGCTTGCAACATTACCGCAAACAGAACATTTTTTAACTGCACTACCATTCTTTGAGGTTGTAGCAGCTTTGGTTGTTGTGGTTTTATAAGCATGGGGTGCGTTTCTTGTTGTTCCACATTCATTGCAATCTGCATCACATACATTATCGTATGAATGCGAATGAACGGTCATAATATCGATAAACTCGGCTCCGATTTCTTCTGCAAACACTTCTGCGGTTGATCCTTTAAATCCATAAATTGTATGATTATGATTCAATTCGCAAGAATCGTCAAAACTGCAATTTTTATTATAAATATAAACCTTTTTTAAATTTGCACAATAACGGAAAGTATCCACATCTATTTTCGATACTTTGTATGGAATTGTGATGCTTGTAAGACCTGTGCATTCTTCGAACGCATATTTACCTATAGAAGTTACGCTATTGGGGATTGTTACGCTTGTAAGCCCTTCGCAATAATAGAATACACCATCACCTATAGAAGTTACGCTATCGGGGATTGTTATGCTTGTAAGCCCTGTGCAACCCTCGAACGCACCCTCACCTATAGAAGTTACGCTATCGGGGATGGTTATGCTTGTTAGCTTTGAGCAATCACAGAACATATACTCACCTATAGAAGTTACGCTGTTTGGGATGGTTATGCTTGTAAGCCCTTTGCAACCATAGAACGCCCTCTTTCCTAGAGAAGTTACGCTATCGGGGATTGTTATGCTTGTAAGGCTTGTGCACCTATAAAACGCATAAGCATTTATAGAAGTTACACTATCGGGGATTGTTATGCTTGTGAGTTCTTTGCAATCATCGAACGCGCAAACACCTATGGTTTTGGTGCCTTGTTTTATATCGCAAGAGGTAATATTAGTATTTGCTCTGATTAAATGATTGCCAATATATAATACATCATTTTCCCAATTGCTTTGATTGTTATAATATGCTGTATTATAGAACGCAGAAGGACCTATAGAAATTACGCTATCGGGGATTGTTACGCTTGTAAGACCTGTGCAGTCTTCGAACGCAGAACCACTTATAGAAGTTACGCTATTGGGGATTGTTACGCTTGTGAGACCTTTGCAATTAAAGAACGCCGAATTACCTATATAAGTTACGCTATCGGGGATTGTTACGCTTGTAAGACCTGTGCAGTCTTCGAACGCATTATCACCTATAGAAGTTACGCTATTGCCGATTGTTATGCTTGTGAGCTCTGTGCAACTAGAGAACGCATAAAAACCTATAGAAGTTACGCTATTACCGATTGTTACGCTTGTAAGCCCTTCGCACAACAGGAACACATAATCACCTATAGAAGTTACACTATCTGGGATGGTTATGCTTGTAAGACCTTCGCAGGATTCGAACGCAAAAGCACCTATAGAAGTTACGCTATTTGGGATTGTTATGCTTGTGAGTTCTGTGCAATTATAGAACGCCTCTTCACCTATAGAAGTTACGCTATCTGGGATTGTTACACTTGTAAGCCCTTCGCAAAAAGAGAACGCAGAATAACCTATAGAAGTTACAGGATAACCTCCCAAAGTTGAAGGAATGGTTAATGCACCACTATAAGATTCGGAAAAATTTGTGATAGTGGCTTCATTCTTTGAAACAGTATAGGTATAGTCGCCTTCTGTTAAAGCAGAAGCTGTTAGGCTAGTGCCTATAGGCAACACCGAGAAAACCAACAAAAAGGCAAGGACCATCGATAAAATCTTTTTCATTTGTTTACCCTCCAGTAAATTGTAAAATTTCGTAAATTAATAATAGCACTTTGCAAAATATTTGTCAATTATTGTTAAATTTTTATCAAAGTTCAAAAGCATTGATTTAAGGAGAAATAAACAAAGAGCCTTGGTGGGTCCAAAGCTCTTTTGTAACTTAAAAATACCTACTAAATATCTCAACTTTATTCCTATTAAACGACCGGGCGTATTCGGACAGCGTTGCCATTTCTTTCTGTTTGCTTTTTGCGTTTCGATCTGTTTTTCGATTACGAAAAAGCGTTCTAAAAGAAATAAGCCCTCGAAGTTTTGAGCTGAAACTCCGAGGGTTTTATATTTCCTATTCTGCGAAAGTTCCGGAAAACTCTCGCTTGGGCGGTTATTTAGTTGCAGATACTTTTATTATATATAATGTATTGTAGCTCTATTTCTCCAGCGCGGCGAGTTCTTCGCGGATGTAGGCGAGGCTCAGGAGCTTTTGCTTAACCTCTTCAACGCCGAGAAGCTCGGTGTTGTTGGAATTAAACTCGGTTAAAGGATTGCGCTCGGTGTCGCCCTCTTTGAAATATTTATCATAGTTAAGGCCTCGCTTGTCGGCAGGAACTCGATAGAATTCGCCCATATCAATAGCGCCCGAGCATTCCTCGTTGGTCAGCAAGGTTTCATACATTTTTTCGCCATGGCGGATGCCGATAACCTTGATTTCGGTTTCGGGATTGAAAAGCTCTGTAACCGCTTTTGCTAAGGTTTCGATGGTGCAAGCGGGTGCCTTTTGAACGAGGATATCTCCGCTGATACCGTTCTCGAAAGCAAAGAGAACAAGGTCAACCGCCTCGTCGAGCGACATAATGAAGCGCGTCATTGTCGGCTCGGTGATGGTGATGGGATTTCCCGCCTTGATCTGCTCGATCCAAAGAGGGATAACAGAGCCGCGGGAGCACATAACGTTGCCATAACGGGTGCAGCAAATTTTGGTTTTTTCGGGGCTGACGGTGCGGCTTTTCGCAACGATTACCTTCTCCATCATAGCCTTCGAAGTGCCCATCGCGTTGACAGGGTATGCCGCCTTGTCGGTCGAGAGGCAGATAACCGAGCGAACCCCCTCGTCGATAGCGGCGGTGAGAACGTTTTCTGTGCCGAGAACGTTGGTCTTAACCGCCTCGATTGGGAAAAATTCGCAGGAAGGGACCTGCTTGAGCGCGGCGGCATGGAAAATGTAATCAACACCATGCATCGCATTCTTAACCGAAGCAATGTCGCGAACATCGCCGATGAAAAACTTGATTTTCTCCGAAACCTCGGGCATACGCGCCTGGAAATCGTGGCGCATATCGTCCTGCTTCTTCTCATCGCGGGAGAGAATACGGATTTCGCCGATATCGGTCGCAAGAAAGCGATTAAGCACCGCATTACCGAACGACCCCGTCCCCCCTGTTATAAGTAATGTTTTACCTGTAAATAAGCTCATTTTATATCACTTTCCTCTTTCCAAAAGGTATTATTAGAATGATGCGTTACGCGCTCGTTTTCGGGAGGGAGCTGCATATAATCGTTATAAATCATTCTCAAAATCTTATCATATTCAACCGGGATTTTAAACTCTTTGCCCTCGAACATCGCAAACTCGGATTTTTCAAACCATTCTTTTTCGAACCGTTCTTTTTTATAGTTATAAAGCGACGACGTTGAACCAACAATTTTCGAGTCCTTATAAGGATATTTCGCAGAAATCTTATCACATTTTTTTACGAAAGCGACCTTGAAGGGTCTTGTCCAAAAGGTTGCTATTTTGAAAAGCTTATACTTCCAACTTCCGCAATTAAACTTTGTTATCGCGGAGTTAAACAAAAGATAATAGAATCTCTTTTTATTATAGAATCGTTCAAATTCTTTTTGATTTTCGGGCTGCCCATCAAGAGGGAAAATATCAACGTCAACGCCCATATCTCCATTTGAATAATCGATGCCTTTTTCAATCTTAAGAGTTCTGATATCAATAACCTTAGCGAAAGAATGACGAGCTTTTTTGCTATAAGGAGATACAAGCTCATACCTACCGTCTTTTGAAATAAAACTTTCTAAAAAGCGATTGTAATCCTCGCGCGGCATCCAGATATCGATATCATCATCCCAAGGGATAAAGCCCTTATGCCTGATAGCTCCAATAAGCGTGCCATATGCTATAAAATATTTAATTTCATTAGCATCGCAAAACTCAGCAATAGCCGAAAGAATCTCCAGCTCAACCTGCTTCGTTTCCTCGAAGGTCATCTCGCGCATTATTACACCTTATTTCTTTAAAATCTTTTTAAGATATTTTTTCAGCATTTCTTTTTCTTGTTTATTAAAGCCAAATAATAGCAGACAAGCCACCAACACTACCGCAAAAAACGCACCTAAGCAAATAAACCAAAAGAAGGAAACCGGCACAATTTTTGATAAAAAGAACGTTGCTGCTCCTGCGATAACGCAACAAGGCAGCGGACCTTTTATTGCCTGCCAATAAAGCTTCATAACATTTATGCCAATTGATTTTTTATAATAAATCGATGTTGCGATGGTGTTGATAATCAAGGAAATTCCTATCGCAATAGCTGCAGCGATTATACCATATTGCTTTAACGAAACGATAGTTATCAAAATGCTCAAAGCAGCCGATGCGGCAATAATAAGCGATCTTACTAAACGTTTATTTAAAGCATCTAAAACGTTAACGCATGATGCTAAAAGCATATTTACATACATCGCAACAAGCATAATAACCGTTAAAAGCCATGCCTCTATTTGTTCTTCTCCATAAAGCAGGGTTATAAACTGTCTGCCCAAAGCAATAAATCCAAAAAGTATAGTTCCGCCAAGCAAAGAGTTTATTCGGCAAGGGAACTCTAAAAAAGACCAATCAATTTCTGATTTTTGCTTATTGGTTATAGCTCTGACGGTTGTCGGCAAAAATATGCTTATCGGAACGGTTAAAACAGAGGAAAAAATATTATAAATATAAATAACGATTGAAAAGGTTGTTACGGCTTCGGGAGAAATAACAATTCCTATAATTGATTTAGGAATTTGAGTTATAGACTGATTTACAAATACCTGCAAAATCATAGCAAGCGCAAAAGAAATTGATGCTTTAAAAATAGCGGTTTTAAACAATTTCGGAGCAAAAATCTTATGCAATACATACCATTTTTTGCTGACAATAAGCATAAATAACAGACCCGCTATTCGCAAAAATAGATCTGTTAAAACTATTACCATTGCGCTATTGATTACTTGAATCAAGCCAATTATAACCGAACAACGAATCAAAACGTTAGCAATAGAAAAAAGCTTCGGCGACGTATAGTCATCATTTCCGTGAACGATGCCTTCAAAGGTTTGAAATAGTAATGACAACGCAAGATTAAGAGAAACAATCAAAAACATAGGTTTTGCTTGCGAAATTTGAGCAGTTGTTAAAGATGCTCCATAAATATTGTCAAAAAACAGATACAGAACAAAGCTTAGCAACAACATAATTCCGCTTATAGCGACAGTCATCCATGTTATAGTTGATATGTTTTCATATTCGGAAGCATCTTTTTTAACCTTGGCTGCAACAATATTCCTCGTCATAATAGTTCCGGTTCCAAAATTCAACAAAGCCAAATACCCTGTAAACGAGGTTACGATCTGATAAACCCCATAGTCTGTTGCACCGAGGGATTTTATCAGACAAGATGACATCACCAAACTCGCAACAGTATTTATAACTAAATATGTATACGAGGTTACCAGCGCCAAGTTTTTAGATTGAAGTTTCATTTTTTTCTTCTTTCAAATAATTATTCTTGGATTATTTCTGCTTTACTGCAAACGCCATTTTCAAATAAATCTTGAGGGTCTTCCCCACTCAAAATGGATTGAGCAAGCTTTATAAATCTATTTGCCCCATTTTCGGCATTCCATTCGTTTATCATTGTTTCATAGGCATTCTTGCCGAAACGTTCTCTGAGAGAACTATCGTCCATCAGCATTTTAACCTTTCCATATAAGTCCTCAATATCTCCGTCTTTATAAACGAATCCGTTTTGACCATTTTGAAGCAAAAACGGAACGGAGCCGATGGCTCTGCTCGCAACAACCGCGCAACCAGAATTCATAGATTCATTAAGCACCGCACCCCAGCCTTCTTGACGATCGGACGTGAATAAATATATTTGGGACTGCTCCATATAAGTTCTAACCTCATCGGGTTTCATTGACCCTAAAAGATGAACGCTATCGCAAAGCTCGTATTTTTCAATAAGCGCTTCTATGTTCTCTTGCTCTTCACCTGTGCCAATAATGTTAAAATCAAAAGAATATCCATCTTGCTTTAATCTATGAGCCACCTCAACTGCGCATTCGGGGTGTTTCCAGTCTAAAAATCTACCAACCCAAAGCAGCGAGCAAGATTTTTTATTTTCGATTATCTTTTCTATCGAATCATATTTTTTAACTTCGGGGAAATAACCCCATTTATAGGTTTTTCCTATGAAGTTACCTGTTTTGGCAAAATCGCCCGCAGTATAAGCACTTGCACAAAGCATATATAAATTTTTATATCTTCCATGCTTGAAAAAGCATTCAAGCTTTCTCAAAGGCATTTGATGTTTAGGGGGAATTATTTTAAAAATACGTTCCGAATATCTAAACGTTAATTTGCCCGCCTTCAAGCGTTTTCTTATAAACTTATCAGGCGCGCTACCGGTTATAACAACATCGGCTTCATCGCATATTTCAAAAGCCTTTCGTTCTGATTCTCCGCCCTCATAAGCACAAAGCACAAAATCAGCAGAATGATCTAAATCCCTATAGCCAAGCGCTTTTCTCTCTTTCGACATAGCCTCTGTGGAAACGAAAAAATATTCAATATCTTCATTTTTAACAAAAGAATTCGACAAACTGCTTTGATGATGATTAAAATAATTCGAAAGAAATACTATTTTCATCTTCTCACGTCTTTTCATATAACTTTACATATTCGCGAAACCTATCATTCATATCGAATGACTCTGCTTTCTTTAAACAAGCCTCTTTTGAAAGTTTTCTTTGGCTTTGAACCTCAATTATTTTTTCGAACATCGCATCGATATCGTTCTTTTTAACCACCACACCGCAAGTTTCATCTAGCATTTCGGGACTTCCACCTGTTTTGAAGGTTACAATCGGTGTTCCGCAAGCTAAGGATTCCATATTTACTGTAGGATAATTCTCCTCGCGCGTTGGATTAACAAACACATCAGCGGCGGTATAGATTTCTGCTAACTCTTGCTGATTCTGTGTTCTGTGAATTGAGATGATATTATCCGGAAGTACTTTATCGGTGTTATCATCAGTTCCAACCAACACGATTTGAAACTTATCATCAAGTCTTTTAGATAGTTCAACGAACACATCCAAGCCCTTTCTGGGACCCCATCCAAAAGCAACTCCTAAAACGATAAATTTATCTTCGATGCTATATCTTTTCCTGAAATCGCTTTCGGTAGGTTTGAAAACATCTAAATCAATTCCGTTATTAATGACTTTTACGGGATAGTCCTTCAAAAATGACTGCTTAACTTGATCTGCAAGCCACTGAGAAGGGGTTATAATCGTTAAATCAAGACCCTCAAAAAGAGCCTTTTTTCTTCTGTGCAAGGTTCGGCTTCTATCAAAAAACCAACTATACTCTTTTCTTTTAGAACAACAACAACATTTGGTTTGCCATTTATCGCAATTCACCATATCGTAATACATGCAATAACCTGTAAACGTCCAACAATCATGAAAAGTCCAATATAATTTTATTTTTGATTGTTTTAAAAAGTTAAACAACAACTTCAAATTGCAATCATGGCTATGGATATTATGAAGATGAACTATGTCGGGATCTATTTTCTTGATTTCTTTTATTATACTTTTAGTTGCGCTTTTACTATTAAATCCATAATTGCCAAATATGCGCGATTTTAAAGCTTGAAGCTTTATATACCATTTACTGCCGATGTATTTGATTCCATTTTTATAATCAGAGCTACCTTGCGAATAAAGAATATAATTTTCAATTCCTTTTTCGTTAAGAAGTTTGCTGATAGCAACGCATATTTTACCTGTACTACCCTGTCCGCAAGTAACATTAATTTGAACTATTTTCATATATTTCAACTCCAATAAGCTTTATATGGATACACTTCCAATATATCGTTGCTATAATATATTTTATAGAAGAAATAACATAAGAAGAAAAGAATCAAAACAAATTTCGTTATTATAATATCGTTCTTTCTTCCGCCCTTCCATCTATTAATTATCCTTGGAATCACTAATGGTACGAACAAAAGAAAATAATAATTAAATCTCATCGCAACGTTATTAACAGGTGCAAACATTTGGAAAATCAAGGCAGCAGATAATATATTTCTCAATCCCCTTGTCGTTTCATCCATCTCTTTTTCATCCGGGACTAAATATGAGAAGATTACAAACAAGGCAAGCAGAATAATCATCGTTACTGCGCCGGATTCTTCGGAATTGCTATACTTTTCGGAATAATCATCGCCCAGAAGCGGAATGATTATGTTGGCAATTTGCCTTTTAAATATAAAAGTGAATAACGAAATCGGAACCAAACCCGTAAACATAGGACCTGGGGCGATTTTCAAATGATATATCGGATATAGCAAAAGAATTATCCAAGCCGACTTATGGAATAATGAAGCGAAGGCCACAAGCAATATAAAAAACATCCATTTTTTATGCTTAACTAAATAAAAAGCAGGTGCAGTCAACGCAATAGTTATTGCCTGGCGAAGACCTGAAAAGTTCAAATCGAAAATAGATGTTGCCGTTATATACAATAAAACAGATAAAATCCCGTTTTCACTCTCTTTATAATAGAGAATAGCAGTTGGAATACAACAAATGGCTCCAACTATCCCTAAAAACACTTGCGGGTCAGAGGATATGGAATAAGAAATCTTATTTAAAATTCTATACCCTAGTTCATAATGTTTGAAATCTATTGCTCCAGCCCAGTCTAATCGGCCTATTTTTTTAAAAAAAGGAATGTAGTTTTTTAAATCTATACCTATACTATCATCCCTTAATGCAAGCAAGAAAAAAAGAATTATAAAAAACACTATGACATCGTAATTTTTCTTTACTGCCAATTTATTAACTTTGAAATTTTGAAATACTCTTATAAAGAGCGGTACTCCAACTAAAATAAAATACGGTGCCATTCTTTCTCCTCTTGCTATTTTGTATTTACATTTTTAAAAATCCTATAATATAATCGTCTGATAAACGGTCTTATTTTTCCATATAACAAAGTTAACTTTAGTTTAATTTTTTCAATCCAACTGAACATTTTTTTCGATTTTGCAACACACAAGCATTTTTTTACTACAACCTTGTTATTATAAACCGCATTATGCTTTGCGAAAGCAAACAAAAAATTGGTTTTTCTATCAGAAATTTCTGCAAATTTTGGTATTAACAAATCTCCCATATATTCGCTATCGCTATGATACAAAGCCCTACCGGTTTGAGTTAGTTGAGCGTTATGTACCCTGCCATACGTTGTAGCTTCTTCGCAAAAAACCAAAGAAAATTTGTTTATAAAAATATTCAACCACATAAGCAAATCTTGGCAATATCTTAATTTTTCATCAAATTTTCCAACTTTTTCAAAAACAACTCGCGGAATAAGAAGCGCACATCCATTAAAAGAGCCTTTATTAAGAAGATTGAATATCGATTCTTGCCAGGATATTATCCTTCCGCTTTCAAAACGGTTTTTGCCTTTAACGTCACTTAAAAATTTCGAATCTTTATCTATTTGTCTGCTTGCCGATAAGGCTATGAGATTTTCTTCAGAATATTTTTTTATCTCTTCGATTTGCGATTCAATTTTTCTTGGAGCATACATATCATCGTGCGAAAGCCAGGAGAAATATTCTCCCTGCATTTTTTCTATTCCAAGATTTAGCGCAGATGAAACTCCACCATTTTCTTTATAAAAATATCTTATCTTATCGCCATACGACAGAGCGATTTTTTCCGTTGCTCCATCATCTTTCGAGCCATCGTTAACAACAATAATCTCTATGTTTTGGTATGTTTGCGCCAAAGCGCTATCAATAGCTTCTGCAACGTAGTTGCTCCCGTTATAAACCGGGATAATTATTGATACAAGCGGTGCGTTTTCATTCAAGTTAATCACCTTTATTTTCTATGTACTCCAAATATATTTCATTCATAAGCTTAACAATTATATCAACGCCATATTTTTTTGCTTCTTCGGTATTTCTTTTTGACATTTGTTCACAAAGTTCTTTGTTATCGATAAGCAAAGCAATCTTTTCCTCAAACGTTTTGTAATCCTTTGCATCGCAAAGATATCCGCCTTCAGCGTCCCCAATAAGTTCGTGGTTGCCTCGAATGTCAGAAACCACACAAGGTAACCCGCATGCCATTGCTTCCATAACCGCAACTGGAAGTCCTTCTTGGAAAGAAGGAAAGCAACAAATATCAGAACAATTATAAAGTTCAGCTATATCATTTCTAAATCCCAACATATGAACCTTGTCTTCAACCCCAAGATCCCTTATTAATTCCTTTAAATATTCCTCAATGATTCCACAACCGGCAATCCAATAATGAATATTTTTATCTTTCAACTCGGCAACAACCCTAATCATTGCTTCGTGATTCTTTCTTGGAATTAACTCTCCAACCGATGCCAATAAAACGCAATCAGAAGGCACCCCAATTTTATTTCTATATTCGTTTTTGTCGATTTTAATAATTTTAAATTTTTCTGTATTAATTCCAACTCCTGGAACATATTCAACCTTCTTAGCGTGAATATGCTTCTTTGCGCATTCAAAATCTTCTTCATTCATTGTTAAAAGCAAATCGGTGAAGTGGGCGCAAAATTTTTCTGCTGGGTAATATATCAGCCAGTTTTTGAGTGGTGCTCCTTTGAAAAAGTGAAAACCATGGGCTGTATAGATAACCTTAGTTCCTTGCTTTCTTGCCTTTCTGCAAGCGAGCCTTGTTAAAAAAGCGGCAACCGGAGTATGACAATGAACTATATCGTATTTTCTCTCCTCAACAAGCTGCTTTATTTCCTTATAGCATTTTATGTTATCAGCACTAAAAGGCTTCCTTATACAAGAAAGCCTTATAATTTCGCATCCAAGCTCACGATAAAAATCGTCAACTTTATATTCATCTTCATTACAAGCTATATCAACGTTATGACCATTCTTGACCAAATCGCCGATAAACTCTTTAAAATGGCGCATCATTATGCCCATTGTAACCGTATATAATATCCTCATTTATGTACGACCTCTTTTTCGGTGATTTCGGCTTCGGGGGCGGTGTATTCGTGTTTACCCTCGACAATGTCTTGCTCTTTAAACACTACGAGTATCGTTTTAAGGAAAATTTTTAAATCGAAAAGGAAGGATATCTTCCTTACATATTCCCCATCAAACTTGGCTTTATCGGGAACTTCTATGGCATCTCTGCCGTTTATTTGCGCCCAACCTGTGAGCCCCGGAGTTAATGCGTGCACGCCATATTTATCGCGCTCTGCCATCAAATCGTCCTGATCCCACGTTGCGGGACGGGGGCCGATGAGGGTCATATCCCCTTTGAAAATGTTCCAAAGCTGCGGGAGCTCGTCTATCGAAGTTTTTCTGATGAAGCTTCCAACCTTGGATATGTATTGCTCCGGATTTTCGAAATCGGGCGTTGCTATCTGCGGCGTATCGACACGCATACTGCGAACCTTATACACCGTGAAGCTTTCCTTATTCTTGCCGACCCTTGGCTGCTTGAAAATTACAGGGCCCGGATCGAAAATTTTGATTACGACCGCCGTTACCAGCAATATTGGCGCCGAGAACAGCAGTCCGAAGAACGAAAGAAAAATATCCAACGCTCTTTTGACATAGTTTTGATACATTTTAAATTACCTCTTCTTTTTTCCCCATAGGTAACGAATACCTAACGCATATTATATAATAAAGTCCCTCAATAGTCAAGTGAATTTGCTACAATAATGCTATTTTTTTGATTATTTTTATGGTTTTTTTGTACTTTTTTTCCAATTCTACGACCTAATCGGTAGTTTTCAACACAAAAATAATATAAAAAATCACAGCGCATTTCTATAGTTTTCAGGCTGATTCTTCTTCGTTTTTTTGCTTTGGCTACAGAAATATATTGAAAATCGCCGCAAAATAAGATATAATAATTTCAGAGCATAGGACATCTCAATTCTTTCATATATTTCATTAAGATAAATTTAGGAGGCCTTGCTATGAATAATCCTATTTTCAAAGGTGCAGCAACTGCGCTTATAACGCCTATGAAGGAAAACGGTGTTGATTTTAACTCGCTTGAAAAACTCGTTGATTGGCAGATAAATGAGGGTATTGACGCCCTTGTTATTTGCGGCACGACGGGCGAAAAATCAACCCTTAAAAACGACGAGCATTTAGAGGTTTTGAGGGTTGCCCATTCGGCTGCGGCAGGGCGAATCCCCATGATTGCGGGAACCGGCTCAAACGATACTGCGCAAGCCGTTTTTATGTCGGGCGAGGCGGCAAAAATCGGCTACGATGCTATGCTTTGCTCCACTCCATACTACAACAAGACCACTCAAGACGGACTCATCGAAATGTTCTCTGTTATTGCCGACGCTTCCGACAAGCCTATCATTCTCTACAACGTTCCTTCAAGAACGGGTATTGCTATCGAACCTTCAACCTACGAAGCGCTTGCCGATAACCCGAAAATAGCCGGCATTAAAGAGGCTAACGGAGATATTTCCAAAATTGCTGAAACAGCGGCTTTGCTCGGCGGAAGACTGCCTATTTATTCAGGCAACGACGACCAGACCATTCCGATTATGTCTTTGGGCGGAATCGGCGTTATTTCGGTTTTGTCAAACCTTCTTCCTAAAGAGGTTCACGAGCTTTGCAAGCTTTTCGAAGACGGAAAATATCAAGAAGCCGCAAAAATGCAACTGAAATACGTTCCATTAATTAACGCGCTTTTCTCGGAGGTCAATCCAATCCCCGTTAAAGCGGCTATGGCTAAAATGGGCTTCTGCGAAAACTATTTAAGGCTACCTCTCGTTCCAATGAGCGACGCCAAAAAAGCACACTTATTTGACTGCATGAGGGCTGTTGGGATTGATTTTTAAATTAAGGACTTGAAACTATGAAAAAACTACTCTGCATCTTGTTTTCCGCCGTTATTTTGCTTTCTTTTTCCGCCTGCACGAAATCTGAGCTTGAAGGAACCTGGCAAGCAAAAATAACCTACGCACAACTAACCGAAGGCCAGATAACCTCAGGATTCGGCAAATATGAAGAATATCTTAAAGGGCTCGACTCGGTTTCGCTTCGCTACACCTATAAATTCGAAAGCGACGGCACCTATTCGGAAAAATGCGACACCAAAAGCTTCCTTAATGATATGAATGAAATTTTAAAATCGGGCATAACCGCTTATTATACCGATTATATCAAAGAAAACAAACTCAATATTTCTCTTGCAGAGGCAATGGCTACCGACGGAATCACCTTCGACGATCTTATCGACGAATCGGTTATTTCAAGCTACACCGCCCGTCAAGGTAACTACAAGACGGAGGACGGAAAGCTCTATCTTTCAGAGAATAAAAACTCGGCCATCGACGAAGCCGTTTACACCGAATATAAGCTTTCGGGAAAAAAACTTACGCTTCAAAAATCTGTCGGCGCAAGTTTTTCCGTGGCTTCAATGCTTCCTTTGACTTTAACAAAAATTGGTTAAAATAGTAATTTTTTGAGCACCCTCTCTATGGAGGGTGTTTTTTTATTGACAAAATGGGAAAAATATTGTAGAATATGAGAGTAATTCTCAAATTGGAGAAAACGAGGTGTAAAAAAAATGGCAAGCGGATATAAAACACGGCAGAAACAAAGCGTTTTAAGCTTCATAAAAATCAATTCCGACCGCCAACTGACTGCAGCTGAAATTGCAAATGGTGTTGAAGCGGAAAACATTGGAAAAAGCACGGTTTACAGGCAGATTTCCAACCTTTGCGAGGAAGGTAAAATCAGAAGATTCAGAGGCGAGAACGGCAAGAAGGTTTTATATCAATACACGGGCGAGCACAAATGCCACGACCATTTTCACCTCAAATGTCAACACTGCGGAAAGCTAATTCATCTCGACTGCGACCACATTGACGAACTAAGACACCACATTATGTCCGACCACGATTTTTCTATTGATATGATTTCAACGGTTATCTACGGAACCTGCAAAGACTGTCAATAAATAGGAGTTTATATGAAAAAATTTATCAGCATTAGTTTATCTCTTATTATGCTTTTTACCCTTTGCGCTTGCAAAGAGGTTAATTCAAAAAAGCCGAAAAACAACGACGAAAAAATCAAAATTTGCGCAACAATTTTCCCACCCTTCGATTTTGCAAGGCAGATTGCAAAGGATAATGCCGAAATCATTATGCTTTTGCCGACGGGCGCCGAAAGTCATTCTTACGAGCCGACTCTGGAAGACGTTGCAAACGTTCAGTCCTGCGATATATTCATTTATTCAGGGGGCGACACCGATTCATTTGCAACAGAGCTTTTAGACGGGGTCGATACAAGCAAAATCGAGGTTATTAAGCTTATTGACGAGGTTGAGCTCAAAAGCAATCACTCCCATTTAGAAACCGAGCACGAGCATAAAAATGCACAGGTTGACGAGCATATCTGGACCTCGCCAAAAAACGCAATAAAACTTGCAAATCGCATAGGTAACGCTATTATAAAAGTTGATCCGAAAAATGAAAAAGAATACAGAAAAAATCTTGAAAATTACGTGGAAGATTTAGACGAGCTCGACGCTCTTTTTGAATCGACCGTTAAAAACGGAAATCTCGACTGCATAGCCTTTGCCGACCGTTTCCCCTTCCTTTATTTAGCGGAAGATTATGGGATTCGACATTTTGAGGCTCTTGACGGCTGCACCTCCGACACCGAACCGACTCTTACCGCCCTTTCAAATCTTCAAAAAGCTATCGAAAAAGAGGGCATTGAAACGGTTTTCTACGTTGAATTTTCAAGCGGAACCGTTGCTGATAAAATTTGCAAAATGACGGGAGCAAGCAAGCTCTTATTCCATTCTTGCCACAATATTTCGAAAGAAGAACTAGAGGAAGGAGAAACTTATTTAAGCCTTATGCAAAAGAATGCTGAAAGGCTTAAAACAGCGCTGAAATGAAGCAAATAGAAGTTAAAAATATTTCAATGGCCTATTCGGGAAAAACCGTTTTGGAACATATCGATTTTCATATAAATGAGGGCGATTATATCCTCATAATAGGCGAAAACGGAACGGGAAAATCAACACTTATAGAAGGGCTTTTGGGGCTTAAAAGCGTCAGCGAAGGTGAAATCACTTATACAGATGGATTTGCCTCGTCGGATATTGGCTACTTGCCCCAATTCAAATCCTTAAACAATAATTTTCCTGCCTCCGTTCGAGAGGTTGTTTTGTCGGGTTGCTTAAACGCTTCTAAAGGCTTTTTCTATACAAAAGAGGATAAGAAAAAGGCAGACGAAATGCTCAAAAGAACGGGAATGTTTAAGCAAAAAAATAAATGTTTCACATCACTTTCGGGAGGACAAAGACAAAGAGTTTTGCTCGCACGCGCGCTTTGCTCGGCGCATAAAATGCTCCTTCTCGACGAGCCGATGGCATCCCTTGACCCCTTGGCTTCGGCACAAATTTACGATCTGATTTCCGAACTCAATTCCGAAGGAATGACTATCATAATGGTTAGCCACGACGTTTCGGCGGCATCAAAATCGGCAAGTCATATTCTCTATATTAAGAGGAGTCAGCTATTCTTTGGAACGAGAGAGGAATACTTTAAATCCGACCTTGCGGCAAACTTTGAAAAGGGGGAACATCACCATGATCACTAAGCTTTCCGACCTTCTTTCAAATCCCGCAATAGCCGAAATTATTATAGATGCGCTAATAGTCGGTACTTTGGTTTCGGTCTGCTCTGCGCTTTTGGGCGTTAGCCTCGTTTTAAAAAGATACTCGATGATTGGCGACGGTCTTTCCCACGTCGGCTACGGCGCTCTGGCAATCGCTTCTGCTTTTGGGCTTTCGGCGGGATATACTTTGGAAATCGCCATTCCAATCGTTATCATCGCTGCTTTCTTCATTCTGAAATTGGGCGAAAACAGTCATATAAATTCAGATGCGGCGGTTGCGGTTATTTCAACCGGTGCGCTCGCTATCGGCGCAGTTGTGTTTTCTCTTTCGGGAGGCACTGCCGCCGATGCTTGCTCAAGTCTTTTCGGCTCGGCATCTCTTATAACAATCTCCAATAAAGACCTTATAATAAGCCTTGTTCTTTCGGCTTTTACAATCGGACTATACATAGTTTGCTATAACAGAATTTTTGCGGTTACTTTCGATGAAAATTTTTCAAAAGCAACCGGAATAAAGGTTAATCTCTATAACATTCTCATAGCCCTTTTAACCGCCATTACGATAGTTGTTGGAATGAGTCTTATCGGCGCTATCTTAATTTCTGGTCTTATCATCTTCCCTCCTCTCTCGGCTATGAGATTACGCTCAACCTTTAAAAGCGTTGCAATACTATCGGTTATAATTTCGATTGTTTGCTTTATTCTTGGCTTTTTTGCGGCAATCATATTTAATTTACAGATAGGCCCTTCCGTTATTATTGCAAACCTTATTTTCTATATTATATCGGTTGTTATCGATAAATTTATAAAAAGGACGAACTAATTATGGACAAGAAAACAATATTAAACCAATACCCTTTTAAAACCGAGCTTCACCTTCATTCAAAGCCCGTTAGCCGATGCGCAGAAATTTCGCCCGAAGAAATTGCCAAACTTTATCACAGTTATGGCTTCGACGCGCTTACCCTAACCAATCACATTGACCCCTGCGCTCTTTCTTTTACGGAAGACGAATGGGTTGAGCATTATTTGAAGGGTTATAGCGAACTTTGTGAAGCCGCTAAAAAATACGATATGACGGTTTACCTTGCCGCCGAAATCAGATTCACCGAAAACACAAACGATTACCTCGTTTACGGAGTTGACGAGGAGGTTATCAGAAATATTCATCGTCATCTTGACAAGGGAATCGAAAAATTCTACGCTTCGATTGATAAAACCAAAACAATCGTTTTGCAAGCGCACCCCTTCCGAGATAATATGGAACTTAACTATACCAAGCATCTCGACGGAATCGAGGTTTTAAATATGGCGGGGCATAATTCAAGACCTGCCGCGGCGGTTATGTTTGCTAAAGACAACCCCGGAATAAAGGTTGGCGGACAAGACCTTCATTACACTCACAATATTCCAACGATCAAAACTTGCTTTAAAAGAGCGCCCAAAGACTGCTTTGAACTTGCGCAAATGTTAAAATCAGGCGATTATATTTTCGAGCTCGGAGATATGGTTGTTTTGCCGTAAAACCCATATCTGCTCAAAAATTGCTTGTTTTCTATCAAAAAACACTATATTTTGCCCTTAATGCTATTGCATTGGGGGCTTTTTTATGTTATTATAAATTATATATAATTTATATTCTGACCCGAAAGGAACGGTAATGAAAAATGAAATGTCCATATTGCGGTTTTGAAGAAAGCAAGGTTATCGACTCAAGACCAACCGAAGAAGGCGAAAAAATCAGAAGACGCAGAGAATGTATAAACTGTCAAAAGCGCTTCACCACCTATGAAATCATCGAAAGTTTGCCCTTATACGTTGTTAAAAAGGACAAAACTCGCGAAGAATTCAATCGTCAGAAGCTTCTTTCCGGTATTCGTCATGCCTGCGAAAAGCGTCCTGTTTCTATCCAGATGATGGAAAGAATGGTTGATGAAATTGAAGCCACGCTTCAAAACACTCTTGACAGAGAGGTTGCTTCAACAAGAATCGGCGAATTAGCGATGGAAAAACTTAAAGGTGTTGACGAGGTTGCCTACGTGCGTTTTGCTTCGGTTTACCGTCAATTCAAGGATATCAATACCTTTATGGACGAACTAAATAAACTGCTTAAATAAAATTTTTCGGGAGAAACTATGAACGACTTTAAAAAATTAGCGGCAGTATGTCTGCCCGACGTTAACAAAACTACTGAATATTGGGAGGAGCTTTATCCTCAAAGAAATTTAAAGGAAGGCGCAAGGGTTACGAGAATTGCTCCAAGCCCTACGGGTTACCTTCATTTAGGCACGCTGTTTGCCGCCCTCGTTAACCGAATCACCGCAACCTCTACCGATGGCGTTTTCTACACTCGAATCGAAGATACCGACAAAAAAAGAGAGGTTGAAGGCGGAATTGAAGATATCATTTCGGGACTCAAAAATTTCGGAATAGAAATCGACGAAGGCTTCATTTCGGGAACGGAGCAGAAGGGTATCTACGGCCCTTACAAGCAGAGCGAACGTGCTGAAATATACAGAACCTACGTTAAAAAATTAATAGAAGAAGGCCTTGCTTACCCTTGTTTTTGCACTGCCGAGGATTTAGATAAAACCCGAACCGAGCAGGAAACACAAAAAATCAGAACGGGTTACCACGGAGAATTTGCAAAATGCAGAAACTTGCCATTAGATGAAGCAATCGCAAAAATTGAGGCGGGTGTTCCTTTCGTTATCCGTCTTCGTTCCCCCGGAAATGAAGAAAATCGAGTTTATTTCGACGACGGGGTTAAGGGAAAAATCGAAATGCCCGAAAACGATGAGGATTTCGTCCTCCTGAAAAGCGACGGAATACCCACATATCATTTCGCCCACGCTATCGACGACCACCTTATGCACACAACACACGTTATGCGAGGCGACGAATGGATTTCTTCAACGCCAAAACATCTTCAGCTTTTCAAGCTTTTAGGCTTTAAGCCGCCTAAATACGCTCATTTGAGCCCGATTATGAAATCTGAAAATGGCGCAAAACGCAAAATTTCTAAAAGAAAAGACCCCGAAGCCGCCGTTCATTTCTTCTTCCAACAGGGCTTCTTGGCCGACAGCGTTGTTGAATATCTTATGACTATAGCTAACTCCGATTTCGAGGATTGGAGAAGGGCTAACCCAAATGAAAACTATCGTAAATTCAAATTCAACCTCAAAAAGATGAGCGTTTCGGGTGCGCTTTTCGATTGGGACAAGTTAATCGACGTCAGCAAGGGCGTTGTTTCCAAACTTTCAAGCAAAGAGGTTTGCGAAAATCTGTTAAGCTGGGCAAAGGAATTTGACCCTGATTATTTCGAACTTTTAAACCGTGATAAAGCCTATACCGAAAGCGTTTTTGCTATCGACCGCGACGTTCCCAAACCCCGAAAAGATATTGCAAAATGGGACGAGGCAAAGGCATATTCCGCATATTTCTTCGACGAGCTTTATGAAGAAAACCTCGAAATTCCCGAAAAAATCAACAAGACTGATGCCGCTGATGCGCTCGAAGCCTATTTGAAGGTTTACGATGCTGACGATGACAAGCAGGCTTGGTTTGATAAAATCAAATCTATCTGCCCCGAACTCGGATTTGCCGCCGAAACTAAGGAATATAAAGCCAACCCCGAAGCCTTCAAGGGAAGCGCGGGAGATATCAGCACAATTATCAGAATTGCTATAACCGGTAGAACCAACACCCCCGACCTTTGCAGCATTATGAAGGTTTTAGGCAAAGAAAAATGCGCTCAAAGACTTAATGCCGCAATAGCTCAATTCAAAAACTAAGGAGCATACTTTAAATGGAAGATATTAAACTTACGGAAGCCCCTGCTTCCAACTTTATTCATGATTTTATCGATGAAGACCTTAAAGAAGGGGTTTATTCTTCGGTTCAGACCCGTTTTCCCCCCGAACCTAATGGTTATCTTCATATCGGCCACGCAAAGGCTATTTGCATAGATTTCGGAACCGCCGAAAAATATAATGGAAAATGTAATCTTCGCCTCGACGACACCAACCCCACAAAGGAGGACGTTGAATACGTTGACGCCATAAAAGAGGATATCGAATGGCTCGGATATAAATGGGATAACGTTTATTTCGCTTCCGATTATTTTGATTTCATATATGAATGTGCTATCAAGCTTATAAAAAAAGGTCTTGCATACGTTGACGACCTTTCGGGAGATGAAATCAGAGAATACAGAGGCACCTTAACCGAACCCGGAAAAGAAAGTCCTTACAGAAACCGCCCGATTGAAGAAAGCCTTGATTTGTTCGAAAGAATGACTGCGGGCGAATTTGAAAACGGCGCAAGAGTTCTTCGCGCAAAAATTGATATGGCTTCTCCTAATATTAATATGCGCGACCCAATTATCTACCGAATTATGAAAGCAACACATCACAGAACGGGCGACAAATGGTGCGTTTATCCGATGTATGACTTTGCACACCCCCTTTCCGACACCAAAGAAGGAGTTACACATTCCCTTTGCTCTTTGGAATTTGAGAATCATCGCCCCTTATACGATTGGTTCTTGGAGAAATTGGAACTCCCCAATCCTTCTCGCCAGATAGAATTTGCAAGACTTAATTTGAACTACACTTTAACCAGCAAAAGAAAATGTCTGAAACTCGTAAACGACGGCTTGGTTTCAGGTTGGGACGACCCCAGAATGGCAACAATCTGCGGAATGAGAAGACGAGGCTTCCCTGCTTCGGCTATCCGTGCTTTTATTGAAAAAATAGGCGTTTCGAAGGCCTACAGCGTTGTTGACTACGCGCTTCTCGAATCCTGTGTTCGCGATGAACTTAATCAAAATGCTGATAGAGCTATGGCAGTTCTTCGCCCTCTCAAGGTTATCGTTGATAACTATCCTGAAGGTCAGGTTGAAGAAATTGAGGTTGACATTAACCCAAACCGTCCCGAACTC
Source organism: Acutalibacteraceae bacterium (assembly GCA_045630885.1). Classification (GTDB taxonomy): domain Bacteria; phylum Bacillota; class Clostridia; order Oscillospirales; family Acutalibacteraceae; genus UMGS1532. The sequence continues at coordinate 78,758 of JAZQTQ010000015.1, forward strand.
GGCAAAAGAACGGTTAAATTCACCCGTGAATTATACATCGAAGAAGAAGATTTTGCCCTTGTTCCGCCTCCAAAATATTTCAGACTTTGCCCCGAAAAAGAGGTTCGCTTGAAAGGTGCGTATTTCGTTAAATTTGCTTCTTGCGAGCAGGATGCAGACGGAAACGTTTTAGCAGTTCACGTAACCTACGACCCCGCTTCCCGTGGCGGCGAATCCCCTGACGGAAGAAAGGTTAAGGGAACGCTTCACTGGGTTAGCGCAGATTATTGCCTCGATGCTCAGGTTAATCTTTACGACCGTCTTTTCCTTGTTGAGAATCCTTCCGACGAGGAGGGTGTTTCCTCCTTCGCTGATAATCTCAACCCCGATTCCTTGATTGTTCTTAACAACTGCAAGGTTGAGGAATTTATGAAGGATGAGGAAAAGGGCGTTAGATACCAATTTATGCGTCAGGGATATTTCTGCCAAGACCTTGATTCAACCCCCGAAAAGCTTATTTTCAACAGAACTGCAGCTTTGAAAGATTCCTTCCCCAAGCAAAAATAAAATTTTAAGGCGCGGTGTTTCATCGCGCCTTTTTAGGTGATAATATGAAAATTAAAGAAATTTATGATTTTTTAGATTCTTTTGCGCCCTTTAAAACCCAATCCGATTTCGATAACGCAGGATTTTTGGTTGGGGATATTAACGATGAATTTAAGGGCGCAGTTGTGGCGCTCGACGTTACAGAGGGCGCTATTGAATACGCTGAATCGATTGGCGCAAACCTTATAATCAGTCATCACCCCGTAATTTTCGAGCCACTAAAGGAGGTTACTGCTAACAGTCTCGTTTACCGCCTTATAAAATCGGGTGTGAGCGTTATTTCGGCGCACACAAATCTCGATATGGCAGAGGGCGGCATCAACGATAAATTAGCAAAACTTCTAGACCTTAAAAATATCGAAAAAATCATTCCCGAAGGAGAGGTTTTTGCCGCTAGAATGGGAGAACTTTCTGATGAAATGACTGCCGATGAATTTGGTCTTTATTTAAAAGGCATTTTTTCGGGCGCTGTTAAATATTCCGATTCAAATGCTTCCATTAAAAAGGTTGCGGTTTGTTCCGGTTCGGGCGGAAGCCTTTTGGAAGAGGTTAAAAATTCAGGCGCCGACGCCTTCGTTACCGCCGACGTTAAGCATAACGTTTTCCTCGACGCCCACCTTCTCTCGGTTGCAATTTTTGACTGCGGACATTTTGACACGGAAGATATTATCGTTTCTCCCCTTGTTGATGCTTTAAACCAACGTTTTGACGGCAATTTTTCGGAATACCACAGCGAGATAATAAAAACCGCAGAAATAATTTGAACTTAAAATAAACCCAAAGCTACTTGCATATAATATTCTCAAGGATATATTTTTTTGGAGGATTTATATGAAGCGAGGCTTTGGGTTATATATTTTTGGTGGGTTTGTTTTCACTAGCCTTTTAGGCACAATTTTGCATTTTTTATTCGATTGGACGGGCGGAAATATGCTAATCGCCGCCTTTTCAGCCACAAATGAGAGCACCTTCGAGCATCTGAAGATTTTCTTTTTTCCAACATTTATTTATGGTATTTTCGAATATTTTAAATACGGCAAAAAGGTTGGTTGCTTTTGGCAAATCAAACTTGAATCCATTCTTTTGGGACTAATCGCCATAACGACGATATTCTATACCTATAAAGGCATTTTGGGTTATTCGGTTGATTTCATAAACATTACGATATTTTTCATCGCCGCCGCTATATGCTACCTTTGGCAAGCCTTCAGGCTCTATAAAGGCAACAATGACTGTCGGGAATGGATATGGTTTTCGGGCGTTCTCTTGCTCTGCGTTTTGTTTATCGTTTTCACTTATTACACGCCGAAAATCGGGCTTTTCCAAGACCCTCTGACCTTCGGTTATGGCATACCTGTGTAAAAAAACTGCTATCGTAAAATTGATAGCAGTTTTGCTTTTTTAAGATTGTAATTCTTTTAGTTTATAAAACTCGCCTTTTTTCTCCATAAGCTCGTCATAACTTCCTATTTCAACGCATCTTCCCTCTTTTATAACGGCAATTCTATCAGCCGAACGAATTGTTGAAAGCCTATGAGCCACTATGAAGGTTGTTCTGCCGATTGCGAGGTTGTTTATCGCCTCTTGAATTTCCCTTTCGGTTGCAGTATCAAGCGCGCTTGTAGCTTCATCGAAAATAATAACGTTGGGGTGCCTGATAATTGCTCGTGCGATAGAAATTCTCTGCCTTTGACCTCCCGAAAGCTTGCCTCCGTGCTCGCCAATTTTGGTATCAACTCCATTGGGAAGTTTATCTATAACAGAGCGAAGTCTTGCCATATCTATAACGTAATTCAATTCTTCTTCGCTTATGTCGGGGCGACCATAGGTTATGTTTTCCCTTATAGTTCCCGAAAACAGAACGGTGTTTTGAGGAACAACCGAAATATATCTGCGATATGATTGCAAATTCAGTTCTTTTATGTTCTTGCCGTCTATTAATACGTCGCCCGAATCCGGAAGATTAAATCCGATAACAAGATTTAAAATGGTTGATTTGCCCGAACCCGATTCGCCAACAAGGGCAATTGTTTCGCCCTCTTTGACCTCTAAATCAAGACCTCTTAAAACGGGAGTATTTTCGTCGTAATTAAACTTAACGTCCTTAAAAACGTAGCTGCCTCGAAGGTCGTAAAGCTTTTCTTTTTTATCGTTATCCTCAATATTTCCGTCGTTGATGATTTCGCCGATAGACTTTATTGATTCCGTTCCCTTAACTATCTGCGGCAAAAGTCCCATAATTCCCGAAATCTGATTTATGAGTTGCGTAAAATAGGTTTGATAAAGGGTTATTTCGCCAATCGTTATAAGACCTTTTAGCGCCATTGAACCGGTTGTGAAAAGGCAGAGAAGCTGAAAAATAGTGAAGGTTATCCAAACTGCGGCAAAGAACATTCCCTGAACGTAGTCCATTTTGTAGCCTTTCTTTGCAACGTTCGTTACCTCGCTCGTCAGTTTTTCTATTTCCTTATCCTCAAGCGCATGCGCCTTCGTTACGGGAACAAGCTCAATCATATCCATAACCTCTGAGGAGGTTTTTTCCATACCTTTTCTGAAATTATGGCTCGTTGACGCAATCTTGCCTCTGAAAAATTTAAGAAGCAAAGCGGCGGCGGGGGCACATACCAACACCATAAAAAATACGGTTATATTTTTATATAAAACTATCGCAAGAGTTGTTAGAAAATTGAAAATTATCGCTATGAGAGAGGTGAAAACCTGAGCAGAAAGTCCTTCCACCGCCTCAACATCCCTCATTATTTTGCTTTGGAGCTTGCCCGACGAGGTTTCTTTATGAAACTTTATTGAAAGCTGCTGAAGTTTTCTAACCATCGCGCCTCGAAGACTTGCTTCAACAGTTCTTTTGGCTTTATTGAAAGCAACAAGATGAATGGTGTTGAATATAAAGTTGATTACAAGCACCACGAGTCCGAGCAACGCATTTTCAAGGAAGATGCTTGGAGCAGACTTCGGTGTTTCGGCAACCGCATTGATGATATTTGCCGTTATTATCGGCAATATGACGGCAGCGGGAAGACCTTTGATAACAAAACAAATTGACGATACTGTCATTCCAAGTTTATGACGCTTAAAAAATCCAAACAGAATTTTTATAGGTTTGTCAACGTTTTGATTATAGCATTTTATAATGTTCTTTTCTTCTGCCATAATCTCTGCATTGTTGAAGGTTGTTTCTAGCTTATCTTTTTTTCTGAAAAGCTTTAACATCTGCCCCACCTCATTTAATTTTCCAAAGAATAATTTTTCATTTTAAAAAAGCAATAATGCTTTTTCGCCTATATTATAGCCTCTTGAAATTAAATGTCAACCCCTTTTTCAAAAGTTTTTAGAAATATTTTTTATTACCTCAAAATTTGCCTTTTGCTCTTGTATTTAGCGCTATTCAGTGATATAATAGATTTATATTTATGCAGTTTTTCCAAAGAAAGGACGTCTTTTTATGAAAAAGGAAAAATTTTATATAACAACTGCGATTGCATATACGTCGAGAAAGCCCCATATCGGCAACACCTACGACGTTGTTCTTGCTGATATGATAGCAAGATATAAAAGAAAAATGGGGTTTGACGTTTTCTTCCAGACAGGCTCTGATGAACACGGTCAAAAAATCGAAGAATATGCAAACGCTAAAGGCATCAGCCCAAAAGCTTACGTTGATGAAATTTCTTCTGAAATCAAAAACGTTTGGGATTCTATGAACACAACCTATGATAAGTTTATCCGCACAACCGACGATTATCACGAGGATGCTGTTAAGAAAATTTTCAAGAAGCTTTATGAGAAGGGCGATATTTATAAGAGCGAATACGAAGGAAAATATTGCGTTCCCTGCGAATCTTTCTTCACTTCTTCTCAGCTTGTTGACGGCAAATGTCCCGATTGCGGCAGAGAATGTATTGATGCGAAAGAGGAAGCATATTTCTTGAAGCTTTCTAAATATCAGGACCAGCTTCTTAAATATTATGAAGACAACCCCGATTTCATCAAGCCCGAATCAAGAAAAAATGAAATGATAAACAACTTCCTAAAGCCCGGTCTTCAGGATCTTTGCGTTTCTCGTTCTTCTTTCAAATGGGGCGTTCCCGTTGATTTCGATGATAAACACGTTATCTACGTTTGGATAGATGCTCTTTCAAATTATATCACGGGTATTGGCTATAACCCTGACGGAAGTTCCGATACCTATAAAAAATATTGGCCTGCCGACCTTCACGTTATCGGCAAGGATATCGTTAGATTCCACACGATTTATTGGCCAATTATCCTTATGGCGCTCGGCGAGCCCCTTCCTAAACAAGTTTTGGGACATCCTTGGATGCTTTTTGCAGAGGATAAAATGTCGAAATCCAAAGGCAACGTTATTTACGCTGACGACCTCGCAAAGATGTTTGGCGTTGATGCGGTTAGATATTATCTGCTTTCCGAAATGCCCTACGCTCAGGACGGAAACATTACCTATGACAGTTTTATTTTGAGATACAATTCCGACCTTGCAAACACGCTCGGAAACCTCGTTAACCGCACCATTGCGATGACCAATAAATATTTCGGTGGCAAGGTTTCTAAATGCGAGCCTTCGGGAGAATTCGACGAATCCTTAATAGCCGACGCAAAGGCAACCATCGACAAATATTATAAGCTTATGGACGATTACAGAAATGCCGACGCTATGGACCTTATAATTTCCTTCGCAAAGCACTGTAATAAATATATCGACGAAACAACACCTTGGGTTCTCGCAAAATCAGAAGATGATATGCCAAGACTCGAAACGGTTATGTATAACCTGCTCGAATCCATAAGAATCCTCGCCTCACTTTTCGAGCCCGCTATGCCCGACTGCTCAAAGAAAATCTTCGAACAATTAAACAACAACGATGCTACCTTAGAATATGGAGTTTCCGATGGTTTCTCGGTTGGCGATGCTTCTCCTCTCTTTGCAAGAATTGATACTGAAAAGGTTTTGGCGGAGCTTGAGGAACAACGCAAAGCACAGATTGCTGAAGCAAAAGCCGAGGAAGAAAAGGCAGAAAACGTTGTTACTATGGAGCAAATTGGTATTGAAGATTTTATGAAGGTTGAATTGAGAACCGCTAAAATCAAGGCCTGCGAGCCCGTTAAAAAGGCTAAGAAACTCCTTAAACTAACCCTCGACGACGGTTCGGGAGAGGATAGAATCGTGGCTTCGGGAATTGCTAAATGGTATACGCCTGATGATCTCATCGGCAAGACAATCGTTTTAGTTGCTAACCTTAAACCCGCAGTTCTTTGCGGTGTTGAGAGCAACGGAATGATTCTCGCCGCAGACGTTGCGGAAGATGACGTTAGAGTATTATTCCTTGAAAATATGCCTGCGGGTTGCAAGGTGAGATAAAATGGGAAATATTCTGAAAGACTTTCCAAAGCTTTCAGGCATTTTCGACACACACTCGCATTATGACGATGAAAAATTCAACGAAATAAGTCAAGAGCTCCTTTCGGAGCTCTTTGATTTAGGGCTTGAAGGCATCATTACTTGCGGATGCGATATAAATTCGAGCAAAAATGCTATTAAGCTTTCGGAAAAATATGAAAAAATGTATGCTGCGGTAGGCTTCCACCCGGAATGTCTGCCCGACGAAGAACCAAACCTCACAGAACTTGAAAAACTTATAAAAGAGCCAAAGGTTGTTGCACTTGGGGAAATTGGACTTGATTATCATTGGGACACGCCGAAAGAATTGCAGTTTAAATGGTTTCGCGCTCAATTAGAGCTTGCCAACCAACTCCAAATTCCCGTTATAATCCACGACCGCGAAGCACACGCCGATACCCTCGCTTTTTTGAACGAATTCAAGCCGAAGGGTGTTATGCATTGTTTTTCAGGAAGCCGAGAAATGGCAACCGAACTTCTTAAAATAGGTCTTTATATCGGAATCGGCGGAGTCGTAACCTTTAAAAATGCCCGAAAAACGGTTGAAGTTGTTGAAGCTCTTCCGCTTGATAGGCTACTACTCGAAACCGATTGCCCCTATCTTGCTCCCGAACCCTTCAGAGGCAAACTTTGCCATTCGGGACATATTGCTTTCACAGCCAAAAAGATTGCCGAAATTAAAAATTTAAGTGAAGAAGAAATCAGAAACGCTTCCTTCCAAAACGCAAAAAGATTGTTTAATATTTAATATTAAAGTTAAGAAAACGAGCGATTGCTAATCGCTCGTTTTTTATCTGACTTTTAATTATTCGTTATTCATTATTCAACAAAAACAGCTCCCCTTTTTTCAAAGGGGAGCCGAGTTTTTACATCTAAAATCTAATTTTTAAAATTATTTCTTAGTTGTTGCATATTTCTTTGAAGACCAGCTTGAATAGTAGTTCTTCTTGGAAACTGTCTTATAAGTACGGATTCTTACGTAATACTTTGTCTTAGCCTTAAGCTTTTTGATTGTCTTAGAAGCGGTC
>JAZQTQ010000016.1:0-4356 GCA_045630885.1 Acutalibacteraceae bacterium
GTCAGGCTGCTGAGTTCGACTATGCAGGAACCCAAGCCTGTTTAGCTCTTAAAGAGGAGGGCTATGAGGTTGTTCTTTGCAACTCCAATCCCGCAACTATTATGACAGATACCTCCATCGCCGATAAGGTTTATATGGAACCTTTAACCTTGGAATTTGTTGCAAAAGTAATTCGTTATGAAAGACCCGATGCCATTGTTCCCGGTATAGGCGGACAAACCGGTCTTAATCTTGCTATGCAGCTTGAAGAAAAGGGTATTTTAAAAGAGTGTGGCGTTGAGCTTTTAGGAACAAGCAGCAAAAGTATCGAGCGCGCAGAAGACAGAGAAATGTTTAAAGAGCTTTGCGAATCGATTGGCGAACCAACCATTCCTTCTCAAATTACCTATTCTTTAGATGAAGCAAAAAAAGCTGCAGAGGAAATTGGTTATCCCGTTGTTTTGCGTCCTGCGTTTACGTTGGGCGGAACAGGCGGCGGATTTGCTTATAACGAAGCCGATCTTATTGAAATCGGACTTAATGCGTTTAAGCTTTCTCCCGTTCATCAGGTTCTTATCGAAAAGAGCGTTAAGGGCTATAAGGAAATTGAATTTGAGGTTATGCGCGACGGTAAGGATAACGCTATTACGATATGCGGTATGGAAAATATCGATCCTGTTGGCGTTCACACAGGAGATTCTATCGTTGTTGCGCCTATTATGACCCTTAATGACCACGATTTGAAGATGCTTAATGATTCGGCAATCAAGCTTATCAGAGAGCTTAAAATTGAAGGTGGTTGCAACGTTCAGTTTGCATTAAATCCCAATAGCTCCGAATATTATCTCATCGAGGTTAATCCGCGTGTATCCCGTTCTTCCGCTCTTGCATCAAAGGCAAGCGGTTATCCTATTGCCAGAGTAACGGCTAAAATTGCTGTTGGTATGGCTTTGGAAGAAATTGCTATCGCTAATACCACTGCCGCATTTGAGCCTCAACTTGATTATATCATCACAAAATTCCCCCGTTTTCCGTTTGATAAATTCACATCTGCATCTAATATTCTCGGAACCCAGATGAAGGCAACCGGTGAGGTTATGGGCATCGGCTCAACCTTGGAGGAAAGCCTGCTTAAGGGTATTCGTTCTCTTGAAATAGGAATTTGTCATTTGTATCATCATAAATTCGATAATATGAGTGATTCAGAACTTCTCCAATATATAAGCGAGCTTCGAGATGATAACCTTTTTGCTATTGCAGAGCTTCTTTATCGTGGAGTTAGCATTGAAGAAATTCATAATATAACGAAAATCACAGCCTTCTTCCTTCAGGCTGTTGAAAACATCATAAATATGGAAAAAGTGTTGAAAGATAATAAATTCAACCTTTCAACCTTGGAAGAAGCAAAGAAAATGGGCTTCTCTGATAAGTATATCGCTCGTCTTTGGGAATGCGATGAAATCGACGTTTATAACTTCCGCAAAGAAAATAAGGTTTATCCTGTTTACAGAATGGTTGATACTTGCCATACAGGAGCATACATTCCATATTTCTATTCTTCATATCACAATGAAAATTCGTCTATATTAACAGACAAGAAAAAGATAGTTGTTTTGGGAGCAGGTCCTATCAGAATCGGACAAGGCGTTGAGTTCGACTATTCAACGGTTCATGCTGTAACAACAATCAAAAATTCGGGCTATGAAGCTATCATTATCAATAATAACCCCGAAACGGGTTCAACCGATTACACAACTGCCGATAAGCTCTATTTCCAGCCGTTAACCCCCGAAGACGTTATGAACATCATCGAGTTTGAAAAGCCCGAAGGCGTTATAGCTTCTCTCGGCGGACAAACTGCGATTAATTTGGCAGAGCCCTTGCGTGATCGTGGCGTTAAAATCATCGGAACGGATTGCGATGCAATCGAGCGCGCAGAAAATAGAGATAGCTTTGAAAAAATTCTTCGCGAGCTCAACATTCCTCAGCCGAAGGGCAGAGCTGTAACCAAAATCGAAGACGGCCTTAAAGCGGCTCAAGAAATCGGTTATCCCGTGCTTGTTCGTCCTTCCTTCGTTTTGGGTGGACGTGCTATGCAGATCGTTGCTGACGAAGAACAGTTAAAGCATTATCTTAAAACTGCGGTTGAAATCGATGAAGACCGTCCTGTTCTCGTTGATAAGTATATTCAGGGTAAAGAGGTTGAGGTCGACGCAATTTGCGACGGACGAGACGTGTTTATCCCCGGTATTATGGAGCTTGTTGAAAGAACCGGTGTCCATTCCGGCGACTCTATCAGCGTTTATCCAACCTTCAGTATTTCAAATAAGGTTAAGGGAATTATCCTTCAGTATGCCAAAAAACTTGGTTTAGGGCTTGGCATAGTTGGATTATATAATATTCAGTTTATCGTTGATAAGGATGAAAACGTGTTTATTATCGAGGTTAACCCTCGTTCTTCTAGAACCGTTCCTTTCCTTTCAAAATCAACGGGATACAGTCTTGCTGATATTGCAACAGAGGTTATTCTCGGCAAATCATTGAAGGAGCAGGGAATTTTCGATATTTATCCTCAGGAAAAAAATCGCTGGTATGTAAAAGTTCCGGTATTCTCCTTCAATAAAATCAGAGGACTTGACGCATATCTTTCTCCCGAAATGAAATCAACGGGAGAAGCTATCGGTTATGACGATAAGCTTAATCGTGCGCTTTCAAAAGCATTGCAGGCTTCGGGAATGAGAGTTCAAAATTATGGTACGGTTTTTGCAACGATAAGCGATAAGGATAAAGAAGAAGCATTGCCGCTTATTCGTCGTTTCTATAATCTTGGATTTAATATAGAAGCCACAAAGGGTACTGCAGAATTTTTGAAATCAAATGGCATTAACACAAGAATTCTCAAAAAGATTGAAGAAGACCCCGACCAAATCCGTGATGCTCTTCGTCAAGGACATATCGCTTATGTTATCAATACCCGTGATATTGAATCAAGCGGAACTGCAACAGACGGCTTTAAAATCAGAAGCTATGCAACCGAAAATAACGTTACTATTTTCACTGCTCTTGATACGGTTCGCGTGCTTTTAGACGTTCTTGAAGAAACTACCTTAACCATCTCCACAATCGACGCATAACGGTCGAAAACTCAAATAAAAATCTCAAAAGGGAAAGTTTTCATAGCTTTCCCTTTAGGGCTAATATTAAGGAGTAAAAAATGAAGCAATCAAAATTCCGAATATCGGAAAATACGGCGCTCACCTCAAACGTTTACAGAATGGTTCTTGAGGGAGATACAAGTGATATAACCGCCGCAGGACAGTTCATAAATATTCAGCTTGATGGCCTTTTTCTTCGCCGACCCATTTCGGTTTGCGATTCGGAAGAAGGAAAAGTTACAATAATATATAAAGTTGTCGGCAAGGGAACCGAAAAAATGGCGGCTATGACGGAAGGCGAACTGGATGTTTTAACGGGACTTGGCAACGGATACGATTTAGACCTTTCGGGAGATAACCCATTGTTGCTCGGCGGCGGCGTTGGTGTTCCCCCATTATATATGTTGGCAAAAAAACTTTTGGAAAAAGGCAAGAAGGTTTCGGTTATTCTCGGCTTCAACAATGCTTCAGAAGTTTTTTATGAAGAAGAATTCAAAAAGCTTGGATGCGAGGTTTTTGTAACAACCGTTGATGGCTCAAAGGGTATAAAAGGCTTCGTAACCGATGCTATGAAGGATATAGATTACAGTTATTTTTATACCTGTGGCCCCGAGCCAATGCTAAAAGCAATCTATAAAGCAGCAAAAACCTCAGGTCAGTTAAGCTTTGAGGAAAGAATGGGTTGCGGTTTCGGAGCTTGTATGGGTTGCTCTTGCAAAACCTTAACGGGAAATAAGAGAATTTGCAAAGAAGGCCCCGTTCTTAAAAAGGAGGAGATATTATGGGAAGATTAAGTGTTAATCTTTTAGGAATAGAGCTTGATAACCCCATAATTCCCGCAAGTGGAACCTTCGGTTACGGCTATGAGTTTGCAGAAATTTATGATATAAATTGCCTTGGTACATTCTCCTTTAAGGGTACAACAAAGGATCCTCGCTTTGGTAATCCTACACCCCGAATTGCAGAATGTACCGCAGGTATGATAAATGCAGTTGGTCTTCAGAATCCCGGTGTTGAAAAGGTTATTTCTGAAGAGCTTCCCAAGCTTAAAAAATGCTTTGATAAAAAGGTTATGGCAAATGTAAGTGGCTTCGCTATTGAGGATTACGCTTACACCTGCGAAAAGCTTGATAAGGAAGAGCAGGTTGGTTGGCTTGAGGTTAATGTTAGCTGTCCCAATGTTCATGGTGGTGGTATGAGCTTCGGCACAGACCCCAAAGCT
>JAZQTQ010000017.1:0-5029 GCA_045630885.1 Acutalibacteraceae bacterium
CCTTGCCGTATCTCGACGCTTTAAAAGCCTTGCTCATATCTATGCTTTCCGCAGTTACTATAGGTGCGGCGGCGTCATAAAAATTAAGATAGTCCTCTCCCAAAAGCTTGTTTATATCCTCTGAAAGTTTACCATCGGTTAAAGGGCCCGATGCTACGATAACATATCCATCATGTGGGATTTCATCTATTCTTTGCTCGATAATCTTTATATTTTTATGATTTCTTATTTTTTCGGTTATTACGCTTGAAAATATATCTCTGTCAACCGCAAGCGCACCACCTGCCGGAACCGAACAACACTCTGCCGCTTCCATACAAATAGAACCGAGTCTTCTCATTTCTTCCTTCAAAAGACCCGCCGCGCTATTTATTCTTGCGGCTTTTAAAGAATTAGAGCAAACTAATTCACCAAAATTTGGCGAATGATGGGCAGGGCTCATTTCTTTGGGCTTCATTTCGTAAAGTTCAACTTGAATCTCGTTGTTCGCAAGATGCCAAGCCGCCTCAACACCCGCAAGCCCTGCGCCTATAATTTTAACCGTTTCCATAAATTACTCTTTATCTTTCGAAGTTTTTTTCGTTGTTTTTTTGCGAGTTTGACAGTCGCCGTTCATACAGAACTTTCTTCCCTTAAATCCGCTTATTATAAATCCACCGCATTCACTGCATTTTTCACCTGTCGGAACGCCCGGTGCCGCAAAATCGCAAGCGGGATAATTTGAACAACCATAAAACTTCTTATTTGTTTTCTTTGAAACTCTTTTTATAAGCTTCTCGCCACATTTTGGACAAGGCTGTTTTACCTCGTCCTCAGGAGCAGGCTTTGTGTTCTTACATTCGGGGTATCCGGGACAAGCCAAGAACTTACCGAACTTAGAATTTTTAATAACCATATTTCTTCCGCATTTTTCGCAGACAACGTCGGTTTCCTCGTCCGGCACCTTAACTCTGACTCCGTCAAGCTCTTTTTCCGCCTTTTCAATGGTGGTTTTAAAGCCTTTATAGAAAGAATCAATAGTTTCAACCCATTCTCTTTTTCCTGCTTCAATGTCATCGAGATTAGTTTCCATTCCGGCGGTAAATTTAACGTCCACGATGTTCTTAAAATGCTCAGAAACCAAATCCGAAACAGTTGAACCAAGTTTTGTGGGTTTTAGGAGCTTTTTATCTCTTTCAATATAACTTCTTTGCAATATATTAGATATAATCGTTGCAAACGTTGAAGGTCTGCCGATTCCGTTTTCTTCAAGCGCTTTAGTTAAAGTTGCTTCTGTATAACGTGCGGGAGGCTGAGTGAAATGCTGATTAGGCTCAATAACTTTTGCTTTTATTGAATCCCCCTCCTTCATATCCGGAAGCGCTCCTTCTAAATCGTCAGATTCCTCATCCTTGCCTTCTTCATAAAGAACTGTGAAACCATCAAACTTTACAGAATAGCCTGATGCTTTAAACACGTATCCTGCGCCCATAATATCAGCAGAAACCGTATTTTGAACGCAAACAGACATAAGGCTTGCAATAAATCTTGACCAAATTAAGCGATAAAGTTTTAACTGATCTGCGGTTAACGCATCACCAAGTTTATCAGGAGAAAGATCGATAATAGCTGGACGGATAGCTTCATGCGCATCTTGAGCGCCCTGCTTTGTTTTAAAATATCTCGGCTTTTCGGGAAGATACTTTTCTCCATATTTTCCAACGATATACTTATTTGCTGCACTTCTTGCTTCCTCGGAAATTCTCAAAGAATCGGTTCTCATATAAGTTATAAGACCGGTTGTTCCAAGTCCGGGGATATCAACGCCTTCATATAACTGCTGGGCAACCCTCATGGTTCTCTGACCCGTGAAGCCTAATTTTCTTGCCGCTTCTTGTTGGAGAGTTGAGGTTATGAAAGGTGGCGCAGGTTGACGGTTACGAGTTCCTTTTTTAACACTGGAAACGGAATACTCCACTCCTGCAAGGTCTGACATTATTTTTGCCGCCTGCTGCTCATTTTCTATTGATATTTTCTTTCCTTCATTATCAAGGGTTAATTTTGCAGAAAACGTTTTTCTTTGATGAATAAATTTTGCATCAACAGACCAAAATTCCTGCGGAATAAAGGCTTCGATTTCTTTTTCTCTATCAACAACCAGCTTTAATGCAACAGATTGAACTCTGCCGGCAGAAAGTCCGCTTTTAACTTTTTTCCAAAGGAATGGACTAAGCTTATAGCCAACTATTCTATCAAGGACACGACGCGCTTGCTGAGCGTCAACGAGGTCCATATTTATCTTATGTGGCTCCTTCATTCCATGAGAAACACCGCTTTTTGTTATTTCATTAAATGCAACTCGGTTTTTATTATCAACGTCAAGGCCCAAAAGATATGCCAAATGCCAAGCTATTGCTTCGCCTTCTCTATCAGGGTCGGTTGCGAGATAAACGAACTCGGATTCTTCAGCCGCTGATTTAAGCTTCGAAAGAATTTCCTTTTTATCGCTCATAACCATATAATTAGGCTTGAATCCGCTTTCAATATCAATCCCCATTCTCGATTTGGGAAGGTCTCTTATATGGCCAAAAGATGCCATAACCTCAAAATCCTGACCCAAATATTTTTGAATGGTCTTTGCTTTTGACGGCGACTCAACTATAACAAGCTTTGACATAATATTTCTCCTTTATTTCAATCTATAACGTGAACCGGGCAATGCCGTTATTAATCCTTTAATTTCAAGCTTGGTTAAAGCTTTTAAAACTATAGTGGTTTTAAACCCAGATTTTTCAACTATATCATCAAAAGGGGTTTCCCCTTCTCCGATTGATTCATAAACCTTCAACGCTTCTTCAGAAAGAGAGGCAATAACCTTCTCATCTTTCTTTTCCCTTTCCTCAACAAGCTTTTTGGCTTTATTATCCTGCTTTTTCTTGAAATTATCCTTCTTTTGCTTTTCTTTGGGGTCTTCTTCGGAGATACATCTATGGTAAATTTCCAGAAGTCCTTCTGCGCTAATTCTCTTGACACCCTCAATATCTATATTATTATATTCCGCAATATAATCGAGCAGAATTTCCTCAGGAGAAATAATCGGTCTTGCCCCTTCATAAATCAGCCTGTTAGTGCCTTCATATTGAGGCAAATCGGGGGCTCCAGGCATAGCATAAACGTCTCTGCCTTGCTCCAACGCCGAAGATGCCGTTAATAAAGTTCCGCTCTTTTGAGGAGCTTCAACGACTACCAATGCATCGCTTAAGCCTGAAATCAATCTGTTCCTGACAGCAAATGAATATTTTCCACGAGGGATATAATCGGGCAAAAATTCCGAAACGAGAACTCCGCCAAATTTAACGATGTCCTCTCTTAATTTCTTATTCGTTTTGAGATACCCGCTTGAAACACCGCCTGCCGTTACATTTATCGTTTTGCCCGAAACGCTCAAAGCACCAAGATGCGCAAAGCTATCTCCACCCTTTGCGCCTCCCGAAACGATGACCGAATTTCCAAGAGCTAATCTTGCCGCAAGAGAAAAAGCGGCACGCTTTCCGTAATCTGTTATTTTCCTCGTTCCGATAACCGCCACACTTACGTTATTATTAAGACAGTTAAGGTTTCCTATTGCATACAAAACTACCGGAGGAGTTTCGGTTCTTTCAAGCTTATAAGGATAATATTCTGAAAGATAAGGGACTATTTTAACCCCATCTTTCTCACATTTTAAAATAATTTCTTGAGCCTTTTCGGGGGTCATACTGTTTCTTCTTCTGAGTTGGGCATTTGTTACGCCAAAAAGCGATAGTTCGCCATCGCTCGCAGAAAGAACAGCATCGGGAGAGCCAAATTCTTCAATAAGCGCGGAAAGCGAATAGGTTTCGCCATAACCTAGCATATTTTGAAGCCTTATCCAACTAATCATTATAACCCTCCTTAACTAAAGTATCAAGAAAATTTTTTGTAAACTTTATTCTTTTCTTAAAAATTCCCAAATGAGAACTGCAGCGGCGGCGGCGGCATTTAAAGATTCTGCCCTGCCACGCATAGGTATGGTTATTCTGGCGTCTGATTTTTCTGCAGTTTCTTTAGTTATTCCGTTTGCTTCGTTTCCGATTAAAAGAATTGCATTTTCTTGTTTTTTAGCGGTTATAACGCTTTGAGCAGAATTATCAACAACAGATGCGAAAATCTGCTTTTCAACCCTTTTACACTCGGCTTTCATCTGCTCAAAATCATCATAAGTGAACACGGGCAAACGCAAAAGAGCGCCCATACCTGCTCTCAAAGATTTTGGAGAATACGGGTCGCAACAAGACCCTAAAAGCACCAAGCCTTCTGCGCCAAATGCTTCGGCAGTTCGAGCTATTGCTCCAAGATTAGATGGATCGGAAAGGTTTTCCATTCCAACATAGAACCCTTTTGATAATCCGTTTTTACTTTCAGGTTGCACACACACTGCAATAACTCCCTGAGGATTTGCAGTTTCGCTCATTTTTTCTATAACCGGCTGAGAAGCAATAAAAGACTGCTCCGAATTTTCTATCAAAAACTCGGCTACCTCTCTATTTTTATCGTAGAAATTTCCAGACAAATAAAGAGTTTTAAAATGATAATTATTTAACGCGGCATCGCGGCAAAGACGCAAGCCCTCCAAAACGAAAAGTTCGCTTGTTCTTCTGAACTTTGCGGAAGAATTAAGTTTTACAACCTGCTTTACTCCCGCATTATCACGGCTTGTTATCATTTCAAAACCCATTTATTTCGCCCTCTTTCCAATCTTCTCTCTTAAGCAAACGCGGATAATCCAAACCTGATTTTAAAGAGCAGATTTACGCGTTTTCTTTGTTAAAATACTCGTCAATCCACAAAGGATTGACTGCGTTTTTGCCTTGCAAACCCAAAAATCCGCATCTTTAAAATTCTTCGACCTAATAATGAGCATATTTCTTGTGATTTTCGGTGCGAAAGAGTCGGTAATGCTTTGTGCATTACTGATGATGACAAGCCGAAAAGCGCTAAAATTATGCCATTTTAGGCAGATTCGGATTAT
>JAZQTQ010000018.1:0-7981 GCA_045630885.1 Acutalibacteraceae bacterium
ATGCAAGGAGATAACCAAGAAAATAACTCCCTCGCGAAAGGAATACAAAATTGCTATGCGCATTGAGGAACACATTCCAAAAATCAAGGCGCTCCTTGATGCCGAACGCAACATCGAAATGAAACGAAATAATTTAAATAAGAATAAAGAAAGAGGTAAAGAACGATGAAAAGTACCAAGAAAATTATAGCAATAGATAAATTACACCCATTTGAAAACCACCCCTACAAAGTTCAAGACAACGAGGAAATGGAAGCCCTTGCCGAAAGCATTAAGGAACACGGCATTGTTTCTCCCGTTATTGTCCGACCACTCGAAAATAGCACAGATGAATATGAGATCATATCCGGTCACAGACGGGTTATGGCAAGCAGAAAGGCAGGGATTACAGAAATCCCTGCCTTAGTTGTTTCCCTTGACCGTGATGCGGCGGCGATTGTGCTTGTGGACAGTAATCTCCACCGAGAGCATATTCTACCGAGCGAAAAAGCCTTTGCTTACAAGATGAAGCTCGATGCTATGAAGCATCAGGGTTGGCGTTCCGATTTAACTTCCAACCAATTTGGTGGGAAGTTAGAAACTGCCGACCTCGTAGGCGCAGAAACGGGAGATAGCAAAAACCAAGTGCGCCGTTATATCCGCCTTACTAATCTCATTCCCGAAATTCTGCAATATGTGGATGATGGTCGTATTTCATTCACTCCCGCCGTTGAGCTTTCCTACCTCAATGAACAGGAACAACAAGACCTTTTAGAGCAAATTGAGCAAAGCGATTGCACCCCGTCACTCTCGCAGGCTTGTAGGTTTAAGAAGATAAGCCAAGGCGAAGGTCTTACGCCCGAAGTGATTGCAGAAATTATGGAGGAAGAAAAAGCGAATCAAAAGGAGCGTGTCAAAATTCCCACCGAAAAACTCCGTAAGTATTTCCCAAAGAATTATACGGTTCAGCAAATCGAAGATGAAATTATAAGGCTTTGCGAGAAAAATTATCGCAATAAACAAAAGGATGCGAGGTGATTGTATGAAGAAAATAATTGATATTTTAAAACGAATCAAGTCTGCTTTTCATTATATATTAAATAATAAATCGGCGGAGTGTACGTGTGACTTTAATTTGCAAGGCATAGAAGGTTTTACAAAAGAGCAAAAAATTGCCTTTAATCAAATGGTCGATTTTCTTGCCGATATGATAGAAAAATATGGTGATAAAATCCCGGAATCAAATAAAAACGCGGCAAATTTGCCAGGCGTAAAATCCGCTTAAACCAAAACTGTACGGAGCAGATTTCTGCTCCGTACAGTTGTCTTTACTATGTAAGAATATAAAATTAAAGCAAGGTAAATTTACAAAGGAGTTGAATTAAATGAAAAGATTAAATTGTTATATTTATACCCGTGTATCTACTTCAATGCAGGTTGATGGGTATAGCCTTGATGCCCAAAAAGAAAAACTTTACAAATATGCAGAATATCAAGAAATGCACGTTTGTGGTGAATATAGCGATGAAGGTAAGTCGGGCAAGAACATTGGTGGCCGACCTGATTTTAAAAGAATGCTTGATGATATTGAGAGTGGCAAAGATAAAATTGATTATGTTTTAGTATTTAAACTTTCGCGTTTTGGCAGAAATGCCGCCGATGTGCTTTCGTCTTTACAAATAATGCAGGATTTTGGAGCCAATCTTATATGCGTAGAAGACGGAATTGATAGCTCTAAGGATAGTGGTAAACTTATGATTTCCGTTCTTTCGGCTGTGGCGGAAATTGAACGTGAAAATATCCTTGTTCAAACTATGGAGGGTAGAAAACAAAAAGCACGTGAAGGGAAATGGAATGGCGGTTTTGCCCCTTATGGGTACTTTCTCGAAAAAGGAGAACTGAAGATTGCGGAAGATGAGGCCGAAGCAATCAAACTAATTTTTGATTTGTATATTAACACCAATATGGGTGCTAATGGTATTGCAAGGTATTTAAATCAGCACGGTATTACTAAAAAGCCAAGACAGAACGGAACATTAGATACTTTCTCTGCACACTTTATAAAGTTAGTAATACAGAACCCCGTATATTGTGGAAAGATTGCTTTTGGTAGGCGTAAAACCGAAAAGATAAATGGAACCCGAAATGAATTTCACGTTGTTAAGCAAGAGGAGTATCCTATATATAATGGTGTGCATGAAGCATTAGTTTCGGTTGAGGTTTGGGAACTTGCTCAACAAAAAATCAAGAAATTAGGTGTAAAAAGAGAAAAAATTTATAACCTGGAACACGAGCATTTGTTATCGGGAATCCTTCGTTGTCCGGTTTGTGGAGCTGCAATGTATGGCAATATCAATCGTAAAAGAAAGCCGGATGGTACGATATACAAAGACCATTTCTATTACGCTTGTAAACATCGCATGAAGGTGGATGGTCATAATTGCGATTATCATAAGCAATGGAATCAGACAATTATTAACGGGGCTGTTGAGGAGGTAATTGAGAAGCTTATTTTAAATCCAATATTTGAAAAGGCTTTGTGTGAGAAAATCAACACCCGAATAAGCACAGAAGAATTGGAAAAAGAACTTTCTGTTTTCAAAAAGGAATTAAATCAACTTGTTGTATCAAAACGAAAGTTAGCTTCCCAAATTGATAATCTCGATGTTACGGATAAGCATTATGATAAAAAATATCAAGATATGCAAAACAGACTTTATTCCTTCTATGATGAAATTGAAATCGTGGAAGAAAAAATTGAAGATTTGCAGTCTCGAATTATAAATATTCAAAAAGAAAAAATAACAGGAGAAAATGTGTTTCTTTTTTTGCAGTACTATGGTATAATGTATAAAAACTTCACCGATGCCGAAAAGAAGAAGTTTTTTAACACGTTCATTGATAGTGTTGAGATTTTCCCAGAAGAGCAACCCGATGGAAGAGTGCTGAAAAGCATTAGTTTTAAATTCCCCGTCTTTTATGACGGGGAAGATAATATAACAAAAATCTGTTGGGACGGTGAAACAACAGTTGAGGATTTCACTGCAGTTGTAATCCATTCCGAAATGAAAAGAACAGGATATATAGAATCCTCAAATCCGATGATAAATCAGCTTTTCTCAAATGTAATTTGGGGCCAAAAGGGCAACTATCTCGACGTCCCTACCGACTGCCCTCAAAGAGATGAGCGCATGGGTTGGACGGGAGACACGCAGGTTTTCTGCAAAACCGCCTCTTATAATTTTGACGTTAGTCTGTTTTTCAAAAAATGGATGAGGGATTTATTTTCAGCGCAAGGAACGAGCGGATACATCCCCGACACCATTCCTTGGCCTGCCCGCTGGGGCTTAGATGGGCATTGCGGATGGGGCGACGCTGTTTCAATTTGCCCATGGCAAATGTATATGACCTATGGCGACGAGAGTTTCTTAAAAGAAGCTTTTCCCGCAATAAAAAATTGGATAAAATATATCGAAAGCATAACGAAAGAAAAACACCTTTGGGCAGGCTGCTGGCAATATGGTGATTGGCTCGAGCTTGCAGCGCCTTACGGAGAATTTAAAGGTGAAACGAGAGATGATATTTGCGCCTCAGCCTTCTTTGCGAATACAGTTTCTATTGCAATTAGAATCGGAGAAATTTTAGGCGAGGATATAGAATATTATAAATCGCTCTATAAAAACATTCTCAAAAAATATGAAGAAACCTATGTTTCCTCCCTTAATACTCAAACCGAATTTGTTTTAACCCTTTATTTCGGACTTTGTGAAAACAAAGAAAAAGTTGCGAAAGCACTTTATGATAAAATTATTGCAGACGGAAAGAAGATTCAAACAGGCTTTTTGGGGACGCCTTATATCCTCCACGTTTTGAGCGAAAATGGATATTCAGACCTTGCTTATGATCTGCTTTTAAGACAGGAATACCCCTCCTGGCTCTATCCTATAACAAAAGGCGCGACTACCATTTGGGAGCATTGGGATGGAATTATGCCAAACGGAGATATCTGGCCTGCAAAAATGAACTCTTATAACCATTATGCTTATGGTTGCGTTGCTGACTGGATGTATGAAGTGGCGGCAGGGATCAAGCCGAGTTCGCCGGGCTTTAAAAAAATTCTTTTCGCGCCTATCCCAACCGATAAGATAGATTCCTTCGGGGCAAAAATCGAAACGAAAGAGGGGCTTGTTTCCTCTCGTTGGTGGCATGATGGCGAGAAGGTCAGCTACGAAATAATAACCCCCTCCCCTGCAATCGCAATTATAAACGGAGAAGAGCATAAATTAGCTCCGGGTAAATACACCTTCTAAATAAGAAAAAAGCTCGGGTTATCCCGAGCTTTTGCTTTTTATAATGAATTAAAATTCTATCTTTTCGCCTTTTTTCATTCTCTCGCGATATTCCGCCGTTGCGCAGAAGATAACGTCGCCCGAAGAATTAATAGCGGTCTCAAGAGAATCCTGAACAACGCCGATGATAAATCCAACGCCAACAACCTGCATTGCTATATCGGAATTTACGCCGAGAAGCGAGCAAGCCATAGGAATGAGCAACAAAGAACCCCCTGCAACGCCCGAAGCACCGCAAGCGCCAAGGGTTGCAACAAAGCTTAGAATGATTGCTAATACTATATTAACATTGATGCCCTGCGAGAACGCTGCTGCCAAGGACATAACGGTTATAGTAATTGCGGCGCCATCCATATTGATAGTAGCGCCCAAGGGGATGGCAACTGAATAATAATCTCTTTCAAGACCTAATTTCTCGCAAAGTTTCATATTAACGGGGATATTTGCGGCTGAGCTTCTTGTGAAGAAAGCGGTTACGCCCGATTCTTTGAAGCACTTGAAAACGAGCGGATAAGGATTGCGACGAAGGGAAATTGCAACGATAAACGGATCTACGATAAATGCAACTGCAAGCATACAGCCAACAAGAACAAGAAGAAGATTGCCGTAATCCTTGAATATTTCGATTCCATATTCATGAACGGAAGAGAAAACAAGACCCATAATTCCGAAAGGAGCCAACTGAATAACCCAAGCAACAGCCTTTGAAACTGCAGCAGAAATGTCATTTAAAACTTCTTTGGTTTTATCGCTTGCGCCAAGTCTTAAAGCAAGACCTAAAATAACCGCCCAGGTTAAAATACCAACGTAATTTGCATTTATTAAAGCAGAAACAGGATTCATAACCATATTATTAAGAAGGGTTCCGAAAACCTCGCCAAGACCTGCGGGCGGAGTACCTTCGGCGGCTTTTGCCAACGGCAAAGATACACGGAATATATAACTCGCAATAACAGCAACGATAGCGGCTAAAAACGTGCTGAACATATAATAAAAGATAACTGTTCCAAATCTCTTGCCTATTCCCTTTCCTGCCGAAGCCAGAGATGCAATAACGAGAACAAAAACAAGAATCGGAGCGATAGCTTTCAAAGCACCAACAAAAATTTCGCCGAAAATAGAAACGAACGCCGCTTCTTTGGGTACCCACAATCCTAAGCAAACGCCGATAACAAGACCGATTGCGATTCTTAGAATAAGGGGTGATTTAGTATAGAATGATAAGACTTTTTTCAAGAAAATCTCCTCCTTTGTTTTATTAACTCTAGTATAAACTATTTTTAATTTTTTTGCAACAAAAACATAAAAAAAATCGAATCAAACAGAAATTTGTTACAACCAGGAATATAA
Source organism: Acutalibacteraceae bacterium (assembly GCA_045630885.1). Taxonomy (GTDB): domain Bacteria; phylum Bacillota; class Clostridia; order Oscillospirales; family Acutalibacteraceae; genus UMGS1532. Next base: position 5,679 of record JAZQTQ010000018.1, read on the forward strand.
ATCCTCATAAATCGAGACTCTATCGGTTTCGTTAAGTATCTCGTGACGGTCATTTTTATAAAATTTTAACTTTATATTCTCCATTCCGACCTTTTCAAAATGAGAACAAGCTCTCCTAACGCCTTTTTCAAAATCCCCAACGGGGTCGTCTGAACCACTTACGAACAGCACAGGAAGATTTTTGGGCATTTTTTCGAGATTTTTCTTATTATAAAGACTATCGATGCAATTAAACATTCCGTAATAGCCATTGAGCGTGAAGGAGAAAGAGCAACGCTTTTCGGCAATATATTTATCGACGATCGCTTCATCCTTTGTTAGCCAATCCTTATCGGTTCTTTTAGGCTCAAATTTTTTATTATATGCTCCAAAGGCTATGTTTTCGATAAAGGGGCTTCTGTGGTGATCATCTTTAAAAAGGGATATCAGGCGAGTCAGAAGCTTACCGGATTTCACGAGGATCCTCGGCTGACAGCCCGTTCCCATTATAATTGCGCCCGAAAGTTCCTTGCCAAATTCGGAAATATACCTTCTCGCGAAAAACGAGCCCATGCTGTGCCCCAAAAGGAAATAGGGCAAATCGGGGTTTTCGGCTTTTATAATATCGGTCAACTGCTTTAAATCGGATAAAACCGCCTCAGTTGGGCTTTCCTTTTTAAAATAGCCGAACTCATCATCGCTTTTGGCGGTTGAGCCATGTCCGCGATGGTCGTTTCCGACAACTAAAATCCCCTTTCCGCAAAGAAATTCTGCAAACGCCTCATAGCGCTCGATATATTCAACCATTCCGTGAGCAATCTGCAGTATTGCAACAATTTCGCCCTCGGGGATATATTTCACCGCGTGAATTTCCTTGCCATCAACCTTCGATTTAAAATAAAAGCTTTCCTTTTTCATATCCATTCCCCTTTCTTCCCTTCTATTATACTATTTACGAAATAAAAATGGAAGAAAAACTTTTACATTATCAAAAAGAAAACGCAGCAGGATATTCGATCCCACTGCGTTTTTTAATTATTAAGTTTTTTGAGAACTAAACACCATCCACGCTATCAATGGTCAAGGTATAGTTTCCGGCAGGAACTTGGTAATATTCAATAACGCATTGCTGCTGTCCTCCCTTTGGAACAAACACGAAGGACGCATAAGCGCTTGCCGAATAAGATCCGCCTTTTAATACCGGGAAACAGCTTGAGGTGTTGATTTGATAGCTTTTCTTGTTGGTAATAGTTAAAGACACCGTAACTGTATATTTTCCTAACTCGTCTTTCTCGGTTTTGCATGAAAGAGGCCATGTTCATAGAGATATCAAGCGCATTATAAAAGGACTATACCGAAAATAGGTATAGTCCTTCTTTTTTTACATACTTTCAACTGCATCTATTATTTTTCTTATAAGTGCAGAATCAAAATCCTCGAATTTTTCGATATTCAGCTTTTCTCCGATCAAGGTTTTATACCAACAAGCCGCGGCGGCGAATCTGCCATAATCAAGGCTCAGATGGAAGCCATCGCGATGAAGGGAAAGTCCGCCGTTTTTATAATCAAACTCAGGGATATTCTCGCGGATAAGCTGAATCGCAGAGCCTGCGGGAATGAGCTTCGCACCGATAACCTCTGCCGCCATTTCGCTCGAATCCATAATCCTGCGATACATTTCGTTTTGGTCGTTATTATAATGCTTGAATCCTTCATGTCCCGAATCAATTTCATAAGCCCAGGTTCTATGGAAATAGAGCTCTGCCTCAGGCTGAGCAGCTCTTACGTATTCCGCAAGCTTTGTTAAATACGGGAAGTAGGTTTGCGGTCTGCCGCTGCTATGGCTGACCTGCTGAAGGGTTATAACGTCGTATTTCTCCATCTCGAGGGCTTCTTTTATGGAAATTTTTCTGATGTTTTCCGCATTAATTTCAAGGTCGTAATCCGCGGCATCGTTTTGAACGTTGTTCCAATGGCGTCCGAGACTGCAGCCGCCGATATAAAGATTGAAGCATTCGAGCTCTGTTCCGTTGGCTTCTGCCAATTTATGAAGCCATCTATGGGCATCCTGAGAGAAACTGTTTCCGATAGATAAAATTTTCATGCTTATTCTCCTCAAACTATAAATTATTTCCATCTTCAAATAAGTTTATAATTAATTTTATCACACATAATTTTAAAATGCAATAAATTCATTTGATTTTATAATATTTTGTTTAATAACTTTATTGGCTTTTCGCCTGCTTCGACGAACCGTTGGGGTTCTCACCCTATTTCCACAAGAAAACCACCCAAAAATTGGGTGGCTTTTTTTGGCAGCGGAA
>JAZQTQ010000019.1:0-37412 GCA_045630885.1 Acutalibacteraceae bacterium
AGTTTGCCAGTGGTTAACAGATTAAGGTACAGTGACTTTCTGTACTGCTTGATATACCGCAGGTGCCTTTGCCCGTATACGCCGATTTCAGCGCCTTTTTCGTCGTCTGGGAGTGTGAGGCCGGGTAAGTAGTAATCGCCGTGTAAGGTGTAGCTGATGCCCGTCTGCTCGCTGTAAATATGCTTTTCCATGCTCACGCCTCCTCGTAGATCACCTTAAATTTCTTTTGCTTGGCATCAATGATCTTCAGTAGAATTTCGTCCACCGGATCGGTATACTTGCCGTTGGCGATCAGGCTGTTCCGCATTTCGTTTAGGCAGTTCACAACCACCCGCCGTTCAAAATCGTCCAGTGCTATGTAATACTTCTTATTTCGCATATCGCAACCTCCTTTGAGTTTCTACAACCATTGTACCCACCGGAGATCAAAAAGACGAATGTATGGACAAAAGAAAAAGGGCAAGAAAAAAGAGAGAAGCCGAAACTTCTCTCAATTCTCTTGCCCTCAATGCTCGTACCTTTAGGAAACTGTCCTTAAGTGTACGACGCATTTGCTTCGGCATTTTTCTTATTATTCGCTTTTAATAAATTCCATTCCGTCCATCGAAAAGCCGAATGGCAACCATTCTTTTTCATCGACAGGGCAATAAACTTCGCTTTCGATAGTTCCGTTCAGAACGTCGATTTCCAAAAGACGAACAGGATTTTCTCGTGTTTTATGATAACAACCGAGAACGCTTATTATCTTGTTTCCGTTTTCGCCGTAGTCCTCGCGAACTGCGGATTCGCCCTCATGTCCCGAAAAAACAAATTTTATGTTTTCGTGGCGTGAAATAAGATTATCAAAAAGATATTGAGGAGAATTTGCGCCGTAGCCACCGTTATCCGCAACTATATCTCCGCCCGAATTGAGATAAGAATGGGTTACAATAAAAACGTTGCAGTCTTTGTTCTCTAAAACAACCTCGTTTGCCCAATCTACAACGTTGACACGAGGCCAAAGCTCAAGGCAGAGAATCATCCATTTTGCGCCACCGGCGGAGAATATTGAATATGAATTTTCAATATATCCTTCTTCCATCGGAACTATATCGGGATAACGAGACGACGGGAAATATTTTTGAAAAGCCGAAGTATCTCGGACTCTGACTCCGGTATCACTTGGCACCGCCGCACTTCCGCCAACGCCGACCGCCGCAGTATCGTGATTTCCGAGCGCAATCCCAACCTTTATATTAGTTTTATCGAAGGGCGACATAGCATCGCTTGCCGCAACGAGTTGACTTTCATCGGCATCGCCCCAATTAACAACGTCGCCCGTGTGAAGAACTGCTCGAAGGTCGAGCTTTTCCTCGTTGGCAACGAGCCATTCGCTTCTATTTTTAAAATTCTGCTCGCTTTGAGTATCGGGAATAACAGCAATAGAAAAAACCATATCCTTATCCCTTTGCTCTATCGTCAACTTTTCTTTCTTCTTTTTAGTTGTCTTTTGCTCCTCGGCTCCGCAACCCGACAACAAAAATGCAACCGAAAGAATAATTGAAACAAGCATTAATATTCTTTTTTTCATAACGCTTTCTCCGTTTTCTTATTTTCGTTTTGATTATATCATAATTCAAGTTTTTTTACAACATATTAAGAATAAAATGCAATTAACTCTTGATTTTGCTCATTCTTTAGAATATAATTAAATTAGTTAATTTCAAGGAGGAAAATCAAATGGATGTTGTTTGTTTGGATTTAGAGGGCGTTTTGGTCCCTGAAATATGGATTGCTTTTGCTGAAGCCAGCGGGATTCCTGAGTTAAAGCTCACAACCCGCGACGAGCCCGATTATGATAAACTTATGAAATATCGTCTTAATATTTTAAAAGAGCATGGTCTTGGACTGAAAGAGATTCAGGAAACCATCGCAAAAATCGACCCGATGGAAGGCGCTAAGGAGTTTTTAGACGAGCTTCGCTCCATCACTCAGGTTATCATCATCAGCGATACCTTCTCGCAGTTCGCAAAGCCGCTTATGAAAAAGCTCGGCTGGCCCACCATTTTCTGCAATTCCTTGGTTGTTGCCGATTCGGGCGAGATAACCGACTTTAAGATGCGTTGCGAAAAATCAAAGCTCACAACCGTTAAAGCCCTTCATTCCTGCGGATTCGAGACCATCGCCGCTGGCGACAGCTTTAACGACCTCGCTATGATAAGAGCAAGCAAGGCGGGCTTCTTATTCAAAAGCCCCGATAGCATAAAGGCGGATAACCCCGACCTCGAAGCATATGAGACCTACGATGAATTGCTTAATGCTATCAAGAAAAATTTAGCATAAGCAAACGCGGATAATCCAAACCTGATTTTAAAGAGCAGATTTTCGCGTTTACTTTGTTAAAATACTCGTCAATCCACAAAGGATTGACTGCGTTTTTGCCTTGCAAACCCAAAAATCCGCATCTTTAAAATTCTTCGACCTAATAATGAGCATAATTTCTTGTGATTTTCGGTGCGAAAGAGTAGGTAATGCTTTGTGCGTTACTGATGATGACAAGCCGAAAAGCGCTAAAATTATGCCATTTTAGGCAGATTCGGATTATTCGTGTTTGCTTAAGTTCTGCAACTTTTTTAATAACATTTCATAAGCTTGCTTCGGTTCAGATATTTTTGCAACGGTTTTTTCCATAGGACAAATATCGTCGCCTTTTCGATTGATGATGGCGCTACATAATTGCCCATAAGAAAAATCAAAACTGTTTTCTTCAAATATCTCGACTGCACTTTGGCTCATAATCTCGCCATAGCAACCGCAAGATTCGCCAAGAATTAGCATTAATGCCGCCGCTTTACCTATAATTTTATCAACAACAAAGGATTCTTTTAAAAGTCCTCTTTCGTATAGAGATAAAATCGGGACAATTCCTCTTGATGTTTCCACAGCAATAATTTCGCCATTTTTTATAACAGCACAGTTGATTTTTCCTTTGGAAATCATTAATTTCGCTTCTTCAACAATCACGTTATTCATCATTTTCCTCTATTCTGGAAGCGATTTTTTGCATAATATTGCTAATTTTAATACCTTGTGGACACACCGTTTCGCAAGCGGAACAAGAAATACAATCCGTTGGTTTTTCGCCTTCATTGATGGAAGCGATTTTTTCAAAGAGCGAAATTTCTTTTCCGAAATTAAATGTATCGTTATATAAATCTATCATCTTTGGAATGTCTATTTTTTGAGGACAATGCTCGGTACAATAACGGCAAGACGTACAACGCACCGTTCCTTCCGCCATCATTTCATCGCAAAGTTCTGAAAGTTTACCGAACTCCAAATCATTCAGCGGCTTATATTGGGAGAAAATCTTAATATTTTCTTCGAGTTGTTCTCTGTTAGACATACCGGATAAAACAACCTTAATTTGGGGAATAGACTGCAAAAATCTAAACGACCATTCAATTGCATTTTTAGGTTCACAATCGGCGTTAAGTTGGTTCAAAGTTTTTTCTTCAAGTGCGCAAAGCTTACCGCCACGCAAAGGCTCCATAACCCAACAAGGAATATCGTATTTCTTTAAAAGATCAATTTTTTCTTTGGCGTTTTGAAGTTTCCAATCAAGCCAATTAATCTGAGCTTGGCAAAAATCCAACTCATTTCCATAAGTTTTTATGAAACGTTCGGTTGTTTCTGTGCTACCGTGGGTCGAAAATCCAAGATATTTAATTCTTCCCTGTTTCTTTTGTTCAACAAGATAATCATAAACCCTAAATTTAGGATTAAGGTAATCATCGATATTAGAATCGCTGACACTATGAACCAAATAAAAATCAAAATAATCCAATTGACATTTTTTTAGCTGAGTTTCAAATATTTCCTCAACTCTATTAATATTTTCAGGATCAAAACCCGGGAATTTGGAAGCGATATAATAGGTGTCCCTATCATATTTTTTCAAAAGTTCGCCGATAACAATTTCCGATTGGCCCTCATGATAAACCCAAGCGGTATCGTAATAATTTATACCACTTTTCATAGCTATATCAACCAATTCTTCAGTTTGAACTAAATCTATATTTCCTTTTTCAGTTGTTGGAAATCGCATACAACCAAGTCCGAGCGATGAAAGTTTTATACCTTTAAATTCGTTATAAATCATATATATTACCATTAAAAATCCAAGGGATTGCACCCTTGGATTTAAAATCAGTCAATATCTTCGGGTTTCTTCTCTAAAGCGATTTCGAAATCACCAAGGTGGTTAACCTTAAAGCCATTTTTCTTGTATTCTTCATAATCAAAAGCATCAAGTTCATCGATAGCTAGTTTATGGAATTCATAGAAATTATGCCACCACTCATAGCCACTTCCGAGCTCAGCGCCAAGATAAGCATCAACAATATCGCAGCCCATTTGAGGCGCAACATAGAAAGCGCCCATAGCGAGCACGTTAACACCGTTTCCGGTAATAGCTCTTAATGCTGCAGGAACACTTTCAACAACACCTGCATGAACTCTTGGACATTTGCTAGCAGCAATATGGATTCCCATACCTGTTCCGCAGAAAAGAAGAGCTCTTTCAAACTCGCCTTCAGAAATCATTGAACCAACACGAAGTCCAACTCTATGGAACATCAAATCGGTATCGTCATCTGATTCAGAACGAACACCAACGTCAGTTACTGTCCAACCTTTTTCCTTCAAATGAGCTACAACAGCTTCCTTCAAAGGGAAACCTGCAAAGTCAGCGCCCACAAGAATTTGTTTGTCTTTAATCGTTTTCATTGTCATTTACTCCTTATTTTATTATGAAAGCTTTCTGCCCATAAGAACACCCATAACAGACGCCATCATTAATCCTCTGGTCCATCCGCTAGAATCTCCAAGGCAATGAAGCCCTTCAATACTTGTGTTAAAATCTTTATCCATCTTAACTCGGTTGCTATAAAATTTAAGTTCCGGAGAATAGAGCAAAGTTTCGGTTGATGCAAAGCCCGGAACTACATGGTCTAAAGCTTGAATAAAGTTTATTATATTCATCATCGCACGATATGGAATTGCGGCTGTTATATCTCCTGCAACCGCATCGGGAAGAGTTGGCTTAAGATTTGATTGCGCAAGTTCTTTAGGCCACGTTCTCTTTCCATCTAAAATATCTCCGAAACGCTGAACTAAAATATGACCTGCACCTAACATATTACAAAGTTCACCAACCTTCTGAGCATATTCAATCGGCTGATTAAATGGCTCATTAAAGTTATGCGAAACGAGAATTGCAAGATTAGTGTTATCAGATTTTAATTCCTTATAAGAATGACCATTAACAACAGCCAATTCATTATCATAGTTCTCCTGACTAACAAAGCCTCCCGGATTCTGACAGAAAGTTCGCACTTTATTTTTGAAAGGTTGAGGATAACCGATTAGTTTGGATTCATAAAGAACCTCATTAACCTTTTCCATTATTTCATTGCGAACCTCAACACGAACACCTATATCCACAGTACCGGGCTCGTGCGCTATGTCGTGTTCGGCGCAGAGATGTTCGAGCCATTCGGCTCCTCTTCTTCCTGTTGCAACAACAGTATGCTCGGAATATATTTCGAAACTTTCTTTAGAATTTGAAACATACGCTCCAATGCATTTTTTACCATCAAGAATAAGATTGGAACATTCAAAGCCGAACATTATTTCAACGCCGTTTTTGAGAAGATGCTGCTCGATAGCATAATAGATATCCTGTGCCTTCTCAGTTCCTAAATGGCGAATCGGACAATCAACAAGCTTAAGCCCTGCTTGAATTGCTCGTTTTCTGATAAGTTTAACTTCTTCGTTATTGCCAATTCCCTCAACTCGTTCATCGGCGCCAAATTCAAGATATATTTTATCGGTATAATTAATGGTTTCTTGAGCAACATCATCTCCGATGAGCTTCGGTAAATCTCCGCCAACATCAGAACTTAACGATAATTTACCATCAGAAAAAGCTCCTGCTCCTGAAAATCCGGTTGTTATATGACAAAACGGCTTACAATTAACACAATTAGTTGTTTTATGTTTAGGACAACGACGATTTTCAATAGCTACACCTTTCTCAACGATAATTATCTTCTTATCGGTGTTTTTTCTGAGCATTTCGAGAGCCGTGAAAATACCCGCAGGACCTGCACCAACTATTAATACGTCAGTCTTCATAAAATCATTCCTTAATAAAAATTTATCTTTCTTCTCTGAAATAAGGTAAACCTAGGCTCTGCGGAGGTTGATGTTCTCTCTTTTTTCGCATGCTCGTTATTATCAAAACAACAATTGTTACGACATACGGAAGCATTTTAAAAAGCTCCTGAGTTTCGGTTCCTAAGCCTTGAATATAGTTATTCGCATTACAAAGAGCGCCGAAAACAAATGAACCAACAATTGCCATTGATGGTTTCCAAAGAGCGAAAATAACCAAAGCAATAGCCATCCAACCACGATCGCCAAACGCATTATTTGACCATACGCCGCTAGCATAAGCCATAACATACTGCAATCCACCAAGGCCGGCAATTGCACTACCTATGCAAGTTGCAACATATCTATATTTTGTAACATCGATACCCGCAGCGTCTGCAGTTGCAGGACTTTCTCCGACCGAGCGAAGATTAAGACCAACGCGAGTTTTATTAAGAACAAACGCAACTACCAATGCTATTATGATAGCAAGATATGTTAGAAAATCATGAGAAAGGAAAAGTTCTCCAAACCAGCCTAAATCCTTATAAAACGGAAGTTTTGCTGAGAAAAACGAACTCGTTTTCGTAAGAGCAATAGATGGAAGTTCACTCTTAGTGATGTTAATAAGCGAAGCTCCTAAGAAATTACCCAAGCCAATGCCTAACGTAGTTAACGCAAGACCTGTTACGTTTTGGTTGGCGTGAAGCGTAACCGTTAAGAAACAATAAATAAGGCCCATAAGAGTTGCGCCTGCTAAAGCACAAATTAAGGGAATGAATATCGCTAGAAATGGATTCATATTAGCTAAATCATTTCCGCAAGCATTCTCATAAAGGAAAGAGCCAACAACACCGCTTATAGCGCCAACATACATAATTCCGGGAATACCCAAATTAAGATGCCCGGATTTTTCGGTTACAATTTCACCGGTTGAACCAAAAAGAAGGGGTACTCCTAATAGAATTGCACGACAAATGAACTGAATAATCATGCTTTGCCCTCCTTTTTATTATGTTTAAATTTGATTGAATAATTAACAAAAAACTCGCAACCAACCAGCATTAAAATTACTATACCAACAATAATTTCCGAAAAAGAGGAATTAAGCAATGAAGCATCTGCTACCTTGGCAACACCTATGCGTAGGAACACAACGATTGCTGTCATAACAACCATTATGAAAGGATTGAATTGTCCAAGCCAAGACATCAAAATTGCGGTAAAGCCTTGACCACCGACACTATTAATGTTAATGCTATGGTCTTTTCCTGCAACCAAAAGCATACCTGTAACACCACATAGCGCACCTGAAACAACCATTGTACGAATTATAACTTTTTTAACGTTTATTCCTATATATCTCGCAGTATTCTGGCTTTCACCAACAACCGAAATTTCATAACCGTGCTTACTGAATTTCAAGTAAATATACATCACAACCGTGATAATGGCAACCAACATAATATTGACAAAATAGTCATTTTCGCCAACGGTTGGGAAATTACCATATTCAACAGGGTTGATAACGTTTGAACCGCCACCCTTGATATAAACATAGTAAGCAATAATCTGCGTTGCAATGTAGTTCATCATAAGGGTGAATAGGGTTTCGTTGGTATTAAACAGTGCTTTGAATATTGCGGGTATTACACCCCAAATCGCACCTGCGACAATGCTCGAAACTAAAATAACAAGTAATAATACAGGGTAAGAAAGGGATTCGCCGAACTCAATCATACAAATAATTGTTGCAAGGCCTCCCATTAAGGCTTGTCCTTCGGCGCCACAGTTCCAGAATTTCATTTTGAAGGCTGGAGTTAGAGCCAAAGCCAATGACAATAATATTGCAATTTCCTGCAAATATTTCCAAAGCATTACGGTTCTTCCCTCGAAGATTTTGCCGAAAACCCCGGTGAACATTATTTTATAATTTTCAAAGAAGGGTTTATTCGTTACAGCCATAGAGAGAAGACCAACTAAAATAAAAGCGATAACAATAGTAGCGATTCTGATAAGCCATGCGTTTAAAGCCGGCATATCATCGCGCTTAACAACGTGAAACAAGGGTTCTCGTTGCTTTTTAACAGCAACACTATTATCCATTATCATTCTCTCCTTCACTTTGATTTTTTGTCATCAACAGACCAATTTCTTCTTTTGTTGCAGTTCTACCATCAACAACACCTGTGATTTTTCCTGAACCAATAACCATAATTCTGTCGCAAAGTTCTATAAGCACGTCAAGATCCTCGCCAACGAAAATTACTGCAACACCCTTCTCTTTTTGCTCATTAAGGAGATTATAAATCATATATGAGGAATTTATATCAAGTCCTCTAACAGGATATGCCACCATAAGAACCGTTGGAGAAGAAGCAATTTCTCGTCCGACAAGCACCTTTTGAACGTTACCGCCCGACAAACGACGGACAGGTGTTGCGGCACTTGGCGTTACAACCTCTAAATCTTCAATTATTTTATTAGCTAAATCTTTGGGCTTTTTTCGCTTAAGAAATACGGAGTTACCTTTGGAATAACTACGAAGCATCATATTATCAACAATATCCATATTCCCAACAAGGCCCATGCCCAATCTGTCCTCAGGAACAAAGGATAATCTCACGCCCATATTTCTAATCTGCATCGGCGTTTTATCACGTAGATTTTCTATCTCATCGCTTTGCGGATTAAAATATAGAATCTCACCATCAGATAAATGTTGAAGACCGGCTATTGACTCCAGCAACTCACGCTGACCGCTGCCAGCTATACCGGCAACACCGAGAATTTCACCTGCTTTTGCAGTGAATGAAACGTTATCTAATACAGTTGTTCCGACTCTATCGACACAAGTAATATTTTTTACAATAAGTCGGTCTACAGCGTTTTGGGGTTCGTTTCGTTCGATATTAAGGGCAATCTTTTTACCAACCATCATTTCTGTAAGTTCAGATTCTGTGGTTTCGTTTGTATTAACCGTTCCGATATATTCCCCTTTTCTGAGAACCGCAACCCTATCAGAAAGCGACATAACCTCATGAAGCTTATGGGTTATAATTATGATACATTTTCCATCATCTCTCATGCGACGGAGAATATTAAACAACTTTTCAGTTTCTTGGGGGGTTAAAACTGCGGTAGGCTCATCAAGAATAAGAATCTCTGCGCCACGATATAAAACTTTGATAATTTCAACCGTCTGCTTTTCAGAAACCGACATAGTGTAGATTTTCTTTTCCGGATCAAGATCAAATCCATATTGTTCGCTTATTTTCTTTATCTGCTCGGTTGAAACTTTTAAATCATACTTTCCATTTTCAATGCCAAGAACAATATTTTCTGAAGCACTAAAAACATCAACAAGCTTGAAATGTTGATGAATCATGCCTATTTTGTAGGTAAAGGCTGTTTTTGGAGAGGTAATAACAGCTTCATTTCCGTTGATGAATATTTCACCTTCATCGGGGAAATAAATACCCGAAATCATATTCATCAGGGTTGTTTTACCACTGCCGTTTTCACCTAATACAGAAAGAATCTCACCATGATATGCAGTTAGATTTACATTCTTATTGGCTATTACTTTACCGAATCTTTTTGTTATGTTCTTGAGCTCTATAGCAGGTTGTTTGTTCACGATAAACCTCCGTTCAATTAATTCTCAAGAAATGGCTTTTCGTTTATTAAAGCCATTTCCTCAAAATTAGTTTAAGGCGAGGGAGATTGCCCTCGCCTCGCCTTAATTAAATTTTAGTATTAGCCGTAGTTTCTGTCAAGAAGAGTGATACCATCGATTTCGATATCGAAGTAAGGAGCTGAACGATATTTAGATTCGTAGAATACGCCATTTTCAATAACTTCAGTATCCTTTTCGAATTTTTCATCAGTATCAACATCAGCCTTATAAGAATCTAACTTCTTTCCACCAACTGTGAAGTTAGCGGTATCGAATACATTGATAGAACCATCAAGGAGCTTAGCCTTAACTTCATCAATCTTCTTAGCTGTATCTTTAGCTGCAGCTTTATCGTTAACCTCGGTGAGAACAACAGAGCCTGTTTCAACTGTACCGGTCCAGTCGGTATCAATCTTTTCGCCCTTATCAACACACTCGATCATATACTTGAAGTATGGAGTCCAGTCGATTCTTGAAGAAACGATGAATGTGTTAGGACAAGCTTTCTGTGTAGAACCGTTGTAAGATACGTTGGGAACGCCTTCGTTTTCGCAAGCAGTAGGTGCACCCATTGAGTCAGCGTGCTGGCTGATAAGAACGCAACCACCGCTGATGAGAGCCTGAGCTGCTTCTTTCTCTTTCTGCTCGTCATACCAAGAGCCTGTGAACTTAACATCCATTGTTACGGAAGGACATACAGACTTTGCGCCAAGGTAGAAAGATGTGTAACCAGACATAACTTCTGCGAAAGTAAATGCGCCAACATAACCCATTTTTGCTTCTTTTGCAGTGATTTTCTTAGCTTCGATCATCTCATTGAGTTTAAGACCGGCAGCAACACCTGCGAGGTAACGGCCCTGATAGATAGATGCAAAGGCATTGTGGAAATTCTTAACGCCTGCAGTGTGAGCCTGTGTACCTGTTGCATGGCAGAACTCTACGTCGGGATACTTCTTAGCAGCATCGATAAGGAATGACTCATGTCCGAAAGAATCGGCAAAAATGATGTCACAGCCCTCAACCTCAACGAGCTCAACAGCTGCATCATAGCAATCCTTAGATTCCGGAATCTGAGTCTTCTGAGCATACTCAACTCCCATTTCTTCGCAAGCTGCTTTAGCTGCTTCCATAAAGTTCTTGTCATAAGTTGACTGCTCATCGTGAAGGAATATAAATCCAACCTTCAAATCTTTAGTTGATGAATTCTCATCAGAACTACAACCAACTAATCCAAAGAGCATCGCAACAGCAAGAAAAAGTGCGATTAGTTTTTTCATTTTTGTTTCCTCCAAAAAATAAAATATTTATGTAAAAATTATTACATACAAAATTAATTATTGCTTTCTAAAGATTAAAGAATCATCGCTCATATCGTCAACGATGGCAAGCGATTCAACGCGATAACCCTTATTGCGAAGCTTGTCCCCTCCGCCTTGAAAGCCTTTCTCTATTGCAATGGCAAAACCTTCAATTTTTGCGTTAGCCTGAGAAGCTATATCAATAAGACCGTTAAGAGCGTTACCAAGCGCAAGAAAATCATCAATTATCAAAACTCTATCGTTTTCATTTAAGAACTCCTTACTGATAACCACTTTATAATCGGTTCCGTGAGTGAAAGAATGAACCATTGTTGAATAAACACCGCTTGAAATATTGCTCGTTTTATTCTTTTTGGCAAAAACCACGGGAACGTGCATTTCAGCAGCAGCCGCCATAGCGATAGCGATGCCGGAGGTTTCGATGGTTATAATTTTATTTACACCACAGTCTTTATAAAGTCTTGCAATCTCTCTGCCCATTTCCATAAGGAAATCAACATCAAGCTGATGATTGAGGAAATTTCCAACCTTTAAGATATTCCCCGGCAAAACTTTTCCTTCTTTAAGAATCTTTTCTTCTAAAGCTTGCATTTTTGCGCTCCTAAAAAAATATAAACTTACATTGGTAATTTTAACACCATATTATAAATTAGTCAACAAAATCTTGCATATTTTTTAAATATTTTACGATATAAACAATAAATATAGCGTTTCTTGTCGCAAAACCTTTATTTTTTTGTTGAAATCAACTATATAATGTGTTTTCAGAACTTTTGTGCACATCATTTAGTAAGGTTTATTTTTTCCCGGTTGAACCAAATCCACCTGAGCCACGTTCGGTATCACTTAATTCGTTGGTCAACTCAAAATTTACCTTCAAAAAAGGCGTTACTACTAACTGCGCTATTCTCTCCCCTTCTTCAATCGACTGGATTTCAGAAGAATGATTATGAAGCGCCACCATTATTTCGCCCCTATAATCCGAATCAATTACACCAACCTTATTAGCGGGTGCAAGACCTCTTTTGGAAGCTAATCCACTTCTTGCATATATAAGACCGGCATAACCTTCCGGAATTTCGATAGCAATACCTGTTTTTACAAGAATCGTTTCGGAAGGTTTTATGATAATCTGTTTACCTTCGGTCAAAGCGTACAAATCCGCTCCTGCCGAAAATTCAGAGCCATAAGTTGGGATAATCGCATTTTCATTTAACTTTTTAATTTTAACATTTTGCATAAACTTACCTCCTATTGAATAAATCCCACAAAAATGCCAATCCTCTTTTACGAGGTGATAATATGAAATTTCAATGCAACCATTGTTTTTACGTTTATAACGAAACCGACGGAGAGCCCGATTGCGATATTCCCGCAGGGACTCCAATCAAAGAATTGCCAGAAGATTATGAATGTCCGTTATGCCACACAAGCAAGGAAGATTTTAAAATACTTTAATATAAAAATCATTATAGCATATTAGAAAAAAATATGCTATATTTTTTTTGCAGTTTTTTGTTGACATTTTTGTTACCATTGATATAATTAAATCGAGGTGGTACATAATGAAAATACCCAAAGTTATAAATAATATTGAAATTGGCAAGCTTGAGGCGGGGCCCATTCCGCAGTTTGCTCAATTCTCAAGAAAAATTGCGGCGGAAGGCGCTGTTCTTCTAAAAAATACGAATAAAGTTCTTCCCTTTGCGCAAGGAGAAAAAATATCAATTTTCGGGAGAGCCCAATTTGAATATATTACAAGCGGCTCAGGTTCAGGCGGAAGAATCAATACGGATTACACCGTTAATATATACGATGGCTTAAAAAACAGCGGTTGCGTTGAAATCAACGAAGAAGTTTCCGATATTTACAGAGAATACATAAAGCACCACCCTTTCGACGCCGGCAAAGGTTGGGCGAGCGAACCTTATTCACAAATAGAAATGCCGCTTACTGATGAAATTGCTGAAAAAGCTGCTAAAAAATCCGACAAGGCTATAATAATTATTAGTCGTCTTTGCGGTGAAGCCAGAGATAACGCTGAAGAAGAAGGCGGATATTATCTTCAAAAAGCTGAATACGAAATGATTGAAACCGTTTTCAAGCACTTTGAAAACGTTTGTGTAGCTCTTAATATTGGAAATATTATTGATTTTTCTTGGGTTAGAAAGATACACGTTCCATCCGTTATTATTCTATGGCAAGGTGGTCAGGAAGGTGGAAACGCCGCAGCGGACGTTCTTTGCGGAAAAGTTACTCCTTCAGGTAAACTTACCGACACAATCGCTAAATCCATTAAAGACTATCCTTCTTACAGAAACTTTTCGACCGGTAATAACGTTATTTATGAAGAAGATATTTACGTTGGGTATCGTTATTTTGAAACCTTTGCAAAAGATAAAGTTCTTTATCCATTTGGCTTTGGCCTTTCATACACTAATTTTGAATACAGTTTAAGAGGGCTCACTTGCGACGATGGTGTTTTATCCTTTTGGGCTGACGTTACAAACGTTGGAAAATGCAAAGGCGCAGAGGTTATTCAATTTTACCTTCAGGCGCCTATGGGAAAAATCGACAGACCCGCCAGAGAACTTCTCGATTTTGCCAAAACCAAGGTTTTAAGGCCCGGAGAAACTTGCTCTGTTAAACTTTCGGCATCTTTCGAAGATATGGCAGTTTATGATTCAACCGGAATTACAGGGCATAAATCTTGTTACGTATTAGAGCCCGGTCAATACAGACTTTGCTGCGGAACAGATGCTCATTCTTCGGAAATTGTTGAAACTGTTATATTCCCACGTTTACAAGTTGTTAAAAAGCTGCAAGAGGTTATGGCTCCCGTTGTTGATTTTAAACGTATGAAAGCCAATTTCAGTCAAGAAGCATATACCTTAACTTATGAAGACGTTCCAAAGCGAACCGTAAATCCTAACGACAGAAGAAACAAATCTATTAAAAAGCCCATACCTTTTACAGGCAACAAAGGTTATACATTAAAAATGGTTGCAGATAAGAAATGCACCTTGAGAAAATTTGTTGCTCAGCTAACTCCCGAAGAACTTGCTTGCCTATTTATGGGCGAAGGTATGTGCAGTCCTAAAGTTAAATCGGGAACGGGCGGTGCTTTTGGCGGTGTTACAGATGAACTTTTAAATTACGGAATCCCCGTGGCTTGCGTTACCGACGGACCTTCCGGTCTTCGTTTTGACACAGGCGAGAAAGCGACCTCTATGCCTATCGGCACCCTCCTCGCTTGCACTTGGAATCCTCTTGCAGTTAAAAAACTATATGAATACGAAGCAATCGAAGCCTATCTCTACCACGTTGATGGTCTTTTGGGACCGGGATTAAATATTCACAGACACCCCCTTAACGGAAGAAATTTTGAATATTTTTCCGAAGATCCGTTATTAACAGGCAGAATGGCTTCGGCAGTTATAAAAGGACTAAAGGTCTGCAACATTTCGGGAACATTAAAACACTTTGCTTGCAATAACCAAGAAGACAACAGATTCTCGGTTAATACCATCGTTTCTGAACGTGCTTTAAGAGAAATTTATCTTAAATGCTTTGAGATTGCCGTTAAAGAAAACACAACAAATATGATAATGACATCGTATAATCATATTAATGGAATTCATTCAACGAGCAACTATGACCTCAACACTACGGTTTTGAGAAAAGAATGGGGTTATGAAGGTCTAGTTATGACCGATTGGTGGCCTTTATTTAATGACGATAACGGTCCTGAAGACAAATTTAACAAAATGACTATGGTTAGAGCGCAAAATGAACTTTCTATGACCGTTGAATGTGCTAAAACCCATGAAGATAATATTCTTGAAGCTTATTATAATGGTGAACTTTCCTTATATGAAATGCAAAGAAACGCTATGAATATACTGAACGTTATTCTTAATTCTAACACATTTGCACGATTTAAAAGAAAAAGAAAGTTTGCCGGAAAGCTGGGGCTAATCGATAAAAAAGAACAACTAAAAATCACAGATTGTATAACAAACATAAAATCCGACGAGAATTACGATTTTAATTTTAGCCATAAAAAGCCTATTCTTCTGGAAATAACTTATTGTTCACCTAAAGAACCAACCGTTCAATCGGCAATTAATATTTTCAATAATAGTCCTTCTGTTAATTCTACAATCGTTGTTAACGGAACAGATGGCGAAAGAAAGACTATTTTACATGAAATAACTGCGTCTGAGATTGAAACTAAACTCAAATTCAAATTCAACGAACTTGAGATTCAAATTGAAGAAATCAATGTGAAACAATAAACAAAAAAGCGTTGCTTATGCAACGCTTTTTTGTTATTTTCTGATCATTCCGGAAACATCATAAATTTCATCGAGTAACTTTTGAGTTTTATACGCTTCGTACATTGTTGCACGAACTTTTTCCCGATTACCTTCAGAATAGAACTCATCTATTTGTTTATAATGTCCCGTTCCGTAACATTCTTTTCCTAGTGCTATATATTCCTTAATATTTTGAGATGACTCAACAGTTCCGTCTTTATACGAAATAGTTGCAATATTTGCAAGGAGCTCGGCAGTTCCGTTTTCGCAATCAAGCGTAACAGATATTTTGTGGTCTTTAACACTTGTAACAGTGAAATAAAAAAGCAATTTAGCGCCGTTTTCGAAGGTAATCATACCATTTGCGGTATCTTCAACCTCAACGGTAGTTGCGCCAAAATGAGTTGCAGTCGCTTTAACGTCAACAACCTCGCTATCCATAAAATAACGGGAAAGGTCGAGAGTGTGAATCGCTTGATTAATCAAAACTCCTCCGCCCTCGGTCAACCATTTGCCTCGCCAATCTCCGCTATCATAATAGCATTGATCTCTTCTCCAAACAACCTGCGCAGAAATGCCGAGAATTTTACCCAATTTCCCGCTATCAAGCGATTCTTTAACTAAAACAGATCCAATGTTATATCTGTTTTGGAAAATGATTCCAAGTTTACCGCTTGATTTTTCTGCAGCCTCTATCATCAACTTTGCTCGCTCGGAATTTATATCCATCGGCTTTTCGCAAAGAACGTCAAGTCCACGCTCAAGAGCATATATTGCAACTGTGCTGTGAAGATAATGAGGAAGACAAATATGTATGCTATCGAGATTTTCCTTCTCAATCATCTCTTTATAATCAGTATAAGCAGCGCAACCAAGTTCACTAGCCTTTGATTTTGCTTTTTCTTCAACTATATCACAAACAGCAACAACTTCGGTTTTATCATTTTCTGTTAGCGGAACTATATGATTCCCACAAATAACACCGCAACCAACTATTCCTACCCTGATTTTTTTCATAATATTTGCTCCCTTGCCCAGCAAAATATAATGGCTTTAAGCCCACCACATTTCGCCCTGTTTTTCCTTTATTATTATCGGCTTTAAGAATTCAACAGCCTTTTCAAGGCCTTCTTTAGCCGACATAAGACCATCTTCATGCTCGATGCTTATAATACCGTCGTAACCAACAGTTCTGAGAGAGCTGATCATATCTTTCCAAAAGGCAGTATCGTTACCATATCCAACAGTTCTAAACACCCAAGAGCGATTCAAAATATCGCCATAACCCTTAGTGTCAAGCACTCCGTTTTTAAGAGAATTTTCAGGTTCGATTCTTGTATCCTTAGCATGGAAATGATATATAGCATCTCCAAGATATCTGATAGCATTTACAGGATTGATTCCCTGCCATATCAAATGGCTCGGATCGAAATTAGCGCCGATTATATTTCCAACGTTATTTCTGAGTTTCATAAGTGTTTCAGGATTATAAACGCAGAATCCGGGATGCATTTCAAATGCTATTTTATTTATGCCATAACCCTTCGCAATCTCTGCAGTTTTTTTCCAATATTCAGTCATAACTTCCCATTGATAATCCAAAACCTTTAGAAAATCCTCAGGCCAAGGACAGGTAACCCAATTTGGGTATTTCGAGTTTTCGCTATCTCCGGGGCAACCCGAAAAACCAACTATTGTATCAACGCCGAGTTCGTTTGCGAGTTGCATTGCTTTTATAAATTGATCGTTATAATCGTCGGCAATGTCTTTTTGAGGATGGATTGGGTTTCCATGACAACTGATTGCAGAAAGTTCAATTCCGTTACCGCTTATTATGGATTTTACTTCATTTATAGCTTCTTTATTTCCCAAAAGTTTTTCAGGATCTAAATGGGCTTTGCCGGGGTAACCTCCCGCACCAATCTCAACAGCTTCAACTCCGATGGAAGAAAGATATTCCATTGCTTCCTTTAAAGACATAAAGGCAACTACGGGTGTGAAAACGCCTAATTTCATATATTCCGCTCCGTTTCATTTATTTTATCATATTTATAGGATTTTGCAATGCATTATTTAATAAAATATTGACATTTTTTTGAACTATTTTTAGATGTCAGTACAAATCGAATGTCCCTTTTCTGCAGACTCAAAAGCTGCCATCATTACCTTGAAAACTCTCAAGACCTCATTATGTTTAACTATCTGCTCTGCTTTTCCTTCGATAGCGGCACAGAAGTTTTTATAAAACTCCGTCCAATCTCCTGTTATCTTTTCGATAGGAAGCTCTGTCAAAGTTTCTTTAGGTCTTGGGGCCATAGTTCTTGTGGGGCCGGCAGAGGTATGAATTATCTGCGACTCCCAATTAAGGCAATCCGTATTTGCATGGATAATAGTTCCGTTGCAATCCCAATCCTTAATAAGCATAGAGCCTTCGGATCCATTAATATACCATCTTGGCTTAGTTATCAAGCAGAAGGTTCCAACCTCAACCTGAGCCCTTATTCCATTTTCAAAGGTTATAAGAAGCTTAAAATAGTCGTCAATTTCATTGGATCTGATAGACTCCATCTGGCAATAAACGTCGGTTACTTTCTCTTTTATCATATCCATAAGCTGATCGATAAGATGAACGCCCCAATCGAGCATCATTCCGCCACCCGCAAGCTTATGCTCGCGCCAGCCATGAGGAATACCGTTTTGGCCATGAACACAGGATTCGATGGTGTAAACCTCTCCAAGTTTTCCGTCCTCAATTGCTTTTCTGATCGTCAAGAAATCGCTATCCCAACGACGGTTCTGATGAACTGTGAAAAGTTTTCCTGTTTCTTCGGAAACCTTTATCATATCGATAAGCTCTTCGGTAGTCATTGCGACGGGCTTTTCAGAAATTGTGTGATAACCCTCTCTTAAAGCTCGGCAAACGTAGTCGTGGTGAAAATTGTTTGGAGTTGCAACTAAGACAACGTCAAAAGCTTTAGATGCGAAGAAATCATCAACAGAATCAAAAGCAATAAGACCTTTTTCTTCAGCGTCCTTGTTCCTTTCGGGGTCGATATCATAAACCGCAACCGCCTCGATAACACCTGTTCGTTTGATGTTTTTAAAATGCCAATTTGCCATACCGCCAAATCCAATTATACCTAATTTAATCATAATATCACCTTCATTATTTTCTACTATAAGCCATTTCCATAAGCTTAGTTAAATTAATCGCTTTCTCTATTCCGAACTCATCGGAATATATTTCCTTCAAAAATTGCTTTAAAGGGGATTCTGCACCGCCTGAAAGCTCAACCTTAACCTCTTTATAATCGGTAGCTTCAGTGCATTTAGTCACCTCGGCACCTATAAGTCTTGCTGAGCCTTTTTCGCCACCTACTTCTAAAATAGCAGGATAGCCATTTGAAACAAATCCTGTTTCATTAACTGCGATGCATCCGTTTTTGTATTCCATTATCGTTATTGCGTTATCCTCAACGCCATCTTTATTTTTAAGGGCAGTTGATTCTCTTTCGCAAGAAAGAGTAAATATAGATTTCGCGCTTTCAGGCATTCCGCAAATCCATTCCGCAAGATACATTCCATGAGCGCCCAAATCTATCATTGCTCCTCCGCCGCATTCCTTTTCGGAATAAAAATGGACGGGAAGCCAATCGGAAATACTACCTGAATGAACATTTCTAAAGCGGAAATAGTTTATCTTTCCGAGCTCGCCGCTATCAACTATATTTTTAATAGTTTTCGGGCCGCCATAGCATTTATGCGGGAAGGAAATAACGAAATTAACTCCATTTTCCTCAATTGATTTTGCAATAGCTCTACACTCTTCTGAGGTTTTGGCTAAAACTTTTTCTGTAAAAACATTTATCTTTGCCTTAGCAAGCTCAATAATATATTCAGCATGCGTATCGGTTGAAGCACAAACTATAGCAGAATCTGCTCCGCTTTTTAAGAGCTCGTCAAAACTTTCAAAAGCTTTAAGGCCAAGCTTGTTGCAAAAATTAGTTAGGCGAGCCTTATCGGGGTCATAAACCCCGATAATCTCGGTAAATTGTGAAGCTTCTTTGCAATAACCTTCAGCATGAACGTGCCAAACACCGCAAATAACAGTCTTCATCAGAAATACACCGGCTCTCCTGTTTTGCTCGAAGTATAGATGGCCTCAAGAATCTGAGAAACAACAAGCGCCTGTTCAGGAGTTACAACGGGTTCTTTATCATTAAGAATGCAGTCAACCCAAGCGCGAGCCTCGGTTAATGCGGGAGTTACTTTAGCTCCGGAATAGAAAGCAACGCCGCCAACAGATGTATCTACGTCAGTTTTAACCATTCTATCGAGTTCAACCTTATTTATAACAAGGTCTCCGCCCTTAATATGTAAACCGGCTTTGCTTCCGCAAAGATTACAGCTTCCCTCACCAATCGGGTCGGCAGTATTTAAAGCCCAACTTGTTTCGAGCATGATTGTTGCTCCGTTTTTCATAACAATCATAGCGCAAGCGGCTTCTTCCAAAGGAGTTGTACTAACGCCGTTATCTCCCCAGATATTGCCGGCTTCGGGATGCTCAATCTTCTTATGAGTTTTACCGAGAACAACTTTTGGCTCATAGTTATTCATAAGGTAAAGAGTTAAATCAAGAGAATGGGTTGCGATATCGATGATAGGACCGCCTCCCTGCTCTTCTTCGTTAAGAAAAACTCCCCAGTTAGGTGTTCCTCTTCTTCTAATTGCATAACAGTTTGCATAATAAATTTCGCCAAGCGCTCCTGTTTCGATATAATCTTTTGCATAAAGAGCCTGCGGCTTATGTCTATGCTGATAACCGATAGTTAATTTTTTGCCGGTGGCTTTTGCGGCATCAACCATACGCTGAGCGTCAGCGGCGGTCTTTGCCATAGGCTTTTCGCACATAACGTGCTTACCTGCATATAGAGAATCAACGGTTATATCTGCATGCTCACGGTTTGGTGTTAAAACGTGAACAACGTCGATACTTTCATCTTTCAAAAGCTCTTTATAATCGGTATAGGTTTTTGCTCCTTCAATACCGTATTCTTTTGCGGCTTTTTCAGCACGTTCTTCCAGGATATCACAAAATGCAACCATCTCTACTTCGGGAATTTCTTTGAGAGAAGGCATATGCTTTCCGTTCGCAATTCCTCCACAACCAATAATACCAACTCTTAATTTTTTCATTTTAATTACTCCTTTCGAAATGCAAAATAAAAAAAATTTGCTTTTTCTAAAAAAAGTATAGCATATTAACCAAATTAATGATATAATAAATTAACCATAAAATGTAAGTTTTTTGTCATGGAGAAAAATATGAATAAATATTTCGTTGAACAAGAAAATCAGAAAATACTAAAAACGGGTTTGGAGTTCTGGCTTCAACATTTTGATTCAGTTGAAAAAATCGTTCCTCCCCACATTCATTCTGCCATAGAACTTATTTCAATAAAAAACGGGAATTTTAAAATCATTTCTGACGGAACTGAGTTTACTTTAAGCTCCGGCGATTTGGTTCTTTTTCGACCGCATACGATTCATCAGGTCTTCCCGCTTGAAAACCGAAAAAGTTCATATTACGTTATAAAACTTAAACCTTCGTTTATTTTCGATATGTCCTCCTCAGAAACCGGAGCTACATATTTGCTGAATCTTTCTATTCACTCTTCAGATTCTAAATATGTTTGGACAAAAGACGAATGTGAATCCAAAGGAATAAACAAGCTTATCCATCGCCTTGAAAAAGAGAGCATTGAAAATAATTATTGCTATGATATTTCAATGAAAATCGCCGCTGCTGAACTTATTCTCTCTCTCCTGAGGGATACCCAGAACAGAGCTCATAACGAAACTGATCTCGCGCCTTCTTATGAGAATCTCGCAAAGAGGATTTATAACGCAACCGTTTTTATTAATAAAAATTTTTCAAATGACATAACCGCCGAAGAAGCGTCAAAACTTGTTTTTATGAGTTATAGTTATTTTTCGAGAAGTTTTAAACACGTTACAGGAAAAACTTTTAAAGATTACCTTAATGACACTCGCATAAACCACGCAGAAAAAGCGTTATTATCCACTTCTGACTCGATAACTAAAATAGCCTCAGATTGCGGATTTAACAGTGTTTCTTATTTTATTTCAAATTTCAAAAAAGCCAAAGGTCAATCTCCTTCAAAATTCAGAGAAAAATTCATAAAAAGTTTTTGATAATGAAAAAAAGCAATCTTTCGATTGCTTTTTTCTATTTTATTTTGTTTTTGTATAAAAAGAGCACTCCTATACCCATAATCACCGCAAAAACTATCAGGTAGAAAATTATCGGAAAAGAAAAATGACTGTTGTCTTCAATAATTTCTCCGTTTAAGCTGAATCTGTTTCCAATGTCAACATAGCAATTATCGTTATATTCTGCAACGTTTTTATTGTTTTTATATTCTATATAAACTATATTGGAATCAATAGAATCAACTGAAATTAATTTAGTGTCTTTAGAAAACATTTCCAATTTATCAATATTCTTAGGAAATACGAATTTTAGTCCGTCTTCATCTGCTACTACATCTATATTTTCAAAAGTGAATGAACCATATTCTGCTTTAATTTTATTTTCACCTGACTTAAGCACGACTTCATCATCAGTCGCAACCACATCAACGCTGTAACGTGTTGTTATTTTATCATTTTTGGCTTTAATATATGGCTCAATGCCGTGCGCGTAAACCGCCGCAAAAATCATAAACAACGACGCTAAAACAGCAAGCGTTGGCATAACTTTATTTTTTATAATATTCTTTTTGGGAGATTTAACGATAAAAGCAATAAATATAGGAATATATAAAGCATAGCAAGTTACTATCGGAAGCTCTGAAGAATCAAAGCCAAAATATCCAAATATATTTTTGCCAAGGTTTGCGCCATAAAAATACAACATCCATAATGCGCTGACAAACAGTGCGATAATAGCGGAATTAATCGGCATATTCGTCTTCTTATCGACCTGCGAAAAAACGTCAGGAGCAGGACCTTCGCCTCTGATCGCAAGCGAATATATGCCCCTCGAACAACCAAGCATAAGTCCGTTTAAAGTCCCTAAACAAGAAACCACCACAAATGCTTTTAGAATTGTTCCGCCAATGTTTCCGAAAATATGCTTGTACGCAACCGTCGTACCATCATTTATAATTTCTTCAACAGAAGCGCTTCCTGCAACCCCGATATAATAAACAACGTAAGCAACTATAACTATTATCGAACCTAAAATCAAGGCTTTGGGTAAATTCTTTTTCGAATCTTTCAATTCAGCATTAATTGAGGTTGCGGCAATCCAACCTTCATAAGCGAAAGCTGTTGCAACTACCGCCGCTAATAATGAAGATCCGCTACCGCTTCCAAAAGTTGAAAAACCAGAAACGGTATTGCCGTTGACAAGCCCAAAAACAGTTCCTATAATGCCCATAAAAGCCAATGGTATGAGCTTTATAATCGTTGCCGAAACTTGAATTTTACCTGAAATTACGGGAGATAAGCAATTAATTGCAAAGCCTGAAACCAAATATAAACAAGAGAGGGCTAAACAAAGGCCACCATAGATATCATCTGAACCGAAAAGTTCTAAAGTATATCGAGAAGAAAGCCACGCCAAAACGGAAATTAATGTTGGATATAAAATTGTACTTGTAAACCAACCTAGGAAATAAGCATATTTGCTTCCGACAGTTGCCTCGGCATAATCAACTATTCCGTTAACCTTATCATATTTGCCCGAAAGAGTTGCGAAGGTATAAACGCATAAAAGCATTATAATTCCGCCAATCAACCAGGCAAGAACACCTAATGGCATATCTCCGTCCGTTACTTTTAAAACGGATTGCGCCTTGAAAAACACTCCGCTTCCGATAACAATACCTGCTACCATAGAAATTGCGGTTGGCAATCCATATTTTTTATTTAATTTTGAATTTTCCATAGTTTTTCCTTCTTGAAATTTGAAATAAAAAGAGCAACCCCAAAAGGGCTGCTCAAGATAGTATTAAAGAGAAATCTCATAAGCGGTTTTATAAAGCTCCTCGTCGACAGAATTTACCATCTCAAGTGCTTCATAAATATCCATATCTATAATTTCATCTTTTCTGATGCAAACAACTCTATTACCAATGTTTTTAGAGAGTAAATCAACAGCATAAGCACCCATTTTAGAAGCCAAAAGTCTGTCTGATAGAGTTGGACTACCACCACGTTGAATGTGTCCAAGAACAGTTGCTCTGGATACAACGCCTGATCCTTCTTCTATTTTTTTGGTAATCTCAAAGATATCACCAAAATCACCATTAGAGACACCTTCAGCAACAACGACAATAAAATGATTTTTGCCCATTGAACGACCTCTTTTAATCCTGTCAATAACGTCTTTCTGGAAATCAAACGGAATTTCGGGGATTAAAATTGAGGTTGCGCCAACAGAAATACCCGTTCTGAGAGCAATATCTCCACATCTTCTTCCCATGACCTCAACAACGGAACAACGATCATGAGACTGTGAAGTATCGCGAAGCTTGTCAATAAGCTCCATAGCGGTATTCATAGCAGTATCAAAACCGATGGTTTGATCGGTTGACGCAATATCGTTGTCAATAGTTCCGGGGATACCGATACAGGGAATTCCTCTCAAAGATAAATCGCGAGCTCCTCTATATGATCCATCGCCACCGATAACAACCATACCTTCGATGCCATATTTTTTGCAAGTTGCAATAGCTTTTTGCATACCCTCTTCGGTTTTGAACTCCGGACTTCTCGCAGAAAAAAGGCAAGTACCGCCTAACTGAAGAATATTAGAAAGATCACGAGTTGTTATTTCAAAAACATCGTCGTGGATAAGGCCGTTATATCCTCTTTTGATACCGTAAACTTTCAAACCAAGAGAAAGAGCTTTTCTTGAAACTGCTCTTATAGCGGCATTCATACCCGGTGCATCTCCACCGCTTGTTAAAACGCCGATAGTTGAAATTCTTTTTTCCATAATTTATCACCCAAAAAAATATATCTAAAAGATATAATATTAAAATTTTCTCTCTTTGTCAAGAGAATATCCAAATATTTTGCAAAAATTTTAGTTTTTTAGAAAAATTTTTTATTTTTTTTAAATTAACACTTGATTTTTTCATAAATACTCGTTATAATAACATAGTCAGCTTAATTTTTTGGAGAGATGGCTGAGTTGGTCTAAGGCGCACGACTGGAAATCGTGTAACGGCTTAAACCCGTTCGGGGGTTCGAATCCCCCTCTCTCCGCCAAAAAGAAAATCCTGTCGATTACCGTCGGCAGGATTTTTGTTTTGTATTATTCATTTTTTCATTATTCAATATTCATCATTAATTTGACAGGATTTTCAATGAATAATTCTCTCAAACTTCAAACTGCTTATTATAAAGCTCAGCATACATTCCGTTTCCTTTTAAAAGTTCATCGTGGCTTCCTGATTCAACAATTTCGCCTTCCGCAACCACCGCTATCATATCAGCGTTTTTTATTGTTGAAAGTCTATGCGCAACGGCAAGAGTTGTTCTGCCTATGCTCAATTCATCAAGTGCCTTCTGAATAAGAAGTTCTGTTGCATTATCAAGCGCGCTAGTTGCTTCATCAAGAATAAGAATTGGTGGGTTTTTCAGGAAAACTCGCGCAATACAAAGCCTTTGTTTTTGACCACCGGACAACTTAATTCCTCTTTCACCGATAACAGTGTCGTATCCATTTTCAAGAGACATAACATATTCATGAATGTTTGCTCGCTTCGCCGCTTCAACAACCTCTTCATCGGTTGCATCGAGTCTGCCATAGAGTATATTATCCCTGATGCTTGAATTAAAAAGATACACGTCTTGCTGAACAATGCCGATGTTTCTTCTTAAAGATTCAAGAGTTATATCCCTGATATCTACGCCATCTATTAATATTTCTCCTTCAGGAATGTTATAAAAATGCGGAATAAGATGGCAAATTGTTGTTTTTCCGCCACCACTGGGGCCAACCAAAGCATAGGTTTTGCCCTCATCGATTTTTAATGAAACATTTTTAAGGACGTTGCGGCTTTCTTCGTAGCCATAAGTAACGTTTTTAAACTCCAGTTCTCCTTTTATTCTGGCAACCGTCTTTGCCCCACATTTATCCATTTCGGGTTTTGTATCCATAATTTCAATGAATCTCTCAAAACCGGTGAAGCCATTTTGAAACATCTCCATAAAGCGAATAAGAGTGTTAATCGGTCCCAAAAATAGATTTATAGACACAATAAATGCCGAATAATCAGCAAAATTAATTTTGTTATTATAAAGGAAAACGCCACCTGCTATCAAAACAACAACGTTGAAAACATCAGTTATAAAAGTTGTTGAAGAATGAAACTGTCCCATCGCTTTATATGCCTTTCGGCGCGATTCCTGAAAACGTGTATTGCCTTCCTCAAATTTTTCAGATTCTTTATTGGAATTAGTGAACGCTTTGGTAACTCTAACGCCCGAAATACTGCTTTCTAACGAAGCGTTAATCTGAGCTATTGATTTTTTGCTTTCTGCAAAAGCATCTCTCATCCTTTTCCTTGTAAAAAGAGAAACAACTATCAAAAAAGGCACACAAGCGAAAATTATTAGCGTTAATGAAATGTTAATCGTTGCTAAATAAATAAAAGATACTATAACTGAAACACCTGATACGATAACAGTTTCAGGTCCGTGATGTGCAAGCTCGCTAACGTCCATAAGATCGTTCGTTAGTCTGGACATTATCTTTCCCGTTTCGTGATCATCATAAAATGAGAACGGGAGTTTTTGCAAATGATTGAACATCTCGCTTCGCATTTGCGCTTGCATTCTAACTCCCATAATATGGCCATAATACTGAATAAAGTAATTAAGCAGAAGTCTAACGAAATACAGAAGCAGCAAAGCGCAGCCAAATATAACTATCATGCTGTATTTTTTATTTGGAATCAAATCATTTAGCATCGTTCTTGTTACCATTGGGTAAACAATAGCAATCAACGAAACTAAAAGCGATGCTATCATATCAAGAGAAAATAATAGCTTATGGGGTTTATAATAGCTTAAAAATCTTTTAACCATTTGATTTCGAACTCTTTTCTTTTTTGCTTTATTTTTTTATAACAATTTTTCCAACTTCAGGCATATTGGGAATTATATCCTGAACGAGAACCGGGATAGGACCGCTTGCCCACGGATGGCATAGACTTGTGTTGAATTTTTTGTCCTTGCCCCAAGCCTCAAAGCAGGTCGTTGCACCTTCTCTGACCATATTATACCAAGAATTTTCATCTTCAGAAATTATAAACGAATAAGCAGCATCTATTC
Source organism: Acutalibacteraceae bacterium (assembly GCA_045630885.1). Classification (GTDB taxonomy): domain Bacteria; phylum Bacillota; class Clostridia; order Oscillospirales; family Acutalibacteraceae; genus UMGS1532. The sequence continues at coordinate 26,886 of JAZQTQ010000019.1, forward strand.
TATCGAGCTTACATAACGCTTTAAGCATAAAATAAGCCATATAAACTCCGCAGCACATTCCTCTTTCGATTATGAAATCTGAAATGTTCCTATTATATTTTTTATCGTTAATACCATAAAAAGCAGGAATAACATTCGAATGCAACGACGAATGCTCACTCTCTTGAGTATCAGTATAGAGTCCGAGTTCTTCTTTAAAGAAGGTTTGATTAAATATTCTTCTTAGTTTCTCCCCTTCATTATTGTGTTCTATGCCAAGAATGTCTTTAATTTCTTCAGTCTGCATAACGCAACCAACATAAAACGCATTGATAACGTTATGGCAACCCGGACCGATTGGCTGAGTTAATGGAAAATCATAGTTATCTCTTAAATTTTCGGGCCAATCAACAAGATTCCATTCCCCGCTAACACCATCTAATAATCCATCTTCTCTAGCATATTTCTTATAATAATCTATAATGCCTTCACAAACTTTAAGAGTTTTCTTTAAATATTCTTTATCCCCGGTATAATCATAATATCTTAACGCAAGAATCGGGAACTGGAAAGAATAGTCTGCAATTTTCTGAACTAACGACCCCGGCGTGCAGGTTAAAACACATTTATTAATTTCAGCAGACTGCATTTGATTATCAAGCGCTTTTTTGAAAAGTGAAATATCTCCGGTTAATATTAAATGCGAAGCGCCTGTTATAGTTAGGTCGCCTGCGTATTGCCCTTTCTCTCTTGCAGGACAATCGACAAAAACCTCTTGCGAAGAAAATTTGACAACGTTTTTGCAAATATCCCAAACACTCTTTAGAATCTTGTTATCAGTTTCAAGATTACAATATTCGTCATCGAAAGGATAATGCTGAACTATGGCTTTAAAATCGGTTATTTCAGCGTTTTCTTGCGGAATAATAGCAGCATAACGGAAAGCTTTATAATCATAACCTTCATATTGATTCTCGCCATCTGCAAGAATCCAAAATTCCTCAAAATCACAAAAAGAACGCATTTTATATCGAACTTTTTCAGGATTATCCCCAAGCTCTTCGCCAAGCAAGATTCTGATTTTATCTCCCGATTTTCCAAACGCTTTTATGCTTAACGTAGCGGTAATTTCTGTTCCAAAATCATAAAAAACTCCCCCGCCTTCGAGTTCTTCACAAACAACGGGATATTTTTCATAAATTTGCAAAGGTTTTGCCGCTTCCTCTGAAAAAATATAATCAACCTTTTTTTCATAAGCATTACGCCAATTATTAGGTTTTATTCTCGAATCGTAGCTTTCGTTTATCATCGTTTTGTATCCGATGGTTTTGGGGTCAAAATACGATTTATTGTATGCATAAATCCAAGAAGCATCGGTTTTTAAAATGTTTTCTTCCGAATTATTAATTTCACAAATAAGACCCATTCTGTTATCTCCGCCAGAAAAAGAGCGAGCGATATACCCGTGATAATAAACGTCGGCAACTATTTCATTTTCCCCTTCAACGAGAAAATCGGAGACATCATATTCATTCCAATAATAATTGAAATAGTAGCCAACAGCAGGGCCTCTGCCAACAAATTTCCCATTTATATAAACTTTATAGTAATCGTCGGCAGTTATCCTCAACTTATATGCGCCTTTCAAAGCAGAAAGCGAGAAAGTCTTCTTAAAAATGGTATGTACGCCTTGATAAGTTTCGCCTTTCAAAACTTCGTTTTCATCGAAATTTTCTTTATATACATCCAACGGTTCCAAAACTGAAAATCTACCGGAGCAAATCCATTTAGCATTATCAAAGATTTTATCCATAAATATCACCCTAAAGTTAAGAAATTCATAGTACATTTCATTAAAACCGACCCCTAATTTCAGGAATCGGTTTTTAAATTTACTTAATTAAAATTTAGCAAACAATTCTGCAAAATAAACGTCAAGTTTAAATTGAGTTACATATCCTTGCAACCAGAATATTATGAGAATTATAGGAAGAATGTATTTGCAATATATCTTAAGCCAATTTGGGAAGCGCAGTCCTTTTCCTGCGTTTGCTTCCTCCAAAAAGTTATTCCATCCCCAACCAAATTTCTTTGACGTACAGAACAACACATATACCAATGAGCCGAGAGGCAAAATATTATTGCTTATAATAAAGTCTTCAAGGTCGAGCACAACAGTTCCCTCTCCGAGCGGATTAAAGCCGGAAAGCAGGTTAAATCCAAGCGCACAAGGCGCGGAAAGAACGATAATTAAAACAAGGTTAATAAGGCAGGATTTCTTTCTGCTCCAGCCACCGAGTTCCATACCAAAAGAAATAATATTTTCAAAAACAGCAACAACTGTTGAAAGTGCCGCAAAAATCATAAACAAGAAGAAAAGCGAACCCCAAACCTGACCTAAGGGCATCTGATTGAAAACGTTAGGAAGAATTTTGAAGATAAGTCCCGGTCCTGCAACTTCATCAATCTGCTCAAAGGGGAATCCGAAAGCAAAACAAGCGGGAATTATAATAAGCCCTGCCATAAATGCAACAAAAGTATCTAAGGCTGCAACAGAAACAGTTTCGCCAAACAAACGTCTGTCGCGGCTTATGTAACTGCCAAAAATAGCCATTGAACCCATACCAATGGAAAGCGTGAAAAATGATTGACCGAGAGCTGCTGTTATAACGTCGCCGATACCAACGTTATTAGCCGCCATTCTTTCAAAATCAGGAACTAAATAATATTTAATGCCATCTAATGCACCGTCAAGGGTCATAACAACGATTGCTAACAAGGAGATAATAGCAAGCAACGCTATCATCATAACCTTAGTTATTTTTTCAACGCCTTTTTCAAGGCCCAAAGAACAAATCAAAATGCCGAGCACAACCGACAACACCATAAATCCAATGACAACCCAAGGATTGGCGGTTAAAGAATCAAATTGATTTTTAACCTGTTCAACGTTTTGCCCAACAAAATCGCCCTTAAGCATCTTGAAGAAATATGCAAACATCCAACCTGTAACGGTTGTATAGAACATCATCAAAAGATAATTACCTGCAACACCTACAAATCCAAAACTATGCCATTTCGTTCCTGCAGGCTCCAAAGTTTTAAATGATGCCGCAATACTTTTTCTGCTAGCTCTACCAACAGAAAACTCCATAGTCATAATCGGAAGGCCAAAAATAACAAGGAAAAGCAAATAAACGATGATAAAAATTGCACCACCGTTAGTTGCCGCAGTATTGGGGAATTTCCAAACGTTACCAAGACCGATAGCGCATCCTGCCGATAGCAAGATAAAACCAAGTCTTGAACCTAAAGATTCTCTTTTTTCCATAATCTACCTCTCAAAGAAATTTATTGCTTTATAATTATATCATATACAAACCGGTCTTTCAAGAATTTTCTTTGAATTACGAAAGATCTTCTACAAGTCTTTTTATCGGTGCATCGTCCTTACAAAATTCGTGATTTCCTTCGAATCCAACGAAATCAAGCCAATCGGTTCCAACACAACTTGATTTTTCTTTGAGTTTGCGAAAACTGTTAAGACCATTTGAATAATCGAAAAGCGGATCACTTATTGCAATTTCAATACAAAGACGGCGCGGATACACAAGACACGCTACTTCAACGTCATTGAACATTTCTGCCGAACGAAACCATACCCAGTCCGACCACGGAACGCAATCTCTCGAATTAAAGAATGCGCAAGAAACCGATGATTTAATTCTTGTATCCAAAGCTGTTGCGAATAAAGTGTAAAAACCGCCATAAGACATTCCGATCATTCCAAAATTCGAAACATAAGGCATTGATTCAAAATAATCAAGAATTTTAAACAAGCCGTATAACTCAACAGCCGTTATTGAGCTTCCAACCCTTTTAAGCCTTGCATCAATTGCTTTTCTGTCATATTCAACCTCAAATTTATTATCCCATAACAAAAGTTGCGGAGCAAACGCATGAACATTATATTTTATAACACGCTGCAACATATCATTATAATTTGACGTGTTTCCATAAATGCCTGAAATAATCTCGGGATTACCCGAACCTCCGTGTTGAACCAAAACAAGAGGCTTCTTCCCTTCTCCGTTCATTTTAAAAAAGAGCCCTGTCATTTGAAGTTCAGGAAGAATTTCAAAGCTCATTCTATAAATAGAATATCCTTCTTCCTCTGACAATTTTTCGCTCTTAACATTTGGTAATGAAACGTTATCACAATCAACTAAAGGCCATCCTAACATCTTTCTAATTTCAGCTCTGTAATACTCAGGTTTCTCGAATATTTCTTTAGAAAATTTCTCTCGAACCCTCTCGCATTCCTGTTGCCTTAACGAAATCAACCGATTTATTCCATCAACATATTTTTGTTTTGTTGGTTTTGTAACGTTAATATCTTCGCAATATTTCATAATTTTCTCCAAAAGTATATTCTTTCGACAACTGTATTCTACCACAATATACATAAACCGTCAAGCAAGGAAGCGTATTGATTATTCTATTATCAACCAATCAAATCAACAAAATATATAAGATAACAAACCACATATAAATGCAAGTCGTTGAAATGCTAAGATAAATTTATTTTTAAACATAAAATTTTAGAAAAATAAATTTATGCGAGATAATCAAAATAATGCAAGTTTGATTATATTTATAATTCATTCAGAGTGCGTTTGTTTTCAGATATTTTCTTCACGCCAAACACACACAAATTTGTTGGCTCTTGCGGAACTGTTAATTATTTGCAATTTTATGGGATGTCGATTGACTTTTAGAGGCTTGTAGTTTATAATTACTCCCAAAGAAATGTTTTGTTAGGAGTGTTTTTTTGGCTAAAAAAATCAGATGGGGTGTCATCGGCGCAGGTGGAATTGCTGATCGACGCGCAATCCCGGGAATGATGCTTTGCAACAATGCCGAACTCGTTGCAGTAATGGAGATAAATGACGAATTAGCAGAAAAGTGTCGCGCAAAATGGGGGTGCCCAAAAGCATATACAAGCGAAGCCGCCCTATTAGCAGATCCCGACATTGACGCCGTATACATCGCCACACCTGTCGTCTTCCACGCCAAGCAAGCTATGACAGCAGCCGACGCCGGAAAACACATCCTCATAGAAAAACCACTTGCGCTAACAGCTGATGAAGGAAAACAGGTTGTTGATTACTGCCAAAATAAAGGTGTTAAAATTGCCGCCGGGCTAATGATGAGGTTTGGTTCCTACATACAAGCAATGAAGCAAGCGGTCGCTAATGGAAAAATTGGTCGTCCTATTTCAGGTTATGCCCAATTCACAAGTTGGTATCCGGATATGTCCGGAAACTGGCGTCAAAGCAAGAAGACCGGAGGCGGTGGATGCTTGATGGATATGGGCGTACACTGCATTGATTTGTTCCAGTATGTGCTAAACAGCCGCGTTAAAGAAGTAGCAGCATTCCACGATACACTTTCATTTCAATATGAAATTGAAGATTCCTCCACTGTTATTCTGAGAATGGAAAACGGTTGTCAATGCGTCGTTCAAACTAATTTCAATGTTCCTGATGATGCCGCTAAATGGCGATTTGAATTGTTCGGTGATCAAGGCCGTCTGTTAGGTCAGAATATTATTGGTCAAATTGATGGCGGAGATATGGATTCTATTTTCCTCGGTAAGCAAGGGGCATACAACGCTCAACAGGATTCTAACCAAGCAGTTGGAACTTCACTTGAAGTTGAGTTCGGTAATATGTACACAAGGGAATTTGAAAGTTTCTCCAACTCGCTTCTTACCGGCGCGCCAATTGAGGTGCCCGCCTCTGACGCTGTTCAAGTACAATGCGTGATGGAGGCTGCCTATCGTGCCGCTAACAACGGTACAGTAGAAAAATTGTGATTTTGTATTAAATAAAGTTCAAATTAAATGTAATCTATTTGAGTTACATCTAAATTATTGACATATTAAGAAACTATCCTTAACTTAGTTTCAATTAATTCTAATTATGATAAATTGTCAAACTATTTGCCACACTTTTTAATACAATCAACTAAATCCATAGTTTTTTGATAATGTAAAACCTTTTGGGGCCTGGCGTTAATTTACGCCAGGTTCTTTTTTAACGTTGTAGGACTAAACGAGAAAGGTTTCTACCCTTAGGGTAGAATTCGCGAAGTAAACCATTAAGATTTTCGTTAGTTCCTTTTTGCCGTGCACAACAAGGGTCTGTAAAATACACGTTGCAATTTAATTGTTCTTCAATAGTTTGCCAATTGACAAACTCGGTGCGGCGGTCGCAACGAAACTAACCAACTTGAGCCATGCTCAGTTGGAGAGTGTTATCCTGACTGTTAATCAGGGAACACCAACCAAATTCGTGAATAATAGTAAAATAAAACGGACTCCCATATGGGAATCCGTTTTATTTGTCTCTCTTGTACGAAAAAAAACTGGTCTGAAAACCGATGATTTTCTTTATTTTTACTTAAATAATAACATTATTACGTATCCATCGCAAAAAAATAAAGGATATTAGTATCACAATCATAGATTGCTAATGTATAATTTACAGAATATCGTGATAAAAGTTCACTATCATCATATCTGTCATCTAAATTTTCACTGTGCCTATCATAAAAATAATAATATCCGTTTTTTATTTCAGGTAAAATTGTCTCCCCTTCCTCATCGCTTATATGAGGATCCATAATTACCGTTGTGTTTAATTCAGTGTCAAAATATTCCACTCCATAAACAACAGTATGAAGATTGCTTGTTAGGGGAAAAGATTTCCATTTATCATTATTCTTTATTTGCTCTAATAAATCGTTGTTTTCAAAACTATATTCGGCATATGTAGTGCCATCACCAAAAAATCCACCATGGTCATCGTTATATTGCTTTTGAACACCTTCACTAACGTCAATACCAATATGTTTTGAAATAGATTTTTTTATGCTTTCCGGATTAGATTGCGTTTTAGTTGAACAAGCTGAAAATTGAAAACATAATATTATACACAAACACAAGGTTAGCAATCTTTTCATAAAATCACCTCTTGGATTTAGTATAGCATAAAAGCAAAGCTAGTGCAATATATTTTACGTCTTTTCTCAGTTAGAGAGCAAAGAAGCTGACTGTTAATTAGGGAGGTGTTATGCTATCAATTTAAGAACGAGGAAATAACAAGGAAAAAGAAAGACACGCATCAAGCGTGTCTTTCTTTTTCTGTCTTTTCCCCCATAAAAGACGAACAATAAATTTCTAAATTAAAGTTGTTAGTTTGAGTCTAGGTGATTTGTTAGTGCAAACACTAAAATAGAACCTATCTAAAACTGATTTTCTTTAATTTAGGTGTTTTAATTTTTCTGTAGCAGATTTCTTTATTGCTGTTTCTCCGCCGCAATCTACACAATATTGATAATAAGTGTTTGCTTTACTGCTATCTTGCAATTTTTCGTAAACCTCTCCCAACTTATAATTGGTGACAAGTTTTCCAAGGTTATCCAGTTTGGGGAATGAGCGCTCTAACATTTTTAGACAATATGTTTCTACTATTTTATAATCGCCCATAGCCATTGCTCTATCACTTTTTAAAATAGTATCAACCAAACTGTTGCACATAATATCAAGTTTGTGTTTTTGTATTTCATTAAAAAGTAATTCCGCCTCTTCAAAGTTTCCATAAGAAAACAGAAAAGAGCATTTTATAAGATTTGAAAAAGTTTTTCTCTTATCATCGGCAATATCAATCATTTTATCAACTGTCAAAAGTACATTTTCTTTATCATCTAACGAATCATAGGCTACAGCGACCAATTGCAATACCTCTAAACTTGGCTTATTAATCACAAGGTCATTTGAATTTTTTAAGAATTCATACTGTTCGATAAACTCGGCAGGTTTTAATTCGTTACGAACAAGTTTATTGCCAAGATTTATTAACTTGCTCTTGCCTTCTGCATATCGTCCCCAAAAAACAACAAGAACACATAACAAATAGACGATTATGCCTAAAATTAGCAAAAAATTCTCGTTAATACCCATACTGCTAAAAACAAGCCATAAAGAGATAGCGATACTTCCTAAAATAAAATAGCATATTGCCATAATCAATATTTTTCTAAAGCTCTTTTTTGTCAAGAACATATCATCACCGACCTTTAGGTGTATTATAGCATAAAAGCGGCAAAAAATCAATGCGGAGCATTGTATGGAATGAAATATCGCTTTGCGATATGAAATAATCCTTTCGGATTATGAAAGATTTTGCTAACGCAAAATGTGAAATAAAATTCGCCTTCTAACATTTGCGAAGCAAATATTTCATATACGTCAGTATCTTTCACTCGCCGTAAGGCGAATTTCTTTTTCTGTCTTTTCCCCCATAAAAGACGAACACTACATTTTAATATTTAAGTCGTTAGTTCGAATCTGGATGATTGGTTTTAAGTAATACTCAAAATAAAGCCAGACTTAAAATCTGTTTTTCTATCGTTATCCCCAAAAATGATACTTGTCTTTACCGACAAATGGTGTTTTATCTGTTTTTTCGCTACAAAAAGGGATAATTATATTCACTTGCTATGCAAAATCGTATACAATAATAGGTATGTTTGCTTTTTTGCCAATAAAATATCAAAGGGGTTTACATTACAAAAATTATACTAAAAACAAAAATGACACCCTAATTAAACCAGAAAAATTTAAATTGGATGTCATCAATATTGAGAGGGAAACAAAATGAGAAAGAATTATTCTAAAGAACAACAAACAAAAATTATAGAACTGTATTCGTCTGGAACCACTGTTACTGAATTATCAAATCAATATAGCATAGCACGCAGTACTATTTATTCTTGGTTGAACAATAGCAAAAACAAGAAACTATTAAATCGAAAAATCAATATGCGTGACGTGTTTGATTTAAAACAAAAATGTGAACAACAAGAAAAAATGATTGAAATATTACAAAAAGCTCCTTGTACAGTATCTTCCTCTTTGCGAGAGCGCTATGCATATATTCAATCCGTCTCTGACAAGTACAGCATCAATCTGCTTTGCAAAGCAATGAACATTGCTATATTTTGACTTTGAAATTAAAATATATAGTCCGTTATACAGTCATACCAATGAACATAAGTCTCTCCGTTAATAATAAGTCGTTCGTTGTTGGGGAGTTGTTCACTCCATTTCTTTTTATAACGTTTTATTGCCCAATCATCACGGTTGAATCTACGCCAAAGAATTGTTCTTCCGTTTTCATCAATATACTGTTCTATTGCAATGGCATTGTTAAAATGTCCCAAATCCATTACACATACGGTATCAAAACTCTTTTTACCTATTTCAACATTAAAACACCCTACAATGTCTATTACTTCATCGTCGCCTGTTTTGGTAATGTTATTTCCAATGCGGTTTATGAAGCCTTTGGATTTTAATTCAGTTTCGTTTCCGCAATTATCTTCACCAAAACCCCAGTTGTTCATAAAAACCTCACCATCAAGAAATGTAATGGTTTTTTTAACATCGTTTTCTTGATGAGTTTCCGATAAATATCTACAATGTGTATCTGTCAATTGAGCAACAAATGTCCTTTCATTTACACGATTGTTTTTTATATCGTGCTGAATGCTCGTTATTTCAACACCTTCAATACCATGAATTTCCGCTTTGCCTATTACGCTAACCTCAGAATACTCATCACATTTTTTAGTTTCAAAATCATACAGTCCCCAAGTTGCTTTTTCTCCGAGTTTTGGTATAATACTCAAACCTTGAAGTTCCTCACATTTTACAGTAAAGGGTGTTTTAGATAACGGTGTAATTTTATAATCAGGTAATCTATCTGGTAGTTTATTCATAACATCATCAACCTTTCTAATATAAGTGTTTGTTGGGTATATCCTTTTGAAATTTTGTTTAGCAGTATATAAGCGACTTTTGACAGTTCCAATAGGAATACCCAACCTTGCGGCAATTTCAGTTTGAGGCAACTCTTTCCAATATGATAGATAAAGAATTTGTTTATCTTTATCACCAAGTGCCTCCAATACATCGCTGACTGTATTATTCTCAACATATCCAAATCGTGTTTGCGAAAGTTTAAATTCGTTTAATTCTTCGATAGGCATTTCTAAATCTTTGGATTTTTTCCTAAAATAATCATTACACTTATGTCGTGCAATACCTATTATCCACGCTTTGAAAGATGCTTCTGTTTTAAGTTGCCCAAAGTTCTTAAATGCAGTTAAAAACACCTCTTGCAGAATATCTTCAGCATCTGAAACATTTGGCACCCTAAATTTCACAAATCGTTCAACAGACAATTGATTACAGAAAAGCAAATCTTCAAAATTAGACATCGCCTCACCTCCTATAAGTTCTTTAAAACCGGTTTCACTTATATAGTCGAAAAAATGTACCAAAAGGTTCATTTATAATAAATTTTTTGTCCCTATTGTATCTCAACCATAGCATAAAAGCGGTAATAAGTCAATGGGGAGCATTGTATGAAATGAACACTAAGTGTTGGATGTAATCATTTCGAAGAAATGTATGTAATC
>JAZQTQ010000020.1:0-41970 GCA_045630885.1 Acutalibacteraceae bacterium
GTATAGCACCAAGTCTTCCTTCGCAAAGAAATATACAAAGACCGTTAAGGTAACATCTTATAAGACCGCTTCTAAGACAATCAAAAAGCTTAAGGCTAAGACAAAGTATTATGTAAGAATCCGTACTTATAAGACAGTTTCTAAGAAGAACTACTATTCAAGCTGGTCTTCGAAGAAATATGCAACAACTAAGAAATAATTCGAATTATGTAGTGGCGAGTATCACTCGTCTGCACAAAAATGAATTAATTCAAACGTTTAGCAAAATTTAAAATTAAAACTCGGCTCCACTTGGAAAAAAGGGGAGCCGAGTTTTTTTGTATCATTTTATTTTAGGCTTTGTTATAAGCGCTATAATAAAAGCAGAAACTATAGCGGCTGTTATACCTGCGGCGGCACCCGTTAGTCCGCCGGAAATTATCCCTAGAGCGCCTTGCTTGACAATAGCTTCTCGAACCCCGTTTGCCAAGAGGTTTCCAAACCCCGTTAAAGGTACTGACGCTCCGCAACCGAAAATTTCGAGCAATGGGTCGTATATTTTAAAGCTTCCCAGAATAACTCCTATAACAACGTAGGAAACGAGAATTCTTGCGGGCGTTAATTTTGTCAGATCGATAAAAATTTGCCCTATAACGCACAGAGATCCTCCAAAAATGAAGGCAAATAAACAGTTTTTTAGTATTTCCATAATCCATCCTTCTTTCGGCATAATTATCTCCATATATCTCTAAAATATTCTCGGAAATTCATAATTTGTGCAATTTCAACAAAAAATGACCTGAAAATTTGTTAGGCGATATTTTAATTCAACCAAAAAAACTCTTGAAAAAGGTTTGTGAATTTGTTAAAATAAATGTATAATAATATAATTAGTATTATTATGCCGTTTTGGCGGATGGAGGAACAGAAATGCTCGAGGAGAGAATAGAATCCTTCTTGAAAGCAAACGAAATCAAAGCTTATGAATTTTTAGGCGCACATTCTGAAAAAGGAAAAACTGTTTTTAGAGTTTGGGCTCCTAATGCAGTTAGCGTTAGCGTTGTTGGAGATTTTAACTCTTGGGAACCTGAGAAAAATAACGCCTTTCATATAGGCGGCGGAATCTGGGAGTGTTTTGTACCGCAGCTTAAACGCTTTTCGAATTATAAATTTGCAATTAAAACCCATAGCGGAGAGCTAAAGCTCAAAGCCGACCCATTTGCTTTCCATTTTGAAACACCTCCCGAAACCGCATCGAAAATTTGTGATATTGATGGTTATAAATGGGGAGATTCCGAATGGGAAAAATCCAAAAAGCCTTATTATAATGCTCCCGTTAATATTTATGAGGTTCATCTTGATTCCTTTAGAAAAAACCCCGATGGAAGCCCCAAGGATTATATAACGCTTGCTAAAGAATTGTCCGAGTATGTTTTGGAAATGGGATATACTCATATCGAGCTTCTGCCGATTATGGAGCATCCGTTTATGGGGTCTTGGGGATATCAGGTAACAGGCTATTTTGCGCCAACATCTCGTTATGGCGAGCCTTTTGATTTTATGCAGTTTGTAGATATAATGCATCAGGCGGGAATCGGAGTTATTTTAGATTGGGTTCCTGCTCATTTTCCGAAAGATGAACATGGGCTTTGGAATTTTGATGGCGCTCATCTTTTCGAATATCCCGACCCCAGAAAGGGAGAGCATAAGGAATGGGGTACGGCAGTTTTTGACTATGGAAAACCGCAGGTTGTTTCATTTTTAATATCAAATGCGGTATTTTGGATAGAAAAATATCATATAGATGGATTAAGGGTTGATGCAGTTGCATCTATGCTTTATCTTGATTATAACCGTCGGGATGGCGAATGGATTGCCAATAAATACGGCGGACATGAAAATTTAGAAGCTATTGAGTTTTTGCGAGCTTTGAATAAGGCCGTTTTTTCTCTTTCGCCAAATGCTCTTATGATAGCGGAGGAGTCAACTGCCTGGCCTATGGTAACAAAACCTGCAGAGCTTGGCGGATTAGGGTTTAATTTTAAATGGAATATGGGTTGGATGAACGATATGATTTCCTTTATGTCGCTGGATCCTTATTTCAGAAAATATAACCACGATAAATTAACCTTCTCCTTCTTTTATGCCTTTTCCGAAAACTTCGTTTTGCCCCTTTCGCATGATGAGGTAGTTCACGGAAAATGCTCTTTGATTGCGAAAATGCCCGGATATTATGACGATAAATTTGCATCTTTGAGGGCGTTTTATGCCTATATGATGGCGCACCCCGGCAAAAAACTTCTTTTTATGGGACAAGAGTTCGCCCAATTTTCCGAGTGGAATTTTCAAAAAGAACTTGATTGGCTTCTTTTAGAATATGAAAAGCATAACAAAATGAAAAATTTTGTTAAAATGCTCAACCATAAATATCTCTCAACAAAAGCCTTTTGGGAAATAGACGATAGTTGGGAAGGTTTCAGATGGATTTCAAACGATGATAACGAGCAAAGCGTTATCGCCTTTGAGCGAATAGATAAAACGGGAAACAAGCTTATTATAGTCTGCAATTTCGTTCCGGTTTTAAGAGAAGATTATAGAATCGGAGCGCCCGAAAAGGGAAGCTATAATATTGTTCTTAATACCGATGACGTTGCATTTGGCGGAAACGGTATTATAAAAGAAAAAAACTTTAAAGCGGAGAAAATTCCGATGCATGGGTTGGAACATTCCGTTAATTTAAAGTTGCCTCCTCTGAGTGTTTTATATCTTGAAAAAAGAAAATATAAAAGAAAAAATTAAAAATGGAGATGACCTAAAGTGAAGAAAACAGAATGTGTTGCAATGCTCCTTGCGGGCGGTCAGGGTAGTCGTCTTGGTGTTTTAACGAGGGACATTGCAAAACCGGCGGTGCCTTATGGCGGAAAATATAGAATTATTGATTTTCCCTTGTCAAACTGCATTAATTCAGGTATAACAACCGTTGGTGTTTTAACCCAATATCAGCCGTTGGAACTTAATGACTATATTGGTTCGGGAAAGCCTTGGGATCTTGATAGAACCAATGGCGGTGTTCACGTCCTGCCTCCTTATCAAAAAATAGGAAGCTCGGATTGGTATAAGGGAACCGCAAATGCAATCTATCAGAATTTCCCATTTATTGAGAGATATAATCCTGAATACGTTTTGGTGCTTTCGGGCGACCATATTTATAAAATGGACTATGCTAAAATGTTGGACGCTCATAAGTCCAGCGAGGCCGCTTGTACGATAGCGGTTTTGGAGGTACCCTTTGAGGAGGCTTCAAGATTTGGAATTATGAACGCCAATCCCGACGGAACAATTTATGAATTTGAGGAGAAACCCAAAAATCCTAAGAGCAATTTGGCATCTATGGGCATTTATATTTTCACTTGGGAGAAAATGAAAAAGTATTTAACTCTCGATGAGCAAAACCCCGAATCCTCAAACGATTTCGGAAAAAATATTATTCCAATGATGCTCGAAGAAAAAGAGAAAATGATGGTATATCCTTTTGAGGGCTATTGGAAGGACGTTGGAACTATCGATTCTTTATGGGAAGCAAATCTCGACCTTCTAAACCCAAAGGTTGAACTTGACCTTTCCGATAAAAAATGGAGAATATATTCAAGAACTTCCGCCGCTCCGCCGCAGTATATTGCGCCAACTGCGAATATTCAGAATTCTCTTGTAACCGACGGTTGCACAGTTGCGGGTAACGTTGAATTTTCAATTTTGTTTGAGTATGCTAACATAGAAGAAGATGCCGAAATTCTGGATTCTCTTATTATGCCCGGCGCAACCATTAAAAAAGGCGCAAAGGTAAGATATGCAATTATCGGCGAAAATGCAGTAGTGGGCGAGAACACAAGAGTAGGGCAGAGCCCTGAAGAATTTGAAGGCGAATGGGGAGTTGCCGTTGTTGGGCCAAACGTGGTGTTGCCCGATGGCGCAAAGGTAGAACCTCAGGAAATGCTTTCTGATGAAGAAAAAGGAGGAGCAAAATAATGAGAGCAAATAACGCTTTAGCACTTGTTTTTTCCAATTCGGGCGATTCGCTTCTTCCTGAATTAACTGCTTATCGTTCGATGGCTTCCGTTCCCGTTGGCGGAAGATACAGAATTATTGATTTCCACCTTTCAGCGCTTGTTAATGCCGGAGTTGGAACTATAGGAATAATCCCCCGTGAAAACTATCGTTCCTTGATGGACCATATAGGCGCGGGAAAACCTTGGGATTTGGATAGAAAATATGGTGGTTTAACCTTCTTAACTCCATATATCAGCGGTGCGGGGATTTATAAAGGCCACGTCAACGCAATCGAAACTGCAAAGGGATATTTGCAGCACTGCAAGGAAGATTACGTTATAATAACCGATTCTGATTTCATCTGCAATCTGAATATTGAAGAAATGTTCACAGAACACGTAAAATCGGGCGCGGATTGTACGATTGCCTTCAGGAGAGGAAAACTTCCCGCTTATGAAAAGGAGCATCTAGCCCTTATTTTAGATGAGGAGTCAAATGCCAAGCAAGTTCTTTTGGTTTCTGAAAAGGGCAAGGAATGTGATTATAGCATTGGAACCGTTATTTTTGCAAAGGATAAGTTGCTCGAATTAACGAGCGATGCAGCAGAACATGCCGCAATCAGCATCAGTCGAGGAATTTTGCAAAAAAATCAAGAGAATTTAAAGATTCATGGCTTTGAGGTTAAGGGATTTGCCGCTCCGATAGATGGAATAGAATCATTTGTCAACGCCAATATGGCTATGCTCGACCCGGCAGTCCGCAAAGAACTATTTTCTTCCGGCAGACCTATCTACACGAAAACACGTGATGATTGCCCAACGAAATACGGACTCAAAAGCCGAGTTAAAAATTGCCTTATCGCTGACGGTTGCCAGATTGAAGGCGACGTTGAAAATTGCATAATTTTCAGAGGCGTTAAAATCGGAAAAGGAACGGTTGTTAAAGATTCTATAATAATGCAGTCAACCGTTATCGGCGAAAATTGCGATATTAATTATTTAATAACCGATAAGGACGTTCAAATTTCAGACAATTCGAATCTTAAAGGCGCCAAGAATCATCATTTTGTTATTAAAAAAGGCGAGAAAATTTAAAAACGGAGGAAAACAATGAGAGTTTTAATTGCGGCTTCAGAGGCTTATCCTTTTGCGATGTCCGGAGGACTTGCCGACGTTGCGGGAGCGCTTCCAAAAGCGCTTCGAAATCAAAGGGTTGGAGCAAGGGTTGTTCTGCCCTTGTATGACATCGTGAAGCAAGAATTTAGAGCCGGTATGAAATTCATAAAAAGCATAACTGTTCCCGTTGCTTGGCGAAATCAGTATTGTGGAATTTATGAAGCAAAGGTTGGCAGAGTTACTTATTATCTTTTAGATAATGAATATTATTTTAAACGCGGCGCGCTATATGGTTTTTACGATGATGCCGAGCGTTTTACGTTCTTTTCCAGAGCAGTTCTTGAAATGCTTAAATTCATTGATTTTAAGCCGGATATAATCCATTGTAACGATTGGCAAACTGCTTTGATTCCCGTTTATCAAACCTTGTTTTATTCCCAAGACCCCTTTTATAGCGGAATCCGAACCCTTTTCACGATTCATAATATTCAGTATCAGGGGAAATATGGCAGAGAACTTATTGAAGACGTTGTTGGCCTTCCGCAGGATAAATCAAACTACGTTGAATATGAAGACTGCATAAATCTTATGAAGGGCGGAATCGAATGTGCAGATAGGGTTAATACCGTTAGCCCTACCTATTCTAAAGAGATATTAACTCCTTGGTTCTCCCACGGACTCCATGAGATTTTAAGGCAAAGGGAATGGAAATTAAGCGGTATTATAAACGGAATCGACGTCGACGTTTATAATCCCGAAGCCGACGAACTTATCTACAAGAATTATAGCCTTAAGGATATTTCGGGCAAGGCTATAAATAAAGCAAAGCTTCAAGACGAATTAGGGCTTCCCAAAAGGGAGGACGTTCCGCTTATCGGAATGGTTACAAGGCTTGTTTCTCATAAAGGTCTTGACCTTGTTAAAAGGGTGTTTGAGGATATGCTCCAAAATGGAGTTCAGTTTGCAATCTTAGGCTCAGGTGAGCCGGAGTTTGAGGGCTTTTTCCATGAGATGAGCGAGAAATATCCCGAAAGCGTTGCATTAAGAACGGGCTTTATTCCGGAACTAGCGCATAAAATTTATGCGGGCGCAGACATTTTCCTTATGCCGTCAAAGAGTGAACCTTGCGGATTGGCGCAGATGGTAGCCTTGAGATATGGAACGATTCCGATTGTTCGAGAAACGGGCGGACTCAAAGACACAGTTTGCGATTCAGGGCTTGGCGAAGGTAATGGATTCACTTTCTCTGACTATAATGCCCACGATATGGCGCATGCCGTATGGCGCGCTGTTCAGGGCTTTAAGGATAGAGGCGGTTGGGAAATCTTAGTAAAAAGAGCTATGTCTGAAGATAACAGCTGGTCTAATTCCGCAAAGGAATATATAAAGCTTTATGAAGAAATATTAAATAAATAATAAATTAAAAGAAGCCTGTCGAGAGCGAATAAAACTCTTGACAGGCTTTTAAAATGGTTGCGTTATTTATAAATTTGTTGTTTAATTTTCCTCGTCGTCATAGAATTTGCCAATGTCAATATTATGGCGGTCAACAACGGTTGAAAAAACAATCTGCGTTTCGGTCATACCAAATTGCTGAATTTGACCGATGAAGGTATCGAGCATTTCGGTGCTTTCGAAAGCAACCTTTATCATTATAGAATAATGCCCCGTAACGCAGTTACATTCGAGAACGTTGGGGTGGTTGCAGATGAAGGGATAGAAGGTTGGCTTTTGATTCGGCTGAAGTTCAAGATTAACGAAGGCGATGATGGGATAACCAAGTTTTTTATGGTTTATTTGAGCAGTATATCCCGAAATAATTCCATCTTCTTCCAAGCGCTCAATTCTCGAAGCGGTTGCAGGAGATGAAAGATAAACCTCGCTTGCAAGTTGTTTCAAGGGCGCTCTGCCATTTTTCTGTAGTAAAGAAATAATTTTATAATCAATTTTATCCATAAATTCCCCTCGATGTTAAAAATATTAAGAAAAAACCATCTTTATGTTTATTTTATAATATTACTGCGCTTTTGTCAATAAAAATAAAAAGATGGTTAATTCAAACCATCTTTCAAAAGACATATAATTATAGAAAAAGTTTATTTTTATGTTTTTCGATTAACTTAATAAAGGGGATTCCCAGGATAAAGCAAACGAGTAGTTCGCCGAGTCCAACTTCGAGTGCTGCTATGAGAAATCCAAAAAAAGAAAACTCATCAAAATATAAAATTGCAAGCTCGAACCCGATTATCAGGGCATTTGAGATAACGGGACAAAGCAGACTCAAAAAAGGAATACCTTTAATTTTTATATTTCTGAAAACTCTTGTAAAAATTGCTGCGATAAGGGTTGCTAAAGTTCCAAAAAGCATATCGGCGGCATTGAAAGAGCCTATGTTTGAAATCAGGCAACCGATTGCAAGGCCGGGAATTGCGGCGGGGGAAAAGATTGGCAAAACAGTAAGCGCTTCTGAAACTCTGAACTGGATAGGTCCGTATGCCAATCCAAACGATGCGGAAAGATATGTAAGCATTGCATAAGCAGCCGCTATAATTGCGCCTGTAACCAAAAAGGTAGCGTTTTTCTTTTTCATTTATTTTCAACTCCGTAGTTTTGTTTTTAAGGAATTTCTCCTTAGATCGGGATTTTGCGAACCGATCATTTTATGGTGCCTTAGCTTCAATAATTCTGAATCTGATTTTAAAAGGAATATTTTCGCCTGAGCTTCGTTAAAATGCTCGTTAATCCAAAAAGGATTAATTCCGCTTTTGCCTTGCGCAAACGAAAATCTTCTCATTTAAAATTTATTGACCCAAATATATTTTGGGCAGATTCTGATTATTTGCGCTAAGGCTTTATGTTATCAACTCTAAAGCGATAATTCTGAATCTGATTTTAAAAGGAATATTTCAGATTGAACTTTTAATTAGTGCAAACTGCAGGAATCGCAGTGTTCACAGTCATGCTCAATTTCGCCCAAAATCGGCTTATAATCTATGCCTTGACGGGTGTAGTAATCAGCGAGTGCAGCCTTTATAGCCTGCTCTGCCAAAACAGAACAGTGAATCTTATGTGCCGGCAAACCGCCAAGAGCCTCAACAACTGCCTTATTTGAAAGCGCAACGGCTTCTTCGATAGAATGACCCTTAACCATTTCGGTTGCAATAGAGCTTGTTGCAATAGCAGAAGCGCAACCGTAGGTCTTGAATTTGCAATCAGTGATGATGCCGTTTTCTATTTTAAGATACATTCTCATAATATCTCCGCATTTAGCGTTTCCAACCTCTCCAACGCCGCTTGCATCTTCGATTTCGCCCATATTACGGGGATTCATGAAATGGTCCATAACTTGCTCTGTATACATAATTTAATTTTTCTCTCCTTTAACAATGTGGTCCCATAAAGGCGACATTTGTCTGAGCCTTTCGATGATAGGGGGAAGAACTTCTAAAATATAATCGGCATCTTCCATAGTTGCGTTTTCTCCGAATGAAAGACGCAAAGAGCCGTGGGCAACCTCGTGCTTTAAGCCGATGCTCAACAAAACGTGGCTAGGATCAAGTGAGCCTGAGGTACAAGCAGAACCTGACGATGCGCAAATACCTTTCATATCAAGCATTAAAAGAAGCGATTCGCCTTCGATTCCCTCGAAGCACATATTAACGTTTGCGGGAAGACGTTTTGTTGGGTCTCCGTTAAGTCTTGAGCGTTCTATTTTTAAAGCTTCTTTTATAAAATGATCGCGAATTTTAGAAAGCCTTTCTGCTCTTTCGTCGAGGGTTGACATCGCTCTTTCAATTGCAGCGCCGAGACCGACGATTCCGGGAACGTTTTCGGTTCCTGCTCTTCTGCCTCTTTCTTGAGCACCGCCATCAATAAGATTAGGGAATGCAACTCCTTTTCTGCAATAAAGCGCTCCAATTCCCTTAGGACCATGGAATTTATGGCCTGACATAGAAAGCATATCAATGTTTTGCGAAACTACGTCTATTTGAAGGTTTCCGATAGCCTGAACGGCGTCGGTATGGAATAAAATGCCTTTTTCACGGCAGAGCTTTCCAATCTCGGAAATCGGCTGAACCGTTCCAATTTCATTGTTGGCATACATTATTGTAACAAGACCTGTTTCGGGAGTAATGGCCTGTTCTAAATCTTCAATTCTGACAAGACCGTCGGAATGAACGTCTAAAAGAGTGATGGTGAACCCATCTCTTTTTAAGGCGTCAAGAGCGTGAAGAACAGCGTGGTGCTCAAATTTTGAGGAAATAATATGGGTTTTTCCTTTTTTCTTTAAAGCAACCGCCGCGCCTTTAATAGCCCAGTTATCTGATTCCGAACCGCCTGCGGTAAAATATATTTCGCGAGCTGAAGCGCCAATAGCGTTTGCAACTTGCTCTCTCGCTTTTTCAACCCCCTCTTTAGCCTTCGCCGCAAAGGAATAAAGGCTGGAAGGGTTTCCGTATTCTTCTGTTAAATATGGCATCATCTGCTCTAAAACCTCAGGGGCAAGAGAAGTTGTTGCCGCGTTGTCTGCATAAATAAATTTTTTCAAAGCAAAATAACTCCTGTTTTTTTAAGGTATATTTATTGTATACCATTTTAGTATAGTTTGCAATAGGTTTCTGCAAATTTCGGCAGATTGTATTAAATTTTTTCCAAAAACTCCTTCGACCTTGTAACAGCCAACATATCGCAACGTTCATTTTCAGGGTGTCCCTCGTGGCCTTTAACCCAATTTATCTCAATTTCGTGTGTTTCGATGGCATTTAGTAGTCTTTCCCAAAGTTCGGAATTTAATGCAGGCTTTTTATCTGCCTTGCGCCAACCGTTTGCACGCCAGGATTTCGCCCAACCCAGACCGATTCCGTCGGCAACGTATTTACTGTCGGTTGTGAGAATAACGTGGCAGGGATATTTAAGCGCCTCAAAGCCCATAATAACCGCCATAAGCTCCATGCGATTATTTGTGGTTTCAGGGTCGCCTCCCGAAAGTTCTTTTTCAGTTTTTCCAAAGCGAAGTATAGTTCCCCAACCGCCCGGACCCGGATTTCCCGAACAAGCGCCGTCGGTGAACATTTCAACAGTTTTGAGCTCCATATTAACTCCTAAAATAATTCAATAAAAAATTTAACGGTGTAAACCAAGCCATAAATTATAGGCTGGTGCAGAATATAAATCCAAAGCGCATTTCTTCCGATAACCGAAAGGAAAGGGAGCCTTGATTTTTTAAGCCAATCGGGGAATTTGTTTCTCTTAGCATAAAAACCAAGACAAGCGCCGGCAAGAAACATAAAAACATAAGGTATGACGGGGAAATAATCTGCCGCAAACTTATAAAGGGGCGAAATGCCCAAAATATAAAAGAAGATATTGGCTTCGGGGGGATTAAAATACAAGCGGAGGCTTCCTAATCCCAAATAACCCTTGCCGATATAATAAGTGAAAACAAAAAGCGCAAGGAACAAAAGCGTGCCGATTAAGGGGTTTAAAAACCGCAAAAAACGGTTAATTAACGCCACTAAAAGCATACCGATGCTGAGCAGATGCAGAATACCGAAATATATCTGGATTTCGCCCAATCCGTTGTTAGAAAGGAAAATAGTAACGGCGGTAAAACCGAGAGCCACGCATAAAAGTTTTAACCCTCTTTTGAGATTTGAACGCGAAAGTTGGCAACAAATACCCGAAAGAAAAATAAAGAACATAGCAAAGAAAGGCTCGGCGGGGATAAAGAAATTTATAAGGGTTCTGCCGAGCGAAAAGCCAACAAGCTCAAGGGTGTAAAAGCCATGGAAAAAGACCATACATAAAACTGCAAATCCCCTTAGCTCGTCGAGCAGATAATATCGTGTTTTAGAGGACTGTAAACGTTTCTTTTTAGGCATAAATGCGCTCCTTTAATATTTTCTGAAGCTTCCAACGATTTTCCCAAGGATAGAAAGTTCCTTAGGGTAAATTGGGTTAAAATCGGGATTTTCGGGATATAAAACAGGGTTGCCGTCTTCAAATTTAAGGGTTTTAACGGTGGCTTCATCGCCAATAAGGGCAACCACAATATCCCCCGAATGGCAAGATGCGTCGCGGTCGGCGATAACGATATCACCATCTAAAATTCCTGCATTTTTCATAGAAAGCCCCGAAACCTTAAGTGCAAAAAGCTCCGAACTGTTTCCAAAATCGGAAGGCAGAGGAATATAACCCTCAATGCTTTGAATGGCAAGAATTGGTGTGCCCGCCGTAACCTTTCCGATTATCGGAACGTTGGTTGCGGTAACCGTGTTTTTAAGAGCGATTCCTCTTGACGAGCGTTCTCTTTTTATTATTAAATCCATTTCCTCAAGCTTTGCGAGTATTTTATGAACAGCCGCAGGGGATTTAAGACCAACCGCAGCGGCAATTTCTCTAACAGTTGGGGAGATTGGAGATTTTGAAACGATGAAATCATAAACTCTCTGTTGAGATTCGGTTAATTTTTTATCCATAATTAAAAATACTTCCTATCTAAACATCTAAACTGAAGCGCTTGTGCAACGTGGTCTTCCGTTATATCGTGGCTTGCTTCCAAATCGGCAATAGTTCTGGCAATCTTTAAAATTCGGTCGTAGCTTCTTCCGCTCATTCCCATTGCCTCAAAAGCGTCCTTCAAAAGTTCCTCTGCCGCGGGCGATAGAGGACAATATTTTCTCAAAAGTTTTGGCGTTATTCTGGCGTTGCAAGTGATATCCGTGCCTTTGTAACGTTCTTCCTGAATCTTTCTTGCCGCCATAACTCTTTTTCTGATTTCTTCGCTCGTTTCTTCGTTTCCTTCAGAATTGATTTCAGAAAAGTTAACGGGCGGAACCTCGATTTGAAGGTCTAATCTGTCGAGCATCGGGCCAGAAATTTTATTCATATATTTTTTAACAGCCTTGTCTGTGCAGATGCACTCTCTGGTTGGATGTCCATAGTATCCGCAAGGACAGGGATTCATGGCGCCTATCATAGTAAAAATGCAAGGATATGTCATAATTCCGGCAACTCTCGATATAATAACCTTTCCATCCTCCAAAGGCTGACGCAGCGTTTCAATGGCAGAACGGTCAAATTCGGGAAGCTCGTCCAGGAATAAAACGCCATTATGGGCCAAAGAAATCTCGCCGGGACGGGGAATAACTCCACCTCCTGCAAGACCTGCGCTGGAAATGTTATGGTGCGGTGCTCTAAAGGGTCTGCGGCGAACTATAGGTTCTTTTTCGCTGAGCGCTCCCGCAATCGAATGAATTTTAGTGGTTTCGATAGCTTCTTCAAAGGAAAGAGGAGGGAGAATAGAAGGAAGGCGTTTGGAAAGCATACTTTTTCCCGAACCCGGAGAACCGATTAATAAAACGTTATGACCTCCGGCGGCCGCTATTTCCATAGCTTTTTTAGCTTTATGTTGACCCTTAACTTCGCTGAAATCAGGCTGATATCCGTAATCAAGTTCGTCGAAATGAACGGGAGCAATTGGGGAAATGCCTTCGCCTTTTGCAAGAAAACCAACAAGCTGAACTGCGTGCTTTACGGGATATATCTGAAGTCCTTCAACTATAGAACACTCTGCTGCATTGGCTTCGGGAACGAAAAGCTTTTTTATTCCGTTTTGCCTTGCGCAAATAGCCATCGGAAGCATACCATCGGCAGGGCGAACGGAACCGTCAAGGGACAATTCGCCGATAAAAGCGCAATCGTCGCAATTAACGTTTAAAGTACCCAAAGAAGTCATTATTGAAAGAAGCATCGGAAGGTCATAAATTGAACCGCTTTTCTTAACGTCGGCGGGAGCAAGATTAACAACAACGTGGCTTAAAGGAAAGGAGAATCTGCAGTTGCTCATAGCCGCTTTAATTCTGTCTTTAGCCTCTTTAACGGCGGCATCAGGAAGCCCAACAATGCTAAAAGATGGCACGTCTGCCTTTAAATTTGCATCAGCTTCAACCTCTATCATAAAGGTTTCCATACCAAATATTCCAACGCTTTGAAATTTAGAAAACATTACCCATTCTCCTCAAATAAATTTACCTATATACTAATATAACCTACTTTGATAAAAATTGCAATAAAAAATGAACAAATGTTTATAATTTTCCTCTGCTTTCAAGATATGTCTTGAAACTTTTTGTTGTTTATGATAAAATTTAAAAAAAGAAATAAGGGAAGGATTATAAATGAATTGGGAAAAGATTTTTGATTTTTTATGGGAAACCGCAGTATCTCTGGGCTCCAAGCTTTTGGTTGCCGCAATCGTTTTAATCGTTGGTTGGAGATTTATAAAGTGGTTTAAAAAATGGATAAGAACATCGAAAAGAATAAAGCGTGCAGACGATGGCGTTCGCTCCTTTTTAGCAAGCTTTGCGGGTATTGCCGGAGGAGTTGTTCTCTTTTTAACTATCGTAACGATTCTGGGAATCCCAACAACGTCTTTTATAACGGCGCTTGCTTCTTGCGGAGTTGCAATAGGTCTTGCTCTTCAGGGTGCGCTCGGAAATTTTGCGGGCGGAATTATGATAATGATTTTCAAGCCCTTTAAGGTTGGAGATTATATAACAACTCCAAATGCTGCGGGAACAGTTTCGGAAATAACGGTCGTCTATACGATTTTGAGCACCCCCGCAAACGAAACTATAACAATTCCAAACGGCGTTTTGATGAACGAGGTTGTAGTTAATGCTTCGGCGGTTGAAACAAGGCGAGTTGACCTTAATTTCTCGGTTTCTTATGATAGCGACGTTGAAAAGGTTAAGGAAATATTAATGTCTGCGGTTCTTCGCCACGAGAAGGTGTTAAAGGACCCCGCTCCGTTCGCAAGGCTTTCGGAGCATGGCGACAGCGCTCTTATGTTCACGGTTAGAGCTTGGTGCAAAACCGATGATTTCTGGGACGTTAAATTTGATCTGATAGAGGATATAAACAAAACCTTCAAAGAAAATGAAATTGTTATTCCTTTCCCTCAAATGGACGTTCATATTAATAACAAATAAAATTGAAAAGCTTCGGAAAATCGGGTCAGCCGTTTCCGAAGCTTTTTTGTTATGTTATTATGGGAACTGAACTCTCGGTATGGATTCCGCAGCGCCTTTTCTCGTAACGGAAATTCCTGCGGCATAGGAAGCTATTTGCAAACATCTTTTAATGTTTTCATTTAAAACTCTGCCTGCGAGGAAATAGCCAAGGAAGGTATCGCCTGCGGCGGTTGAATCAACAACGTTTCTAACCTCGTCTGCGGGAATATCAATTCTTATATCGTTTCTTGGATGGTAGTAGATGCTTCCGCGAGAACCTAAGGTTAGAACAAATTCTGCGGTTGGGAATTTTTTTGCCAGGCCTTTCAAGACAGTATCATCGCGTTTTCCTCCCGAAAGAATTCTACCCTCTGTTTGATTTAAAACGAATAGATTAATTCGGTGAAGAGGGAGTTTTAAAAGCGAATCGTTAATCGGGGAGGGATTCATAACGATATACATTCCCATATCTGCTGCGGTGTTAATAATTGCTTCGAGATTATTTATTTCATTTTGAATGAGCAAAACGTCTTTTGCAGAAAATTTAAGAATTGTATTAACAATTTCTCGCTTTTTTATCTTGTGGTTTGCGCCCGAGTGTATAATAATGGAGTTTTCGCCATTTTCGTCAACTTGAATTATGGCGTGTCCCGTTTTTTCGCTTTCGTCGACGATAATATTATCGATATTTGCGCCTTTACTTTCCAGATAATCGAGCAGAAAAATTCCGTCTTTTCCGATTTTTCCTGCGTGAAAAACCTCGACTCCCGCCTGCGCTAAAGCAACCGACTGATTGAGCCCTTTTCCGCCACAGTGCATTTCGAATCCCAGAGAAGAAACCGTTTCGCCGGCAGTAACGAAATTTTTAACTCTGTAAACGTTATCAATATTCAGCGAGCCGTAATTTAAAATTTTCATAAGAAATCCTCGTTAAAATTTTTATCTTATATGAAATATTTTAACATAAAAACAGCCTTTGTCAAGCCGAAAAAAAGAACAAACTGAAAAAAACTGTCGATGAAAGTCTTGAAAAGACAAAGTTTTTAACAAATTTCCGCATCAGATAAAAGATAAAGAGCAAAAGAATATTAGCGAATTTATATAAAAATTTATAAATCCACGAATCTATTTTCCTAAAAAATAGCGATTGAAATTAATAAAAAACGGGTGTATAATATAAAACAACGTTTGAAAAAAGAAGGAATGAATATGTATAAACGTATTTTAACGGTTCAAGACGTTTCTTGCTTGGGTCAATGTTCTTTAACTGTTGCGTTGCCTATATTATCAGCCAGCGGCAACGAAACCTGCATAATTCCATCGGCAGTGCTCTCAACTCATACAGGCGGGTTTTCAGGCTTCGCGTTTCGTGATTTAAGCTCCGATATTCCCAAAATTCGAGAGCATTGGCAAAAAGAAAACATCGATTTTGATGCTATTTATACCGGATATTTAGGCTCTATCGAGCAGATAAACTATATTAAAGACCTTTTTTCCTGCGTATTAAAGCAGGGCGGAAAAACCTTCGTTGATCCCGCAATGGCGGACAACGGAAAGCTTTATTTTGGCTTTGACGAGGCTTATGCCAAGGCAATGGCAGAGCTTTGCACCAATGCCGACGTAACGATTCCTAACCTAACTGAGGCTTGTATGATGACGGGGCTCGAATACAAGGAAGTTTATGATGAAGCATATATCGATGAGGTTTTAAGCGCGCTTAGAGGAATCGGTTGCAAGGATATCGTTTTAACGGGTATCAGCTTCGATGAGGATTCAACGGGGGTTATAATTCTTTCGGATGAAGGAAAGCAATATTATAAGCACAAGAAAATTTCCAAGGGTTGCCATGGAACGGGCGATATTTTCGCTTCCGCTTTAGTTGGCGCAGTAGTTGGCGGCAGAAGCCTTTTTGAATCAACAAAAATCGCCGCAGATTTCACAGTTCTCAGCATTGAAAACACGATTTCTGACGAAAGCCATTGGTATGGCGCAAAATTTGAAACCGCATTACCTCAGTATATTAAGGCTTTGGGTAACTAATTTTTCAAGAAAAAAAGCGTTTTTGCAGATGCAAAAACGGTTTTTGTTAGCTATTGAGGTTTTGAGAATTTATCAAAAACGCCTTGAAGAATATAAAGGATTCCCGAAGCGACTCCAAAGAAGCAATAAATGAAACTACCATTGAAAATCAAATGCAAAATAAGATTTACCAGATAATAAAGAATCAAAATGATTCCGAGCATAACCGAAGTGTATTTATAAACGGAAGGCGCGCGATTCAATCCCCAAATTCCCATTAAATGCGCCGTAATACTGCCACCTATATAATAGAGTATCCAAGTTATTGGAGAATCCAGCATACTCGAAATGTCGCTGATTAAGAGAGAATCGCTCGAAAAAGAGGTTGTGTAGGAAAAAACGGTGCAGTAAAGTATAACCAAACCGGTGCCAATGTAAAAGAATCCAAAAAGGAAAAGGAAAAAACCTAAAATAACCGATAATACGCCTTTTAAAATTTCGGTTCCGCTATATTTCTTTTTATAAGGGTCATAAATTGGCTCGTGATCATCCTTCAAAAGAATCACCTCTTCTATGATATTTTAGCATAGAAGAGGTTTTTTGTCAATTAAGCTATTTTATTTTCCAAATATCGCGAGCGTATTCCTTTATCGTTCTGTCGGAAGAAAATCTTCCCGAAGAAGCTATATTTATCCAGCATTTTTTTAGAAATTCAAGTCGGTTTTTATAGTCGGAATTTAATGTTAGTTTCTTGTCAAGATAGTCCTTCCAATCGAGCAATAGAAAATAATGGTCGGGTTTATGCCAGTCGGCGCCTTTTAAAATTGAATCGTAAAGTTCCTTAAAATATCCTGTGCCCTCATCGTCTAAGGTTCCGTCAATAAGCGAATCCAAGCATCTTTTTATCGAGAGGTCATTATTATAAAGCTCCATTGGGTTATAGGCTTCAGCTTTTTTATTGATTTCTTCTTCGGTGTTTCCGAAAATATAGTTGTTTTCCCTTCCTGCAGCGGCAACGATTTCAATATTTGCGCCGTCGAGCGTGCCTAAAGTTACTGCGCCATTCATCATAAGCTTCATATTTCCCGTTCCGCTCGCCTCAGTTCCCGCAAGGGAGATTTGCTCCGAAACGTCGGCGGCGGGTATGATTTTTTCGGCATAGGAAACGTCGTAATTTTCTATAAAAATCACCTTTATTTTTTCCTTTACCATTTCGTCCGATTCTATCAAAGCGCCAACCTCATTTATGAGCTTTATAATAGCCTTTGCCCGTTTGTATCCGGGCGCCGCTTTTGCTCCAAAAAGAAAAACGGTGGGTTCAAAATCGGTTAAAGTTCCTTCCTTTATCCTGAAATAGATTTCTAAGATGCTCAAAATATTGAGAAACTGACGCTTGTATTCGTGTAGCCTTTTAATCTGAACGTCTAAAATCCAATCAGAGGGAATGCTTCTGCCTTCTTTTTTGAAGATATATTCCGATAAAATCTTTTTGTTTTCTTGTTTTATTTCTCCCAAACGGGTTAAAGTTTCGGTATCATTTGAAAAGTCTTTTAAATTGTGGAAAAGGGTATAGTCGGTTATCCAACGGTCAGTACCGAGAAGATTTGTTATGAGCTTTGAAAGTTGAGGATTGGATAATGCGAGCCATCTGCGTTGGGTAACCCCGTTTGTTTTGTTTTGGAATTTTTCGGGGTAAAGTTCAAACCAATCCTTTAAAACTCTTTGCTTTAAAATGTCGGTGTGGATTGTGGCAACTCCGTTGATATATTTAGAACAAAAAGAGGCAAGATAAGCCATATTAACTCGGTTTTCAAAAATGATTGCCGTGCTTTTATTCGGTTCTTTTCCGTATTTTTTAAATTCATTTTTTTGCGCAGTGAAAATCCTTTTTATAATTCTTTTTATATCGGGGGAGATTTTTGCTATAAGCCCAATATCCCAGCTTTCAAGCGCTTCGGGCATAACGGTGTGGTTGGTATAACAAAAAACATCTTTGCAAATTTCAAGACTTTTAGAAAAGTTATAACCCTCAATTTCCAAAAGGCGGATAAGTTCGGGGATAGATATAACCGGGTGGGTATCGTTAAGCTGAATAGCAACGTATTTTCCCATATTTTCCAAATATTTACCTTCGGTTTTAAGGTGCCTTATTATGTCTTGCAGGGAAGCGGAACAGAAGAAATATTGTTGCCTTAGTCTTAAAAGCTTGCCAACGTCGGTTGAATCGTTTGGATAAAGCACTCTCGAAATATTTTCACATTCGTTCTTAAGCTTTAGCGCCAAATTATATTTTTGCTCGTTGAAAAGGTCGAAATCAAAGGGGTTGGGACTTTCTGCTTGCCAAAGTCTTAAGGTTGTTGCATATTTTCCGCCGTATCCGATTATCGGAACGTCATAGGGTATCGCCAAAACCTCAAGGTCGTGGAATTTCACCGTAACGCTTTGTTCATCACGTCGAATACTCCACGGGTCGCCGAAACGAGTCCAATCGTCAACAAATTCTTTTTGAAATCCATTTTCGATTTTCTGATGAAAAAGCCCGTATTTATAACGTATTCCATATCCCGAAAGGGGTAGCTTAAGACAAGCGGCGCTGTCTAAAAAACAGGCGGCAAGACGTCCAAGACCACCATTCCCAAGGGCGGCATCTTCAATAGCTTCGAGGTCTTTAAGGCTGATTCCGTGAGCGTTTAAAACTTCTTCGGCTTTATCAATGAGTTTTAAATTGAACAGGTTGTTATGAAGGCTTTTTCCGATTAGAAATTCAGCAGAAAAATAATAGGCTCGTTTTTTATCTTCGTCCCTTTTTTGCGAAGCTTTAAAAATAGAATTAAGCTTATTAAAGGAGGCAAGAGCAATCGCATTTTGTGTTGATGCGGGTGTATTTTCGCCGAGGGAATTTAAAAAGGTGTTTAACGTGGATTTAAAATCGCTCATCTAAAAGTTAACTCCTTCCGTAAAGTTTATTGTTGTTTTTGAAAAAATCCGTATAGCGCAAAAGCTTATTCAAATCTTCAAGTCGCCATTCCCAGTTGCCCTCTGTCTTTCCCGGAAGATTCATTCTGCCTTCATTACCAAGTCCTAAAACGTCCTGAATCGGGAAAATCGCATATCGGCAAACCGATTTAAGCGCTTCGATAATAAGGGATTCTCGGAGGAATTTTATATCTGTTTTCATATAATCGCAGATAAATTCCAATTCGGCTTCAGTTGAGGTTTTGATTTTCCCTTCAAGAGTTTCGTTGTCGTGGGTGCCGGTGTAAACGACGGAATTTTCGGAATAAAAATGGGGGAGAAAAAATTCTTCCTGAAAGGCAAATTGCAAGACCTTCATTCCCGCATATCCGCTAAAATTCAGCAGTTCGTCAACCTCTTTTGTTCTGAATCCAAGGTCTTCTGCTATAATTCGTTCTTTAGGTAGTTTTTCATTAACCACTTTTATAAAATCCATACCGCCGCCTTTAACCCAACTGCCGTTTATCGCAGATTCTTCTCCTTTTTTTACCGAATAAAAGCTTTCAAAACCTCTGAAATGGTCAATTCTTAAAACGTCGAAAATTTTTAATCCTTGCGCTAAACGGTTGATGAGAAATTCGTAATTTTGGTTTTTCAGATGCTCCCAATCGTATAGCGGATTGCCCCAAAGCTGACCCAAAGGGGAAAAATCATCAGGAGGACAACCTGCAAGACGCGTGGGTTTAAGCTCGTCATCCAGTAAAAAGTTTTGACTGTTTGCCCAAATATCGCAACTATCCTCAGCAACGTAGAAAGGCATATCTCCGAGGATTAAAACGCCTTGTTGGTTTGCATAATTTTTAAGCTTTATCCATTGTTCATAAAAGAAAAACTGAAGCATTTTTATCTTTAGTATTTCTTCGCTGTGGGTTTCTTCAAAAACTTTTATGCTTTTTGTATCTTTTATTTTCAATTCTTTCGGAAAGCATTTTAAAGGAGCACCGTTTAATGAATTTTTTATTGCAAAATAAAGAGCGAAATCTTGAAGCCAGCTCTGATTCCTTTTGCAAAATTCATCGAATGAAGGGGGGATATTTTTGCGAAAATTCTCAAAAAGTCTATTAAAAACCTTTTGTCTTCCCTCGAAAACAAGACCATAATCAATTGCGTTTTTGTTATTTCCCCAAGGCAAATTCCAATAATCCTCTTGCTTTAAAAAACCATCTTCCGTAAGTTTTTCCAAGTCTATAAAAAAGGGGTTACCCGCAAATCCGGAAGGACTCATATAAGGCGAATTGCCAAAACTCGTTGGGTTTAAGGGAAGAATTTGCCAAAGTGTGAAGCCGCTCGCTTTCAGCCAATCAACAAACTCGTAGGCGGTTTTTCCCAAGGTGCCGATTCCAAAAGGGGAAGGCAGGGAGGATATATGCATTAAAATTCCGCTTCGTCTTTTGTTTGCCATTTATGAAAATATCGCTTCTTCCGTTTCGGGGTTGAAAATATGAAGCTTTTTAGTGTTTATATAAAGATTCATATTTTGCCCCGATTTGATTTTTTCTCTTGAGGGAATTCTCGCAATAAGCTTTTCGCCCGAAAGCATAAAATGAACGTATATTTCCGCCCCCATCATTTCGCTGAGCTCGGCGGTTATATTAAGAAGGTTAGAGGTGTCGTTATCTCGCTTATCAGCCTCGCAATAAAAATCTTCGGGGCGAATTCCGAGAATGATATTTTTTCCTATGAAATTTTTTAATTTATCGCCAATTTGAGAATTTAAAGCGAGCGAAACGTTTTCAAATTCAGCGAAAAAATTCTCTCCTCGTCTAATAAGCTTTGCGTTTATGAAATTCATTCTGGGTGTTCCGATAAATCCTGCAACAAACATATTATTAGGGTGTTCATAAAGATTTTCCGGAGTATCAACCTGATGAATAACGCCGTCTTTCATAACAACTATTCTGTCCGCCATAGTCATAGCTTCGGTCTGGTCGTGGGTAACGTAAACAAATGTCGTCCTTAAGTTTTTATGAAGTCTTGAAATTTGGGCGCGCATTTCGGTTCTTAATTTTGCATCGAGATTTGAAAGCGGTTCGTCGAGAAGAAAAACTGCGGGGTCGCGAACCATCGCCCTGCCAAGAGCAACTCTTTGTCTTTGCCCGCCCGATAGTGCTTTTGGCTTTCTGTCAAGATAATTTTCTATATCAAGAATTCTGGCCGCCTCGCGAACTTTTCGGTCGATTTCTTCTTTTGGAACCTTTCTGAGTTCGAGAGCAAAAGCCATATTTTTATAAACGGTCATATGAGGATAAAGCGCATAGCTTTGAAAAACCATAGCGATATCTCTTGATTTTGGCGGAACGTTATTGACTAGCTTATCGCCGATATAAAGCTCGCCTTTTGTTATATCCTCAAGTCCTGCAATCATTCGAAGGGTTGTTGATTTGCCGCAACCCGATGGCCCGACAAGAATAATAAATTCCTTGTCTTTTATGCCAAGATTAAGATTTGGAATAACAGTTGTTCCATCGCTATAAGTCTTAACGATATTTTTTAATGTTATAGAAGCCAATTCTTCCATTTCCTTTCGTTAGTTTGCTTAAGGTTACACATTAACCTTTAACAGCTCCTGCAACAACGCCTTTGATGATATATTTCTGGCTTGTTATATAGAATATAATTATTGGGATAATTGCAAGAACGAGCATAGCCATAAAGCCGCCGTAATCGGTTGAACCATAGGCGCCCTGCATTGCTATTTGAATGGTAACGGGAACGGTTTTCTCGTCCGTTCCGAGAATTAGATAGGGGAGCAGATAGTCGTTCCAAATCCACATAGCATTGAGAATTGCAACGGTTATAGCGGTAGGCTTCAAAATTGGGAAAACAACCAAGAAAAAGGTTTGCAAGGGTGAGCAACCGTCGATAGTAGCCGCTTCCTCTATCTCCCTTGGTATGCTTTTGATAAAGCCGGAAAGCATAAAAACCGAAAGACCTGCGCCAAAGCCGATATAAACGGGAATGATGCCTAGAACGTTATCGAAGTTTATTTTATTTACAACGTAGGTCATAGTATACATAACCATCTGAAATGGAACTATCATACTGAAAACAAAGAGATAGTATAGCGTTTTTGTGAAGAAATTCTTAACGCGAACTAAAAACCAAGCCGTCATAGAGGTTAAAACAACTATGAGAATAACCGAGAATACGGTTATAATAACCGAACGGAGAAAAGCGGCAAAGAATCCGGAGGTTGTAAGTCCCTTTATATAGTTTTCAAAACCGACAAAGGTTTCGTCTGTCGGGAAGGAAAAGGGGCTTCCCGTGATATAAAATTGCGATTTAAAAGAATTTATTAAAACGATAGCGATTGGTATTAGAAAGATGACAGCAAGAGCCAAAAGGGAAAAGAACAGAATCGCTCTGCTGAGTTTTCGAGATGTCATTAGTGTTCTATCTCCCTTCTGCCGGTTAGTTTAAGCTGTATAAAAGCAATAAGCGCAACGATTAGAAAAAATACAACCGCCTTCGCCTGTCCAACCCCTTGCCAACCGATTCTGCCATAAAAGGTATTGTAGATATTCAGAGCCAGCATTTCGGTTGATTTTTCAGGCGCGCCCGCTGTAAGCGCCAGATTCTGGTCAAACATTTTAAAAGAATTTGTGAGGGTTAAAAAAGTGCAGATGGTTATAGATGGCATAACCATTGGGATTTTAATTCTAAAAAGGGTTTTGAAAGCGCCCGCACCATCTATTGAAGCGGCTTCGATAAGGTCGTGAGGGATATTCTGAAGTCCCGCAATATAAATAACCATCATATATCCGATAAGCTGCCAATTAGTTAAAATAATAAGCCCCCAAAAACCGTATTCTGTTTTGAAGGTTATATCAACGCCCCAAAGAGAAAGAACGCCATTTATCAAAAGATTCCATATATAGCCGAGAACAATTCCGCCTATAAGATTCGGCAGAAAAAATACGCTTCTGAAAAGATTTGTTCCCCGAAGCCCCTTTGTCAGCATTAGCGCCAAAAGAAATGCGAAGGCGTTAACGGTTAGAATAGAAACTGCTGTAAATAGGGCTGTAAAGCCTAAAGCATTCAAAAATTCGCTATCGAAGGTAAAGGCTTTTATATAGTTTTGGAATCCGATAAATTGGGCATTTTCAACCGTTGTAAAGTTGGTGAAAGAAAGGAAAATACCCATAATAAAAGGAATAATAAAGGCGAATATAAAGCAGAGAAGCGTTGGGAAAAGGAATATAGGGGCATAGCGTTTTAAATTGTTTCGCATTATACTTAACTCCCCGAAATTTTAGCTTAAAGCGGCCTTGCTTTCCTTTTCCCAGTCTTCAATCGCATCGTCCTTAACCGCCTTGAAATCCTTTGTCCCTTGCGCATATTTAAGCAAAGAAGAACCGAAATTATCCTTAAATCTTTGAGAGGGGAAAACTGTGAAATTCCAAGGAATTGAAACGATGCCTTCGGAGTCCATATATTTGAGAATTTCTTGAGCCAACGGGTCTTGCGGATTTTCGTTATCCTCAAAGGTATCAAAAGGGGCGATAAAACCTAATTTATTGACAACGTAATCTTTTCCCGTTTTGCTCGAATAAAGCCAGTAAATGAAGTCCGCCGCCGCTTTTCTGTCTTCCTCGGAAGCCATTTTATTTATTGCATAGAAATTTTCTGTTCCAATACAAAGACCTTGCGTTTCCTCTCCCTCGGCGCCGGTGTAGATAGGGAGATATTTAACGTTTTCTTTAGTTACTTTATTACCTTCAACTTCTGCAATCTGGCTCCAAGCCCAGTTTCCGTTTTGTACCATAGCGCATTTTTCCAGCGCAAACTCTGCCATTGAATCGGAAACTGTTTTTGTTCCCAACGCTTTTTTGTCTGTAACGGAATTGTTTATATAAAGGTCGAAGATATTTTTGAAATTTTGCGAATACTGGAATTTTATTTTGTTTGTTTTGTCAGATGAAAGCTCGATATTATTCTTTGTAAATTCATAATAAATAGGGATATTTGCAAGATGTGTCTGCCAACGCCAATCCTCGCCTGATTTCAGAGATGTTGAAGCAAAAACGCCCTCTATGCCTAAAGCAGATTTATTCTTTTGCATATCTTCGACAACCGCTTTTAAGGATTCAAAACTCTTGATTTCGTCCATAGAAGAAATATCGGTTGATTTGTTTTCCAAAGCGAAATATTTATCAGTTATTGCTTTGTTATAAATGATTCCGTATCCTTCAACAACGTAAGGAATACCATAAACCTTGCCGTTAGCAGAAACCGCAAGCGATTTATCCTTTAAGGCTTTATATAGTTTAGTATCGCTGAGGTCTGCGCAATAGTCCTTCCAAGCGGCATAGCCTTTAGGGCCGTTTATCTGGAAAAGAGTCGGCGCTTCGTCGGTTGACATTTTTGCCGCCAAAGTTGATTCATATTGGTTGTTTGCGGCTGTTTCGATTATAACTTTTTTTCCGGTTTCCTTTTCGTAAACCTTTGCGAGTTCTTCGTAAATTTCGGCGCTTTCAGGTTTAAAATTAAGGTATCTTATTGCGCCCGAACTTTTTGTGTTTGAGCAAGAGGTGAATATAATGCCAAAAGAAAGCGTTATAATAAGCGTCATAACAAGAGAAAGAAATTTTTTCATAAATTTGCCTCCAAAAATAAAATTTAGCAAGGTTATTATGACCTTTAATGATGAAAATATTACATTTTAAAAATAAAAAGAGCAGCATTCCGTTTTTTTGGAATACTGCTCAAAAATTTTATTAAATTCAGAAATTTACTGTTTATGGTTAAAATGAGGAAGATGAGGATGATAAGGTATAATTCCTCGATTGCTTTTCTTTTCTTCGGGTTTAATTTCGCCAGCATTTAAGAGTGCTTGTTTGGTCATCATAGGTCCGATAAGCTCATAAACAAGAACCGCGAAAAGGGTTATATTCCTAATAATATCTCCATGACTTCCGAGCTCTGAAGCCTTAAGAGCCATTCCGAGTGCAACTCCCGCTTGAGGAAGGAGGGTGATGCCCAGATATTTTTGGATTTTCGGTTCGCATTTAACAAGTCCCGAACTAAAGCGCGTTCCTAAATATTTTCCGAGTGAACGGCTGATAATATATGTCAAACCGATAACAACAATGCTCCAGTCTCCGAAAACCGAAAGTTCAAGCTCTGCTCCGCTTAAAACAAAGAAAATTATAAAAAGCGGCGCTGTCCAGCGGTCGAGTCTGTCCATAAGTTCCTCGGAAAAATCGCAGGTATTGCAAAAAACTGTTCCGAGCATCATGCAAACGAGAAGTGAGGAAAAAGCAATATGAATTCCTCCGATGTCGAAGCTTAGCATTGAAAGTCCAACCGTCATTAAAACGAAGGTAACCGACATAGAAAGTCTTTTCGAGCGAGAATGGAAGAATCTTTCCAAAAAGGTGAACAAAAGACCCATAACAAGGCCTAATAACAATGATAGGAAAACCTCTAAAATAGGCTCAAGAATGATGTTGATAAGTTCGGTGTGGCCTAAAACCATACTTCTTGCTGCACCGAAAGAAATTGCAAAAAGAACAAGACCAACAGCGTCGTCAAGCGCAACTATGGGCAAAAGAAGATTAGTTAAAGGTCCCTTGGCTTTATATTGGCGAACAACCATAAGTGTTGCCGCAGGTGCGGTTGCCGAAGCGATAGCACCGAGGACAATCGCCGCTTCTAAGGACAAAACTTCCGGGAAAACGAAATGCAAACCGATTAAAACTGCATCAACGAGTACCGTTGCCGCAACAGCCTGCAAAATTCCGATAACCAGCGCTTGCTTGCCGGTTTTTTTAAGGGCGGAAGCGCGGAATTCGTTTCCTATTGAAAAGGCAATAAAACCGAGCGCAACGTCGCAAAGGATTTTATAGGATTCAACGTTTTCCATTGAAGTGAAACCTAAACCCTCGAAATTGAGATTTCCGAGAACGTAGGGGCCAACAAGTATTCCCGCAACGAGATATGCCGTTACAGCGGGAAGACCTAAATGTTTTGCCAATCTTGAGAGTAAAAGACCTCCAAGAAGCGCCACGGAAAGGGATAAAAGAATTTGCATAAATTAGGACCTCTTTTTAAAAAAACTTATAATTGAAAGGTGAATTTTTCTAAACCCCCAATTTTTAATAATATAGATTATTTTTTCGATTTACTTTTTCTGAACCATAAATTAGGAGAGAAAAGGAAAATCATCGGGAATAATTCAAGTCTTCCCAAAAGCATAGAGAAAGAGAATATGATTTTGGAAATTCCGTTATAGTCTGCGAAAGATGTAGAGGGGGAGCTAGGGGAGAAGATAGGGCCGATGTTATTGTAACAAGAAGTAACTGCTGTAAAGTTGGTTTCAAAATCGAACTGCCCTGAAATGCTGATAAGAATTAAAGTTATAAGGAAGATTGCGATATAAATAGTAAGGTAATTAAAAACACCTAAAACAGTTTCATTTTCAACCTTTTTGCCCTCAAAACTAACGGAGCTTATAGCTCTTGGATGGAGCATTTTTTTGAGATTTCCTCTGATGGATTTAAGAAGAATGATAATTCGAGAAAGCTTGAATCCGCCACCCGTTGAACCTGCGCAGGCGCCGAAAAACATAAGGATTATAAGAATCGCCTTTGAAAGAACGGGCCAAGCGTTGAAATCAACAGTTCCGTAGCCGGTTGTTGTTATAATGGATGAAACCTGGAAAGCAGAATGTCTTATTGATTCCGAAAGGGAGTTATAAATCGGATATACGTCTGCCGTTATTGCGGCAACAGAAACCGCAACTATTCCGAGATAAAACCAAAGTTCTTCGCTTCGAATAACAGATTTTATTCTGCGCAAGAGGAGCAGGTAATAGAGATTGAAGTTTATTCCAAAAAGGAGCATAAAAATGGTTATAACCCATTGAAGATAGGGAGAATACCCGCCAATACTGTCGTTTTTTATTCCAAAGCCGCCCGTTCCTGCCGTTCCGAAAGCGTGGACAAAGGAATCAAAAACCGACATACCGCCAAAAATCAAAAGCAAGGTTTCGATAATGGTGAAGGCAATATATATAAGATATAAAATCCTCGCGGTTTCTCTAAGCTTTGGAACAAGTTTTCCAACAACAGGGCCGGGAACTTCTGCTCGCATTATATGAATTGAGCGATCGGTTGTTGAAGGAATTATCGCCATAACGAAAACGATAACTCCCATTCCGCCTATCCAATGGGTGAAACTACGCCAGAAAAGCAGAGCGTTAGGCATTGCCTCGATATCGCGCAGAATTGTTGCACCGGTTGTGGTGAATCCGCTGACCGTTTCAAAAAAAGCATCTATAAAAGATGGAATTTCGCCCGAAATAACAAAGGGCAAAGCTCCAAAAACCGACATCAAGAGCCAAGAAAGTGCAACGGTTACAAAGCCCTCTTTTGCAAAGATGACGCTATCCTTAGTTTTTCCTATAAACATAAGAAGGAGAGAAAACAAAAGCGTTGCGCCGATTGATATTGCAAAGCTTATGAGAGCGGGAATTTCGGAATAAATAAGGGATACCGCAAGAGGCAAAAGCATTAAAATAGCTTCTATCATAAGAATTTTGCCAACGGTAAAGATAACCATTCTTCTATTCATAGCTTTATCCTCTTATGCCAAAATATCGTCAAGGTCGTGGAGTCTGTGATTTGCGGCAAAAACAACAACCTTGTCGCCTTCTAAAATGCAGTCATCACCATCGGGGATAATTGTTTTTCTGCCTCGGAGAATACCTGCGATAATAATATTTTTCTTCGTGTTGAGTTCTTTAAGAGTGGTTCCGACAACAGCCGAAGAAGTGCTAACGTTAAATTCGAGAGCTTCTGCCTTGCCGTCCATAATTTTATAAAGAGTTTCAACGTTACTGCCAAGAGAATTTTCGAGCGCTCTTGCATAACGAACAAGAATGTTTTTAACGGTATCTTTAGGAGAAACAATGCAGTCCAAACCTAATTCTTCTGCCATTTCCGCCATCTCGTTGCGGTTTATTTTTGTTATAACTTTAGGAACGTTTTGCTTTGAAGCGAAAATGGAAATAAGAATATTTTCTTCGTCCATTCCCGTTAAAGAAACGAAAGCGTCGGCGTTATCAATGCCTTCTTCCTTTAAAAGCTCTTGTTGAGCTCCGTCTGCATTGATAATAGTAGCCCTTGGAAGTTCGTCGCAAAGCTCTTGGCAACGAGCAGGGTCAAGCTCGATTATTTTTGGAGTGTTGCCAATTTTGGTGAGCATTTTTGCAAGATAAAATGCCGTTCTGCTTCCTCCTAAAATCATAACGTTCTTCGCCTGCTTTTTAAGGCTTCCGAGCGCTTTTAAGAACTTCTCAATTTCGTGGGGGCGAGCCATAACGCCGATAATATCTCCGCTTTTTAAAACGAAATTTCCGTCGGGAATGAAAACGTCTTCTTTTCTTTTAACTGCGCAGATGAGAACCTTCGAATCATATTTTTCTCTGAGCTCTTTTAATGATAAGCCGTCGAGAATAGAATCGGTTTTTAAGGGGAACTGAATCATTTCGAAGTTTCTTCTGGAGAAGGTTTCGATTTTTATGGCTGAAGGGAGTTTTAAAATATTAAATAACTCTTGCGCCGCTAAAAAATCGGGATTTATAGCCATTGAAAGATTAAGATGGTGTTTCATAAAACCTAAGCTTTGGTCGTTGTATTCAGGGGTGCGGATTCTTGCAATGGTGTGATGCGCGCCCATTTTTCTTGCCAAAAAGCAGCTGAGCATATTAAGTTCATCAGAGCCCATTGTTGCAATAAAAAGCTCGGCAGATTCTATACCAGCTTCTTCAAGAGTTTCGCAATCGGCACCGTTTCCGCAAACACCCATAACGTCGAAAACGTTTGTTATGTTCTGGAGTGCAGCTTCGTTTTTTTCGATAACGGTTATATCGTGCCCTTCAGCAAGAAGGCTTTCGATTGCGGTCATACCAATTTTGCCGCCACCTGCTATAACTATATTCATATTTCTCCAACTCCTTGTATCGAGATAAAAGAAAGCATAGAATTATTCTATCTAATAATTCGCTTAATATAATAATATAACACATATTATATAGCATTTCAAGTGGTCTTCAAAAAATAATAAACCCTCGAAAGGAAGATTTCAAGGGTTTAAACAATGTAAAAAAATCATTTTATTTTTTTGAAATTACCAAAGGTTTCATTAACGGTTTCTTGGAAAGCGAAGGTATCGTCATATTTTTTGATTATATTTTTAAAATCATTGATTTGATGCGGATTTATAACGCAAATTAAAATAGTTTTTTTGTTTTGTGTGAAAGAACCGCTGGCTTGGATTTGTGTTGCGCCGTGTCGGATAATAGAGTTTATGTCTTTGATAAGCTCGTCGGCGTTGTTTGTTATAACTGTGAATTTAAGGCTCTTTTTTATGCCCTTTAAAATATAATTCCCAACAAAATTGCAAACGAAGCAATACGTGATGCAAAGTGCAACAGGCTTGTAGTCAAGCTGACCTTTATCGGAATAAACAAAGAGGGAGGTAATAGCAACAATTGCGTTGAGAATGAAGGTTATGACGAAGAAATTAACCTCCGGTTTTTTAACAGAAATACATTTTGAAACGGTAGACATTCCGCCATCTGTTGTGTCGTTTTTGAAACATAATCCCGAAACAATCCCCGACAAAACACCGCTTATTATAACAGGAAAAATAGTATCGTGGCCTCCTGCATCGTAAACTATGCTTTTAAAATCAAAATTCTGAAGAGCAAGGTATGAGAAGGAATAAACCAGAGTGAAAATGATAGAGCGAGTTCCATAGGTATGGCTAACTAAAAAATAAGAAACGATACAAATAGGAATGTTAAAAATCAGCGAAGTGTAGCTGATTGAAAATCCTGTTTTGTATTGAAGCATCGTTGCAATTCCGTTGATGCCGGCGGGCGCAAATTCATTTTCAACTATGAAAATGTGATAGTTTATCGCAAGCAGTATTGCCATAAAAATTATAACAACGTAAGAAAAAAAGGATTCTTTTTTAAAGTTTTTCATTAATACATCCGTCCTCAAAATAATGTTTACAAATTTAGTATAATACGGTATAATTGATTTGTAAAACGAAATCATTCGATGGTATGCATTAATTTTTTTGAATTATAGAGGTTGTGAATATATGGATATAAAAAACATAAAAACCTTTTTGTTGGCGTCTGAGTTTAAAAGTTTTACTAAGGCGGCAGAGGAGCAGAATTACGTTCAATCAACCGTTACAACCCAGATAAAACAGCTTGAACAAGAATTAGGCTTTCCTCTTTTTGACAGGATAGGGAAGAAGGTATCGTTAACGGCTTTTGGCGAGGAGTTTCTTCCGGCTGCTTATGAGATAATAAAGGCGGTTGAAAAAGCGGAGAGTATTGCGAATTGCGGAGAAACTGCGAAGGGTAGTTTGCGAGTTGGGATAACCGAATCGTTAATGTTGGAAGTTATGCCCAGGCTTTTGCCAAAATTCAAAAAGAAATATAAGAACGTTGAATTGAGCTTAAAAACTGCCCATACCTCCGAGCTTTTAGAAGAATTGCGACATAATAGCTTGGATTTGCTTTTTGTTGCTAAAAATATAGAGCCCGATTCCGATATTAAATGTTGTTATAAAAATGATGAGGAAATAGTTGTTATATGTTCTCCCCAACACCCTGCGGCAAGAGGGGAAAAGATAAAGCTGAAAGAACTTTTCGGATATGATTTCCTTGTAACGGAAAGAGAAGGCTTTTGTTATCAGAAACTTAAAAATATAGCGGAAGATAGCGGCGAGAATCTCAAGATTGCGATAGAGGTCGATAGCGTTTACGTTATCGCAGAGCTCATTAAAAAAGGAATGGGCTTAGGCTT
Organism: Acutalibacteraceae bacterium; assembly: GCA_045630885.1. Taxonomy (GTDB): domain Bacteria; phylum Bacillota; class Clostridia; order Oscillospirales; family Acutalibacteraceae; genus UMGS1532. The sequence goes on from JAZQTQ010000020.1 coordinate 31,021, forward strand.
TTTGCCGGAATACTACGTTAGAAAAGAAATAGAAAGCGGAAACCTTGTGATTCCTGAAATCGAGCTTCCGAAACAAAAATATTGCAGTCAGATTCTCGCTCATAAAAACAGATGGATATCTCCTTTTATGAAGGGCTTTATAGACCTGATAAAAGAAGAAAAGTAAAATAAAAAGGGCGGCTCAAGCGAACCGCCCTTTAAAATTAATCTTCTTTAATGAGGTTTGCGATAATTTCCGCGCATTTTTCAACGCCAAAACTTCCGCTGTTAAGCGTTATATCATAATTTCTGGCGTTGCCCCATTCTCCGCCCGTGTGGTAGTTGTAATTAGACGCTCTCGCCTTATCTTTTTTCTTTAGCGATTTTTCAACGTCTTTTTCGTTTATGCCGTAATATTTAAGGCATCTTTCAACTCGATGAGGCATATCGCAGGTGATGAAAACGTTAAGAACGTCTTTTCTATCACGCAAAATATAGTCGGCGCATCTTCCGATTATAACGCATGGACCTTCTTCAGCCAACTTTTTGATAATTTCTGTTTGAACAACAAAAAGCTTATCGGTTGGAGCCAAAGCTCCATAAGGATTGTGCATATAAAAGCCCTCGGTCGCGAGATTATAGAGAAAACTGTAATTCTTCGTGTCTTCGCTTTCCTTAACGAATTCATCGGAATAATTGCTTTCCTTTGCAATCATTTTGATAAGGTCGTTGTCGTAGAATTTTATACCAAGTTTTTTGGCTAAAAGCTCTCCAACATATCTTCCTCCGCTACCAAATTCTCGGCTGATAGTGATGATTTTGCTCATAACGTAACATCTCCTTTGTAAAATATTTAAAAACTATTAAAATGCGCCTGTTTCTATAAGACGATTGCAAATATCTGAAAGCTCTTTCATAGAAAGGCTTTCGATTCTTGCGTCCTGCCTGAGAGCACAGTATTCGAGCGCATCAGCAAGAGCTTTTTTATCTATATGCAAAATAGCAGATAAAGAATTCACAAGAGTCTTTCTGCGTTGCTCAAAACCTGCTCTGACGAATTTAAAAAATTTCTTTTCGTCGAGCAACGTTTCGGTTGGGCTTTTGCGAACGTTGAGTTTTATAACTGCGCTGTCAACGTTTGGCTGAGGCATAAAAGAGCCTCTTGAAACCTTGCGAACGTTATGACATTCGGCGTAGTAGTTAACTGCAACGGTAACTGCGCCCGATTCTCTCGAACCAACCTTCGCCGAAAGTCTTTCGGCAGCCTCTTTTTGAACCATAACGGTTATGGCTTCTATCGGTAGTCGGCTTTCAAGAAGCATCATAATGATAGGCGAGGTTATGTAGTAAGGGAGGTTTGCGCATATAACAACCGGCATATCCCCGAATTTTTCTTTTATAAGGGATTTAAGGTCTAGCTTCATAACGTCTTCCCAGACTATTTCGATGTTATCAAAATCTTTTAGCGTTTTTTCGAGAATCGGTTCGAGCCTTTTATCAATTTCAATGCAAACAACCCTTTTGGCTCTTTTAGCGAGTTCTTGGGATAAAACACCGATACCCGTTCCAATTTCAATAACTCCGATTCCCTCACAGCCCGAAGCTTCCGCCATATCGGGACAGACCGAGGGGTTTATAAGAAAGTTTTGTCCAAGGGATTTTTTAAAGCTGAAGCCCGCTTCAAAAAGCAACTGCTTTAAAACTCCGATGTCAGAAAGATTATACATATTTTAATTCCTTAAGTTTTATTATTTATGGATTCGATTAACTGCCTTTATAACGTTAGGCAAAGCGGGAGAAACGAGAATGTTAATAACAAGTTCTGCCGCGAAATTAATGGTGATTATAGTAATAACAAACGCGCCAAAAGAGGTTTTTGCGCCAAGTTTTTCCATAGAGTCAACGATGGTTCCTTGCATTAGACTAATACCCGCCAGGAAAATACCGGTATTGATAATGGGGGTTATAATAGCAGAGCCCAGCGTCCTTAAATAGGGGCTTGCCTTTTTCAAAAGAAGAGCAACTGCTCCTGCTGCCGTTCCGGCTAAAATGCCTTTTAACATACATATAACGGTAGTTAAAAGTGGTTCTTCTTGCGTTAATAAAAATCCGAGAGAGTCAAAACCGGTTAAATTGCAAACAACAACAACGACGCCGAAAACACCGCCTAAAATTGAACTTTCCTTAATACCATAAAGGTTAGCCGCCAATATTATGGGCACGAGGACGAAGGAAAGAGGAAAAATCCCGATTTTCATAAATGCAGAAAGAATCTGCAAAATGATAATAAGCGCGGAAAAAATCCCTAAAATTGCTACTTGTTTACTTGCGTTTTTGTTCTTTTTCATAATAAATTCCTCCTGATGCTGCTCCTTTTGGGATGCAGCTCTTTTTGATTTTATATGTGCATTGAAATTGAAGCCGTGGATTTTTGAGCAAACAACGATAAGAAGATGGATTTTAGGTAAAATCTTCGTTGATGCTTCGTTTATTTTGACGTATCAGCGGTTTTTTAAATATATTTTGTAAAGGCCGTCGAGCAAAAGGTCTTCATCGAGGATAATATCTTTTCTGCATTCTTTAATAACCATTTCCGAAAGACCGCCCGTTGCAACAACGGTTGCTTTTTCTCCAAGTTCATCCTCGATTCGGTCTATCATTCCATCGAGCATAGCCGCCGCGCCTATAACAAGGCCTGATTTCATGCAGTCTACAGTGTTAGTTCCGATAACGCTTTTTGGAGCTTCAATATGGATTGAAGGGAGCAAAGAGGTTTTAGTGGCCAGAGCGTCGAGAGTTGAGCGAATACCCGCCGCAATAGAACCGCCGAGCAAAGCGCCGTTTTTATCAAGAACGGTCAAAGTGGTCGCAGTTCCCAAATCTATAATTATCGTAGGATAAGAATATTTTCCGATTGCGCCGACAGCGCCTGCAACAAGGTCTGCGCCAAGTTGCGCAGGATTATCGATTTTTATATTCAAGCCTGTTTTTGTTCCCGGACCTAAAACTAGAGGCTTTTTATCGCATATAAGCTCAATAGCTTTTGTAAAAGCCGAGCCGGCCGAGGGAACAACAGAGGCAATAACTGCGTTTTCAATAGAATTTGATTCAATTTTTCTTAGTTCCAAAATTCCCTTTAGCTGAACTGCATATTGGTCGGCAGTAAGCCTTGAATCGGTTGCAAGTCTTGAAACAAATTTAAGCTTATCATCTTCGTATGCGCCAAGGGTAATATTGGTGTTTCCTATATCAACGGTTAAAATCATATTTTCATTCACCTTCACAATTTTAGGTATGCAGATAACTGTTACTTTACATTATAATTTTATCAAATTTCTTTTAAAAAATCAAGAAAAAGTTAAACTCTGAGAGAAAAAGCGAAAGGAAAAACTTAAAAACCGAAAAAATTTCGGTATTATTGGGGTTGAAAACAGAAAGAAATTGTTTTAAAATGAAATCAAATAACAGTTGTGAGGAGAAATAAAAATGGTAAAAATAAACTGTGATTTTGAAAAGCAAATTGGCAGAATAAAGGAGATGCACTGCGTTGGTCAGCCTCCCTTTATATGGGCTAATTTCACCTATTTTGACTATCTCAAAGAAGCTAATATCCCCCGTTCAAGACTCCACGACGTCGGAGGAATATTCGGCGCAAATTTATATGTTGATATTCCTAATATTTTCAGAGATTTTGATGCAGATGAAACCAACCCCGAAAATTATGATTTCGAGCGAACCGATCATTTAATAAGCGAACTTCTTAAAAGAGATTGCGAGCCTTTTTATCGTTTGGGTGTTACAATCGAGAACTTTTCAAATAAGAGATATAGAACCTATCCGCCAAAGGATTTTCATAAGTGGGCAAGAATCTGCGAGCATATTATAATGCACTATAACGAGGGTTGGGCAGATGGTTTTCATCATAATTTAAAGTATTGGGAAATATGGAATGAACCAGAAGTTGAGCCGGGAGAAGCCAATTCAATGTGGATGGGAACGGATGAAGAATATTTCGAATTTTATGATATTGCTTCAAGACATCTGAAAAAATGCTTCGGCGATAAGATTAAGATTGGCGGCTATGCATCTTGCGGCTTCCATTCTATTTTTACTGACCCCGAGAAATACGGCGTAAACGCTCCGAAATCAACCGACCCTGACGACTATTCCGAAAGAGAGCTTTACCATCTTGAATTTTTCTTGAAGTTTTTAGATTTTATAAAGCAAAACAAACCACCCCTCGATTTCTTCTCCTGGCATAGTTATGCCGATAAGAAGGGCAACGTTGAAAAAAATAAAACTATGGCTGAATTTTGTTGCAGAATGCTCGACGAGGCAGGGTACAAAGGAATTGAAACGCATCTTAATGAATGGAGTAATGCCTTTGGAGTTGAGGTTAAAGGAACGACCTATGCTTCGGGTTCTTGTGCAGCGATGATTTTGGGAATGCAACGTTCTCCCGTTGATGCGCTTTATTACTATGATGCGCAGTTGACCGCATCAACTTATGCAGGCCTTTTTAATCCATTAACGAGAACACCGCTTTCAACCTTTTATTCAATGAAGGCTTTTGGAGAACTTTATGCGCTTTCAAATGAGGTTCAATGTGATGTGATCGGAGAGAACTGCTGTGCGGTTGCGGCGAAAAACGGAGAAAGGCGCGCGGTTATGCTCGTTAATAATTGCGAAAAACCTCGTAATTTCAGTTTGACAAATTGCGAAGGAATGAAGATTTATTTGGTTGATAGAGAACATCATTTAGCCGAAACTCTTTTGAATCCTCAGGAATTTGGGCTTATTCCCTACGGTGTGGCGTTGATTAAAAACTATTAAAAACTGCAAGGCAAAGGCTTTAAAGAGGTCTTTGCCTTATTTTTTCGGATTCGGATTATTAAAAAAGTTGATAAAAAGTTTAAAAAAAGATTGACATTTGGGGTTGAGGTATTGTATAATCAGTAGATGATTGGGTTAATATCGCTTCCTATGCTTTGAAGCGGAAAAACGCCCCAACAGTAAAAACTCAAAATAAAGGAGGTAAACCGAAATGAAAAGAACTTACCAGCCTAAGAAGCTTCACAGAAAGAAGGAGCACGGCTTTATGAAGAGAATGTCAACTTCTAATGGCCGCAAGGTGCTTGCTCGCCGCAGAGCAAAGGGCAGAAAGACCTTAACCTATTAATCAAAAGTTAAGGTCTTTTGAGAGCTTGATTTGATAATAAGCATCTCGAAAGAAGAAGGATGGTTTTTTTATTGGACATCCAAAAGTTAAAGCTCAATAAAGAATTTCGCAGGGCTTATGGCAGAGGAAAGTCCTTTGTTCACCCTGCAATAGTTACCTATGTCTTCAAAACAAAACTTGAAGAGTGCAGAATAGGTATAACAACGAGCAAAAAAATAGGCTGCGCAGTGGAGCGTAATCGTGCGAGAAGGGTTATATCGGCGGCATTCAGAAGCTGTCAAAAACTCGAAATTGAACCTTGTGATATAGTTTTTGTTGCAAGAGCCAGAATAAAGAAATTCAAAAGCACCGAAATCGCCCCCGTTATCGAGCAGCATTTAAGAGAAGCAGGTGTATTAAAACCGAATGGCTAAAGTGTTTATCGCTATTATAAGGTTTTATCAGAAATATATCTCGGGAGTAAAGCTATCTCGAGGATGTTGTCGTTTTGTTCCAACCTGCTCAACCTATGCTATTGAAGCTTTTGAGGTTCACGGATTCTTCAAGGGCTTTGCATTGGCTTTTTGGCGAGTTCTTCGCTGCAATCCGTTTTGTAAGGGCGGGTTCGATCCCGTCCCCGAAAGAAAAAAGAAATAGTATGTATGTGGTTTTCTATTAAAGATATGAAAGCTTAAAGGCGGTTTAATATGGATTCATTTTTCGATATATTTGCGATACCTGTCGGTTATATTTTCAAGGGCCTGAGTTATATTTTCGGCAACGATTTCACATTGCTTATGTTGATGTTAACAATCGTTGTTAACGTTTGTATGCTCCCTTTAACCATTAAATCTCAGCGTTCAACGGCGAAACAGCAGATGCTTCGTCCGAAACTTGATGCGCTCAAAAAGAAATATGGCGAAAATATGTCCCAGCAGGACAAGATGGAATTCCAAAAAGCGCAGCAAGAGCTTTATCAAAAGGAAGGCGTTTCGATGACGGGCGGTTGCTTGCCAACCCTTATCAGGCTTCCTTTCATTATTGCTGTGTATAGAGTTATTCAGAATCCCGGCGAATATATAGATAAGGTTAATTTCAATTTTTTGGGAATCGACCTCACTAAAACTCCCGAATTCAGCCTTAATTTTGCGGAATTATCAGGTGAACAGCTTCTTTTATGGCTCGTTCCGGTTTTTGCATTTTCCGCTCAAATGTTCACAAGTATCGTATCTTTAAGAATCCAGAAAAAGCTTAACCCCGACCAGCCAAATATGGCAGGAATGATGCTCACAATGCCGATTATCTCGCTTATAATGGGCTTCTCTTTCCAAGCCGCAGTTGGTCTTTATTGGGGATTTTCAAGCCTTATCGGCGGAATCCTTCAGTCTATCGTGCAGGTGGTTTATAGCCCCGCAAAGCTTTTGGCTCGCGATCAGGCAAAATTTGTATCTATCCGCTATAAAGAGGAAAAGGCTAAAGAAAATAAGGCTTAATGTGAATTTATGCTCCAAAAACTAGGAATGGAGGAGAAAAAGTTTGATAAAAGAAGAAATTGGATTAGGCAATTCCGTTGAGGAAGCAAAAAACGAAGCAATTTCGAAGCTTCCTGCAGATGTTGACTATAAAATTGAAATCATCGAAGATTATAAAGCTAAAGTGCTTGGCCTTTTCGGCGGCCACCCCGCAAAGGTAAAGGCTGTTTATGAAGTAGCCGACCCTAAGCCCTCAAAGAAAAAGCCTCAGAAAAATCAGAAAAAGGCTGAAAAACAAACCGAGAAAAAAGCTCCCAAAGCTGAAGAAGTAAAGGCAGAACCAAAGCCTGAACTTGAATATATCCCTGCAGAAGAGCTTAAAAAAGACAGTCCTGCAGCGGCAAGCGTTGCTTATCTTAAAAACGTTCTCGAAAAACTAGGCGTTGATAACCTCGTTATCAAGGCGGCAGAAATTGAAAACGGAACTCAACTTCTTATAGAAGGCGATAATCTCGGAATCTGCATCGGCAGAAGGGGAGAAACCCTTGATGCGCTTCAATATCTCGCATCGTTTGCAGCAAACGCAAATCAGTCGGGATATTATAGAATCGTTTTGAATATCTGCAACTATAGAGAAAAGAGAGAGGATACCTTGAAGAGCCTCGCTCGCAGAATGGCAGCTCAGGTTTTGAGAACGGGCAGAAATCGTTCGTTAGAGCCGATGAACCCTTATGAGAGAAGAATTATCCATACAGAGGTTCAAAACATCGAAGGTGTTATTTCGAGTTCTGTTGGTGATGGAATCAATCGTCACGTTGTTATCTGTCCCGAAGGCGGCTCGCCCAAAAAATACGACGGCAGAAGAAACGACCGCAGAGGTGGCAGAAATGATCGCCGCGGCAGAAACGACAGAAGACCTTCAAATAAGGTTGAAGCTCCCGTAAGAGAGCCCAGAAGCGATTTCGAAGAAGATTTGCCGTTAGGAAAAATTAAATAATTTTAGAAAACAAAGAACGAGAAGTTGATAAAACTCTCGTTCTTTTTGCTTGATTTTAAAGCTCTTCAAAAATCAAGATGAATTTTTTGTTGTTAATATAAATTTATGTAAAAACACCATTGACAAGTTTGATTTCAAATGCTATAATAAGTGCGTAGAAGTTTTCGGTTACTGACGGATTATATAGGTATACCTATGTGGAGCCGAAAAAGTTTTTTTAGCCGACCGTCTGGGCAGTTTTGTTTTATTGCAAAACTGCCCTTTTATAATGTCATAGGAAAAGGAGAGATTGATATGTTTAAAGAATGGCAAGGCTTTATTGAAGGAAAATGGTGCGATAGCATCAATGTTCGTGAATTTATTAATAAAAACTATACGCCATATATGGGTGGCGATGAATTTTTGGAGGGCGCAACCGAGAAAACAGATCGTCTGATGTCCGCCCTCAATGAAAAATTGGCAGAAGAAAGAGAAAAAGGCGGAGTTGTCGGAATTGATACCGAAACCGTTTCTTCTCTTCTGAATTATCCTCCGGCATATCTTAAGAGAGAGGACGAGCTTATCGTTGGCTTGCAGACGGGTGCTCCTTTAGTCAGAAGCGTTAATCCTTTTGGCGGAATCAGAATGGCAAGAAGCGCTTGCCAAGCCTATGGTTATGAGCTTTCAAACAAAATTGAGGAAGAATTTTTCTATAGAACAACCCATAACGACGGTGTTTTCAGAGTTTACACCGACACTATGCGCGCTATACGTCATACAGGCATTTTAACGGGACTTCCCGATGCCTACGGACGTGGCAGAATTATCGGCGACTACAGAAGAATTGCCCTTTATGGAATAGATTTTCTTATAGAAGAAAAGAAAAAAGATAAGCAAGAGCTTGGCAAATGCAGAATGTCAGAAGAAAACATCCGTTTGTCTGAAGAACTTTACAAGCAGATCGACTTTTTGTGTCGATTAAAGCAGATGGCAGAGCTTTATGAACTTGATATATCAAGACCTGCAAAGAACGCTAAAGAGGCTGTTCAGTGGCTTTATTTTGGCTATCTTGCCGCAAACAAGGAACAAAACGGCGCCGCTATGTCGTTGGGACGTGTCGGAACCTTCCTCGATATTTATTTTGAGAGAGATATGAGAAAAGGTATCCTCGATGAAAAAGGCGCTCAGGAGCTTATCGACCAATTTGTTATTAAGCTTCGAATGATAAGACATTTAAGAACTCCTGAATATAACGAGCTTTTCGGTGGCGACCCGATGTGGATAACCGAAGCAGTCGGAGGTATGGGTAAAGACGGCAGAACTTTAGTTACGAAAACTGCATTCCGTTTCTTAAACACGCTTTATAACCTTGGAACTGCTCCCGAACCTAACTTAACCGTTCTTTGGTCTAAAGATATGCCCGAAGGATTCAAAAAATATTGCTCTAAGGTTTCAATCGAAACCGATTCTATCCAATATGAATCAGATGACCTTATGCGCCCGATTTATGGTGATGATTATGCGATTGCTTGTTGCGTAAGCGCGATGAAGGTCGGTAAACAGATGCAGTTCTTCGGAGCTAGATGTAATCTTCCTAAAATTCTTCTTATGGCGCTTAATGGCGGTAAAGAGGAGAAGACAGGAATGTTAATAGGCCCCGAAATGGAGCCTGTAAGCGAGGGCGTTCTCGATTATGAGGATGTTATGCGTCGTCTTAAGTATTATTTAATCTGGCTCGCAGGTCAATACGTTGATACGATGAACGTTATCCATTTTATGCACGATAAATATGCTTATGAAAGAACTCAGATGGCTCTCCACGATACTGAGGTTGAGCGTCTTATGGCGTTCGGCGCTGCGGGACTTTCGGTTATTGCCGACAGCCTTTCTGCGATAAAATATGCAAAAGTAACCCCCGTTTTCGATGAAAGAGGTATTATCTGCGATTTTGAAACTGAGGGCGATTTCCCGAAATTCGGTAATGATGACGACCGTGTTGATTCTATTGCTGAGGAGGTTTTGGAGGATCTAAGCCGTGCGCTTAAGAAGAATCCGACGTATAGAGGGGCATTACATACCCTTTCCGTTTTAACCATCACAAGTAATGTTGTTTACGGAAAGAAAACGGGCACAACCCCCGACGGAAGACGAGCAGGCGAGCCTTTTGCACCCGGTGCAAACCCAATGCACAACCGTGAAAAGTGCGGAGCAATCGCTTCTCTTAATTCCGTTGCAAAGCTTTCTTATGAGGCTTGCAGAGATGGTATTTCAAATACGTTTTCGATAGTTCCCGAAGCCCTAGGCAAAACCGATGATGATAGAATAAATAACCTTTATAATATCCTCGACGGATATTTTGAAAATGGCGCACATCATATAAACGTTAACGTTCTCAACCGTCAAAAACTCATTGAAGCGATGGAGAATCCGGAGCTTTATCCCAACTTAACCATTCGTGTTTCGGGATATGCGGTTAATTTCCATAAACTTTCTAAAGAGCAGCAAAAAGAGGTTATTTCCAGAACCTTCCATGAGTCGGTGTGATAAAATGAAGGGCTATATTCATAGCGTGCAGTCAATGGGAACGGTTGATGGGCCCGGCGTCAGAACGGTTGTATTTGGCGGCGGTTGCCTTTTGCGGTGTTCCTATTGCCATAATCCCGATACATGGGACGTTTCTTCTATGGAACAATACGACGTTGAAACCCTTTCGGAAAAAATAATGAGATACTACCCGTATATTAAGAACGGTGGAGTAACCTTTTCGGGTGGCGAGCCCTTATGTCAAGCAGAGTTTTTCTTGGAGTTGGGAAAAAGTCTTAAGAAAAACGGACTTCATATAGCGCTCGATACATCGGGCCATTGTTGCAATAAAAAGGCCGACGAATTAATTGACCTTTGCGACCTTGTGATTCTCGATATCAAGTTCACGAATGAAACAGACTATAAAAACCACACGGGCGGAAGCTTAAAAACTGTTATCGAATTTTTAAAACAGCTTGAAAAAAGCGATAAGTCCGTTTGGATAAGACAGGTTATCGTGCCTGATCTTAACGATAGCGAGGAGAATATTCTAAAGCTCGCAGAAATAGTGAGGGCGTATAAAAATATCGAGAAGGTTGAGTTGCTTCCCTTCAAGAAATTGTGCTTGGAAAAGTATAAGTCGTTAGGAATTGAATTTCCGCTTGAAGAAACTCCTGAAATGCCGAAAGAAAGACTGATAGAATTAGAGACTTTTCTGGAAGAAAACTTAAAATAAAAAGATAAAGACCGCTTGTTAAATAAAATTTGGCAAACGGTCTTTAATTAAGCAAACACGAATAATCTGAATCTGCCTAAAATGGCATAATTTTAGCGCTTTTCGG
>JAZQTQ010000021.1:0-18103 GCA_045630885.1 Acutalibacteraceae bacterium
GTATAGCACCAAGTCTTCCTTCGCAAAGAAATATACAAAGACCGTTAAGGTAACATCTTATAAGACCGCTTCTAAGACAATCAAAAAGCTTAAGGCTAAGACAAAGTATTATGTAAGAATCCGTACTTATAAGACAGTTTCCAAGAAGAACTACTATTCAAGCTGGTCTTCAAAGAAATATGCAACAACTAAGAAATAATTTTAAAAATTAGATTTTAGATGTAAAAAATCGGCTCCCCTTGAAAAAGGGGAGCTGTTTTTTTCTAAATAAATGATTGAGTGTATTTAATTTTCTGTCCGACTTAGTTTTAAGGAGCAAAAGAAAGCAAAAAGCATACAAAAAATCAGTGGTTCCGGTTTAGATTCCATAGAAAACAATAAAGGTAAGCCTCTGGAATTGCTATAGGTAACAACGTTAAACAGACATAAGATTCCACACGATGCAGAAGATGAAATCGCAATATTTTTCAGGTTGTTTTTATTATAAACGGAAAAGCCGAAGAATGCCGGTTGAGAATATCCTAAAAGAGAGGCAACAGAGGAGAAAACAAGGGTTTTTCTGCTTTGCGATGTTTCTTTTTTTAGCAGATGCGATAGGGTATTCCCTGCGATAGCGCAGTTTATAACGGCGAGTATTCCGATTATCGGGTCAAAGCCTAAAATTGCTTTTAATGATGAAACGGAGGAGAGGGGCAAAAATGGGGAGGTCAACATAAAAAAAGGAAAAAGAGCGCCTATCAGAAATCCGGATATTGGTTTCAAATAGGCTCTGATGTTGAATATTGCGAGGGAAATGCCTTTTTCTATAAAGGAAAAAAGCGGTATAGCAATAAATACGCAAATTAAAAAAGCTAATAACGAACTATCAAATTTTCGCTTGCGGGCAGTAAAAACGCTTAATATAAAGGTTAGAAATATAGGCAGAAGGAAGGTAAGTTCGGATTGTTGTATTTTAAGGTCATATCCAAAAACATTAATGAAAAATAAAGTTCCTTTATTATTTGGCGAGAGATTTATAAAAAGAAGCAAATAATTAAAAACGATTGCTTTAATGGGAGATATTTTAAATTGCTTAGCGGAGCTTAAAACGATTATTGCAACTACAATAAAATTAAAAATATTATATAATGAATCTAAAATGCCGATGGTTTCGTTAAAAGGATTGCCAAGCAAAGCAAAACAAAGATCCATTAATCCGAGGCTAAAATAAACAGTTGATAAAACAGGTATAACGGGGAACATTATGTTCTTTAAATATATTAGCGCCTTTTTGACAGAGGGAGCATTATTCTGCATAAGAATCTCCTTTCTAAAACTATTGTTTCTAAAAAAACGAATGATATAAAAAAATATTGTAAAAACCTTCAAGTTATGGTATTATGTATGTATGTTTATGATTGTTCATAAATTTGCAAAAAATTCGTCAAAGAATTGATAAAAATTTAAAGTATAATTAAAAAAATAGTTCGATTAAAATAGTTTTGGAGGAAAAGAAATGGGAAAAGGGAAAAGAACTAGAATTGCTTATGAATTGGAAGCAGAGATAAAAGCGGCGAAGGCGGCTGCTGAAAAGGCAAGAAAGAAAAAATCGCAAATGATAACTATTATATCTCTGGCGGTTGGATTTGCGCTTATTGCGGGATCGATTTTTGGAACCGTATGGTATAATAACGCTTCGGAAGACGGAACGTTTTTAAGAAATAAAACCGTTTTTCAAACTGAAAATTATGAAATCGACGTTTGTATGCTTCAATATTTATTCAATTCAGCAGTTGGTGTTTTTGAAGATAGCTACAGCAGTGATTTAGAAACCTTAAAACTCGATACAACCAAGCCTTTAAACGAGCAGGCTTGCTATTATGATGAGGATATAACCTGGCACGATTATTTTATGGAGAGCGCCGAGAAACAGGCAACAGAAATTTTAACCCTCTGCGAAGCCGCAAAAGAGGAAAATTTTGAATTAACCGAAACTGATGAAAAATTCATAAAAGAATCTATCGACACAATTAAAGAGAGCGCAGAGGATGCAGGACAAACCGAAAGGGAATATTTAACAGAACTTTACGGTAGTCAGGTTAATATGGAAGACGTTGAAAAGTGCATAAGATTAACGACTTTGGCTTCGAATTACTATAATGAACTTTCCAAAACCTTTAAATATTCCGATGAACAGATTGAAAACCGTTTCGATAACAACAAAGAATCCTATTTATCGGTAGGTTATCTATATTTAACCGTTTATAATAATGCAACGGGCGAAGAAAGCGAATCTGAGCTTAAAAAACTCAATAAAAAAGCTAAAGATGAAGCCAAAAAGATTGCCGATGCAAAGGATTCAACTGAGTTTAAAAATAATATCGAGGATTATTTAAGAGGCCTTTGCGAGGAATACTACACGGATTATTCCGAAGAAGAAATAGACGAGCAGGTTAAAACTCTTATGGATTCAGTTTCGGGTACCGCTAAGTATGACGTTTCAAACGATTTGGGCAAATGGCTTTTCGATTCAAAGAGAAAGACAAATGATATCAATATCTTCCAAAACGAAGAAGGAACGGGTTATGACATTTTCTGCATAACACAGCCTGCGGTTAAGGATACGTCTGCAACTCAGAACGTTCGTCATATTTTGCTCGACATTAATGATTATGACAGCGCGGAAGATTGTAATAAAGCGGCAAATAAACTTCTTAAATCCTGGAAAAACGGGAATAAAACAGTTGAGAGCTTTGCGGCTCTTGCAAAGAAATATTCAACCGACCAAGGCTCTGCAAATAACGGCGGACTTTATGAAAACGTTCCCGAAGGAAAGATGGTAACGGAGTTTAACGATTGGATTTTCGATAAGAAAAGAGAAATAGGCGATACCGATGTTGTTGATACAACTTACGGCAGCCATATTATGTACTATTGCGGCGAAGGTTTAGCTTCTTGGCAAATCAACGTTGTTTCGGATATGAAGGACGAGGATTATTCCAAAAAACTAGAGAAGCTTAAAGAAAAATACGAACTCGAAATAAACAAGGATTATTATGAGCTTGTTAAGTTTATTGAAAAAGAGGAAGAAACAGAAGAAACAACAAGTAGCGTTGCTTCATATTAATCTGTTTTAGAGGAAAGTTGTAAATGAAAAAAACATTTTGCTTTTTCTTGGCTTTGCTTATGCTCTTCGGGCTTTTTTTCGGTTGCAAAACCGAGCAGGGAAGCAAGGAGAAAGACAAGGAAGATTATGCGATTTATACCGAGAATTTCGGCGTAACAGAGGGTATGCTCCAATATCAGTTCTCAACAAAGTATTTAGCTTTTGTGAATGCAAACAGTGAAAATCTTTCGAGTATAGGCATAGACGTAAGCAGTCCTCTTTCGGAGCAGGAGTATTCTCAAACCACTTCGTGGTATGATTATTTTCTTGACCTTGCAAAGGAAGACCTTCAAAATTATTTACTTGTTGAAGAATTGGCGAAGAAGGAAAAAATCAAACTTAATAAGTCGGAAAAAAAGCTTGTTGCCGCCGATTTTTCTATCATTGAAGAATATGCTGAAAATGAGAATATGAAGGTTGAGGAATATATCAAGCAGATATATGGCAAGTCGGTTTCGCCAGACGACGTCAAGAAGGTCTTGGAGATGGTAAGACTTTCGGGAAAATGTTTTGAAAAATATTCAAACTCCTTAAAAATCAACGATGAAACTCTTGAAAAATATTTTTCTGACAGAAAGAAAAGCTTTTCCAGAGTAGATTACGTTTATTTTGAAACTCTCTATACTCCTCAGGATGCTTCTCAAAAACTTCGCGCGGGAAATGCGGCTAATCGCTTTGCGGAAAAGACCTCGGTTAAGGCATTTAAAAAGTATATATCAGAATATATAAACGATTATTATATAGATAAAGACGGAAGCAATTTCAGTCCTGAAAAGATAAAGGAAGCGCAAAAAACGGCTCTGGAAAATTGCGAAGTAAAAAATGCTACGTATAATGCTCGTGATGCGGCAAGTGTGTGGGCTTTTGATGAAAAAAGACAGGTTGGAGATACTAAAATTATAGAAGACGATACTAACGGAAAGTATTATATTTATTATCTTACAAAGCCGATGTATAAAGAAGAATATAACGTTGCCAATATCAGGCAGTTGTTCTTTTCTTTTGAAAATTATTCGAAGAAAACAGATGCCAAAGCAGAAGCAGAGGCTTGTATTGAAAAATTGAAAAAAGAGAACTTTTCTGAAGCTGTATTCGAAAAAGAAGCGAAAGAAAAATCATCCGACGATGCAACCAAAAATTATGGTGGCAAACAAGAAAATCTTTATTTTGACTCATTTAATGGCGAAAGCGCCAAAATAAGAGATTGGATTTTCTCGGATAAACGCAAAGAAGGGGAGTATTCCCTTTTTGAAACCGAAGATGGCTTTGTTTTGATTTATTTTGATAGCTTTGGTGAAGCTGCTTGGAAATCGAGAACCAGAGATAGCTATAAAAACTCAGAATTTAGCAGATACGTTTCAGATATTGGAGATGACCACGTTATTAAATTTAATTCGGAATTAATAGATAACATAGAGCAGGTTGAAATAGAATAAAAAAGAAAACAAAGAGGTTTTGCAAAGGATTTCTTGAGCAACACCTCTTTGATTATTCTAAGCTTGCGTATTAAGTTTGATAAGAAAAACCAAAAAAGTAAGCGCAACTATCGTTAAATTGAAAATTTTTAGTTGCAAAAATTCCGAAATTGGTATATATTAATATAGTATAAACATTTAGGAGATGTATTTATGAAGAAATACGAAGAATATTCTCGTGAGGAGCTCGAAAAGGAGCTTGAACTTATAAAGGCGAGATACGAGGAGTTTTGTCTTCGCGATTTAAACCTTAATATGGCGCGAGGAATCCCCAGCCCCAAGCAAATGGATTTAAGCGCAGCTATGTTTAAGATGGTTAAAGCAGATGAAGACTATCATAACGAAACCGGTATTGATTGCAGAAACTATGGCGGCCTTGATGGACTTCCTGAGCTTAAAGAGCTTTTTGCAACTATGATGAACGTTGAGCCGAGCCAGGTTATCGTTGGCGGAAATTCATCCCTTAATATGATGTTCGATACCATTGCTCAGTTTATGACCCACGGTTCCTATGATGGCGGAACCCCTTGGATGCTTCAAAAGGATAATAAATTCCTTTGTCCCGTTCCCGGTTATGACAGACATTTCAAAATAACCGAATATTTTGGAATTAAAATGATAAATATTCCAATGAACGAAGATGGTCCGGATATGGACGAGGTTAGAAAATGGGTAAAGGATCCAACCGTTAAGGGTATGTGGTGCGTTCCTAAATATTCTAATCCGAGCGGAATTGTGTATAGCGATCAGGTTATCGACGAAATTGCGCAGTTAAAACCCGCATCAAAGGACTTCAGAATCCTTTGGGATAATGCTTATTGTGTGCATCATTTAACCGATGAAGAAGTTATTATACCCAATCTTTTGGAGGAATGTGAAAAATATGGCAACGAGGATATGGTTATCAAATTCTCCTCAACCTCTAAAATAACCTTCCCCGGAGCAGGTGTTGCAGCAGAGGCCGCAAGCGCAAGAAACGTTGCATTCTTAAAGAAAAGAATGAGTTTTCAAACTATCGGCCCTGATAAACTCAATCAACTTCGCCACGCAAGATTTTTCAGAAATATCGATGATATAAACGCTCATATGAAGAAGCATGCAGAGATATTGAAGCCGAAGTTTGATACGGTTATTTCAAGATTCCATAAAGAATTTGACGGACTCGGAATCGCAGAATGGACAGAGCCTAAGGGCGGATATTTTGTTTCTTTAAACGTTTTAAACGGTTGTGCCAAAAAGGTCGTTTCGCTTTGCAAAGAAGCGGGCGTTATATTAACGGGCGCAGGCGCTCCTTATCCTTATGGTCTTGATCCTGATGACAGCAATATAAGAATCGCTCCCTCTTTCCCAACCCTTTCAGAGCTTGATGCCGCAAGCGAATTGCTTGCTATTTCGGTTAAATATGCCGCTTTAGAAAAGTTTTTGGGTTAATTTTAAAAAACTTGCTAATATTTGTTGACATTTAATCGAAAATTTTATATAATTATATAGTGAATTTATATACATTTCGTATCAGAATGTATACACAAGAAATATATGGAGGCAGAACCTATGAAAAGAGTAGGAAAAGTAAAGTTTTTTATCGCTCTTATTCTGTTGTTGGCGTTTACATACGTAACCTTCTTCGGCGTTTCGTTCGACAACTATTATGGCGATATAAGAACTTCTCATTTCGGAATCAAAAGCGCTTCCGAAATCCGCTGGGGTATTGATATCAGCGGTGGTGTTGAAGCAGTTTTCACTCCCGAAATCGACGAAAAGAAAATTTCAAATGATGATATGGACGCAGCGAAGAAAATCGTTGAAACCCGTCTTGTCAATCATAACATAACCGATTATGAGGTTTTTGTTGACTATGAACAGCATCACGTTGTTGTTCGTTTCCCGCAGGGCGCTTCTAAGGACGAGCAGTTTGATGCACAAGAGGTTGTAGATGAGATCGGTCAGATGGCAACATTGAGATTCTATAAGGATACTCCTGATGCCGAAACCGTTAAATCCAATCCTGATTCTCTCAAATCAAGCCTTGTTTTAACAGGTGATGACGTTGACGATGCACAGGCCGGATACGATCAGGAAAACAACCAGCCTATCGTTTTCTTAACCTTGAAGAACTCAGGAAAGAGCAAGTTTGCGGCTGCAACTCAAGCTCAAATGGGCAAGCAGATTTCTATTTGGATGGATAATAATATGATTTCTGCTCCAACAGTTCAGGCTCAGATTAATGATGGTAAAGCTCAGATAACAGGTATGGAAAGCTATGAAGCTGCAAAAGAGCTTGCTGATAACATTAATGCAGGTGCGCTTCCATTTGCGGTTTCTGCAGATGGTTCAAAGCTTCAGATAATCGCTCCAACTCTCGGTAGTGATGCTTTGCAGGTTATGGTTATTGCCGCAGTTATTGCGTTTATAATCATCTGCCTTATTATGATATTTATGTATAGACTTCCCGGTGTTATCGCTTGCGTAACTCTCTTGGGTCAGGCAGCAATTATAGTTGCTTGCGTTTCGGGCTTCTTCGATACTTGGGAATCCTTCACTTTGACAGTTCCCGGTATCGCAGGTATGATTCTTTCGATCGGTATGGGTGTTGACTCAAACGTTATCACTTCCGAGAGAATTAAGGAAGAAATAAGAAATGGCAAGACCTTGGATAGCGCTATTGATAAGGGTTATTCAAATGCGTTTAGCTCAATTCTTGATGGTAACGTAACAAACGTTTTGGTTGCTATTGTTTTGATGGCAGCGTTTGGTACAACCGACGGAATCTTCTATAAGCTCTTCTCTTGGATTCTCGGACTCTTCACATCCTCAATCGCAGGTTCTATCTATTCCTTCGGTTATACTTTGATTGTCGGCGTTATCGCAAACTTCGTTATGGCTGTGTTCTGGTCTAAGATTCTCCTTAAGGGAATTGCCAAGTTTAAATGCATGCGCAAACTTTGGTTGTATGGAGGTGCGAAATAATGAAAAAATTGAATTTTGATTTCGTTGGAAATTGGAAAAAATTTGTTATTATCTCTGCCTCGATAATCGTTCTCGGCGCAATTATTTTCGCAATCTTTGGTGTTGATCTTGACATTAACTTCCGTGGCGGTTCAAGATTTACTTATTCTTATTCCGGCGACATCGACGTTGATAAGGTTGAGGAGATTGCCGAAAAAACTTTGGGAGAAAAGTGCTCCGTTTCAACCGCTGAAGCGGCTATTTCAGAAGAGGGTGAAGACAGCAAAACTGTTATAATAACAGTTCCGGGTGTTGCAGTTGCTTCTGAAAAGAATGAAAAAGGCGAGAGCGTTGGTATCCATCAAGACCTCAAAAATGCTCTTGATAAGGGCCTTAAAACCAAGTTCACCAGTCAGGAATCAAACGTTGTTGAAGCAAGCATTGCAAGTAGCTTCTTTGTTAAGAGCCTTGTAGCAGTTGCTTTGGCTGCAGTGTTGGTTATCGTTTATATCGGATTCCGCTTCCGCAATATCGGAGGCTTGTCGGCTGCCTTGTTTGCTCTCTTAGCATTGGTTCATGACGTTATTATTGCTTTCGTAGCTTGCGTTGTGTTCCGCTTGGAAATCGATATGAACTTCCTCGCAGTTGTTCTAACCATATTCGGTTATTCACTTAATGATACCATCGTTATCTACGACCGTATCCGTGAAAACCGCAAGAAGAACAGAAGTATGCCAATCGCAGAGGTTACAAACCTTTCTGTTAATCAGACCTTGAATAGAACTATCGTAACATCTTTAACAACCTTCATCGCAGTTGTTGTTGTTGGTCTTGTTGCAGAGTTCTTCGGTTTGACAACTCTCAGAACCTTCGCTATTCCGATGGCTATTGGTCTTGTTTCGGGAACCTATTCTTCCGTTTGCTTAACCTGTCCTTTGTGGGTTAGAGCTCAGGAAGCAAGTGCTCGCAGAAAAGAAGCTAAGGCTAAAAACTACGCAAAGAAAAGATAAAAATTCAGGGCTATCTCAATTATTGAGATAGCCCATTTTTTTGTTCATTTTTCAGAAGAAATTAAAGATAAAATCTACATTGAAGATTTTGAGGCGGTTTTGTAATCCATCGGTGTCATTCCGGTGGATTTTTTATATAATCTTGAAAAATAAAGAGGGTCGGAAAAGCCAACGAATTGAGCGATTTCTCCAACGTTCATATCGGTCTGTCTTAAAAGCTGCGACGCCTTATTAATTTTTAATTGCAAAATATATTTATGAGGAGGGATTCCGATTTCTGAGGTAAAAATATGAGAAAATCTGCTTACGCTTAAATTCATAATCTTGGCATAGTTTTTCAGAGGCGTGTTTTTTCTTATATCGGTTTCCATTTGCAATAAAACGGCATTAATTTGTGCGCTTTGTGTTGTAGAATATTTTATGTCAGAAGCGGTATTCCTTCTGGAAATACTTGAAAGGATTTCTAATATGAGGGAAACCTCAATCGTTTTATAAGCGTGTCGCTTTAATTTATGCTCCCAAAAAATTCTTTCAAAAAGATAATCTATGGATTGGTCGCGAGTTGTGTGAATAATGTGTTCTCCGAAAATCCCAAGCTTTCTAAGAATTGATTCAACCCCCGAACCCGAAAACTGAATCCACAAACTTTCATATTTATCCTTTTCGAGGTAGGTGTATTTATGAATTTCGTCAGGATAGTATATAAGAACGTCGCCTGCGTTCAGCTCGACAGTTTTGTCTATAACAAGGGCAGACATTTTACCTCGGCTTAAATATATAAGCTGATAATCCTTTCTGCCATTTTCTCTAATTGTCGTATAGTCGCCGGAATTATAGTTAGAAACACCGCAACCGTGCAATTCCAAATATTCTTCGGAAATAAAGTTGTTTGAATCGCCAATATTTCCGTTATAAATCTTCATCTTCATAAATAATCTCCCAAAAAATCAATTTGCATTTTAGATTATAACATATAATAGCAGTTTTGTCCATATAGATAGCAGAAAATTATATTGTTTTTTCCATATATTTGTAATATCATACATATTGTGATATTTATTAATGGGAGTATGCCCTTTGGAGAGTGTTATTTTGAAGAATTTTACGGATACATTGGAGCTTTGGTATCCTAACTCCGATATACAACCAAAACTTAACACAGTTTTTGCCTTTGAGGGCGACCAATTCTCAATGCGAGGCAACGATATTTTTGAAGGCAACAGGGATTGTTATCTCGTTAATGCCGATTTGAAGATGCTATGCCTTGATGAAAACCATTCGCATATAATTGCGGATTTTAAAAAGCTCGGAATTGAGCTGGTTGAAAAATTTGAGTTTTATGAAAAAACATCTGCCATAAGGCAAATTAACACTATTAAAAACAAAGCAAAAGAACCTAAAATTCTTTCTCATATAAGCTCTGCAAGAATCAGAATTGATGTTTCGGGCGAGCTTCGTTGGGATGATCCCGAAAGATTCAAGGTTTGGTATTGCCTTCAGGGATGGACAAGCGAAGGTCAATGGAAATCTGCATCGCTTCGTGATTTCGGAATGGCTCCCTCTCATATGGGTTGGACGAGAACTTCCGGCAAATTCCGCTCAAAAGGTAGCTGGACAACCTGCTGCTATTATCCCTTGCTTATAATTGAAGATCTTGAAAAAGGCAAGACCTATTTCATTGAAAATGAATCGGGCGGAACTTGGGAATTCCATCTTGGCAAAATGGATGATGCTTTGTTTATTGATTCCAATTCCTGCAATATCGACCACGACGGTTGGTATTATTCCTTAAAGCCGGGCGACACTTTTACAACGAGAGCCTCTGTTTATGGAATGGTTGAAGGCGGATTTGAGGATGCTGTTCGAGAGCTGACCGAATATAAGAGAACAACTGCAATCAAAGCTTGGAAGGATAGAACCCCTCTTGTTTGTTTTAATGAATATATGAGCTCAGCAGGCAAGCCGAATGCTGAGGTTATCCCTATGATAACCGCCGCAAAAAATGCAGGATGCGAAGTCTTCTGCATTGATGCGGGTTGGTTTAGAGAAGATGATAGTCCGAGATTTTATGGTCTTGGAGAATACGTTATTTCGGATAAAAGATTCTCTCCATACACCTTTGCCGATATTATCAATCATATAAAAGATTCGGGAATGATTCCCGGTATTTGGTTCGAGTTTGAAGCAGTTTCCGATCAAACTGAAAACTATTATAAAGATGGCTATATTCTAAAGAGAAACGGGGTTCCGCTTGGCGGCGCCAGAGGTTTCTATGATTTTACTAATCCAAAGGTTAGAAGATACCTTTTGGATGCCGTTTCGAAAGTTTATAATCTCGGAGTTAGATATATTAAAAACGACTATAATCAAACAACGGGCGTTGGTTTTGGCAACCATTCTCAAAATTATAGCGTTGAGAGCATGAAACAGGTTCTTGCTTTTTATGGGTTTATTGAGGAATTATATGCAGAGTTTCCTGATATAATCGTTGAAAACTGCTCAAGCGGAGCTATGAGAAGCGATAATGCAACCCTCTCGAGATTCGCTGTTCAAAGCATTTCAGACCAAGAAGAGTTCTATAATTATCCATCTATAATTCAAGGGTCTCTTTCTCAAATGCCTCCTGAAAAGGCGGGAATTTGGGCGGTTTCCATTCTGAAAGAAAATTCGGAGAACGTTCCGGAATCCCTTAATGATGAAGAGGCAGTAACCTTTAGAATGGTTTCGGGAATGATGGGAAGCCTTTATATGTCCGGCTTTATCGATTATGCCGATGAAAAATGCTTTTCTCTTATCAAAGAGGGAATTGATACCTATAAGACCTACCGAAGCTTTGTCGGAAAAGCAACTCCCGTTTATCCGAGCGGATTTTTCCCGTTGGGAGATAAGGGCTTCGCTTCCTTAGGGCTTTATAATAAGGAAGAAGGCAGACTGATTCTCGCCGTTTGGAAGATAGATGCCGAATCCGATTCCGCCACTTTTGAGCTCGGAAAATATCTCCCTGAAAATACAAAGGTTAAAATGCTTTATCCTGCGGGGGATGCTAAATGTACGTATAGCTTTAACGAGGGCAAGCTGAAAGTTGAAATGCCCGAAAAACGCTATATGGCAAGAATTTTCGATTTTATCTTTTAGATTCGCTAATAAACACTCTCTTTGGAAAATAGCTGCGCTTTTAGCGCGGCTATTTTTCTTTTATAAAGCAAAAAAATCCACCCAATTAAAATGGGTGGATAAATTATTGGGTTTTAATTAAAATTTACCAAAGCTCCTCATAAATCTTCATAATTTCTTCTTTGGTTGGAGTTCTGGGGTTGGTAGCAGTTGTACCGTCTTTAAGCGCCGCTTCCGCCATCGCCTCAATTTTTGAGCGATATTCGCCCTCCGATATTCCTCCGATTTCAGAAATAGAAAGAGGAATATTCATTTCGGTGCACATAAAGCGCATATAGCTCTTGAGCGCTTGAATGGTTGTAATTTCGTTAAGGTTATAAACCCCTAAAATTCTTGCCATATTGCAGTATTTCCTAACGCATTGGTCATATTCCTTGCGACTTCTCGATTTCTTGGTTATCTTGGAATTATATTCAATGATGTGTGGAAGAAGCATAGCGTTTGCCCTTCCGTGCGGGATATGGAATTGTGCACCTAACTGATGCGCCATTCCGTGGTTAAGGCCCAAAGAAGCAGAACTGAAAGCAAGACCTGCAAGGCAAGAAGCTATGTGCATTTTTCTTCTTGCGTGGGAATCATTATTATCGTTATAAGAACGGATAAGGAATTGTCCGCAAATTTCAACCGCTTTTTCTGCGAGAGCCGCAGAAAACTCATTGTTATTAAGACTAACGTAGGCTTCAATAGCGTGTGTCATAACGTCCATGCCCGTATCCGCAGTTATTGCGGGAGGAACGCTCTTAACGAGTTCTTCGTCGAGAATAGCCTCATCGGGAACCATATCCTCGCTGGCTAGCGGATATTTCGTGCCGGCATCGGGATCGGTTATAACGGAGAATGGCGTAACCTCGCTTCCCGTTCCGCTTGTTGTTGGAATACATATAAGCCAAGGGTTGAATTGAGGCTCAATATTTTGCGCAAATTTTCTTATGGATTTTGAAAGATCCATTGCGCTGCCGCCACCTATAGCAATAATGCAGTCGGGATTAAGCTTTAAAGCGAACGTAACGCCCGAAATAACCTTATCAACGGGTGGATCGGGGATAACGTCATCATAAAGCGTGTATTTTTTATTGGTTCCGTCGAGTCTCGAACTAACCTGTTTTATAAGACCGCTTGAAACAACAAACGGGTCGGTTATAATCAGCAGATTTTTATATTCAATATCTGAAAGTCTGTCGAGGGCTTTTTCGCCGAAAAATATATTTGTTTTAACCTCAAAATGTTTCATAGCATTCCCTCCTTAGGAAATCAAATAACCTCAACGCTGAAGGTGAGGCGGGCGGTTTCACCCGATTCTATATAGCGGATGCCTCTTTTATGTTCATAAATTCCATCATCGGAATAAAGATCGTTAATGCCGGTCCAAGGCTCCAGGCAAACATATTTAGCCTCGGGCTTAACCATTCTCCAAATACCGAAATAATCGAAATCAGGATAGTCCATCTTGATTCCGTTTCCGTTTTTGTTAATGAGCTTAACGCTTCTCGAATTCATCGCATCGAAAACGAGGGCGGAGGGACCTGTTCTGCAAATGAAGGCTTCATCGCTCAAGGGAATCTTGTTTCCGTCAACGAAAACTGCATCGGTGAAACTGTCGTCGATAAGCCCATCCTCGCCGATTCTGAAAACTTCGTTTTTCTCCGTCTTTTCAAAGATAACGGTGTAGTCCTCCAAGGTTTCGCCTTCATATAATGGGCAGTTAAAACCGGGATGACCACCAACGAAATACGGCATTTTGGAGTCTCCCTTGTTTTCTATTATGAAGGTCTGTCTCCAGCCCTTTTCGAGAGCTTCGTATTCAATGGAAAATTTATAATCAAAGGGATATTGAGCTTTTGTTTCCTCATTTGAAGAAAAGCTCATTATTATCTTGCTGTCATTAATTATCTCACAATCGAAATCCTGCTTTGCAGCGAAGCCATGAATCTCAATATGATATGGCTTGCCATCGATAATAGTTGTTTTTCCTTCGCCTTTAAGCTCGCCGATTATTGGGAAAAGAATGGGCGCAGAGCCTCCCCAAACTTCGGAATTTCTCTGCCAGATATATTCCTTGCCATCAATATTAAGAGAGCTGATTTGCGAGCCGAGTGAATCTACCGAAAGGGATGCGCCGCCACATTTTATAGTATAGTTTTTCATAAAAACAACCTCTCTATTTTATAGAATCTATGAATCTTAAGAAGGCTTTTTTGCCTTCGTCGGTTCTCTTGAAGACGCCTGCGTGCTCTAAGACTTTAGAAAATACCATACCGATTTCTTTTTTCAAAATTTCCTCAGCGTTATCTTTGCTGAAGGTGTATTTTTTCTTTAATTCTTCAGCCCAGTCGGCGTGGGAAGAAATTTTTTCTATCGAAGAAATATCTTCATTGTTTATGAGCGCATCTTTTAAAATACTGATTTCTTCTTTGAGCCTTGAGGGAAGAACCGCAAGTCCCATAACCTCGATAAGTCCGATGTTTTCCTTCTTTATGTGATGAAGTTCCTTGTGCGGATGATAAACCCCTAAAGGATGCTCGTCGGTGGTTATGTTGTTTCTCAAAACAAGATCCATTTCATAATTTTCGCCTCGTCTTCTGGCGATAGGGGTTATAGTATTGTGAGGCTCGCCGTCGGAAACGGAGATAATGAATGCGGATTTATCAGAATAATTTCTCCATTTATCAAGAACCTTGGAGCTGAGCTCTATAATTCTATCGGGATTGGAACCGTTAAGTCTTATAACTGACATAGGCCAACGAAGGATACCCGCTTTAATATCTTCGAAGCCTTCGAAGGAAACTTCTGTTTCAACAGGTGCCTTTTCCATAGCGAAGGAGTAGCTTCCGCCCTGAAAATGGTCGTGGCTTAAAATCGAACCGCCAACGATTGGCAAATCGGCATTTGAACCAACGAAATAATGTGGGAAAAGGGCAACAAAATCAAGAAGTTTTTTGAAGGTTGCCTCGTTTATAGCCATAGGGCTATGTTCCGAATTAAAAACTATGCAGTGCTCGTTATAATAAACGTAAGGTGAATATTGCAGACACCAGTTCTGGTTATTGATTTTTATAGGGATAACTCGGTGATTGCCGCGGGCAGGGTAATTTATTCTGCCGCTATAGCCTTCGTTCTCTTTGCATAGCATACATTTCGGGTATCCAGATTGAACAGCGTTCTTTGCCGCGGCAATAGCTTTTGGATCCTTCTCGGGCTTTGAAAGATTGATCGTTATATCCAAAGAACCATATTCTGTATCGCAGGTCCATTTAAGGTCCTTTTCGATTCTATCGCGTCTTATGTAGTTTGTATTGCGGCTGAGATCATAAAAAAAGTCGGTTGCCGCTTTGGGACTTTCGCTATAAAGAGAATTGAATTTTCTTATAACCTCTGAGGGACGAGGAGTTAAGAGCGCCATAAGCTTGGTATCGAATAAATCAGAGGCGGTGATTCCTTCTTCGATTAATCCCTTGTTTTGAGCATAAGAAACAATTTCTTCTAAAATCTTATTAAGAGGTTTTTCCCCTTCGTATTCGACTTCTTCAAAACTGTGAAGCTCCAAAGCGTCTAATAGTTTATTTATGGAATAAATTCTGTCAGATTCCTCAATCAAACCTTTTGCTTGAGCATAATCAACAAGCCTTAAAATACTCTCGTTTATCATAAAATGCACCTTTTCATAATTTATCCATTATATTATAATAGATAAGAGCAAACATTTCAAGAGTAAACTGCAATTTATTGACAAAAATGTAGTATCGTGATAAAATTATATATAGATTAGCCAATGAGCAGAAGGGTGATAAAAAATGATCATAAAAAACGGATCGGTTTTATGCGATGATTGGAAACTAAAAACGGTAGATATAAAAATAGAAGAAGGAAAAATTGCCGAAATTGGCGAGAATTTAGAAGGCGAAGATATAATAGATGCTTCGGGGCTGTATGTTTTTCCGGGATTGATTGACGAGCATTTTCACGGTGCAGGTGGATTCACTACAAACGGCGCCACGAAAGAGGACTTAATTAAAATTGCCGAGATAGAATCAAAGAGCGGAATAACAACGATTATTCCAACTCTTTCTTCCTATCCCGATGAGGTTATGCTTGGATTTTTAGATGCGGCAAAAAAGGCTATGAATAGCGATTATAAGGGCGCAAGAATCGGCGGAGTCCATTTGGAAGGCCCTTATCTTTCGGAGAAGCATAAAGGCGCTCATATCCCTGAAAACCTCAAAAAAGCAACCCCCGAACACTTGGAGAAATTTATTGATGCGGGGGAGGGAATAGTTAAATTAGTAACTATTGCTCCTGAGGTAGATGAGGATTTAAAAACAACGAAATATGCGGTTTCAAGAGGGGTTACCGTTGAAATCGGACACACGGGAGCCTCTTATGAGAAAACTATGGAAGCGATAGAAGCGGGCGCAACGGTTTCGACCCACACTTTTAATGCAATGGTTTCCCTTCATCATAGAGAACCGGGGGTTTTGGGCGCAGTTTTAACCGACGACCGTGTTCACGCCGAGGTTATGGGAGATTTTGGGCACGTAGCCCCCGCAATAGTTAAACTGATATATAAAGCTAAGGGCGATAGTCTTGTGAATTTTGTCAGTGATTCTATGTTAGCAACAGGACTTCCCGACGGAATTTACTATGACGGAGCGGTTAAGAATATCGTTAAAAACGGTATGGCATATTTAGAAAGCGGAACTATAACAGGAAGCGCTTCAACGATTTTAACAAGTGTTAAAAACGCTCTAACCATCGGTATCCCATTAGAATCGGCAGTTAAAATGGCATCATATAATCCTGCGGTTTCATTAAAAATTGATAATGAATGCGGAAGGCTTTCAAAAGGACTCAGAGCGGATATTTTAATAGCTGATAAAAACCTGGATCCTAAATATGTTTTTGTTGGTGGAAGACAGGTATAACGTTAGGCTACTTGCAAAATTTGGTAATGTGTGATATAATATAAAAAACCACGAAACAAATTGTTCTTTTTTAAATATATTATTTTCTCCTTTTAAATGCCATTCCAGCAATTAGAAGAAGACGAAAACGGATGGGAATAATATGGAAAAGCCTATTAAAGTTTTGCAGCTGAGTCTTAGCGAAAATATTGGTGGCGTTGAGATTTTGCTTAAGAATTTATATAATGAAATAAACCGTGATGAAATCAGTTTTGATTTTGTAACAACCTATGATTCTCCTGTTTATAAGGAAGAATTCGAGAAAGAAGGAGCGAAGGTTTATCGTCTTCCTTCTCAGAATAGGTTTATATCCTATCGCAGAGCCCTTAAAAAGCTCATAAAGGAAAATGGATATAGTGTTATTCACGTTAATAAGAATTCGAGCGCAGATTTAGCCCCATTTATTATTGGAAATAAGCTCGGTGTACCCGTTATAATTGCCCACGCTCATAACACTAAATCTTCAGTTGGTTTTCTGGCGGATATGCTTCATCTTTTTAATCGCAGAAAGATGGATAAATATATGACAAACGCTTTCGCTTGTTCTGAGGAAGCGGCAGAATGGATGTTTAGCAAGGAGTATTGCAAAAACCACGATATTCCGATTCTTAAAAACGGAATCGCTGCGGCGGATCTCGATTATAACGAGGAGAAACGTTCGGAAATCAGAAAGAGGCTTTCTTTGGGAGATAAGCTTGTTATCGGCCACGTGGGAAAGTTTTCAAAAAGAAAAAATCATAGATTTATTATAGAAGTTTTTGCGGATTTACATAAGAAAAATCCAAATTCCGTTTTAATGCTTGTGGGTTCGGGACCGTTGATGGCGGAAACTCAAGCAAAGGTTCACGAAATGGGATTGGCAGATTGCGTTATGTTTATGGGCTCGCAAAATAATATCAATGATTATTATGCGGCTATGGATGCGTTTTTGTTGCCCTCTTTCAGCGAGGATACGCCCGTTGTAGCATTAGAAGCGCAGGCGGCAGGATTGCCCTTATTTATTTCCGATTCCATAAGTAATGAAATTGAAATAACAGAAACAGTGAAATGGCTTAGCCTTGCTCAGTCGCCTGAAATTTGGGCAGATATGATTTTAAGCGTTTCGGAATGTTACGAAAGAAAAAGCAGACTCTCTGAAGTTGCAGGCGCAGGATATGATATAAGAGATACAGCGAGGGTCTTGGAACAAATCTATAAAAACTCTAAATAAAATTAAAAACTCGAAGAAATTTTTCTTCGAGTTTTTTTATTGGGAGGTGAGTTATACTATCAAGTGCAACAGTTGAATAAAAAAGGTGGCCCATATAAATCCATGGTATAATGTAATTGCTACAAAACAAAAACCAAGGAGGATTTATATGAGCTACACCCATCTTACCATAGAAGAACGCTGTT
>JAZQTQ010000022.1:0-4664 GCA_045630885.1 Acutalibacteraceae bacterium
TTTTAGGCAGATTCGGATTATTCGTGTTTGCTTATGGTAACTTAAAAACCTCTGACATAAGAAGCAATCTTGATTTACCATACTTGACAAGGTGTGGTATAATTATAGAGTAGTCACATTAGAGAGGGGATAACCCCAAACAGAAAGGACTAGTGTTTATGGATTATTCAAATGGAATTTGTATGGGCTGTATGAGCGAAATCGGCGCCCAACAGATATGCCCTTCTTGCGGATTCGATAATTCTGCAACCGATAACGGAAGCGGTCTGCCTTTAAGAACGGTTCTTGCGGGAAGATATATCGTAGGAAAGGTTTTGGAGTGCGGCGGCGACGGTATAACCTATATCGGCAGAGAAATCGCAAGCGGAAAATCTGTTAGAATAAGAGAATTTTTCCCTCAGGGTATCTGCAAAAGAAATCCTGATGGAACTTTAGGCGTTGAAACTGAAAATGCTTTTTCTTATAATGAAGCCTTGATTAATTTTATCGAGCTTGCAAAGAAGCTTTCAGCGTTTTCGGGCAACCCCCATCTTCTCGACGTTATAGATATTTTTGAAGCGGGCGGAACTGCCTTTTATATAACCGAAAATATATCCGCTATAACTTTAAGAGAGTTTCTTTTAAGAAATGGCGGACAGTTAACCTGGGAGCAGATTAGAGGACTCATAGTTCCGATTATGCCAACCTTGAGCGCTCTGCATGAAAACGGCATTATTCATAGAGGAATAAGCCCCGAAACCTTGCTCGTCGGCAGAGATGGAAAAATAAGAATCGTCGGCTTCTGTCAGGAAGCGGCAAGAATGGAAAACGGCGGAGATATTTCTGCAAGATTGTTCCCCGGCTTTGCCGCAATAGAGCAATATGGCTTTGATGCAAACCCCGGCCCTTGGACCGATGTTTACAGCCTTGCGGCAACCCTTTTCAGAACCCTTATCGGCAATCCTCCCCCCGAAGCTACAGAGCGCGTTGCCAATGATAGTATGGCAATTCCTTCAAAGCTTGCAAACGAGATTCCGAAAAACGTGCTTTCTGCGCTCGCAGGCGCGCTTCAGATAATGCCTCAAAACAGAACCAAAAGCATAGAGGAGTTCAGAAATCAGCTTCTTGCCGATTCCAAAGCGGCGGCAATAGCGGCAGCTAATGCCGAAAAAGAGGAAAAGAAAAACAATTCCTTCTTTAAAAAATATGGCGTTCTTATTTTCTCTGGAATCGCAGTTCTCGTTCTCGCAATTATCGCTGTAATCGTGCTTTCGAGTCTTAACGGTTCGGGTGGCGACGGTTCGGGCGATGGCTCCGACCTGTCGGTTGAAATAAGTAGTGAGCTTATTCTTAATGCTGAGCAAGAGCCGATAAAAACCGAAAACTTCATCGGAAAAACTCAAAGCTACGTAAAAGAGTTTTTAGAGGAACAAGAAATCGAGGGCGTAAACGTTGTTGTGGTTGAAGAACAGTTCAACGATAAATTTGCCCGAGGTCAGATATATAAGCAAGAGCCAAAAGAGGGCGAAAACTTAACCGAAACTCTGCAGATATACATAAGCAGAGGCCCGAAAGAGATAACCTTGCCTGATTTTGTTAAAGAAAAAACCAACTATAAAGATGCGCAGATAGCCCTTCTTGAATTAGGCATCTTCCCCGATAACATTGAGTTCGACGTTAAATCAAAACTCGGAATGGAAACCAACGTTATCTATGAAATGGAGCCTAAGGCGGGAACAAAGGTTGATGTAAATAGTAAGGTTGTTTTAAAATATTATCGTGAAGCAGGCGATATTGAGGTTATTGATTTCACAAAGTATAATTACTATCGTGATATCGAGGGCAAATCAAAGTTTGCAGATTATACAATCGAAATCGAGGGCGAATATTTTGAGAACACTGCTCGTTATCCCAAGGGCAAAATTATAAGCCAGTCTATCCCTGCGGGAACAACCATCAGCAATTCCGAAACGATAATTCTCAAAATAAGTCTTGGCCCGCCTCCTTCAATGCCAAACCTCAGAGGCTATCTTAAAAACGAGGCTAAAACAATTCTCGAAGAGCTTGGAATAAAGAATATTTCAATAGTCGAGCAATATGATTCAAGCGTTGCGGTTGGAAAGGTTATAAAAACAAACCCAACGGTTGGAATTCAGATAACGGGCCCCGTAACCCTTTATGTAAGCAAGGGAGCAAAACCGGTAGCGCCGCCCGTTGAAAGTACAGTTGAGCCTTCCGAACCAACCTATTCAAGCTCGGTTTCATCGAATGAGGAACAAAACACATCTTCAAGCGAACCTTCGCAGACAACCTCAAGCGAGGAAGCGTCCGGTTCAAGTTCTTCTGATGAATCAACTACGTCGAGTGAAATAATACAATAAAAAATAGTTGACTTTATTAAAGTTTTCTGTTATAATACTTTGAGCGTTAAAAATAACGTCCTTGCTGCGCTAAATTTTCCGCAGCGCAGCCATCAGACCATAAGGAGGTGCAATTAGATGACTACCAAGTATGAAGCCGTTATGGTTTATAGCCTCAAAAACGGCGAGGAAGCCGCTACAGCACTGCAGGAGAAATTCGAGCAGTTGATAGCAGCTAACGGTACTGTTGAGAGCATCGATGCATGGGGCAAGCGTCGCTTGGCTTATGAAATCGATTATCAACACGAAGCTTATTATGTTCTCTTCAATTTTGAAGCAAATGAAAGCTTCCCCGAAGAAATGTATCGTGTGGCAAAGATCACCGATGGCGTTTTAAGAACAATGATCGTAAAAAAGTAATTTAAAGGGAGAAAAAATAAAATGCTTAATTCCGCAGTTTTAATGGGCAGATTAACTGCCGACCCCGAGCTTAGATACACAACGTCCAATATCGCAGTAACAAGCTTCACTCTTGCTGTTGACCGTGCATACAAAACAGGCGAGGAGCGTCAAACCGATTTCATCAATATCGTTGCTTGGCGTCAGAGAGCTGAATTTGTTTCAAAATGGTTCAAAAAGGGTCAACTCGTTGCAGTTGAGGGTTCAATCCAAACCCGTAGATATCAAGATAAGGATGGAAATAACAGAACCGCTTTCGAGGTTGTTGCAAATAATGTTCATTTCGCGGAGAGGCGTGATGCATCGGCTGCTCCTGTTGGCGATATGCCTTCCGCAGCTCCTGCTCCGTCCTTCTCTAATACCGGTGCTGATGATTTTTCCGAGCTTCCGGGAGAGGACGATCTTCCCTTTTAATGTATAGCATTTAAGCTATACATTCCCTTAATGCGCCCAAAAAAATCGGTGCGCGCCAATTTAAAAAAGGAGGCTAAAACTCATGGAGAAAATGGATAGACCAGTTCGCAGAAAGAGCAGAAAAAAAGTTTGCCATTTCTGCGTTGATAGAATCGAAGTTATCGATTATAAGGATGTAGCTCGTCTTCGCAAGTTCATTTCCGAGCGTGCTAAGATCCTTCCCCGCAGAGTAACAGGTACCTGCGCTGCTCATCAGAGAGAGCTCACAACTGCTATAAAGCGTGCTCGTTTTGTAGCATTGCTCCCTTATGTAGCTGACTAATCTTAATGATTTGGTTAAACCCCCGAGGCTCAAGGGCTTCGGGGGTTTATTTTTTCAACTCAAAAAACCGGTAATAAATTAAAAAAATCCAAAAAAGGCATTTTACAAAAAAAAAGGACTGTATTTTTGTGCAATATTCAAGGAAAAACAGTTGAAATATTGTATTGACAAATGTGATAAATTATTGTAAAATGAATATAAGAATAAATAGGAGGTCAAATCTTATGAAAAAAATATTAGCATTAGTGCTGTCTTTGATTATGGCAGTATCAGTTTTTGCAACAACAGCTTTTGCAAACGAATCTGCAATTGCTTACGATTCCGGAGTGATTCGCGTAAGCTCTGCTGTTTCCACTTCTGAAAAAGAGTTGGATGTTTTCTTTGCAATTCCTGATGATATGTCCGGAGTTGAAGGAATTCAGTTCGTTGTGAAATTGCCGGATGGATTCGCTATCGAGAGCGCAACAACTGAAATCCCCGGTTTTGCAATCGAATACGAAGCTACAACCGAGAGATTCATCTTCATGAATGCTATTGAAGGCGATGAAATTATAACTCTCGAAGAAGCTGCAGGCGTTAAGGATGAGTATAAGATTGCAACCATTAAGCTTGCTGTAACCGCAGGTGAAGGCAAGTATGTTGTTGATTGGCTTGTTGAAGATATAACAGCAAGCAATGGTACAAATATCGGCAATGGTATTTATAACGGCATCGAAGTTGTTTATTGCAGACATGCTGAGACTAAAACTGTTGGTGTAGTTCCTGCAAAATGCGGAGTTAAAGGCTATACAGGCAACAAAGTGTGTGCAGCTTGTGAAGCAGTTTTATCTTATGGCTCCGAAATTCCCGCTCTTTCTCATGAGATGGGCGCTTGGACTGCAACAAAGAAGGCAACAACCTCCGCTAACGGTACTCTCACAAGAAAGTGTACACAAAAAGGATGCACAAAGACCGAAACCAAGACAATCTACAAGGCTTCATCTATCAAACTTTCGTCAAGCACATATACCTATGACGGAAAAGCAAAGAAACCTTCCGTAACAGTTAAGGATGCAAAGGGCAATAAGATAACAACCTTCGAGGTTAAATATGCGTCGGGAAGAAAAGCAGTTGGTAAGTATAAGGTAACT